>CALNYB010000025.1:0-25701 GCA_942490675.1 Cyanobacteriota bacterium | reverse complement strand
AGTCAACTGTTCATTGCTTGCCTTTCTCAGCGTTCGATTGCCAAACGAGGATTTGTTCAGAAAGAGTTTAAACTTGCCCTCAACAAATATGCGGAAATGCCGCAGGAGACGATTTATATCATCCCGCTGCGGTTGGATGAATGTGAGATTCCCGACCTGAGACAGGATGAGTATGGATTAAATCTGCGAGATATTCAATGGCTCGACTATTGGGAAGCAGACGGGTTGGAAAATTTAGAAAGGGCGATCGCATATCAATATGGACCCTTTGTTCAAGCTCAAGCTCAATCTTTCACCCAAGATTTGGGTAATGGTATCAATTTAGAGATGATTGCTATACCTGATGGCACATTTATGATGGGTTCACCAAAAGAAGAAACCCGCAGCTATGACTGTGAAAGACCACAGCATCAAGTAACTGTCACCAGCTTCTACATGGGACGCTATCCTATCACCCAGGCTCAATGGAAAGCAGTGGCAGAATTAGAGCCAGTAGAGAGAGAATTAGACCCAGATCCTTCTTTCTTCAAGGAAGACTACGAAGGAATAGATAGATGGATAAGACCAGTAGAGAAAGTATCTTGGTCAGATGCTCAAGAGTTCTGCGATCGCCTTTCAAGAGAAACAGGAAAAGAATACAGATTACCTACCGAAGCAGAATGGGAATATGCTTGCCGTGCTGGCACAACTACACCATTCCATTTTGGAGAAACGATTAGTACCGATTTGGCTAACTACAGAGGAACAGATTGGGAATATGAAGGCAAAGTCTATCCAGGGAATTATGGAAGAGGATTAAAGGGCATTTTTAGACAACAAACAACCCCAGTAGGATATTTCCAAGTTGCTAATAATTTTGGACTCTGTGATATGCACGGAAACGTCTGGGAATGGTGTGAAGATGACTGGCATAAAAACTATCAAGGCGCGCCAAATGATGGCAGTGCATGGGTTTCAGAAGTTAGTAGTAATAAAGTAATACGCGGTGGCTCATGGTACGACATTCCAGAGTACTGCCGTTCGGCGACTCGCCTCATCTTTACGCGCGAGAATCGTTGCTACTTTATCGGTTTCCGTGTTGTGTGTGTCGTCCCCAGGGCTACATAGCCCTCTTCTCTCTTGCCCTCTTGCCCTTGGCTCGGAAAATTTTTGACTACATACTACAAATAGTATTTAAAATACTACAAAGTAAAGAAGCTGTCAAAGGTTTAGATGTTCTCTCAACTCCTCAACATTCCTAACCTCATCCCAATCAACCCCCGCAGCTTCTAACAAATCGATCGCAACACCAATCAAATGCTGCGGATATACCCTTTCTGCTGGTGGTACTGGTTCTGTATTGTTTTCTCTTACTGTGCTAGCGGTATCTGTGAGCCATGCCTTTTGGTCTTTTCTGATTTTGATATTCACCGTGACCAGTTTTTTACCTGATGTTTTTTTTAGCACTTTAGCCTTAGATTTACTAGTTTGGGCAGGTTTGACTTCAGTTGGCTTTGCTTCTGGTTCAGGTGTTGGTTCAGGTGGTTTAGTAGCTTCTGGTTGGGGTTTTTTAATACCTGAGAAGTTACCTAGCTTCATTCCCTTCATTCTGTCGTTCATTTCCATAACCTCACACATTCAACTGCCAGTGATTGATAGGCTTTAGCCCCAGGCGATCGCGGTGCGTAGTCGATGACGGGTATCTGTTGGGCGATCGCTTCTGCGACGGAGATGTTTTCTGGCACGAGGGTTTTAAACAGGGTATAGCCCGATTCGGCTGCTGCTTCGGTGAGTAAGTTATCGGCTTCTCTGGTGATGACTAATTTAGAGCGATATCTAACTCTAGCGACATCAATGGGAACATCTGGGCGTTCTCCTTTGATTAGCTGTAATGCCTCGGATAATCCTTTTAAGATCGCAGGTTCACAGATGACAGGCATCAACACGCGATCGCTGGCTAAGATTGCCTGTACCGAAGCGATACCCAAACCAGGGGAACAGTCCATCAAGCAGACATCGAAGTCCTTTAGTTTATTCAGTGCAGGAGTAAATAGATCCGACTCCGCATCTAGTTGAAACATTCCTATGTCTCCAGGTATCAAAGAGAGGTTAAGAGTCTTAGTTGCCAAGGGTTGAACCTCACCATCACTCAACCAATCTAACGCCGTCGGTGCTTCACCATCTAAACCCAAGCCAAAACTTAGGGTTCTCTGTCCATCCAAATCAATCAACAATACCTTGCGCTTCGCGGTAGCCAAACAAGCACCTAAATTAAGGGTAGTGGTACTTTTCCCTGTACCGCCCTTGAAATTAAACACGGCAATTTTCAACATAGCATCCTATAAAGGTCTAATACCTTGTTACGTTAACCATTTAAACCTAAGAACACATTAACGTCTAAAAACTTAATATTTAATTGAGTTAATAACTTAATAACTTAATATCTTAAAAGGTCAAATGTCTAATATTTTTAAGAGTTAAAAAGTTAAACAGTTCAAACCATATTGAAACTCAACTAAGACAATCTCTAGCCCCCACAGCAGTAGCAAAGATTAGAAAAGTAAATTTCGTTTTGAAACTCAACTGTCGTCTAGCTTGTCCGTCCAACTTCATCACTTCACCTCACACCTACCTCTGCCCATCACCTAAAAATCCTGCTTCTATTTTCACCCCAGCAAGGCAATTGAATTTTACGTAACTTATAGAGCTACAAAATGAATCAGAGCGGTTCGGGGTGTTTCTGGGGGTCGGTAGCGAATTCTGTGATGTGGGTCATAAAAATTTGTGAGAAGTTTTCATATTATGTACATAAGAAAAAAAGTTTTTTTACATAAATTCGCTACTATGACCCAGAATTCTGCACCTACTAATTCCATCCGTCCCGATGAGCTAATGGAGGAACTTAATATTAAAAAAGATGCCTACTACAAAGACTTACGATATCTAGATATCACTCCAGAGAAAGATTCTGATGGTAAAGCTTATCTCACAATCGAGCAAGCAGATAAAATTAGAAGCTTAAGAAATCACGTAGTTGAGACAGGAAAGCGGAACGGTTTTGATAATAGTTCAATCGTTAAGGTTGATGATAGTAACGATCTGGTTTCTAATAGTAGGGAAGCCGAAAATGATATCTATGTAAAACCTGAAGAACCTACAGTTACATTTGACTTCAATCAGTTGATGAGAGGAGCGCAGGAAGTAAAACTTCGTGAGTTGGCAACACCTGACTTATTAATTAGGGGGTTAGCGAATCAAATGACCGAAGATGATTTACCACCTGACCTGAAAGAGAAATTAGCAGCAGTGAGGGAAGCAGTCAACCCAAAGTGGACACCCGCCGATTTAGCCAGCAAAATACTGGCTCAACATCGCAGCCAAAAGGCACAGGCACAGGCGTCAGAGTAAATTTCAGGGACGATGATAACTTCAACAAGGTTTGTAATGCGATCGCTGCTGGAAATTCGGTAATCGTCCTCGGTGAAGCGGGTACGGGTAAAACTGATTTTGCCCTGGCTCTCCATGATGAAATGTCAGGGGAGTTTCAGGCTGCCATAGCCACGTACAAGGGGAGTTTGAAAAAGTTCTTTGTAGCGATCGCCATGCAGTTAGGTTGCCCGACGGAAAATGACCAGGGAAACCCTATGACCGTCGATGCTCTCAAGGAAGAGATATTAATCAACTCTGGTGAAGATACTTTATTGATATTCCCTGAAGCCAAACGGTTGACTACTTCCATTAGGTACTGGCTAGAAGACATGATTTCTGCTGGGGCGAGAGTGGTCTGTTTTGCTGTGGCTAATCCTGGGAGAGATATCTTTCTGGATATGTTGGAGATTGAATTGGATCTACCAAGCGATCGCCATATTCGAGAAGTGATGTCAGCAGAGGCAGAGAAACAGGGACTACAGATTAGTAAATCTCGTCTGGCAGAACTTCAACCCCTAGCAGGTCGTAACCCCATGCTGGCTCGGAAAATCATCAAGAATGAAGCCCTGGGACTGAAGCAGGATAAACCAGAACATACTCAGTACGTGGTGATTATGCCCATTATCATTGCTGCACTGATGGCTTTTGGTATCGTGCGGTTTGTAGGATTAGGTACAGGTAATAGAGGACTTTATATTACTGGTGGCTGTTGTTTGGTGACGGGAATGGCTCTGAAACAGTTGGGGAGTGTTAAAGGAGCGAGGAAGAGGTTAGGGCAGTGAAAAGTAGTAATTGGCATTGCGCCGAGATGGGGTATGGCAACGATTCTTGATTTTTACTATCATATCCCCCTCAAACCCTTACTCTGATTGAATCCTTATCTTTGAATAATTAATGATGGTACATCTGTTACTTCAGCAAGTATATCTGCATATTGAAATAAAATTATATTCACTCGATTAAGTTCTCTCCTTAATGCTTCATTCTTGCCCCACTTTTTTTCATGCTCAAAAGAAGATATTGAATCAGACTTACTAACTTCATGATCTAATAGTAAAGGATGCCATTTTGATAAAAATGGACGCAATACAATGTTAAGAATAGCCACCGCTAGATAACCAAATGAAATATAACTATCATTTTTAGGGCGAGCCACTGAAGAACCATATTTACGTAAGATATCTCTAGTAATACCGAATAAATGGTACAGAGAAGTAAGTGCTTCTCGCAGTAAACCCTCATCAGGCTTAAGTTCTGCAACAGAAATACGAGTAATTAACTCAATGTAAAGCTCCCAAGCTGCATTTCTTTCACTTTCGTCAGGCTCCCAAATTCCTTCAATTCCGCCAATATAAGGCAAATTGAAATTCACCTTAACTTGTTTAAAATTTGACATAATTAACTATTACTAGAAGCAAATATTTTAAAATAACTAGTAAATAAAATATCAATAAGAATCTACAGTCAAAAAAACTTGTCAATCAATTAACGTTAGACACTTTTTATTTAACAAAATAAGCAATAAGTGCTAATTCAAAACAGTTGACAATGTATCTATGATTAGGATCTATCTCTGATAGAATCGCAGCCTTGACTCGGGCAATACTTTCTGAATTATTATCCTTTATTGCAGGTATTATGTTGCCATAAAAATTCTCAACGTAGCTTACGGCAGTTGACCAGTTTTTTTGTTCATCTGGTATTCCCAACTTTTTCCAAAGATAATAAGATTTTATTTCTACTAACTTACGAGATTTGCCTGCTAAATTACCAAATTTATCTCGGAGAAGATGTCCTGATTCCGACAACCAACGGTTTTTCAAATAATCCTCTAAATCTTTAAAACGACACAGGGAAGTTTTAAGCCGAGAATCAAAAAGATAATCAAAAACTTCTTCACATCCTCTAAAATAATCAGCTTCTCTTGAGAAAAGTTCTGACTGCCACGGTCTATTACGAGTACACCAAATTTGATAAGCTTTTAAACGTTGAACATCCTCTAACCATACCTCCTCAAGATAGTGGTACAAATCAGGCTGAACTTGAGAAGAAAGATTAGGTCTTCCATCTAACACCCGAAGTGAAAAATAAACACAGGCATTAAGCCAATCTCTGTCTATCTGATCTTCTGAATTCATCTGAGGGATACCATTTGATAGATAATCCAGAAACTGTTTTAAATCACTTGGAGAAGTTTTATCTAAAAGACGACGTAATTCTTCTAGAAATTCTAATTTTCTAGCTTCACTTAATTGATAGGCAATTTTCTCAAGATAGTCTCTTGAAAATGTCCGACGAAGAGGAGAAACTAATTCTTTGGAAGTTTTCCTCTCGTTTAACAACGCCTCAATTTGTTTAAGTGATTCCTCATTTTGTTCAAGAATTTCTAGAATTTCTTCTGGTGCATCAATAATCAGTGAAAAAGCCTCATCTAATTCAAAAACAGCAGTTTCAAGCCAATAGTAATCATCAACTGAATTGACCTTAGCAGCAAACTCTTTCAGATCATCAATAAGGCTTTTACTTTTATTTAGCCATACGATTTTCTCTTCTGAAGATAGTGATGGATAACTATTACTGATTTTGTCGTATATTTCTTGATGACGTAGCTTAATTGAGGAAAAATCCAAAGGACTAGCTACAACAACTGCTCCAGTCATGTTCAACCTCCTATAGTAAAGTGAATCATTGTAACCGTTCAGGGGGGTGATGAAGTTAATAGGGTTTGAGCCATCGCTCAGCCTAGAAACTTGGGTGAACAGGGCTAAATTCTTCGGTTTGAGTGCCTGAAACCCTCATTCTGCCGTTACCCCCTGAACGGTTACGAATCATTTTTGTTAGCATACTCACAATTTGATCTGCTCGGTTATAAATTCCATCCGAAATGAGGTCATTCATCAAATACTTAGCATCTTTCTTCAACTGATTTGCGGCAGTATCATCCTTTTTAAAAGTCTCAAAAATCCTCTCGACATATTCATCTTCACTTTCATCTTTCTCGTAAGCAAGAACATCTGATAAAAGCTTATGTCGCTCAGGATACTTTTGAGTGATTATTCTAGCCATCCCTCCATACTTCCTCTGAGCTCTTTGAATAGCATCTGAATCTGTCAATTCCTGATTTCTCTTGAAACCAAGCGATACATCAAGGTGTTTAAAATTTGGATCGCTTAACAAACCAAATAAATGCGTAGGATCATCCTGAAGATCATATGTATCATGATAGATTTTAGTGTAATCTTTCCAAGCCTTAAAAACATCTCTAACTTCTCGCTTAATAATGTCATCACTATCCAATGCATCAAATGAGCTATCAATATCTTCAAGTTCTCTATAAAGGTGAATAAGTGAGTCCTTAAGGTCTAAAAAACGTTTTTGAATATCTGAAGAAAAATTCAAGAACTTGCAAAAATTAGCTCGAAATTCAGGAAGTAAACATTGCATTTGTCTCCACTCAATAGCGATAATATCCGGATCGGTAGATTCCACTAGATATGGATACGCTAAAGAATCAATAATACTTGGTAATTTTTTTCTCAAATCGTAACTTAGAGAGTTTGGTTTATTCGATTTAGTAGGTTCATATTTCAAAAGGTCATTGTCTGGTATGTCTCGAAGAATATAATTTGAAAGATGATGATTCGATCCATCAGTGATAAGACAAAGAGGTTTTCCTAATGCATGAGCCAATCCCAACTCATAAGCTACATCTAAATCTGGAGAAAAATCCTCATCTTGTGAAAGACATACACCTATAACTAGCTCACAGGAACGAATAACTTTAATAATCTCAGATATATCTTCTACAAAATGATCATCACGATCACTTCTAGCTTGAAACATTTGGATTGTATTAGAAGAAAATTGATGAGGTACTACATGGCTAACAGCTTCTTTGACGGATTGATAAACTAAATCTAACCCAGTCTTAGGCATTGCCAGAAAACAACTTGGCTGAGGTTTATGAACATTTACAAGAATACCGTAAGGTTCTCTAACAAACTTTCTTCCAGTAATTGCCCACATTAATTTATCTAATGACTCAACCTCATTGACACTTTGATGAAATTTTACCCACCCATACTGTGCAATAAAAGATAATTGGTCTTCAAATTCTGGAGGAATATTATCAACACCTGGTAATAGAACAGGTATTAGAGGTATTCTTTTTCTTGCATATAGATCCAGTATTAATCCGCTTTCTTCTTTCTGCCAATCTCCCAATCCTGTTTTACCAATAAAAATAGCATTAGCTCTGGAATTTAAAATTGCTGTCTGAAGTTCTTGAAAATTGGACTGACCAGGTCGCTTATCTTCCTCATCAAACCATGGCGTTAATTGTCTATCTCTGAGAGCATAATATATCTCTCTTATAAATTCTTTGTCTTTACTACTGTGAGCTAGGAAGACATGGTATTTATATTCTCTACCTGGTTGTTGATATTCTCTATCGGATTGTATCGCCATAGCATCACCCTGAAATTTAGATTAAAGCTCAAATTGTATTAAAAGCTTTTTTAAAAGATGCTCTTGTTATTTCTCTATAAATAAGTCTGACAAAAAAAGATAAAGAAAGTGTGAGGAATAAAATAATACCTAGGGCGTGTTTTAAAACTATAACCACATGATGAAAGAAGCTATAGTCAGCATGGACAGGTAGTTTTCAGCCCCCCACTTTCATTAGACGAAGAAATTGAACGAGACAAAACAAAAATAGTAAAAACGTCAAAGTTTAGGTTTCTGAAAGTGAGCTAAATAACTGCCAATCGCCCTACCAAAACCCAAACTGGTAAAGTAACTCACCTCTTTACCCGCGATGATGGCAATTACGCATTGTGCGATCGCACTATCAGGAACATCTTTAATCCTGGGAACTGGTCAACCTTTACCATTAGGTTTGGCTATTCTTGGTTCACAGATTCCCGATATCGACACCACAACTTCGACAGTAGGTAAGATTTGCTACCCCGTTAGTTCTTGGATTGAGGATCGTTTTCCCCATCGCTCGATTACTCATTCTCTGCTGGCTACTGCCGTTATTACTGCGGTAAGTTTGGCTGTAAACTACTTCTTCCTACATGGCAGTATTAAAGCTGCGATCGCTCTTCCTCTCGGTCATCTACTTAGTTGTTTCTCTGATACTTTCACAAAGCAGGGTGTACAACTGTTTTACCCTAATCCTGCCTGGGCTATCTCAGTATCGAATCCGCGCAGAAGACTAAAAACTGGTGGGGCTGGTGAATTATGGGTATTAGCGATCGCCCGTCCCCTTGCCTCAGATCGCAAATTAATAGTAGTCAGACAAATTAATCACATCTTCATGCTTCCTCCTCACCTCCATCTCTTCGGAGGAAGTACGCCGACGCAACCTAATACTCTTCCTTTCAGCCAACTCATCAACCAACCCTTTTGCCTGTTTCTGAGCCTCATGCTGATGAGCCAAAGTCTGCGCCCATTCTTCTCGTTCCATATTATCCAGGCGAGCGCAAATCTCTGGGGTTAAGCGTCGATCCAAACTACCGCTTGCTTCTAATGTTTCCCCAATTTCTGCTTGACATTTACTAGCTCGGCATTTGGCTATTTTATGCAGACCCCTTGTATAACCTTCAATTACATAAGCTGCTAACCGTTCTAAGACAAAGCCCGTATCCTGGCAGCAGAAACAGCACCAATTTGGCTGCCATAGCTGTTTGTCGTAATCGGGTTCGCATTCAGGACGCAGGGGAATTGGTTTTAACTTTTTAAAGTCCATCAATCGTTACCCCCTCTGGTACTTTAACTACTCCGTTGTCAATCGCCCATCGTGCAAAAGACCTTCTTTCCTCTTCTGTACCGCCATTTTTGAGCAAAGTAATAAAATAGGGTGCTTCATACTCACACTCCAAGCGACGTTTCCAGCGATTGAATCGGGGGTGATTGTACCAGTCTTCCTGTGAGATATTATCACTCATATATGCTACAGCGGGGGACTTTTTACACCATAAACCGCGTAGTTCTGACCAGTTGCTCTGAATCCATTTTTTGACCAATACGGGGGGTTTGGGTAGCTGATTCGCTTGTTGTTGGCAAAAGACTAAAAAACTCTCTCTCTGGCTATTAGACAGAGAGTCTGAAAAACTCTGATAAGAATTTGAAGAAGAATCTGGTGAATCGCTGTCCGCTTTGATTTTTGGTGGATTTGGCGGGGTCAAATTCTCCGATGGTCTACTCGATTTTCCAGTTGGAGACTGTTGTTCTTCGGTTGGAGACTCGCAATCTTCGATTGGAGACTGGGAATCTACGGTTGGAGAATCCTTTACCGCATCTGCTTTTGGGGCATTTTCTTCTTCAGTGAGGATCAGGGGAATCAGGTTGAGCTTGCCAATTTCCGCCCGACCTAGTTTTTTCAACTTAGCCAGAGCTTTGTAAAAGGTAGCTTTAGTAAATCCCAACAGAGAACAGATTTCTGGAGGATTGAGCCTGATTTTCCAGCCTGGAGCGTATCTGATTTTGAGGTAGTAACGTAGAAGTCCTGTAGCAGTGATTAAGCCGTCTCGGTAATCGGCTATTGCTCTATCTAGGGTTAATTTGTAAAATTGGGTAGAACCAGTCATGTTTAATTTTTCGTACTTGGTTTGGTCAGCAAGGCGGTTGCTAGCCTCTGAAACTCTCAACCGTCTTTTGATGACTATCTTATATTAGCCCTAACAATGAGTGGACATACTGTTAAGCGAGTAATCTTAATATTTCGTTACGCACTTTATTAGGGTCGCGCATAATATAATGAGTATGTCTACACATTGTTGTGCAGAAGCGAAATGAGTAACCCCAAGGGAAACCCCAAAATAAAAGAATACGGATTTAAAACAGATCGTCCTGAGTCTTTAACAGCAAAACTATCAATGAGGGTTGCACCGTCGATGTTGGCAGAGTTGAAGAAGAAAGACAATTGGCAGGAACTTGTCAGAGATGCCATTGCCAAAGCTTTGTCAGAACCTCAATCGGCATAAATAAGGAGTAGTATCCAGCAGGGACGGTAGATTTTCCCGAAGATGTCAGGATACCCATTGAGCGTAATCAAATGGCTACGGCTGCTTTAAGTGGGAACAGGATTAAGTGCGCGTTATTGTGGGTTGGATAGGGCGATCGCATTGTTGAAAGAGCAGTATGCAGTTGGGAATATAGAGGTTAAGATTTGGCGGTCATGAATATTCAATGTAGAGCATTTAAGATGGTCTATTATAAGTCTTATCAACAAGTTCGCAACACCTGCATAGCGAGAATAGGAGTTTCAAATATGGCTTTAGATCAACTCGAAGCATTTTTAAAGAAAATGCAGTCTGAACCTGCACTTAAAAATGAGGTGCAAGCTTCATCAACAGCAGATGAAGTTGCACAAATAGCACTCAAGCTTGGTTTTGAATTTTCAGGTGATGAATTATTGAGAATGTCAGGTAAGAAAGTTGGCAGGGTTACTGTTAAAAAAAAGGATCTTCCTGGAGAGTACTGGGGGAATTGAGCGATCGCCCGTACCCGAACTCAAATTACACCCAAAACCCACCCAATAGACTAAGACAGTAGCAGATGACCAAACTTGGTAAACTGCGATGAAAACTGACAATATATATAGATATCTAAGCTACGGCTTGATTGGGCTTGGCATTGCTGCGATCGCTTTTAATCCTGGGAGTTCACAAGCTGATTCTAGTAGCATGAGTGAAACTTCCAGCACTTTTGAAAATAGTTCCAGCACTTCTAGAAAAAGACACAAGATCAATCTAAATATCTCAAACCTAGAAGATATAAAGGTTGTCGAAGGCGATCGCGTAAATGTAGGCGATATTATCAGCGATAAGCCTACGGCATGGCTTCGCTACGCACTACCGAAAGAACCAAACTACAAGCCAAGAAGCAGAGGTTAGAAGCTTCTCTCACCCGCGCCAGATTACCCCTCAGAGAACTAAAACCCGTCCCAGAACCAAAGTTTCAGACCGAACTCGCAGCACTCAAACAGGCTCAGTTTAATCTTGATGCGATCGCCCATCAGATAAACAGCTTTGATAAAAAGATCTATCACAAAGACCCTTGGCACGTTCAAGTATTTGAGTCGGAGAAAGTACAGCAGTTAGCAGATTTAAAGCGTCGTGAGTTGTCAGCTTCGATTAATTTGGAGAAAGCGATCGCTGCCGTTGACGAGGCTACCCAAGCTCTCTAGCTCTATGGCTTCTTCTGCCAAAACTCTTGCCGAAATAAAGGCTTTTCTGCCCCCAACTTAGCCACAATAAAGTTATCGACAATTACAACATTTCTAAGTCAAGAAAGTAATGGCTCAAAAAAAATCAGTTCAAGGGACCAAAACCGAACACTACCGTTCCTACACAGTATCTGAGCATCAAAGAAAGATGTACGAACGTGTATATAAGTTCGTTTGTAGTGGATGCGAGCGCGTAGTAGAAAGAAAGAGTTATGCAGTGTGTTGTCCTAGCTATGGTAACGAATGTAATGGAAAGAAAACCAAATGTCGTCGGGGTAAATAGCAATGGAACGGATTAAAAGAGAAGCAACAATCGACTCTTTAACTCATCTAGAAAGCTATTATCAATCGAGATACGAGCATTATCTGGCAATGGCAACGGAAGCAAAAGAACATAGAGAGCGTGTTGGATTACTATTACAAGATCTCTGTCGGAATGCTCATTATCTAGAGCTAGAGTCAATCAATGGGTCACAGCACAATGGGTCGGCTTCAGACCGAAGCTCAGACCCCGACCCCGTTTCACGGGGGACACGAGTGCCTGAAACGGTCGTCTCAAGCGTTGGATGTAAAATCCAACGACGCGACCTCCTAAATGGTCGCAACGCGCCTTCATCCTTGTTACCTTCAACCGAGTCAGACTTAGAAAAAGATAGTTCGGCTGCTGCCGAGACAGAACAAATGAAGAAATTTCATCGCAATCTATCCATTGCGATGTCAGTAATTGAATCAGTGTCTAATTCAGATTCGGGAAAAACATTACATCAAAACTACTTACACCATCTACTTAATACTGAGCTAGAACAAGAATTGAGTGTAGAGTTGGTCGAGTTATATTTATCTGAGGCTATAAGTCGAGGTCTAATTGAGCGTGATGAGTTTGACAACAAGTGCTACATAGCTAAACTGAGCGACGATGACATGAGTCATACTGACATCGCACAAAACCCAGATGTAGCTACCGAAAATCGCCTCTTGTTAAGTCCAAGCCGAAAGCCTTACGACTTGCCTCCATCGGATAAATTAAAGCCAACGCTGTTTGAAACAATCGAGGGATACATCGCTCTGAATCGTCCCAAACGTTTTTCGATTGATGATGTAATCAATTATCTCTATCCTCAACCAATTCAATTAGACTGGGATAAAGCCCTAAAGAATAAAGTTCGTAGCTCTATTTCTAATGTTCTGGGTCGCAAAGCCTATTTAGGTAAACATTGGTCACGAATTAAACCTGGGGTTTATCGACCTTTGACATGAACACGATCGAGTCAACTAAAAATCAATAAACTGACTACTTCCAGCGTTACTGTGATATATGCAAATATCTCTCAGTAGTAGTCACACTGGCATGACCCAAACTCTGCTGCAACAATCTCAAATTACATCCAGCTTCTAAACTATGACTGGCATGAGAATGTCTTAACCAGTGTGCCGATGCCCTCTCATCAATACCAGCCCGTTTACAAGCCCTTTTAATCATCCGATGCACCACAGATCGCTCCATCTTGTTATGATTGCGACTAATAAAAACATATTGATTAACACGATGGTATTTCTCAAACTCTTTTACCTTCACCCATAGCCAATCGGGAATAATTACGATTCTAGTTTTGCTTCCCTTACCAAATACCGTTAATTTCCCGCCGTCATTGTGTTTCTTAAAATCATTCCAAGTTAAACCAATTACCTCAGACACCCTTAAGCCACAGCCATACATAAGAAGTAGCATCACGCGATCGCGATCGCTCCTCACCCCATACTTAATCAAACCCTGTACATCAGATACATCTAAAATCCTCTCCGCTAGATTTTCCTTGGCTTTTGGAGTCTTCAGGAAGCTGCCTACATTCAAAGTTAAATAGCCAGTCTTCACCCCAAAGCTAAACAGGGACTTAATTACTAGGACTTTGTTCGCTACAGTGGTAGGCTTAAATCGAGCTTTTAAACCGCGCTCCCACAGTTGTAAATCCTCTAACTTCACCTCACTTAAAGGTTTAGCGATGAACTCAATAAATTTAGTAACCGTACTGTTGTAACTAACTTGAGTCGTATCTGATTTATCACCGAGCCAAATCAGAATTAACTCGCGATCCGAAGGCTACGCGGAGCGTAATCGCTACTGGCATTAGTAATTTTGTTCTGAATAGTCATAAATACGGATGTATTAAAAAGTGTGCATCAATATAAGATGGTTTGTTGTACTTTATTATCCGTCAAAGATGGTGGAGTGTAAACCACTACTGATTAACAATTAAACTAGTTCGATTCGCAGTTGACGACCTACTACGGTCGCAGCCCTAGTAATAGTCTCAATACTGACTCCTGTTTTCTCTGGGTCGAGCAATCTATCTAACTGCGCCCTGGAGGTCTGCATTTGCTTCGCCATCTCAGTTTTAGTCAGATTTTGCCTTTTCATCTCCTCTTCAAGCTGACGAGCCAAAACTCGCTTAATGGCGATGGCGCTACATTCAGAATATAGCCCCTCTTCTTGTAAGAAATCATCGAAACTAGAGCCAGTGTGAGGATTATTAGTCATAGTTAGTCAGGCGGGTAAGTAATCAGGATTCAGCACTAGGTCAGGAGTAAAAGGAGACTCCGTAGGAAAGGTATCGAGAGGTAATCCCGTCTCATCGGCTGCCTGTTCTCTGCCATCCTGGTAACATTCGTCAAAAACTTCTGTCATATATCGTTTTAAGCTGGGACTAACTCGAAAATCATCCCTCAACCTACGGCGATGCTCCCTGATACTGGCTTTCCAACTATTAGTTCTTTTCTCTGGCTGATACTTATATTTGAGTAGATGGAGCAAGACAACAATTAAATTGCTTTTGACTGCTTTCTTTTCACTCCTACCCATATCTTCAATTTCTTCAATTAAATTCGCTGCATCTACCTCGTCAAATTTACCTTCCTTGATTAGGTTCGCAGTATGGGACAGCCAAAGATAATAATCGCGATCGTAGAGATTCGCCGTATTAGTAGCAGATGATAATTGAGTAGTCATATTGATACTCTCATGATTTGTATCTTTAATGGTACAGTAAGGCGGCTCTAGATCGCACCCATATTTATTTAAGAATGTCTTTTACCATATAGAATAAATCATCTCACTTTTAACTAATTAAAGTGACTAATATTGGACTCAGGGCAATTATGGATGACCGAGAAAAAGCTGAATTAAACAAGCAGAAAAAGTTAGTAGATTGTGTCAGTCATCTTAATTCTGTTTTGTCAGCATTCGAGCGTCTTGAAAATTATAAAGAAAAAGTTTTGCCTATAATTGATGGATTCGATCTGACTCATACTGATACATATTTAGAGTTAACTGAAAATATTAAACGAGAGCTATTTTATATTAAGTTTTTCTCCGAACACGCTGCCAAACAATTAGTTAAATATCGCCAATTATGGAATCCAGACGAGAATATATATAGTATTAAAGACAAGAAAAATCAAGAAAAGTCTGGATTAAAACCTTTAGGAGACTGGAAAAAGCAAAGCGAAGAGACGCAACGTATTCTCAAAGAGTCACAAAAAAAGATAGACGAAATGCTTGAAAAAAGAAAGCAAGATAATATAGATGAAATAAAGCTTAAAGACCTAAAAGATATTAAAGAAGAATTAGATATAGCCTCTGAAAAGAAACAAAAAAAGCAGACTAAAAGAACAGAAAGAATAGTAAGAATTGAATCGAGAATCTTAAGATTAGAATGGGCTATGTTTCTTATATTTCTTTTGCAAATTGGTATTTTGATCGAAGTAAGTATTAACTAAAACTTTTAGGGACAAGTGCAAAATACGCGCTCTAGCTTTAACTTTTATACAGTAATAGTTTCAGCAACTAGATTGCCTAGTGACTTCCTCCCACCGCTAACTGCAAGCAGTATAGCGTGGGCTTCCTACACTCGCGAGTAGGCATTTCTGCCCTACGCCTCTTATCTAAAACACGTTGGTACAAACGATATGTTATCTCCCACCGTTGGTTTCCCGACAGATCGACTTGACAGACAATTTCTTCCCCCGATAGACCATCGGTACATAATGTCGCGTTATTCAATTTCTAGCTGTATTTTCCTAGCTCTGGAGGTTCTGGACTTTTGGATATTTGACATCTCGACTTCGCAGTTTTCGACGCTGCTACTGACCTACTTTTCACTCACATTTAGGATGGGTACGCCCCAACTTCGGATCTATTCAGGTTTTTACCTTACGTCCACAAGTAATCATACAACCCTCGAAACCCTTAGCGCATAAAAATTTGATGAATCTTAATTCAACTGTTCAAAAGTCACCCGAAGCTTATGCTCAGAGGTATCCGTGATAGAAATCCTTTAGGGCAACCCTAATCAGGCAAAGTTCGTTTTCATCCCATCGCTGATTACTCCATCCTTCGTAATTCAGCGTGGGACTTCCCACTCACAAAGTTAAAATTTGGCGATCGCTCGTGATAGATTGCTCGTACGCCCTAGCGGGGGTCTTTTCTTTTTAATTAAATTTAATCGTTGCTAAACCCCTACCACTCCTCACTCGCTACCCGACCACCCACCCCCAGAAGTTATACCTCATGGATCGGTGGGGCAATTTTTTGGCGTTTTTTTTCCTCCCAAGTGAGAATCATAATTCGTATTTAAAATCGAATTGGCGAAAAAAAAATACACTGCGTCGCACAAAAAATTCCGAGATTTGTAAACAAACAAAGTGGGCTGGCGTTTCTTGGTCTTCTGCTGGGGCGTTGGGTTCTGCTGGCTGTTGGTGGCTCGGCGTTCCTGCTCCCCGTGTGGTTGCTCTTTCGCTTTTTTAGTTGGGTTGCTGGCTTCGTTGCTGTTCCCTGGTTTGCTCGTTCGTCGGGCGGTTATCTAATACTAATTTTGCGATCGCTTTTCTAGTTTTTTCCTGCCAATCATCTAAGGTTTTTAGCTCTTCATACAAAGATGGTGGCAAGCGTAGACCTAGCTGGGCTGTACAAGGTTCATCCCAACTATATTTTTTATCAAATTGATGCTTATCTAACTCGGGATTTCCGCCAGGTCTACTCATAAAATGCGATCGCTTTATTTAACTATCTAGAATATTATAGCATGAAAACACGCTATAAAGTTTTATTAAATTAGTTATAATTGCATGAAAACATGCTATTATTAAATTAATCGAGGTTAGAAACCGTCCAAAGTAACGACCTCGATTAAACCCAATCAAATTAGGTAATCATCATGATAAATCAAATTAAAGTAAGTCCGCACGGTAATTTTCAAATTACTAAATTATTAGATAATATTGCTATCTGCGAAGCTCAAGAAGATCGCCATAATTGGGGCAACGCTACCGAAGATAAACCAGCTTTTATTGTTTATTTAGGATGCCAAAAAGACGAAGTTTCAGCGCACATTAAAACTCTTAATACTTTCTATCGCTGCGACTGGTGCGAGGTGCGTAAACCTAAATATTTAAAAGGTTTTGAAGCTGAAATTAAGATTAGAGGAATGCAGCGAGAAAATGATACTTATGCTTTCGGATTAGATTATTTAATTCAATCTGAGTCTGCTAAACATCCTAATTATTCAATCAATCTAGATAATTGTATTGATGACATGGCAGAAAACTATATTTATCAGTCAGAAGATTATCAGAATATTCCGCTTGAAAAAATCAAAGAAATATTACTTAAAGGAATTGATGATTTAATCGATGATTTTGCTGATAATCCTAATAAATATCTCAATCAGAATTTATCTAATCAATTGATTAAATTAGCTGCTGAATATAATCAAGAATCAATAGATTCAGATGAATATAACTATTACGCAACTAGTTATTCACCTCGTTACTAATCTTAAATTCCCCCATAAATTGGGGGATAAAACACAATCTCTACAAAAATCAAAACTAAATCAAAATCATGGCAAGACTCAAAAAATCAAATCAATTTTCAGTTTTTGGAACACGACCAACTGATTCTATTTATCTTCCTGATATCCCCTATTCTGTAAGATTAAATTGCAAAGATGGCGGGCTATTTATTGGAGGATTTGAAGCTCAACATAGGAAAACTAACCCTGACCAAAAGATAGATATTTCAATTATTAAAGTTAGTAAATTCTTCGGAAGTCTGGGCAAAACTCAAAATACTTTGTGGATACAATTATTTTTCATCCCTGCTCCTGGCGTAGATGGCGTTATACTCCCACCTAATACGGTTTGCTGTAGCTACATCAAAAAACAATCGATTAATAAATTGTTTAATAAAGTTCAGGAAATCATGAGCGAAAAAGACCCAGGACTAGGAATTTTTACTATTAGTTTCAATCGGGAAGTTAGCGAAAATGGGGCTTATTACAGCATCAATTTTGACTGGAGAGAAAGAGAAACTGATGAGGAAAAAAAACAACTTGAATTAATCGCTACTTTTATGTCTAGTTTTGGCGATCAATTAATCGATATGGACGGGACAAGAGATTTAATCTGCGTTGATGGTTGGTCAGCCCAAGAACTACAAGATTTAGTTATTCAACGACAACAAAATTCTGAACAAAATTCAAATTCAAATCAAACTCAAAAACCTGGTCTACCTGCTGCTTAATTAATTTCTATCTGGCGATCCGAAGGCTACGCGGAGCGTAATCGCCCTACCTTCGGCGATCGCCCACAAATAACAACAACAACAATAAAAACTATGACTACAACTAAACTCTGGGAATTATCCGACGAAATTCAACAGCTAGCTCAGGCGATCGCCGATCTGATAGACAATGAATCTCTGACCGACGAAGAACGAGAAATCAAGCTACAGGCAACCTTTGCGACTTGGCTAGCCACTGGTGAATCATTTAAGAGTTTAGCTGAACAAACAGCCCGTTATATTCGCCATCAAGAAGCGATCGCCGAAGCCAGGAAAGTTGAAGCTAGAAGAATTCAAACCCTAGCCAAGCAAGCTGAAAATGGCGCAGCCAGACTCAGAAAATATCTGATCGATCAGATGATTCGCTCTGATGTTAAAAAAATTGATGGCACGACGGTAAAAATCGGTCTGCGAAAAAAACAACCTGCTGTACTGTTAAATATTCCCGCCGAAGAGTTACCCGCCGAATACGTCCAAGTCAGCTATAAACCAGATTTATCTAAGATTCGGAAACGCCTTAAATGTGATGCGAGCGGGGAAATTGATTGGGCTTCCTTGAGTGAATCCCATGAATATTCAGTTACTATCAGATAATTGTTTGGTTGTGGCGATCGCTTGAAGTAGAGGGCGATCGCTCATCACTTCCCATTAAAGTAAAGATAAGGACTCTTCAAAAAAATGACACCAGAACAAGTAGAAGCAATTCTCGCCAGAACATGCTAAAGCGATCGCATCAAACAGCGACGCGATCGCCGAAGGCAGAAGACAGGTAGAAGAGATGAGAAGGCAAACGAGCGCACAGATAGCAGAGTCACAAAGACAAATCAGTGCGCTAATTAGAGATAGTTAGGCTTTGTTGGAAATCCTTCAAGGACTAAATGAAGACCGTATCAGAACATCAGAAAATTTAGCTTCAATTGCTGAAAATGTGGCTCGTATAGCTAACGCTCTGGAGCAGCGCGAAGAATAGGCATCGATCGCGAAATCGTCAAAGTAAATCGAGCAAAACAGTAAGATTACTGTTTTCAAACTCACCTAAACCACCTAAATTAGGTTTTAATAAAAGCTGTCACCTAACGGTACTTAAACAATTTTGATACTGAAAATAAGATAGAATACTTTTACTGATTGACTTGAGCATTACTGTATAGAGCGATCGCCGTCATGAAAGAAACTACTCCCGCAGCTATGCCTCCCTGCTTCGATAGATGGTGTAAAAAGTTTGATGATTTATTAAGAACTAAAGCCCAAAAAAGGGAGTTTAGACACTATGTAGGGGGATTATTGGGAGAAAGTGACAGAAAAAATGTGTCTCAGATGGCTAGGGATGCAGTAGAAGTCACATATCACAAATTACACCATTTTTTAACGGAAGCAACCTGGTCGGCGGAGAGGATAAATGAGCGTCGTCTAGAAGTAATGAGTAAATGCAACCAAACCAGAATAAGTCGGGGATTTAGTCTAATTGTTGACGATTCGGGACATAGAAAAAGCGGTAATTTTACCGCAGGGGTAGGTCGTCAGTATATAGGAGAAATAGGCAAAACAGATAATGGGAATGTCGTAGTAACAACTCATCTATACGATGGCAAAAAAAGTTTACCTTTAGACATAGAATTATATCAGCATGGTAATTCACTACCCGAAGGCAAAAAAGACCCAGAATTTAAGAAAAAACCTACCTTAGCTTTGGAATTAATTGATAAAAGTTTAACCCGAGGATATCGACCAGGAATAGTGTTAGTAGATTCATCCTATGGTAATAACACATCTTTTTTGAAAGAACTAGAAGAAAGAAAATTAAACTACATAGGAGGAATTGCTAAAAATCGCAACATTTTATTTAAAGACTCCGCTGGAAAAACAGACACAATAAGAATAGATGAATACGCCCAATGGATATGCTCAGAAGAATTCAAGAAAATTCAAATACCAGGTGAAAAACCAAGAACTGTATGGGTAGCAATTATTGAAGTAGAAATATCTAAACTCATTGGTCAAAGAAAAATAGCTATCGTCATGAGCGCGCCAGTCTTTGAAGATGCAGAAGATATTGATTATTTGGTAACAAATGTTGAAGGAGAAAAAGTAACAGAGGAATGGATAATTGAAACTTATGGTCAGAGAAACTGGGTAGAAGTTTTCTATCGAGAAGCCAAGGGCTGGTTAGGATTAAGTGAATACCAAGTCCGAGAAAAAAAGAGTTTAGAAAGACATTTTATCCTGGTATTTTACGCTTATACTTTTATACTTTGGCATAAGCTAACTGGAGGATTAAGAAGGCGTTGGGCAAATAAATCTTTGGATACATTTCCTGAAGCTTTAGAGGCATTTCGTACAGCTATATCATATCGTTTTGTCGAATGGCTCAACCAAAATCGGCACGTATATACAGCTTATAAAGCCAGTTGTGGCTTTGTTTGGGCTTAATTTTTGTTTAAGTACCGCTAATACAAATATCAAAAAGTTCTATGACAAATCGAAATTAATTGCCGTGATCGTTCTACAATACCCCTAAATAAAGCGAAAACAGTTGCATTAACTTTGACATGGTTGAACAACTGCTCTTGCCCCAAACCCAACGCCTTCTCTATTGAGATAGGTGGCGCGGTTTTCTATTTAATTTTATGGCGATGCCACGTCTAAATTATGCCACAGATAAAGATTGAAAAGAAGTTTTGTTCGTTATCCACCTCCTCTAGGCGACAAAATATCACTTCGCTAATCGACAAAAAGCTTGGTGTAGCTGAGTTTCAGCCCCTCAATAAAATTTTATTCGTATTGAGAGATACTACTCCTGTCTCTAGTAAAGATGCCGTCAGAAGAGGTGGCAGCCATGCTTAATCATCAAACTTTATCTGGAGAACCTGCCTGGAAGAAAGTTCTAGAGCTAACCAGACCTGTTGATGGCAGCAGAGAAATCTGGTTAAAACTCGGTCACAACAAATTTATTGTTGGCAACTATTCACCCGACGGTCATATGATCGCTTGGCATACCAAGGGCAGTGGTAGCAATCGAGTGAGGACTCACTCAATACCTGACTGTTGGTCATACGTTTCTAATTGGGCTAAGAATAACGATGGTGGCGTATTCTTCATTCCCACTCAACCACAGGGCTACCCGATTAAAGAAGCGATCGCAGTAAGTGATGACATTGCCGCCGAATTAGACGAGGGAACTCCAGAAATACAGTTAAGAATTATTAAGGAGTTTGTTACCATTTCGGGATTACAACCTGCTTACATAATTCATTCAGGCAGTAAATCATATCATCCCCACTGGAAGGCAACAGAACATCTACCCATTGATCAAACAGTTTATTTACGGCAATTAATCTGTATTATTCTCAATTCTGACCCAGCGATCGCCAATCCTCACCAACCAATGAGAATGGCGGGATTTTTCCGTCGTGACAAGGGCAGAGAACAGACTTTAGAATACAGTTCCGATTCTAGATATACCTACGAGCAATTAATCGCGGGAATTAGGGCTTATTTTGCCGAAGCAGGTATTCCTTTTCCTGAGACTATTTCAGAAGAACGCTGGCGCATTTATAAACGTGGTCGTCGAGACGGTAATCTAGACTTATCGATTCTGACTTGTCCTGAATCAGAACTTTACCCTAAACCTGATTATAAATATTCGACCCCTGTATCTACTACTACCTATACAGGCTCAATTCCCCTACACCTAGCATTATCAAAAGACAATCAATTCTTTTTAAACGGAGTAGGGAGCGATCGCAATACTATAGGTTTTGCGGTAGCCAGTGACTTAATTGGTTGTGATGATTGGCTGATCGGTAATGGTTATTCAGTTGAGGGCGACCCATATCAGTTATTTATCAATTACTGTCAATCTTGTACTCCAGGGGGAGGGTGGAATCAACGAGAATGGGATTCAATATGGCGTTCGGCTCAGAGAAGTAATCCTGAACCCGCCAGACGAGACTTAACAAAATTTATCCATTGGTATCGTTGATTCCATGATGATGAGTATCGAGCAGCTGCGATCGCTGAATGTCAAACTCAAAATAAATCAGTTGACCAAGAAATTAGTCAAGAGGAATACGAGCAAAAATTCACCCTACCTAGAGTAATTAAAGCTTTTGGCAACAAAATTAAATCTGTTAAGAAAAAGCTTTCAGCTTATGGCTTCAGCTTTGAACAGCTAGAAAAACAGGCTGAGATTAAATGCCAACCCCAATCTTACAAAAAACATGAACGATTAGATATTTGGGCAAAAACTCCTCAGAAATTCATTGCTGATTCTAGTGCAACAGGTACAGGTAAATCCTTTGATTCTGGTCGAGTTAAACCTGTTGACTTTGATGCCGAGAAAATAATTTACATCACCGCCGATCCGAGAAACGTAACTACAGAAACTCTTACTGACGGTTGGGCAGTTAGCTCCGGAAGGCACGACGGATTAGTTCAAGACCAACACGGCAAAATCCGACGCGCCAAGGGGGATAAGGATGAAAAAATCATTGCCCCTGGTAACTGCATGAGAACTGAAACGATCGCTGCTTTGTCTAAGAAAAATATCCAAGGTGCCAATTCTGCTGAACTAATCTGCGGTGGTTGCCCCCAATACGGATTGTGTAAATCTGGTGTTCGATATCAAAACGTCCCCACGGGGTATTTAGGCGATCGCTCCTCGGCATTAGCCAGTGACAAAATTATCATTCATCCATCTAGTCTTCCTAGTCCTGAGAATTTTGATTACTCATCAGTAACTTTGCTTTGGGACGAATGGGCAACAATTTTAACTAACACCAAACAGCTCAAGGTCACAGAATCCGATTTTAAAGAAATCATTCTGCATCTTACTACTAAAGCACCTGAACTAATGCCAACTCTACTCCCTCTATTTACAGAACTCGGAAAAATCTTGGCTGAAAAAGCACCTACTAGATTCGGCTGGAATCATGCAGCTTTGACCGAGAGACTAAAACCAGCATTGTCCAACGATCTCGATCTCTCGGCGATCGCCCTGGCTACCGAGCCTAACCTTGACGCTCTCAACCCAACTAAAGAGTATGGGTGTGACATACAGGATATGCCCAAAGAAGTTAAAAAGCTAATGACTGACCCCGACCATCAAACCGCAGCCCGTATTGAAGCTGAAACCATTAAACAATGGATTATTTCTTTCTTAAAAGTTTTATTCGGCGACACTGGTTATCTGAGTAAATCGGGTGGACTGCTAACAATTACCGTACCCGACCCCAGATTGCCTGAAATTGCCCATGCTGCCCAGAAAAACATCTTTATGGATGCTACGGGGTATCTGCCAGATTTGGCTGCTAATTTGGGCATTAGAGTCGAAGAAATCGAACATATAGCATCCTCACCTAGCAATCAGGGTGCTACCGTCAAGTATGTACAAGTAGCTGGCTTAGGCAGATTGGGACAACAGCGAGGTAAACATCAAGAAAGACAAACAGCAGCAATTACCAAGGCTTTACAAGAAAAACATCCTGGGATCAGGAAGATTGCCTTTAAGAAATTTGCAATCGGAAACGATCTTAGGTGGTTTATAGAATCTCGCGGTGCTAATGATGCCCAGAAAGATACGGCTTTGATTTTAGAAGGAATTCCCACCCCCAATCTTGAAGCTTTAGCTGCTGAATTTACCTGTCTTTTTGGTCGAGTACCCGAATCTGGAACAACCAAAGTTAAATATCATCTTGATCTGACCAATGCAGGATTACCCAATTCTGGTTCTCCTTACTTGGAGATAAACGAGTCAGTAGATCCTCAATTCCGTGCTTTTGTCCGCAGAAAAATATTAGCGGCAATGAGACAAGCTATTGGCAGGTTAAGAGCCAATCTGCGAGAAGGTGAAGAACTAATCATTTATATCCTGGGTGACTATCCTTTAGATCTGCCTGTTGAACTGGTCAAAGCAATAGATATTACCCCTGACGCTGCTAGCAAAATTGAGCAAACTGAAATGGCATTACGAGATGCAGTTGCCCAACTGCTAGCTGAAGGAAAAAAAGTGACCCAAACTGCTCTAGCCAAGATTACCGGCTACTCTCAGGGTTATATATCTCGGTTCAAAAAACTATTACTTTTGCTACTAGAAGACATTAATAGCAAAAGTAATAATTCTGACCCACCCCCAGACGAGGTAGTGTGGACAGCTAAAAATTACCTACCGCTAGCAGTCTCGTCGGAGTTACCAGAGGCGATATTTAACTTTTCAGAGATCTATAGCGATCGTGACTTCTTATTACTGTTCGAGCTACTGCCCCAAAAGTTAAAACAAGACCTGATTTACTGGCTGTTGGCAACGCAGCCCGACTCGGTTACGGCTAAATTAAGGTCGGTGCTGTGATGAACGAAGCCGAATTTTCAAATTTAGATGCAGCTATAAACGTAGTTTATGCAGAAAAAGTTAGTCGTCATCGAGTCAAACAAGTTCGAGAGCAGTTACACAAAATTAACAATGTTTCGTTAGAAATTCAGATAGCTTTATCTTCACTAGGGTATACATCCGCTTCATTTAGATTAAGCCCATCTGGACATATAGTGAATTGGGTTTTGAAGAATCCCCAAACCGAGGATTTTATAGGAATAGCTTTTGGTCGTGAAAATATTCGCGTAGCGAGAAGCGGTAATCATACTCTCAGATATTCCTATGGAACACCGCCAAAAAAAGTAGCCAAGAAAATTAAAAAACACATTGAAAATGGGATGCATTTTAACGCTTACCCTTATTAATCAGAAGAACGGAAAGGAGTATCAACAGACTTTCTATCATTACGAAATTAGAGATAAAGATAACCGTCGGGTTAAGTCCTGTAAATATATCCCTCAGAAAATGCGATCGCAAATTGAGAAGATGAACGCAGAGAAAGCCCCAGTTGAAGAGATATTGGAGGTTTTGAGGAGGAGTCAGAGGGAAAAGTGATAAGGCGATCGCCGTGAGAATAAATTCTGACCCATGTTAAGAAAAATCTAGTTGGGGTCATGCTTAGTTAGACATAGGCATAACATTGATCTACTGAAGTAGTTAGCTATTATGGGCAAACCACAAATCACTGTTAGACTGTCTCCATCCCTTAGAAGTGGAACTAGATCAGTACATCGAGCGCACTGGCACGTCAAAAACTGATGTGGTGGTGAGTGCGATCGCGCAATATCTGGGCTGTACAAAGGAAGTGCCATTAAGTCAGAGAATGGCTGAGTTAGAGAAGAAGGTGGCGGAGTTGGAATTTGAAGTAAGGGGTCAAACTGTAGATGTCTGAGCAATTTGAGAGAGATGAAGTTTGAAGAGCTATAACTAAGCTGATGGTGAAAAAGTCAGAGATTCAAATTTTTCTCGCCCATGCTAACGAGGATAAGAGAGCTGTATTAGAACTTTACGAACGTCTTAAAGAAGCTGGGTACAAACCTTGGTTGGACAAGAAAGATCTGATTCCAGGACAGAATT
>CALNYB010000024.1:0-5930 GCA_942490675.1 Cyanobacteriota bacterium | reverse complement strand
TTGTTTTTCACTTTGTCATAATTTTTAAAAATATATAGTTATTACAGTCATGCTTAGTGCTGCCCACCAAGGATATATTTACCAGGATATCATAGGAGCTTATTTTGTGGCTCAAGAACTCGCTTGTGGAAAGGGAGCGACAAAATTCCATTTTGATTTTAAAAAAACACCAAAAGGAGTTCCTGATAAATTTGACGATCTGGTTATTTATCGTGAAGAAACAACCTTTATTCAGATAAAGTATAGCAATGGTGAGAATCAACACGTACTGACCAAAAATGATTTTTCTGCCAGTGGAAGCTATGATTTAGCACTATTTGATCTCTTTGAAACATGGAAAGCGCTTCATAGTCCAGGATCTGCATGGAGGATATGTTTAGCATGGGATAAACCATTGCATGATGATAAAATTCAGACGGTGCTTGTTCAGCTTCCCGACAATAAAAGTTTTTTGCCAGGAACTACCTGTTATCAGTTTAATTGTGATTCATTGTGGCCAGAGCATGGTGAGGTTTTGTCTTCATGGAGAACATTGAAAAACTGGTCAAAATCAAATAATAGGACAGAGTTTAAAGCGTTTTTGGATTCCTTGGTTCTAGAGGTAAACTGTCCTAAATCATCACTTCTCAAAGACTATAGCCAGGGACTCGAAAAACTGTTAGCTCGCACAATCGAGAGGATCGGCATCGGTATTTATCCCAACGATCACTTAATGGTTCCTCAAGTTACAGAGAGCCTTTGCACTATCGCAGCGAGAAGGAGAGCTACAAATGATAGCATCCCCATTAGCTGTGATGATATTGCTCAACAAATAAATGTCATCCAGGAATATGGAGGGGTTGAACAGAAATTTACAATTGATGAAAATGTTTTGATAGTTACCCCTGATCGTGTAGATCAGGTAGTGTCTGTCTTAAAAGAACATCGTACAGTGATTCTGACCGCTGAGCCGGGTGCCGGGAAGTCGTGGCTTATTGAAAATCTCCAGAATCATCTTCGAGAGACAACTCACATAATAAAACATTACTGTTACATCGCCCTTGAAGACCCTTTAGCTCTCAAAAGAATTACCGTTAACGTTTTGTATGGGAGCCTTATTACTCAAATCATACAGAATGATGAAGAGTTAGAATATCATCTGACCAAGAGGTATGCCTCTAATCTCGAACAGCTCAATATCCTTCTTGGAAATATCACAAAAAAAACACTCCTGATTATCGATGGGATAGATCACATTTGGAGAGTATATCAAAAGAATAGAGGGGGGCTAACAAAAGATGAGACACAAATCCTCCAAGCACTTGCTCAGCTCGACTCTTCTAATTCCAATGTCTCTCTCCTTATCGTTTCACAGCCGATAAATCAACTTGCAGAACTTACAACCTTTTATCATTGTACCCTTGATCAACTACCAGAAAGTTTTGTCGAAAAGCTCTTAGAAAAACAAGCTGTTCCAAACACCAAGGTTGAAGAGGTTTCGCTTGCTGAGGTAATTCATGAAAAGAGCAAGGGGAATGCTCTATACTGTAAATACCTTATCGACCATGCTGTAAACAACAAAACATATACTTCTTTTGAGTGGATTGCCGCTCTACCTGCCTATGAGTTTAACCTTACAGGTTACTATCAGTATCTGTATGAGCAAATTCAAGGCGACACAAGAGTCCCATATGCTTTGTGTGGAGCGGATTTTTCAATTACCGAACCAGAACTCCAAGATATCAATCATATGGGAAACTTAGTTTCCGCACAACTTACTTCTCTTAAACCAATTCTCAGGTATAACCCAGCAGTAGGACATTCGATCTACCATGAAAGTTTTAAGCGTTTTGTTGTTGATACGATCAAGGATCAGGGGGCATCGATTGACTACCTTATTTATCGTCCCCTTATTTCGTGGCTTAAAACGCATTCTTTTTTTGAATCGACAAAGGCATACGGTCATCTTTTAAAGCTCTACTATGAAGTTGATGCATATGATGCAATCGCACAGACGATCTCCGAAGACTTCCTTGATAATAGTCTATATAATGCCCAGCCTTTCCATCGTATCCGCCAAAATCACCATCTTCAAAAAGCATCACTCCGAAATATTGATGGATTTTCTCCAATAATCATTGTTACAGAGCAATCAAAAATTATCTATGAGATTGAGAACATCACCGATCAGGTACTTATAAAATATCTCAAGGCTGTTCAAAAAATTCATGGTGAAGAGGCCATGTACCGTGTTCTTCGGGACGATGAACATCTCTTAGTTGATACAAAAGATGCATTACGTTTTCTTGTTGATCAAGCATATCAAGGCAAAGAAGTTGTTCATTGGTCGATTGTTCCAAGGCCCTCCAGTATTTCCGATGAGATATTGGGTTTGGTTTGCGTGAAATTTCTTCATACAAACCAATATGAGAAATTCGATAATTTAATCAAAAGTATACATGAAGACCATGAACATAGAAATGCTTTTGCTGTTATCTATAATGAAATAGAGTGGTGGTGTATTCACGTTGGTGAGGATTGGATTGAAAATACGCCGTATTTTAAAGGAATCCTTGATACATTAACCTCTTCTGTTTCAACACTTGAACAGGCTGTGGAGCGTATTATTTCAACCAAGAATTTTGATCTCCATGACGACTGGGAAGTGATGCTTCGTGATGTTGTTATGCTAACCAAAACAACGAGCAAAGATGAAGTAAAAGAAGCAATACATACTCTTTCAGAACATAATTGGTTTCGCAATTGGTTAATCTACCTAATTAAAATAACAGGGTTTTTACAGAGAGGTTATAACAACGAAGAGCTAGTTGAGGCGTTCTCGTATCTCGTTCGTGATCTTGAACCGTTCAAAGGTAAGCCCCGTGTTTGTGACCTCTACACGCAACTTCCTTTTATAAAAAAGTCGTTTCATCAGGGATTACAGCTCTGTAACGGTAATGAAGAGTTACTTATTCAGTGCTGTGAGTTACTTGAAAAGGTGACTAATTTAACAACAAGTATAGAACGATCATTTACGGGTCCGTTAACCAACGAAGAGTATTTAGAGCTTATTACCTCTTACCTTCCTGAGGAATACGTCATCAATAAATATAAAGAGTACTATGACCTATTAGGCTCCAGAAGGGTTTACCCGGATGTTGCTAAAACAGCCTTTGAATATGCTCATGTGTTGAGTCGTCTAGGAAAGAAAGGTGAAGCAAAAGAAAAGTATCTTGAAGGAACCCAAGCCCTCAGCGCATACGGATCAAGAAACGATCGCACATTCAGTGAGGTATTAGACTGCTGTGTCCCGTATCAACAGGCATACGGAACACTGGAAGTAAAATGGTTTTTTGAGCTGTATCAGATGACCACGACTGTGGTCACCCATACCGATGGAAAGTCAACAAGTCGCTACCCCATTGAATGGTTTCAAGAGTTTATCAAAGTATATCCTGATGCAGCACTAAGGTTTCTTATCAGTGAAACACTCGAAAGCACAGAAGCAAATTGGTATCAAGAGGATGAATTTTACCATATTTTAAAAGAGTACGGTTCGCTTTTCAGTCCAACGCAGTGGTTTCTTCTATGCAGGTCGCTTCCGCTTGGGACTTCGAGCGAGATTATCGCTCATGGTTTAACGATTCTTGATCAGATTGATGACTCATTACAAGATGTATACCGAAGATGGCTCCAGTCTCTCCCTGAAAAAGAGACGGCATATTCTCAGGAAATAGTCTTTCTATTTGAACAGCAATTTGGGGTATCTCTTAAGTCTAAAGAAGATTCCAGCACAGCAAAAGAGGGCTCGTATACGGAAGTACCTGCACCGTCGGCTCTATTTTCAGCGAGTTCCGTAGATGAGGCTTTGGCGTTTCTTGAAACGAACAGCTTAACAGAAGAGCATGCAATTCATCTTCAACAGCTCTTAGCCTCAATCACTCACTGGGAAGAGAAGAAAAAAATACTTCGTCAAGTTGCAAAGAGTTTTACAAGCGGTCGTGATGCAGGGGAGTGGGTGGAAGATTTTTTCGAACCAGAAAGCCGTGATTGGCTGTACTTCAATGTTTGCCTGTTCGTCTTCCTTACAGATGGTTGGTATCATGGACTTCATTATACCCACTACCTAAAGCGTGCGTATGAGGTAAATCCTGACAAAACGATTATTACTCTTAAAGAAATTCTCGTTTCTAGCGAGGGGTGCAATAGCCTAATATCCTGCAATCTTATAAAAGCCTTATCAGAGCTGCAAGTTGAGGAAGTAAAGGTTCAAGAACTTCTTCAGACGACGTTTAAAATTGTCAAGCGTCGTCTTCCGCATCCGCCAAATTCAGAAATCAACACGTCAACATATCAATCCCTTGAAGGTTTTAGTCGTGATGAAATGGTCGTCGCTCTCTTAATCGCAAGACTGAAAACCCTAACAACTGAAAAAACTCAAGGCATTATCTGGTCATTAATTTTTATAGCACAGACAGCACCAAAAACACTGTTTAGATCTTACTCCTGGGCATTCTCACATCATGAATTGCTGTTGCCTGTTCATAGAGCAGTGCTGCTACAGATCCTTAAGGAGTTTGTTGATCAGAGCTTAATTCCTGACAAGCTAATTGGGAAGCTTATTAAGACCTATCCTACGGGTTTTTTTCTTGAGGATCAGTACATCCGCTCATTTGTGCAGTACAGAATAGAACTAGATGAGGATTCAGCTAGAAGTATTCAGTGCGAAGCTCATCAATATGATGAAGATTTCTTTCCCTATATTCATCTAAAACACCGAGAACTTGCTAAAAAATTTAGGCCTCTTAATGGAACGTATAAAGCCTATACCTATAAAAGAGATAAAATTCAAAAAAAACATATACGTTATCAAATGGAGGCAGAAAAATTAGTAACTCCTATTGTCTCTCATTCCAATGCATTGTATGAAATAGTTAATGGTCAGTATTATAATTCATTAAAACAAGTTACGTGTCGTTATCAGCCATCGTACACTTGCAATCTTCGTTTTTTCTTAGAGGAGATTATTCTCCAAGTTGGTGCATTAACGAAAAGACCTTCATGTCTTCCAACTCCAGCAAATTTTCCCTTGTTTGAAGTCAACAGTGTTTTTTCTCCTTTTGAGCATGAGGGATGGGTGGTGCTTGCCTCAAAAGAGAAAGAACTCTACGGTGAACGTTTTGAACCGAAGAAGAGTCGTGAATCGTCACTGGTGATAACATGTGGTAACGAACCACCGGTACCTGGAGGAGAATTCTATGCAAAGTATTTCTTCAGTGCTCATCAATACGTAAACAATGAAATTGATTGTGCTCCACGCGATCAGCCGATTTGTATGCTTACTATTGTCGATATGCTTGAGCGCTCCTGTATTGTCTATGTTTCTCCTTTTATCATTAGAGAATTAGGACTTACGATAGATCCTGTTTTTTATAAAGGATTACAAACAATCAATGACAAGGGGGAGGTGGTAATAAAAATGGTCACATGGAAAGAGGATTATTATGGTGATGTGAGTGACGGAACAGAAGTTCCGCGTCTTGAAGGAGTAGCGGTAATGATTAGGGAAGATTATTACGAGCGCCTATTGGCTCTTTATCAGAGAGAAAGTTGGTTCGTTCTAAGTCAAGAGGTTGCTGAGGAGTAAAACGTAACACAGCTGCTCTTTGACCGGGTATGTCAAGGAGTATTACTGAGGAATATTAAGGCTTTTTGTAGGGGCAGGTCCCCGTGCCTGCCCGCCAGCGTATTTGCCCGATATGCAAGGGCAAACACAGGGGTTTGCCCCTACGGTGCGGGATGCGGGTTTGGCGGCACGGATGTTTTTATAGCGTTTTGCCCGCCGCTTGACATGGTGGGCAATGTATTTACCTGATCATCACCTATCGCTCAATTCGCAGCAATTGATGTTGCTCTTATTTTGCTTGTTTTCCTGTGTCCACCCTACATTT
>CALNYB010000023.1:0-7069 GCA_942490675.1 Cyanobacteriota bacterium | reverse complement strand
GATTTTTGTCGAGCGAAGCAAGGTTTTGCTACAAGCTGTGTCAACATCTTATGAGCAGGAAGCAAATTCTTCTGATTAGCTGACAGCCTCGTTGTATCACAATGATGTTTCAAGACATCTCCCGGTAGTAGGGATATGCCTTTTTTATTGACAGGATAGGAAAGATTATATTAAGCACTAAGGTATATAGAAGTAATTGCTTGAAAAAGACTTGTCGTCACGTTAAGTTAAACTTATCAAACCTTTCTCTTTCTGGTTTATCTATGCAATATTTAAAAGTTTTATTTTTCTTTTTCTGCTTGGTTTTAAATTATTCTCTCTCAATCGCTGGTGTTCAGGGGAGTCAACTTAAAGAAAAAAAATATTATATTGATCTCGGCACGTCTGAACCTGATGGGATATATCATGTAATATCTGTAAATGGAGATGTTTTTATTGGAAATAATTTTAAAATAAAAATAAAGCCAGGAGATAAGCTGTCAGGAAGCGCGAAGATTATAGCTAAAACGAGAGATGTTTCTATGACAGTTTACAATATTAAAGATGATATCGGAAGACGGTCGTTGTCTCCAGGTAAATTCCAAAAGTATACTAACAGTAGAATCGATATATTTATTGATTTTTTAAAATCTTATTTTGTTCCGTCTCCTAAGTTTCCGGCAACTCGTGATGGAATCCTTAATAACAAAATTGATGTATTCAATCATTTTCGAGCAACCGCAAAGAGGGATATTCATTTAAAACCTTACCTCGTTCTCGGAACATCAAAAATAGAAATTTCTCCTGAAGTGTACCCATTGAACAATGGTTCTCATTTTTTTATTCGGTATATCTATCATGGTGAAGAAATTAACAAGAAAATACCTTCTCAAGGCAACTTTATAAGTATAACCCGTGATAATCTTTATCGTATTGACGACAGAACTGTATCCGGCGACGGTATAGAAAAAGTTATGCAGGTCTATTACTATAACAGCCATAAGAATAAATCTATCTTGATCGCAGACTTTCAGCCTGTTTTTCCAGATGAGAAGAAGTTGATTAAGGAAGTGTCAGCCTTGATTTCGGCATTAAAAACAGCAGGCAGAAGTTCAGAAATTGTCGATGAAGTATTATCCTTTCTTTATGAATTTTATGGCACGCCTTACAAAGATAACGTCAAAGCTTGGCTGGAGAAAAATTTCGGATCGGAAATTCAGTAAATTTGATTGGAGATAACATTATGTTTCAGATGGAAAGGCTCCTCAAAGCATTTCTCTTATTATTGGGTTTAATAATTGCGAACTGCAACTGCACCCTTGCCCAAGAATCTTCTCAATTTGGCCCTTGGCGGATGACCGATTACCTTGAGCCTGAAATTATTGTTCAGACAGGCCATCCGCATCCTGTAACTGCACTGGCATTCAGTCCTGATGGAACTCTCTTGGCCAGCAGGGGACAGCATGTTGCAAAAATTTGGGACTTACGTACAGGAAAGGAACTTCGTGCATTTGCGGCGAAAGGTGAGGCAAAATCTGTTGCGATAAGTCCTGATAGCCAATATTTTACAACAACTAGCTATGATGATAAAAACAGTAGTATTCCACTATGGAACATCAAAACTGGAAAACTCGTTGAAACTCTGTCAGGTGGGAGTTTAGTGAAATTCAACCCAAATGGAAGGATACTTGCTATTGCCGAGAACGGTGGTCGTATTACCTCTTGGGGGAAATTCAAACTATTCGATGTAAAAGAAAGAAAGTACATTTTCGAGTCCGAGAAAAAAGAAGGGCAGAATGTAAAGGCAATTGATTTTAGCCCGGATGGAAAGTACATAGCTTGCCAATATAGCAATTATGGTGATCCTGTCGTTATTATTGAAGTTGCAAACCAAAAAGAAGTAACCAGCTTTTCAAACCCTGAGAATCGTCCTTCTGGACAAGGCTGGATTTTATCCATCGCGTTCAGCCCGGATAGCAGAATGATTGCAACTCAATATTCTGGAAATTTTAATTATATAAAATTGTGGGATACGTATACTGGAAAATTACTTTATTCGATAAATTCGGAGAAGCAAAAATATTCCAAAACAAGCTGCGGTCAAAAGAGTTTTCCAGAAAAAATCGTATTTAATACTAAGGGCGACATGCTTTTGCATAGCATTGAAAATAAATGCAAATCAGAAGAAAATTTTAATGAAATTCAGCTGGTTGATATAAAAAAGCAGAAAGTAATGCAAAATATCAGGACGGCTGAAGTCACAAGTTTTACTTTGAGTCCGAACGGAAAGATTGTAGCAACGGGGCACAGTGCAGGGGATATAAAATTATGGGATCTGGCAACAGGTAAGCAAATTAAAATTCTCCAAGGATATGCACAACAGATTACTTCGATTGATTCTAATCCAGTTTTCCCTCAAGTGGTAAGCGGAAGTCTTGATAATACCATAAAAACCTGGGATCTTACAGGAGAAAAGCCTGTTCTTAAGTCATTAGTTGGGCATAAAACGCCTGTTGTGTCCTTGGATTTTCATCCTAACGGCAGGTTTCTCGTAAGCTCTGAACAATTTTCAGATAAGGACTGGACAACTTTTCCTCAAGATAGGTACGCTAAACCCGACAACAAGAGAACATATAGCCAAATTACTTACAACTCACTTAATATAGGTCCATGGCTTGAGATAGCAAAAATACAGGGAATATCGAAGGAGATTGAAGAAGGATTGCGAAAATTTGTTCGCTCAAATAATGACAAGGCGAATAATCAGATGAAATCAATCGAGAAAATAAAAACGTGGGATGTTGCGACCGGTAAAGTTTTACAAACACTTATTCGCTCTGATAATACTCCTTCATCTTCTGGAATTAGTGGCTGGATACCTCCACGTTTTCAAAATATACGTTTTCCTAAATATGTAGCATTTAGTCCTGATGGGCAAATGATTGCGCATGGTATCAGTGGGGGAAATGTTCATATTTTTGATTTTCAGACAGGGCAGCAGCTCCATACCTTGTTTGATGCATATACTGACCCAAATTTTGATACAAAGGCGAATAGCTTTTCAGACGGTGACAAGGTAGCTGCTTTTGCCTTTCATCCGAATGGACACCAACTTATTGGAGACGATGAAGTTTGGAATATTATAACAGAAAACAAAGTAAAGAAAATTGATGATTTTAGCGCAACCGGAAGTGAACGGTTTAGAATTACAGGAATGTTGGCCATAAATAAAGACGGTTCTTTAATTGCCGAAACTTGTAGCAAAGGCCAGTCTGCCTGCGGTGCAATCTGTCTTGCAACTTTGAAAACAGAAGGCAAACAAAAGCGTTTGGAAACAGAGGACGAATATGATCATATCAATACCATCGTTTTTCATCCTGAAAAAAATATCATTGCAGCAGGATATGATAACGGAATGATTATTTTATGGGATGCTGATCGACAGAAAGAAATTGTAAGGTTACAGAGGAAAGGTAACAATCCGATTAACTCTTTGTCGTTCAGCTCGGATGGTCTAATTTTATACAGCAGCAGTTTCGATGCGCAGATACAACTATGGGATGTTAGCAACAGAAAAAAAATAGCCTCTCTTGTAGCAGTTAATTATAATGATTATGTTATTTTTACTCCTGACCATTACTACATGGCGACGAAAAAAGGTTTACGAGGTGTTGCATTTCGCATTGGCAATGAATCGTATCCTTTTGAGCAGTTTGACCTAAAACTCAATCGACCTGATATTGTTATGAAACGTATCGGTTATGCTAAGAACGAACTGATAAATACTTACTATAAATTATATAAGAAACGTCTTAAGAAATTAAATATAGATGAAAGGAACCTCCGTAATGATTTTCATCTTCCTCAATTGAGAATCGTGAACAAGGAAACACTTCCCTTGGCTACCAAGAATAAAAAAATAGTATTAAATATTGAGGCAGTAGATTTTAAAAATTTTGTTAATCATTTGAAGGTGTATATCAATAATGTTCCTGTTTATGGAGTCAATGGGATTGATCTCAGTAAAAAGAAAACACAGCTACATAGGCAGGAAATCCCTTTAGAGCTTACCGCTGGCAAAAATAAAATCCAAGTTTCTGTACTCAATGATAACGGAGCTGAATCTTTAAAGGAAACTGTCGAAATAGAATATACTGGGAGACCTGCCTCGTCCAATCTCTATGTTTTTGCTATCGGAGTATCGAAATATAAAGACAATATAAAAAGTTTAGCTTATGCCGCAAAAGATGCTAGAGATATTTGTTCGTTATTTAATAAGCATGCTCGAACGTTTGATAAAGTAACAATAAAAAATATAACCAACCAGAGTGCAACCAAAGAAAATATCCTTGCCATAAGGGATGTTTTACAGAACACAAAAGTTAATGATGAAGTCGTACTGTTTTTCGCAGGGCATGGGTTACTATATAATAAAACTGACTATTATTTCGCAACTCATGATATAAATTTCAAATCGCCTACTGGGCGTGGTTTGTCCTACGAGGATATTGAGAGTTTGCTTTATGCTGCTCCCGCCCGAAAAAAACTTTTGCTCATTGATACCTGTCACTCCGGTGAAGTTACGGAAGATTATGAAACAGCGTTGTTGCCGAATACAGTAGAACCTGGGCGTCCTGTTATGCGTTCGGATTCTTTGACGCAACTCCGTCCGACAAGAATTGAGCATCCCTTGCTATTACAAGATGTTTTTGCTGATTTACAGTTTAGCTCTGGAGCAATGGTTTTTTCTGCTTCCGGGGGACTTGAGAAAGCTCAGGAAAAGTCGGAGTGGAAAAATGGGGCTTTTACGCATTCAATACTCCAAGGGGTAACAACTAGTAGGGCAGACCTGAATAAGGATGGAATTATTTCGGTTTCCGAACTGCGTAATTATGTTGTCGATAACGTACGGTCACTTACCGAGGAAGAGCAGGTACCAACAATGCGAAAAGAAAATCTGGAGTTCGATTTCCCTATTTTTTCTCAAAAATGAATACTATGAGGCGAACTCGTTATTTTATAAACAAGTACCGTATTCCTTTGTTTACTATCGCGAATGCATTTTTATTGCTTATTCTAACTTTATGTTTCATGAACTGTAAATATACGCCAGCAGGAGGTGCTGAGGTAGATTTTTTTCGCAAAATATTAGGTTTCAAACGAGCAATTCTGTCGAAAAACGATCTTCCAGATAAGTTTTTTTTTATAGATGTTGGGTATAGCAGAAAGCTTATTGCAAAGCATAACGGTAATCAGGATGTTGCTGACAGATATTTGTTAGCAAAATTTTTCAATGTTATTCATCGACTCAATAATCCACAAAAGTTTATTCTTTGCGATATTTTTTTTAATGACCCTTCTCCTGATGACACTTTGCTTTCTGAAGAAATGAAGCGGGTAAAGAAGCTCATTATTCCTTATAGATCAACTGAAATTGATGAATTTCACTCGAAATTTATACCTTCCGATATTCACCGAGGATTCGTGGAGTATACGGCGGCTGATACAAGCGGGACTTTTCTCAAATACCCGCTAATAAAACGACAGAATGGTCAGTATTACAAAAGCGTTCCTCTCCGTATGTACGAGGAAATCCATCATGCGACATTTGAACCAGGAATTTTTCTTTCAAAAATAAAAAATAAATTCAGCCTTAATGCTCTTGTTGTGGACTTCCGGGTACAGGAGAATCGCCCTTATCACCGCTTATCAGAATTATTCACTCAAGAAAAAAATGGTCAACTTGCTTATCCTGAGCAGGATCTTTTAAAGATGATTGAGAACAGAATCGTCGTGATAGGAGATTTTTCCGGTCGAGATATGCACGAAACAATCATGGGGAATATGCCGGGACCGATTATTTTGGTTAACGGTTACTTGGCGTTAGTATATGGGGACAGCTTTGTTTCCGGTTATTTTCTTCTTTTTTTGTTTTGTTGTTATTTTTTGATTTCGTATAATATTTTTTGCCGTAAAGATTTTACGAGAAGGAGAAGCGTCGAAAAGACGATAACAGGATTTAACAATATGGCAACTTGGCTGCTATCAAAAGTAGATTGTCTTGCTAAAATTGTTAGAACTGCTAGCAAACTAAAATGGGAATATTTTACCTATCCATTTTTTCTTACTACTCTTTTTTCTTTTTCTCTGATGCTCTTTTTCCATATACATCTAAATATACTCATTTTTGGATCATATTTAGCTATATTAGAGGCTGTTGTTCGAATGAAAAGAGACAGGGAATCTATGGACACTAAAGCAGCTTTACTTGTTTTGGCGGAAGTCGCCAATAATCGGGATATAACATTTGATCAGTTTTGTATTAACATTAAAAGAAAATATTCAGGTAGTAATATAACTTCTGAGAAGATAGCTCGTCTGTTTGAAAAATACCACATTGAAATGTAATACGTTAAACGAACAGCACTAGTTGTAAAATATATAAATATCAGGGCTGTAGGGGTTTCGAAGGGCAAGGTGTTTCTTTTGAAATCCTAAGCAGAAAGCTCTGGTGATGCTAGAACTTAATAATCACCTCAAATAACGGGATGATTAGAAGGGCTATTAATCTTAAGGGTAAGGGGATTATGACTTGTTAACTCCTCAATTCGGCAATAATCCTCGCACAGACCTCTGTTGGGCTCAGGCCAGTGCAGTTAATCGTAATGTCCGCATACTTCCTGTACAGTGGAAGGCGCTCGTCAAATAATTGTGCAAACGTCTGCTCAGCTCGTTTTACCAGACCTCGCGTGTTGAAATTATCAATCCTTGACTCCAGCGTGGCGAGATCAGCATCAAGGAAAATAACGATACCATCTGCTTTGAGATGCATCATACCTTGCTCGCTATAGACAGCACTTCCCCCTGTGGCAATGACGTGATTATGGTGCGCAAGACTGAGCAGGACCTCTTCTTCAATCAGCCGGAGGGCCGCCTGTCCGCCTGTATTCACAATATCCTGCAATGCTCGTTTTTGTGAGGCCTGAATAAGCAGGTCTGTATCCAGGAAGTCGCGTGATATACTTTGGGCGAGGAGCTGGCCAACAGTGCTTTTTCCTGCGCCCGGCATCCCAATTAAAATAATGTTTGT
>CALNYB010000022.1:0-7242 GCA_942490675.1 Cyanobacteriota bacterium | reverse complement strand
CAGCGCACCGGGCCGGGCGGGCTCTTTGTCTTTTCCACCGAGCATGGTGAAAAAAATCAATGGCAGGTGCGACAAACCGGGCGTTTTGCTCATCAGTCTGAGTACGTGGTTGAGGTTGCGCAACGTCACGGCTGGCAGCTTGTCACCTCTGAGAAGGCGGATTTGCGCCGGGAGGAGGATGCCTGGATACGGGGTGATCTTTTTGTTTTGGCTAAAAAGGGTGTTTCCTGATCTCACCGCCTTGGTCAATTGGTTGAATTTTGTTCAGCAGGGGATTGTTTTTGGGTGAGTTTGACAGTGTGACAAGCACGTATTAAAATAAATAAAGAAATACGTATCTTGATACTACAGATGTGATCTTTGATGTACTCACAGAGCGAGAGCCTTATTTTGAAGCTGCTGTTGAATTTTTCCTCCATATTCAAGATAGAACAATACAGGCTTATACCTCTCCTGTTATTATCGCAAATATATTCTATATACTCAACAATCACTTAGGTGGAAAAAAGGCAATCCAGTCACTCATTAAGCTTAAATCACTTGTCAAAGTACTCAATTGTGGTGACCGCGTGATTGAATTAGCTCTCTCATCAGACTTTAAGGACTTCGAAGACGCAATTCAATACTACACAGCTCTTGAGAATAATATTGATATTCTTATCACGCGAAACGTAAAAGATTACAAAACAGCCAATATAACTATCTCAACTCCTCTCGAATATATCAAAAGCAGATAATAAGCTGGCTGCTCCTCTCAGTGAAACAAGTTTGCATGAAGTCCGTTTAAAAATAAAGACTTTGGTTAACCTGTTCTCGCGCCCAACTTCACCTCGACCGGATAGGCCTTTTCCTGCCGGACAACAAGAAAATCCACTTCCGCATTCTTGAGCTGTTCTCCCGCATTTTTTGCCGCATACCGGCATTCCTCCGATAAAAAATAAGGGTACGACCGGAAGTGATGCGCCCGGCTGTCAGTTTCAGGTGGCGGGGAAGATGGATAAGGGGATTTTTTGAGGTTTCCATTGGTGAAATATTCCATTGTTTATTCTGAAATTTCGTTGGGGCGCAATGGGATTGTCGGAATCTGATAATGAGTCACGTTCTCATCTCTATGGTTTTGCAGAAAAAAACCTTGCCCCTCTCAATAAGTTGTGGTTATCTATTCTCGTTATAATTTTCAAAATATGATGTAAACGGTAAGTGCGTCATCTGAACAACAAACATGGCCTGTCCCCTAATAATACCCCTAAAAAAGCTGTCATTATCTCAATGCAGGACTACCGAAAATACTAATTTTAGAGGTAAACAATGGCATCAAGAGACTTATCAGAAACCAAAATAAATATATTAATAATGCTATTTGTCATCATAGTAGGAATTATATTTAGTCAAGTGCAGACCCAAATAGGATTCAAGAATCTTCTTTATTCTGTGCTCATTATAGGAGTAATTTTTTCATTTTCAGCATGGATAATTTTTAAGAAGATTAGTCAAAATTTAGAAGAAAGGATAACTGTGACGATCAATGAATGTGCCAAAACACTTAATAAAACCAATCATCAATTAGAAAAAAAATCAAGAGAACTTGAAAGTAATATTATTACAACTATAAGCCGTTGTTCCGAGCAATCAAACAAAACTAGTTGCTTGGTTGATGAACAGTCAAAAGCTTTTATTGATCATTTAAAAAAAATATTTCACATTGGCAATATACCAAACTGGATTATTACAACTGAAGAGTTGGCGAGGTTTGAGTTAGAAAATGCAAAATCAGAAGTTTGGATAATAACTTCTGACCTTGAAGAGGACGGAATTGATGGACCATTTTTTAAAGTTGTAGAAAAGAATATGGAAGATGGTGTTATTTATAGATATTTCTTACCTAATAATGATCTTGTTAAGACAAGAGTTATTAGGATGAAAAACAAACTAACAACGCATGAAAATAAAAGCCTTTTTTTTCATTTTTTAGACGACGATTTTTTCTTTCTATTTTCAAAATTTGATTTTGGGATAATTAATCCAAATGATTGCCGTAATGACAGGTTTGGTTTCATGGGTATAAATACCCCTGACAATAACAATAGGTTTCAAGTGAGAATTTCAGACACCTTAATGGAAGAATTTGTAGGTAAGCTTCAAACATACATTTAAAAGTAAAATATTAATATATTTAACAAAACCGACACTCCGCACGTCTCTTTGCAAAATTCAGAATTAATGAATACAGCAGCCCATTTTATAGGATTTTTCGGGAAAGAGCGATTTTAATATTGTCATTCTTCTTGTTCATTGCGGGGCACATATCTCCTCAAGCTACGCAGTAAAAGTATTTATAAATTAAATAGTTGCAGTGCTAATTAAAAAAATAATTTGTCAACGTGCGGAGTGTCGGTAAAAAATCCTTTCCCATTAAATTCAAATTAGGAGAAAAATCAATGAAAATTGTAGCTATTGTTGGAAGCTTACGTCGAGGAAACACTTACAATATGGTTGAAGCTGGATGCCAAGCTCTAACAGATTGTGATGTAGAGTTAATACATTTAAAAGATATCTCATTAAACCATTGTGATGGATGTCTTGAGTGTGACGAGAGTGGCGTTTGCACTTTGACTGATGACATGACTAAAGTAGTAACAAGAATAAAAGGAGCTGATGGATTTATTTTTGGCACCCCTGCGAGGTGGAGTCTGTTATCGGGAGAGCTTAAAACTTTTTTTGACAGGTTAAATCCTCTCGCTGTCCCTGAATTATTGGCAGAAAAAAAGGCCATAATTTTTGCTGTAGGCCAGTCTAAGGACCAAGATGCTGGTTCTATTAAGTTGGCGGCTGATTCTGTTGGATTTTTCTGTGAAAATGCAGAGGTGGAAGTTGTTGATGTCGTCCTAGCAACCGATTGTTTAAACCCTGAAGATTTAATTACTAAACATGCGAATTATTTGGACGATTGCAAGTTGTCAGCTAAAAAACTATACCAGTCTTTATCTTAAAGCAATGGTTCGGTAACTTTTGTTGCCCCTCTTAAGGTGTCAGTGGTAATATGATGAAAATATACAGATATTTTTTTACAGAACCATTGTTAAGTGGTACCTTGAAAAATTGGTAATTCTGCATTGAGCTGATGACAGCTTTTGGGCTTGGTTCTAACTTCGGCCATTTTGCTAAAGCAGCCTGCTGTTCATGCGTCTATCTAACTGACCTCGTCATCTTACTGTTACGCCGGGTGTCAGCCGCAAGTCAATTGGTCGAGCTTAGAACCAAGCTCCAGCTTTTTAGGATTATCAGTCAAGGTCTAACCCTACGAACTGACCAGCCCCGAATCAGGAATCATCACATCGTTGCGGGACTACCAATTTGTCAAGGTACCCCATAACCAAGCTTCAAGAGCGCTACACTTTACAAGCACTCTTTTTAAGGTTTACAAAATGCAAAACGAATACAGAGTTAAACTTGCGGCATTTCATGTGACAGAGGTCTGCACACACTGTTGCCCAATGTGCTACGCAAGCGCATCAAATAATCATAAAAAACATGCTCCTATTAATAAGGTTCTTCAAGTGTCTCAGGCCTTGATAGACGAAGGGGTAGAAGAAGTTACTTTGCTTGGTGGTGACCCTGCGCCCTATCCTTATATAGTTGAAGTTGCGAAAATATTTCATGACAATGGAGTCACCTTATCTATTTTGTCAAATACATTGGCATTCAACAATGAAGATCTCGATGATATATCAAGATATATTGATGCATTTGAAGCCACAATTCATAGCCATGTAGAAAAAGAACACGATAATTTTTGTAAAGTTGATGGTGCCTATGAAAAAATATTAACAAATCTGAAATATTTTTCAGACAAAAATAAAAAAATTGGGATTGCGGTTAATGTTACTCCATTAACCTGCGATTTTCTTTACGACATTGTTGATCTTCTTGTTAACCAAAGAGGGATAAGGTTACAATACGTAATTATTCAAAGAATAATCCCTATGGGTAGAGCTACAAGCATATCAAATTTTTCCCTTACCAGGGATCAAGTTATAAAATCTCTGAGTGAAATTCAGCGGACGGAAGAAAGTTTCAATATTGAGATCATAATAGAAGATCCTGTCCCTTTGTGTGTTTTACCCGAAAATTTACGAAAATATATGTCCGCATGTAAATGGGGTATTTCAAAAGTATCTGTCAATTCAAACGGAGATCTTTCTCGATGTGGCGCAGACCCACGATATAGCCTAGGAAATATACTCGAAAAACCATTGAATGAAATATGGAGTAATTCACAAATATTAAAGTCTTTCCGTAGCAAGGCATATCTGCCTGGTAGGTGTATTGTTTGTTCTTCTCTAAAACAATGTGGTGGTGGTTGCTCTCTAAGTTGTGAAATAGAAAAAGATCACGGCATTGATTACTTATATTCTCAATATGAAGAAACAGATCGAGAGCTTCATGGGAATTTACGTTTCGAAAGACTAGGAAAACAAGAATTATCTAGTGTCTTGCAAATTGAGTGGGCAAATTTTTCAGGGTATGGTCATGTTTTTTCCGTAGATAGCCTTAAGAAGTGGCACAAGCACAACCGTGATATGTTTTGGGTTGTTAAAGATAAAAGAAATTGGATAATGGGTTATGCTGTCATTGTACCTATCACTAAAAAACTTTATTCAAAAATCTGCAATGGACTCTATAGCTCATTGCTAGATTTTCCGGAACGTGATGTCCTCCATAAAAACAATTCTCTATATTATCATATTGAAGTCATAGCAACTATTTATCAAAAAAGAAGTAGCAGGCCTGGTTCCTTCTTGATAAAGAGCGCAGGTGAATATATCCTGAACACCAAAGCAGAATATGTTACAACTTCTCCAATTAAAGATATTGGTGTAGGTCTCTGTAATTTTTTCGGTTTTCAGCATATAGCAGACGAAACATACAATGATAAAACATATCCTATTTTTTATCTAGACGTTAGGGAAAAGGAACTTGCTAAAAAGCTTAAACGTTTTTAGCAAACTAATGTCGACAAAATATAAAGGAACTCCCTTATAAAGAAGCCATGAAAAACAGCTACCATGCATTAATTGATATAAATGATTTAAGTAGGGATCATTGCGCCAATGATACTCGCTTGCTGAATATTCTTGAGAGTGCTGCAAGATTAATCAACGCAACTATTATCTCCTCTAACAGATACAGATTTGGTCATAATTCTCCTGATGGTTGTACCGCTTTTTTGATGCTTGACGAAAGTCATATTTCTGCTCACACATATGCAGAGAAAGGGAAAATGGCTATAGATGTCTTTTCTTGTATTGGTCAAGAAAAATGCGAGATTGCTGCCATGCACATTATTTCAGAGCTAGGTGCTACAAACTATGAAATAGCTATTGTTGAAAGATTTAAATAATAAGTACCCGTGCATAATTATTTGAACCGGGAAGTATGAAATTACAGTGATTTCCTACTGGAAAATGTTAAGTATTTAAAATAGGAATTAATTGGGGTCAGAGTCAGGGCAAACGTATTAAAAATTACGATTAATAATAAATAGTTATGCTCAGGCTTGATGCTTAACAAGCGTGCCGCGTCAGTGTGTTCATTGCATTAACATTACCGTGTAAAGTATATTTTTGTATAAAAATAAAAAGTAACTGCACATTAAGTGAAAAATACGACAGAAGTCATGCGTTCGCCCTGTATACAGCCCTGTCTTTTTGTATCTGTGTCGTTTTAAATGCGTTTGCCCTGTGCGTTATCCCTGGGGCCAGAACCCGATTAACCAACTCATTTGTCACCTCCTCCAATCCCCAAAATAATCGCAACTTCTCCCCCAGCCCACGCACATCCCTGTACCATCGCAACGGTTGTACTTCCGTAAAAATAAGAATATACTGATGGCGTTCATACTATTGGAAGGTCGCGACGAGAAAAATCGCACCAAAACACCCGACAACCTGTAAAAAACATAAACAATGCCCACCAAAGAACGCTATATCAATCTCTTCACCGATTACGGGTTCAAAAAGATCTTCGGCGAAGAACCGAACAAAAACCTGCTGCTGGATTTTCTCAACGAGCTACTCAAAGAGGAACAGGGAGAAATCCGGGATCTGACCTACCTGAAGACAGAACAGCTCGGCGACACCGATATCGACCGCAAGGCCATCTTCGATCTCTACTGCGAGAATGAACGAGGTGAGAAGTTCATTGTTGAGTTGCAGAAGAGCAAACAGAATTTCTTTAAGGACCGGGCACTTTATTACTCCACCTTTCCCATCCGTGAGCAGGCGGAACGGGGCGACTGGAATTTTCAGCTCAAGGCCGTGTATACGGTGGCTATCCTGGATTTTGTCTTTGACGAGGACAAGAATAAACCTGAAAAATACCGCTATGATGTTAAGTTGACAGATATTGACACTAATCGGGTATTTTATGATAAACTGACCTTTATCTATCTTGAGATGCCCAAATTCAGCAAAAACCTGGATGAGCTGAAGACCCGGTTTGACAAATGGCTATACGTTATCAGGAACCTGAACCGGCTGGAACGAATACCGGACACGCTCCGGGAGCAGGTTTTTGATCAGCTTTTTGATAGTGCGGAGATTGCCCGCTTTACCCCGGACCAGGTGCGCTCCTACGAGAAGAGCCTCAAATATTACCGAGATATGAAGAATTCCCTTGATACGGCTTTTGATGAGGGGAAAGAGGAAGGGCGAGCAGAAGGGAAACAAGAAGGGAAAGAAGAAGGAGAACAGCAAAAAGAACACGAGATTGTGATCAACGGATTGCAGCAAGGACTTGATAAAGAAGTAATAGCGTCTTTGACAGGTTTACCTCTGGAAGCGATTAAGCAGGTTGCCCAGGAGATTCATGAAGAATAATCGTAAGGATTGTTACCAAGAGTAAAGTAAATGCTGTGGCTCTCAAGCTGAGCACAAGTGAATTCAAGCAATTCGATATAGGGCTTTTTTTTATCCCATTCCGCAAAGTTCTTTTGTGATATCCTTAAATGAAGGCATTGAGAAAAGTCAACTCATGACACCGCAGTGACAGGGGCTGAAAATATCCTGACAACGCGATGAAGGATAGCGGGATGAAAAATAAAAAATCAGGGCGAATACAGCGCGAAGCCAATACGGTCGCGGTGATGATTCGCAAATACTGTCAGTTAAATCATGGCGGCAGCAAAGGCGGCGACAAAGATTTATGTGCGGACTGTGCCGAACTGCTGAACTATGCAGAACG
>CALNYB010000021.1:0-52177 GCA_942490675.1 Cyanobacteriota bacterium | reverse complement strand
AGTTTTTGAACTTTCACCATGAATGCGTACTCAATTATTCGGCAGCAAAAAAACTTAATTGCCATACTAATGCTAAATCCGACTCTAAAAGTTTTTTTTAATACTCAAATATTTGCTCATTCAAGTATTTGAACTTTCACCATGAATGCGTACTCAACCATTTACTTAGTAGTTCTTCCACCAAATCTGAAAAATCTGACAATTCATCTTGCTGTAGGAGAGCTATTTTTGTCTGCCGATATGTTTTAGAACGAACGTAAGCAGTTACCTGTTCAAAGTCAGGATTGCTCCGTTTTCCTTTTGGTCTACCTTTTTTGAGGGGTTGGGACTTTTCCTCATCGATTGGTGGTAAGGTTTTTTTGACAGCTTTTACGGATTCATCTACTGCGTCCTGGTCTTCTGGTTTGTTAGCTGCATCCAAAATATTTTTAAATTTACTCATCTGTTTGTATCTCCTTTCCTAACGCCTGATAATCACCCCAAGCTATTCGAGCCTTTTTATCTGTTACCCCAGAAACAATAGTTCCTTCTAGAGCCGCTTTTTTGAACGCTGCATAACGCCTGATTTCCGATTTCAAAATTGGTAATCCTGCCTCACTTAACATCTTTCTAGCTTCCGACCCATCTTTTGAGGGTTTGGGAGGAATAATGGTTAGTAAAATTCGGTATTTGTCACTGCCTAGCTGATGTAGTGCCTTAACTGTGAGCATCATGGCATCTAAGGCTAGAGCATCTGGAGTACAGGGAATGATTAAGCGATCGCAGCCATCGGCTAATGCTTCTAAATCCTCCTGTTCTGGTCTGGCTTGGGTATCAATAACAATGTGATCTGCTTGACTGGCATATTTAGCAGCCTTTCTTTCATCGACAACCTGGAATGGCAAACCTCCTCTTTCTGCCCATCTAGTTGCACTGCGATTTGGATCTCCATCAATTAATAAGGTGGTACTTTGGTTAGCCAAGTAAGCTGCTAAATGTACTGCCGTAGTAGTTTTGCCGACTCCACCCTTAAACGAAGCGATAGTAACGATCATCTTTTTAATACTCAAATACGTGAATAGCGGTGTGACCCGTCGGAGGTTTCTGACCATTGGGAACGCACACCAAGAGAGCTGAAAGTGCGAAAACTTGAGTTTCTGGAATGAGTGAGTACGCAAAAATATCTCGATCGAGATGCCGAACATGATAGCTTATCTATTACGCAAATGTGTAAGTATTTGAAAGTTTAAATATTTGTGTTTTTGAAATTGCAAGTTTTTGCGTACTCAAATATCTAAGACGATTATTTTTGTTTAAATATTGAATTAAGGGGGAAAATACTCGCTATGGTGATAACTAAGAACCGATGACTATTCAAGATGCGCGTATCACCCCTAATGTCAGATCTCTACTCCTTCCATTTTGTCGAAAGTGCCGCATGCCGTGCCTTTAGAAACCAACAAATTAGCGAGCTTTCTTATTACGAAGCTCGCCTTGGTCTGTTTCAACTCAAAGTTCTCGCCGATTACGATCAATTAGTATGTCTGCCTGCTCTACATCACATCGACAAACATTGGTATCAAATCGAAACTGCCAAAAAAGTGATCAAACAGTTTGGCGGTCGAGCCATGTTATCGGACGAGGTGGGATTGGGCAAAACCATCGAAGCTGCTCTCATCTGTAAAGAATACTTAGCCAGGGGTCAAATCAAATCCCTGTTGGTGCTAACTCCAGCTACCCTGGTATCCCAATGGCAGATGGAACTGGATGAAAAATTCGCCATTGCTACCATTACAACCGACGAGCGGGATTCAAGTCCCGAAGAATTCTGGCATCTCAATGACCGCATCGTAGCATCGATTAATACCGCCAAGCACAAAAGTCATTTTCGGCACGTCACCGACCGCGACTGGGATTTAGTCATCGTTGATGAAGCTCACCACCTGAAAAATCGCCGTACCCTCAACTGGAAGCTGGTCGATGCCATTAAAAAGCGATTTATTCTAATGTTAACCGCCACCCCAGTCCAAAACAATCTGGTGGAACTGTTTAATCTCCTTACCCTCCTCAAACCAGGACTACTGAATACGGAAGCTCAGTTTAAGCAGGAGTATGTCGGTTCAAAGAATGGACGAGTGCCGAAAAACCCTGCCAAACTGCGCCAACTGATGCGGGAAGTGATGGTTAGAAATACCCGCTCGGTGGTAGATGTGAAACTTCCCAAGCGTTTTGCCTCCACCATTACCGTTACTCCTGGGGCAAAAGAACTTGAGTTGTATGAAGCGATTAATCAATATCTACGTCAACATCCTGGGGGCATTGATAAATTAACTCGTAATAATTTGCTGATGCGTTCGGGAAGTAGTCCCATTGCCTTAACAGATACAATAAAGGGACTACAAAAAAGATTTGACCACGATGAACTGGCATTTCTGCTCAAGCGAGCCAAAGGTATGAAGAACTTTGAGAAAGCTAAACAACTGGTGGATTTACTGCAAAAATCCACCCAAAAGACTTTGGTGTTTATTAACTACAAGGCAACCATGTCCTATTTATCTAAATATTTAGATGATCTAGGTATTAATCATACTTGTTTTCGCGGTTCGATGACCTTAAAAGCTAAAGATGCAGCTATTGATACTTTTAGAGAATCAGTCAACGTGATGTTGGCATCAGAAACAGGGGGAGAAGGACGAAATCTTCAGTTTGCTAATACCATTGTCAATTACGACCTGCCCTGGAATCCCATGAAAATTGAGCAGCGCATTGGTCGTCTCCATCGTATTGGACAAACCCAGGATGTATTTATCTTTAACTTTTGTCTGGCTAACAGTATCGAAGCCTATATCCTCAAAATACTCCACGATAAAATCAATATGTTTGAGTTGGTGGTAGGAGAAATTGAAACCATTCTCGGCAATATGGGAGATGAATTTGACTTTAGCGAAACCGTTATTGACCTCTGGTTAGCCAACGAAAAGCCCAAACAACTAAACGACGCTTTTGGTAATTTAGGTCAGCAATTGCTAGATGCCAAACACAGCTATCAAGAAATACAGGAATTTGACGAAAAGTTGTTTGGCGATGAATTTGAAGCCTAATTCAGTAAGCAGTGACCAGTGACCAGTCCTAAAGGATACCGCTTCGCATATGAACAGTGAACAGTGAACAAATGGATAATAAAGTACTCGATACAATTAACCAAATGGTTGCTCAACAGGGTGGAGTAGCTGAGTGGACTTCGGATCAAAGTCTGTCGGTTTTGTTACCTAAAAAAATTGCCAGGGCTTTAAAGGTAGGGGAATTAGTTACTTTTACTACTAGTGCTGATACAAATAGCAGCAGTTATTTTGTGACCTACAATTCGGATATTCTGTCACGATTTGAGGAGTTATTGGACAACAGTGGTTATGTGGCAAGTTATGGGATTAAATATGACGGCTATTTGAAACAGAGCGGTTTTGAGAAATTGGTGGCTGATACCTTATATCCTCAAAATGGCTTGATTAGGGTGCAAAATGCCGTGCCTGCCATTACTCCCTATGTCTTGTTTAATGTTGACTATACTGCCGAAGCATCGGAAAAACGCTTGGGAATGGTTTCAAATTGGGTCAATGGAGTTACAGGGGTCACAGGAGTTGACCTTGGTGATGCTTTATTGTGGACGGTTGACCGCATCGCCTCTCCATCAATTGAAGAACAGACGGCTACGGCTCTTAATTATGAACAATTACTGCAAATAGGCTCGCAGCACTCCGAGCAACTGATTGATCGAGAATTAATTCCCTGGCGACAAAAAAATCAACGCCAACTGCAACGAGATGAGAAGCGGATTACTGAGTATTACGAAGACATTATCAGAGAAATCAAAGGGAAAATAAAAAAAAGAAAATTAGAGGGAGAAGAGAAAGAGCAAGAAAAGAATCGTATTGAAGCTACTAAACTTGAATTGAAACGCAAACTTTTTGATTTACACGAGCGTTCTCGTATTTCAGTCACAGCACAGTTACACAGTGCTTTGATTGTCTGGTTGCAAACGGTTCATATTAATTGCCAACTAATTCGCAAAAAGCAAAAGCGCTCCGTAGTGGCAGTTTGGAATCCTTATCAGAAAAAAGTCGAGCCTTTGCGTTGTGAAAAATCCAATAATCCAGTTACCAACTTTTATTTGACGGATGAATCAGCTACTATTGTTTGTCCCACGGTTTGGTCATCTTAAAAATAGAGAGCGCATTAGTAAACCTCGTCGTGGCTTCCAATTGATTCTAAAAGAATTGCTTGGGTATTTTCATAATCTACAAATTTAAAAATTATTCTTAAATCATATCCAGCACTACAAGCCCATGAATCCTTGAGATCCCCTTTCAATTTGTGAGTTCGTAATCGGGGGTGAAATGGTTCTATACAAAGTAATTCTAGGGTAGACTGAATATTTTTAGCTGTTTGAGGTTGCTTTTTAACAAGTTTTTTCGCTTCTCTAACAAAGGCACTCGAACGTAATAATATATACGTCACGATAGAATTTCCTTCATAAGTTGTTCGGGTGTAACTGCTTGGCATTTCCCTTCTGCGAACTCTTGTTGTGCTTCACGAACATCTCTAACAAGATCGGCTCTTCGACGATCGCGAAGACGGTTTTGTAAAATATCAATTAAGTTTTCTTGATCTTCAATAGGAAGTTGATCTGCTGCTTCTAGGATTTCTGCAAAGGTTGTTTTTGACTTCATATTTTTTTAGTTCAGGAATAGGTGATTGTTTTAATCATACAGAAACTTAAAAACCCATAGAATTGTTACGTCGCTGTCCTTTTCTCTCATCTATCTCAGGATCTAGCTCCGAGGATGACTCAAACTCGTCATCAACTTCATCTAGGTTAGGAATAGAATTATGAGTCGAATGACTGGATTGACCCATTTCCATACTTAAAAATGATGAAGATGTCGCTCCTCCAGCATACTCGCGAATTGCCTTCGCCCATGCCTCACAGTCGTTAGCACAGCGAATCGCTATCTCTCGAAATTGAGGGTCATCTTGATCTAAAGCAAAAGGCAGAAAACGAGCCAGCAAAGTCGCAGCAGCTAAATCTTGTTGATTGGTCAGCCCGTTTTGCAAATGAGTAATAACCCGTCCCAAAGCACTCTTGGGTGTAGCACGAAGTTTTAAATGTTTATCACTTCCCATATTTAATTACCTCCCCTGTATTACGGTCTAAAATCTGATTTAGATCATAGTTCGCAAAATCCACGAAAAATCCCCAGGCATCAGCAAAACGTGAAGCCAAATTTTCTCTGATAAACCGCTCTTTTCTAGGGTCTTTACAATGTAGTAAATATCTTTTGAGCTGTTCGGCGGCATCGGTGTATAAACGTTTTGCCTCCAGAGAACTAACATAGTCAGTGAAATGAGAATGTAAAAGATCGTAACTTCCTCCAGCAAATACAAAAGCATCTATCTCTTTAGTTCGCGGTAGAATTTCTTCTAACCAATTATTCAAAAGACGACCATATTCATTCAAACTGGTGTTGTAAGCATTCTTGATTTTTGCTGCTTCTTTTTGAACCAATTGCTTGTCAGACTTAACTAAAGCTGAAAAATCAATAGTTGCGTACTCTTGTGAATAAGTGAAATAGGTTTTATTACTGCTAACTCTTCCGTAAGACTCGGAAAATTCGCTCTCAATCGCCTTCAATATATCCTCTCGCGATAAACCAGGGACTTTTTCAATCAATTTATCCAATAAAGTATAAAATCCCAGATCTGTCGTCCCGCTTTCTGGCTTGCTTACAGTCCCTCGACGGAAAAATAGACAGCTAGTATTGCGATAGCCGAGCATAACTATTGCCGTATTACCTTCATGAAAATAATTAGCCCCCTCGCATTTAGAATTTGACTTAGCAATGCCATAACCTTCAGGCATACATAGAAAATCAATCAGCTTGATTCTCAATCTTTTTTGTTGAAAATAAAAACTCGATAAAGCAGATTTTAATTCAGTTGACCAATCATGTTCTAAGCGATATTCGCTCATTGGAAGTAATACTCCTAGTTCCAAGTTAAAATTGTTACCCAACTTTTCTCTTTGGGCAATTGCTCCAATGACTGCCAGAATCTTAAACATCAAAGATTCGTGCTTTAATTTTTTGATGCTAGCTGTGCCACGATAATTACTCGCCACAAAACCAACTGTATGACATTCTCCAGACTTATCTTGTCTGACCCAGGCATTATCTTCAGGTTGACCCATACCGTTATCAATGGGTAAAGATTCAGCACTCTCTGACGGTAAAGCAAGATACTCCGCTCCCATCGTCATCCACTTCACAATTCCATCGTTAATAATGTAGAGAATCTTCAATAGTGAAGTACCAGGGTCGATAATGACCGTCAGATTATTTTTCGGTTTTGATTTCGGTTTTGATTCAACCAAATTATTTTGCTCAATACTATTAGAAGCCATTTTATAAACATTTATAATTACATTAATATTTTGCCCAAAATAGCCTCTTTTCTTTAACCTCAACCAAAGCGTATTTTGGCGCGTTCAAACGCTACTAATACCTGTTGATTTTCAAATTTTATAGTTGAACAGCCTAATTAAGGTTTATTTATTGCTAAAATACAGTAACGTATTAGTGAGTGAGAGTAACGTTACTGTAATCACAGCATTTAATAATTCTCAGTATATTTATCGATTTAAAGTCTATGATTAGCTTTTAAATTAGATTTCAAAACCAACTAATTAAACAGAATTAAAATCAACCCCATCAAGTTAGGTATTTTTCGGTGAAAATCAAATCTTTATAAAACAATTCAATTCTTATTTGTAGCTTTACCTAATTAGTTATTGAGTAGTGTTAGCCTCGATTTGACTAATACTAAATACGGCTTTTGAGTTGTCTAAGCCAGCCGACCCCTACGTACAACATTAATACTACTTCGTTGTTCATGAAATGTCGGGCTGGCGGGGGAAAGGATTCCCCTCGACCCCTTCTGGTCAAAACCAGTCGAGATTTGGTCAAAACATGGTTTAAAGGTCAATTTATCTATTTAAAAACTTATTTTTATGCCTACCAAAATTAAGAAAACCAATCATATAGGTATCAGAGCCACCGATGATGAAAAGCTCAATTGGGATCTTAAAGCCCATGCCTGCGATCTGAAAACGTCTCAGCTCGCTCGATACTTATTGAATAAACATTCAACAGGCTATGCTTCGGATAAAAAATCGCGTCAGGAATTTAATTTACAAGTAGCTCGTATTGGCAACAACCTAAATCAGATTGCTCGTTGGGCTAATACTCATAAAGGTGCTGCCGAAGTGACTCAGGTGATTAGCAGTTTAGCGAGAATTGAATCGTCTTTACTTGAATTGAGTAATGAGTAATGAGTAATGAGTAATGAAAACATATTTTTTCAAGAGAGAACTGAAAATTTTGCGTGAAGAGTCGTCAAAGCTTACTCCGAACTCAATAAAAGGCATTTTGCGGACGGGCGCGGTCTTGGGGGTTTCCCCCATGAGCGACCCGTTCAAGAAGATGACGCAGGCAAAATTTTGTCTAAGCAGTTTTTAAGAAGCGGAACGTCAATTGGTGCTAACTGCTAGTCAGGCTGTTTACGCTCAATCTAATAAGGATTTTATTAGTAAGTATTCGATAGCCCTAAAAGAAGCCCTAAAGGATTTCCTAAAGGATACCCCCATTCGAGGGTTTATGCCCGAATGGGTGCAAGCCGCTTCGCATAAGCTTCGCGTCACGAACGAAACTCTTTATTGGATAAAAATCATGATTAAATCCGACTTGGTTTCAAAAACTAGATTTCAAAAAATGATAGAAGAAAACGAACGAATCATAAAAATACTCACAGCTTCAATCAATAAACTAAAACAAAACAATCAACCTAGCAGCCTGTCGGAGTAATCAGCTACGTGAAAGCGTCATTTCAGGTGCTTTTTTTAAAGCCTATAAGTATTTATACTCTGTTCAAGTGGGGATTTAGACATGCTGGGAAACACAATCTACCATTCAGACTCAATATAATAACGGTTTAATAGGCATTGTATTCTCCGACAGGCTGCTAGATAAAAACTATGTACTCATTACTTATTACTTATTACTCATTACTCATTCCCAAAGGTGCTGATTAAGTTTTTTGCTAGGGGTACGGGTGGCGGTCGTGGGCCAGTGGAGTATATTACTCGTAGAGATGACCCCATTACGGGTTCGCTACGCTATCCTGCCCCAGAAATCTTGAGAGGTAATCCAGTTATTACTCGTAGATTAATTGATGGGCTGGAATTTAAACACAAGTATCGCAGTGGCGTAATCAGTTTTGCTCCTAGAGATGCACCGACTGAAAAGGAAATTGAAGCAGTAATTGATTCTTTTGAGAGATATGCTTTTGCTGGATTAGATAAAGATGCCTACAACATCCTTTGGGTCAAACATACTCATACAGGAAACAACCGAGTAGAACTACACTTTGTCACTCCTAGAGTTGAACTATATACGGGTAAAAGCCTGAATATTGCTCCTCCAGGCTGGCATGGTTATTTCAAACCCACCTTCCGCACGTCAAAATGTAATATAAAGCAATCAAAATAATTAGCAGAAAAAACGGAAAAATAAACGCTCTTCACCAAACAACTAGTAATAAATACTCAGGGAATTAGATAATTAGACAAAAATTAATAAATCATCGAATTTGATAGAGATAGGATCATTTTAAATTTTACTTTAAAAACTGGTAGACCCAGAAATGAATCAGTTAGAAAATCTAGAAATTAAAACGATTAATCATCTAGGAATAATAGCGGGAATAATAGATGAAATAGGGCTAGTAGAAATTATTAATGAGCAATTAGGAACAGAACCCCAAGAAATTGTAAGTTCAGGAGTAATAATTAAAGCTATTATTCTTAACGGATTAGGATTTGTTTCTAGACCATTGTATTTATTTCCACAATTCTTTGAAGATAAAGCCACAGAACATTTGTTAGGAAAAGGAATTTTACCCGAACATTTAAATGATGATAGAATTGGTCGAGTAATGGATAAATGTTATGACTATGGAATCTCAGAACTATTCTTATTGACAGCCTTAGCTGCTGCCAAAAAGTATCAAGTAAATTTGTCATATTCTCATCTAGATTCTAGTTCTTTTTCAGTTCATGGGGAATATAAGGACTTATTCCCGTTATTAAATAAACCCTCAAAAGAAATAAAAGAGCAAATTGATAGTCTCAAAGAAATACCCATAAAAATTACTCATGGTTATTCCAGAGACCACAGACCAGACTTGAAACAATTTATTTTAAATATGATAGTTTCGGGGGATGGAGATGTCCCAATATTTATCTCCACAGCCTCAGGTAATCAGAGTGATAAAAAGGTATTTGGAGAGATTGCTAAAAAATATAAAAAGCAACTAAAATTCGAGACAACTGTAGTATCAGATAGCGCATTATATAGCGAAAATAACTTGAAATTGATGAAGGAAATATCTTGGGTAACGAGAGTTCCTTTCTCAATCAAAGAAGCAAAAGAAATAGTGAGTAGCTTATCTGATGAAAAGTTTATCAAGAGTGAACTCAAAGGATACTCCTTTCAAGAAATAGAAAATAATTATGCGGGAATAAAGCAAAGATGGCTAGTAGTAGAAAGTCAATCTAGAAAGGAATCAGACCTCAAAAAGCTAGAAGAAAAGAGCGCCAAAGAATGTCAACTAGTATCTCAAAAATTAGCTAAGTTATCGAAAAAAGATTTTGAGAGTGAAATTGAAGCAAATTTAAACCTACAACAAATAATCTCGAAAGTTAAATATCATCTTATCTCTCAAATAAAAGTCACAGAAAAATCAGTTAAAAAACAACAATCTAGATATCAAATAACTGCTAAATTCCAACCAGATGAGACCAAAATAACTTCCTTAAAAAGAAAAGCAGGAAGATTTGTAATTGCCACCAACAAGTTAGATAATAACTCCTTTACTTCTGATGATATGCTCAAAAAATATAAAGAACAACAAGCCTCAGAAAGAGGTTTTGCGACGCGAAGCTAATCCTTTAGGGCTTTTTAAAAGACCCTTTATTTTTTGCCGATAGTGTTTTTCTAAAAACGACTCAAAGAGTTGAGACAATGGCGATGCTAATGGGATTATGCCTTCTGGTTTATTCTTTGGGACAAAGACAGATACGTAAAGCGTTACAAACAGCAAAAACAGGTATTAAAAATCAATTAGGCAAGCTTACTGAAAGACCAACATTACGTTGGACTAGCGGGGGCATTTGAACAGAAACCTACGGTTTTGAATTATAGTACGGCTAGAAAGCAAGTCTTGTAGGGGTTTCAGCTATAGGTCATCGATAAAATATGTACCATTGGGCACGACATGCTTGAAGGGCAGCAGAGAAATATGAGATAGGGTTTCGTCTTCAATCACCTCCCCTTGTGTTCTGAGATTGGTGACAATATCATTGATTTTGATGGTGTTCCAGTACAGGATGGCGTTAGAGACTAAGCTTAGGCAGCTGGCTTTGTTCATGATTTCCTCGTAATCACCCGTAGTGAACTCCCCCTGGTCGGCAAAGAAAATTCGTCGAGGGAGCTTGTGTCGGTACTCACCCTTGTTGAGTTGGAGCTGTACCGTCTGTCGCAACTTAGCATCAGTAAGATAGCGCAAGATGTACTGGGTCTTGAGAATGCGTCCAAGGTGAGTAAATGCCTTGGATAGTCGGTCTGCCGGGAAGCAATTAGTCAGCCTCTGGACGATGACATGAGCTGGAGCTGTGCGCTGCTTGAGGGAGATGGCGACACGGACCATTTCCTCCCACTGTTCCTCAATGATGTTGAGGTCAGCCGTTTTCGTCAGCAAAGGGGTGAAAACCCCGTAATCAGCTTGCTTATCGACTCGATAAAGCTGCTGGTCTTTCAGGTCTCGAATACGCGGCATGAAGTAGAACCCTAGCAAATGACACAGCGCAAAAATGATTTCGGTGTAGCCGTGGGTGTCTGTCGTATGCTCGCAAATTTTGAGGATGGTGTTATTTTCGAGTAACCCATCGAGGACATACAGGGCTTCACGAGGACTACAGGAAATCACCTGGGTACTGAAGACCGAGTACTGGTCAGAGACATGTGTATAGATACCAATAGCCTTTTCATAGTAGCCGTAATAGCGCGGATAGTAAGATGCCAGGAGACTACTGGCGCGAATGCCAAAGCGCTGAGCATCTGATGATGAGACGGTACCAGCTCCATGAATAGCACTCAAAGGCAGCTGGTGATGCCGGTTTACGATTTCTGTGCTGGCTGCTGTCAAGGTCTCTTCGCGAATAAAGTAATGCAGGACATGCCGAAGCATATCAATTGTGGTACCTTTCACGCTGGCACTCATGGATACTACCCCAAGATTGGTCGCTTGAGAAATCAGTGTCGCCATTAACGTTCGGTAAAAATGCGATGGTTTTGACTGGTGACCTTGAATCGGCGTAAAGTGGCGACTGAAGTGAGTGAGTTGATCCACCTCCATCAGCAGCAACTCGATGCGAATTGAGGGCAGTCGCGCATCAAACAGCTTTTGCAATGTTGCAACGGCAGGTGGTATAGCCACTTTGTCATAGCGCTTAAGCTTCAGTTTGCCATCCTGAATCTCAGCAAAATCGTCGAAAGGAAATTGTTCCTTCGCCTGGGTGATCGCATTCTGAAATTGCTCAGGGAGAATGGCTTTGACTTCATGTTTCTGAGGTTGTTGTAGTTCTTCAAAGGCAGATTGACGCATCTGCTGCCACCTGGTTTCGCTGAGCATCAACTCCCAGAAAGAGACATGCTGCTTGCTCTGAGAGAGATAGAGGTCGCCCGAGCGCAATGCATCCTTAATCGCCCAAGCCAAACCCACCTCCCAGGCATTACGATTGATCGCACCAGCTTGATCTGTCAGTGCACGCCGTAACTCTTTCGGAACAAAACTTGTTGGCGCGGTGTGAGGCAGCTTTTTGAGCTCACCAGCATCCAGCTGCCGAACTAATTCAATGGCTTGCATCAGGCTGTCATTGCCATGCTCAGCGGCAAAGGGCAGGTGGAGAAACTCAGCGAAGTACTTACGCAGACTGGGATAACGAGCTAAGAGTAAATCCCCGTAGCCCCTTTCTTCAAGATGCTTGAACGTATGTAAGTCCTCAAGCGAACTGCGAAATTTCTCCTCGTCCACCTGCTGCCATAATTCTTCCTTCAACAGCGGTTTCTCTGCGGGCCAATCGAGAAGTCGATGGTTGGCATCGAGCACAACATCAACGGCTTTCTTCTGCCGCCTGCGTAAATCGCGATGCTTCCGTTCATAGATGTTTTTGGCCTTTCGGCACATATCTATGAGGTATTGATCATGCATCGTGACAAGATGATCCAGTAAGATCTTACGAGTTTCTAGCAAAAAGCTGACCATCAGAGCATAGCGCTTGTGGTCAGCAAACCGCTTGAGATCTTTGGCACTGTAACGCTTGGCTTGTTTAAACAGATAGTCGAGGAAGGCCGGTGTCAGCATCCGTTCTTCAAAACTATCAATGCCAGTTTCCGCTACCGTTTTATAGCGTTCTAGGTATAACTGTAGGGATGAGATCGTGGCTGCTGGCGGATAGGCTTTGAGATGGTGAAAGTAAGACCTTTGCTCGCCTTCAGAAACTTTGAGCAACTGGTCAATAGAGCCCCGCAATTCAGGTGATAGCTCTTTTGAGAGCGACTCGAAAAGCTGATGATGTACCGTCCCACAGATGTGAATAATCAGCCTTTCTAGAACAGAAGGACCGGGAAGGAGAATGCGTTGATCTAGCAAATAGTGTTCAGCTTGTTGGAACAGCTCCTCGGGCAGCAACCCAAGCTGAGCTTTTTGCTCTAGCCAAACCTCAAGATGTTCTTGAGAGATCTCGTCAAATCGACTGAAACCTAAGTGTTTTAAAACATTCTGACGATGTTCTAAATAGGTTGCTTCTCTCTCTGGTATCTGAACCTCTAGAGATGGTGGTAAGTCGAGTTGTTGTCCTAGATAATTCACAATCTGAGGCGATAGATCGTGAACTTGGTTTAGGAAGCGACCATATAGCCGCACTGCACAGATTTGAATGGCAAGATGTAACCGGAACGTTTTCCGATACTTTCTGACAGACTCTCTATCATCTTCTGAAAGCGTCCAATTCTTTACCATCTGCTCATCTGAAAAGCTTGGCGGCAAAGAGATCGGCTCGTAGCGCGCTTAGCTTAGATAGAAATTTCTCTTGTGTGGTCACAAACACCTCCAATCATATTTGAGAAAAATGCAGCTCAGAAAACGACCGTTTTCTGAGCACTCGTCTTTTTGCAGTAATTAAGCTTTGATTAGCATAAAGAAACTCGTCTAAAATTCAAAGCTAGATAAACCTTTACTGATTTACCTTTTTTAGTTATTGATAGGGGGCTTTATGCTGATTGGCTATGCACGAGTGTCCAAGGCTGATGGCTCCCAGGCACTGGATCTACAAATAGATGCGTTGAATGAGGCGAGTGTGCCAGAACATCGTATTTACCAAGACCATGTTTCTGGTAAGACTGCTCAACGACCAGGTCTGAATGCTTGCTGATAGGCATTGCAGCCAGGAAATACATTGGTGGTTTGGAAGTTAGATCGCTTGGGGCGAGATCTTAAGCATCTCGTCAATACGGTCGATGAGCTACGACAGCGAGATGTCGGCTTCAAGGTGCTTGCTGGTGCTGGTGCTGAAATTGATACCACGACTGCCCATGGACGGTTGTTCTTTGCTGTCTTTGCAGCGTTGGCAGAATATGAACGGGAATTAATCTCGGAACGTACAACGGCTGGCTTACAAGCGGCGCGAGCTAGAGGTCGATTAGGAGGACGACCACGGAAGATGGACATAACGGCACTACATATGGCGATGACAGCGATGAGCGACCCAAAAGCTTGTGCCCAAGAAGTAGCGCAGAAACTCAATATCACGACTGCGACACTCTACACCTACGTTAATGGTGATGGGTCTGTCAAAGAACCTGGTCAACGCTTGCTCGATAAGGCAGCCAAGTGAAACTCTGAACTGCTATCGAAAAGGTGTGCCTAATTCAAAACCGTAGGTTTCTGTTCAAATGCCCCCGCTAGTCCATATCAGCATTGACCAAAAATAACTCGGCTGCCGATAAGCTGATATTAGCAGGAGCAAGAGCCATACCGTGAAGTCGGTAGTGAATCGGGATTGGCTTCGGGGTTAGGTCTTCTTCTTCTTCAGTAAGCGTGTTGCCAATAGTTGCTTGGAGTTGTTCTGGATCTAGACCCATAAACGTAGTGAGGGAGGCTTGCGGGTCTAAATCCAGTAGCAGTACTCGCTGTGAACGTTCTTGTAAATGATAGCCCAGATTGAGAGTGAGAGTAGTCTTCGCCACCCCCCCAGCTTGATTGAACAGAGCGATAATTTTGCTCATAGGAGCGTTTAAAATAGTTTGAGCTGATTGTGGTTATATCTTATATAGGGTAATCCTTGATTTAGATAAATGGAGGTTTTAAAGAGTGAAAAATTGCTTAATAAATTAAGCTAATTATTGGTACTGAGAGTGTTAACAGCTATGTATCAACTAGAAAAATGGCAGTATTCATCTTGGCAAAAAGACACCCGTTTCTACCTCCTGGAACTGTGCCAAGATTTATTTGGCAACTGGATTATCAAACGTACCTGGGGTAGTTCCGTCAAACTAGATTTTGGTCGCTCCAACTCGACAATCTGCCCCGACTATCAAACGGGATTACTCTGGTACGAAAAACAACTTGCCCGTCGTCAAAAACGCGGATATATTGGCAGTTGAATAGTTACAACTCTTGCAGGACAGCCACTTCGACCATTAACAGAGGGAAGTGAAATGCAACGTCTGGCTCGTCTGACATTAATCTTCGCTATTTTATTTGCTGTTTTTATTATCGCTCCATCTTTCTTGAGCGATCGCTTTACACCCTATCCCAAAGTGAAAAGCGGAGATGTTCTAGACCTCTTAACACCTTTGATTTTAATTCCTGTCTACTGGCTGCTGTTTCAAATTCACCCCCATCGTCCACCCAGTCCAAGGGAGATGCTAGTCTTTTTAGTATTTGCTGCCTTGTGGATTCAGGGTCAAGGGATGCACTTAGTCGCTAACTCCATCGGGCATCTAACGCCAACCGATTCTAGCAGTGAAATCGAGCAACTGACTTACTTCTATGATGAAATATTAAGTCACTATATCTGGCATTTAGGACTCGTGGGTTTATCAGCACTTTTGATTTATCGGCAATGGCAAAACCCTTTTATAAAGCAACGTTCGGGATTGAAATTTGAGATTACTGCGGGAATTATTCACGGGTTCAACTACTTTATCGATGTTGTAGAATCAGCGACAACTATTCTGGGCGTTCCATTTGCTGCGGGAGTTGTCTTATTCGTTTTAATTTGGGGACGGAAACATTTACGCCAACAGCCGATTCTGGCATTTTTCTTTGTGTCCTATTCAATCGCGTGTCTGTTCTTCTTAGGCTGGGGATTATATTGGGGAGGACTGCCAGAATTTAGCAAAGTAGGAATTATTGATTAGCTTGTACCACTCAATGCGCGTTAGCGCAGCCATGCGCCCTGGCTTATCGCTTATTTTTTTCTATTTAATGTATTTCTGGAGCGAGTTTTTATCAAGAGGAAGCTTGTCTCTTGTGGGAAAAATAACGATTCAAGTCTTTGTTACAAGCGATATAAATTACAATAATTGCACTCAGAACGGTCAAGATCGAGCTTCCTACAATGAGGACAGTAGAGAGCTTTGAATAAAGGGCAACAACCAATGCTATTAAGGCAACAACCAGAAAACTAAAAATCCCCACTAGAACCCACTTCGCCCATTTACGCCCTTGTAAAACAAAGTACATCACTACAATGGTGACTAAAATACGACCAATAGCCCATAAGTCTTTGGCAATAACCACAAGCATAGTATCTAGGACAATATGCACCAAAAACATAACCAGCAACATATTTCGAGCTTTCAGGGCAGATTGGTCAAGCTGAGACATAGATTTCATGAAAGTAATAACATAACCTATATATATCGTGAAATGGTATGTAGGAAGCGAGGTGAACCGTTCTTCATTACAAATGTCTGAGGTCGGCGATCGCTCTACATTCCAAGCCAAAAAAGTGAGCTAGATGAATCTCGGTTTAATTAAACTCATCAATGAGGTCTTCAAGGATACAACAGTCGAAATTCCTCCCATGACCCTTCGTGCTGGAAATGCAGTAGACAGCTACGATAACCCTACAGCCTATGATGAACAATTAGACCAGCCTACCGATGAATACATACAGCAGTTTGCCTACTGGGGACTTCCCCATTTAGACCCCGTATCTTGGCACTATTATTTACCACTTTTGATGAGTTATTCCTTGCGAAATGCCACTAAAGATGCACCAGTAGAGTCTGGGCTTGCTGTTGAAGCAACATTATTTTCACTACGTCCCCCCGACAGAGAACCATCGAGATTTTCTTTATTGACCCCCGAACAGGAAGAGGTTATCGTTCAGTTTTTAGATATTTTGGCATTTGATGAAGATTCAGATTATCAAGAAGATGGAATGCAGGTTCTTGAGGAATATTGGATACCAGGAGCAATTTATCGAGAGAAAGAATAAGGTGAGTATTTTGTAGGGTGGGTTAGATGGCGATCTCTTAGAACCTCAAACGTCAAATCAAAAATCCAGCGTAACCCACCAATCTTTACTAGGGCGATCGCCCTTCCTGAACCAAACAATCTAAAAATCAATAAACTGACTACTACCAGCATCAGGTGATATATGTAAATACCTTTCAGTAGTAGTCACACTCGCATGACCCAAACTTTGCTGTAACAACCTCAAATTACAACCAGCTTCTAAACTATGACTGGCATGGGAATGTCTTAACCAGTATTAGGAAGCTCTAATTACTCTAACTTGTACTCTATTTTTTCTTAATCCAAACCAATCGCACAATTTTATTACTTTAATTTCTCCATTTTTACCAGCAATACCGTAAATAAAGTGTGCAAGCCAAGCCCCAAGTGAATAACCTATAATAGTTCCAAGAATTGAACCTACAAGACCACCAATTGTCATTGCAGTAGCCACTCCAGCTGGTCCCGCAGTTAGAAATCCGACTATTTCTTCAAGAATCATTAATCCACCAATGAATCCTGACAAAATACCAATAGCCGTTCCTGTGGTAGCTGCAATTCTTCCTAACTCGTTCATAAACTCAGCTTCAGTTCGATCATCAATGAGTCGAAAAATAACTTTTTTTCCACAATATAAAGCTTCAGCTACTAAATTTAGAGTTTCTCTCTGCGAACGTAATTCTGCTACTGATACCTGCATATTAAATCTTCGTTTTTATCCCCTCAAAAGAAATATACCAGTAATTCTGTTATTCACTCCAAAACAATCGCATTAATTACAACAGATTAATTACACAAAGCGATCGCCCTACTTCGCCCACTAATCCAAATCAATAAACTTACTGGTACACTCGCTCGGTTGAACGTGCAGATATCTCGAAGTAACAGCCAGGGAACTATGAGAGTCAAACACTAACTAACTTCAAAGCTTCCTGATACGCCTTTGATAGTCGTTCCCAAGCAGTGCGATCACCTCCCTTATTACCCATTCCTCGACTAATATTATTACTATCTTGTGAGATTAAAAAGCCGAGAAAAACGTTGATTGAAAAGAAATGAGTAGGTTACAACGACTAGAAGACGAGATGTATGAAGCAGCATACATGATTGAAACTCTACGCCTTTGTCGAATCTGTAAACATCATCACGGTCAAATTTATGGAGGTGTCGAGCTAGTATGTGCTTTTCATCCCTATGGATACAGTGGGGATAGCTGTCCCGATTATCAAGCAAAAAAAAGGCTACAAGTAAGAGGCTAAAGCAATCCAAAGTATTTTTGAAACTAGTCTTCGGCAGGATACCAACCCGCAGGAATTACCTCGAAATCCCAAACATCCTTGAATACATACATCCGTTCGATTATTTCTGATGGTGGGAAAGAACCTTTATTACCTTGAACCCAATCTTTTCTCTCAACTGTCCCCATCACTAGATAATCATTGTTACTTAATTGAGGTATTGCCAAGGCTAAAAATGATTCAATTTCCTGTTTTTTGGCAATGATTAAGTCGCAGTTTACACAATACTTGCACTTCTTATTGAGTAAGAATATCTGCTTTGGCTCAATGTGAATTACTAAAGGATATTTCCTGATTTTCGTCTTGGCATCGCATTTGGGACACTTGGTAAATCCACAATCAGAGTAGGGATTGAGAAAAAACTTATGGCGTTTCTTTGGCTTCTTCCTTGATGAAGGTTGCTTCTTAGTCATTTGTCTAACTGAATATTACTACTAAAAATCTATAAACTGACTACTACCAGCATCAGGTGATATGTGTAAATACCTCTCAGTAGTAGTCACCGAGGCATGACCCAATGATTGCTGTAACAATCTCAAATTACATCCAGCTTCTAAACTATGACTAGCGTGAGAATGTCTTAACCAATGCGCGGATGTCCTGGGGTCAATTCCTGATCGCTTACAAGCCCTTTTAATCATCCGATGCACCACGCTGCGCTCCATCTTGTTATGATTGCGACTAATAAAAACGTACTGATTGACACGATGGTATTTCTCAAACTCTTTTACCTTCACCCATAGCCAATCGGGAATAATCACCACTCTAGTTTTAGAACCCTTACCAAATACCGTTACTTTCCCGCCCTCACCGTGTTTCTTAAAATCATCCCAAGTCAAACCAATTACCTCAGATACCCTCAAGCCACAGCCATACATAAGTAATAGCATCACGCGATCACGATCGCTCCTCACCCCATACTTAATCAATCCCTGCACGTCGGATACATCTAAAATCCTCTCCGCTAGATTTTCCTTGGCTTTGGGAGTCTTCAAGAAGCTGCCCACATTCAAAGTTAAATAACCAGTCTTCACCCCAAAGCTAAACAGAGACTTGATTACTAAAACTTTGTTCGCCACGGTGGTAAGCTTAAATCGAGCCTTTAATCCTCTCTCCCATAGCTGTAAATCCTCTAACTTCACCTCACTTAAAGGTTTAGCAATGAATTCAATGAATTTAGTAACCGTACTGTTGTAACTAACTTCTGGGTGGTATCCGATTTATCACCCAACCAAATCAAAATCAAGCTCTCGGGCGTATCACTTGAAGCATTAGTAACTTTGTTCTGAATAGTCATAAATACGGATGTATTAAAAAGTGTGCATCAATATAGGCGATTTTGTTGTACTTTATTATCCGTCAAAGATGGTGGAGTGTAAACCACTACTGATTAACAATTAAACTAGTTCGATTCGCAGTTGACGACCTACTACGGTCGCAGCCCTAGTAATAGTCTCAATACTGACTCCTGTTTTCTCTGGGTCGAGCAATCTATCTAGCTGCGCCCTAGGAGTCTGTCGGGCTTATGGAAAGCTGATGTAAACTATGCTAAATGTAAATTAGGCAGAAGTGACTGGGAGAAGGCTCATCAGCAACAAATTTATCGAAATTGATAGGACTGTAGCGATCGAGCTGCCCAGTAATATGGAAGGGTGGCTGGATACAAATAGCCTGGCTCGCTTTGTGGTAGAAATTGTCGATCAGTTGGATACCAGTGAAATAGAAGGGGCTTATAAAGGTGGTGGCAGTGCCCCTTATCCCCCCAAGATGATGTTGGTCTTGTTGTTTTACTGCTATGCCAAAGGGATATTTGCCAGTCGCCAGATAGAGAAAGCAACCTATGAGCTAATCCCAGTGCTCTATATTACTGGTGGCACTCACCCTGACCATGACAGCATCAATAAATTCCGCAAGCGTTTCTTAGCACAATTACAACCCTTGTTTGTACAGATATTGGAATATGCCTGCAGTCTGGGGATATTTAAGCTGGGGGACATCAGTATCGATGGCACCAAAATCCAGGCCAATGCCAGTAAACACAAAGCAATGAGTTGGGAATATGCCAACAAACTCGAAGTTCAGTTACTTGCAGAAGTGTCAGCGTTGTTGCACAAGTCCCAAACAGAAGCAGGAGAAAGCTTTGGGGACATAGACATTCCCCAAGAACTCCAAAGGCGGCAAGAACGCCTGGAAAAGATCGCTCAGGTCAAGAGAGAGATTGAAGCACGGGCACAAGCCAGAGCTGACCAGGAAAAAGCTGAATACGAGGCCAAATTAAGAGAGCGGGAGGCTAAAGAAATGGTCCGAGGTCGCAAATTGGGAGGCAAGCAACCCTTAGCTCCTGAGGCATACCAAAAGCTAAAGACCAGGTGAATTTCACGGACGGCGAGTCGCGGATTATGCCAGTTTCAGGAGGCGGGTTTGAGCAAGCTTACAATGCCCACGCTTCTGTGGATATGGACACGATGCTGATTGTAGGAAACCATATCAGTCAAAACCCCAACGATAAGCAGGAAGTAGACCCAGCGCTGGAGCAACTTAATCAACTACCTGAAAATCTGGCCCAAGTTAAGAGAGCGGCTCTGGATTCGGGGTTTTTCAGTGAACACAATGCCAAGCGACTGTCAGAAAACGAGATTGACCCCTACATCGCCTGCGGTAGGGCTTGCCATAACTTAACCCTTGAAGAACGCTTGGCTGTAGCACCAGCCCCACCAGAGAACCCTGATACGATAACGGCGATGAAGCATCGCCTGAAAACCGAAGTCGGTAAACAATTCTATGCTAAGCGCAAATCGACAGTGGAGCCTGTATTCGGCATTATTAAGGAGGTGATGGGTTTCCGCCGTTTCCTACTGCGGGGGATTAATGCCGTGACAGGTGAGTGGACTCTTGTCTGTATTGCCTTCAATTTGAAGCGTCTTTGCACCATCAGTGTGTAAATAACCAGAAATTGGCCTCTAAAATCCGAACTGGAGCGATCGCAATGGCACTTGATCGCCCCAAAACAGTACTATTGTATTGATCCAGGTGACTTCCAGTGCTTTTTAATGTCAAAGAATTCCTAAGTCCGACAGACTCCTAGAGGTCTGCATGTCTTCGCGCCCTAGAGGTTTTAGTTAGATTCTGTCGTTTCATTTCCTCTTCTAGCTGACGGGCTAAGACTCGCTTAATTGCTGTTGCCGTACATTTTTCGTCCCATCCCCTCTTCTTTGAGAAAATCATCGCAGTTGAAGCCAGTATGGGGATTCAAAGTCATGGTTAGTCAGGCGGGTAAATAATCGGGATTTAGTACCTGTTCGGGAGTAAAAGGAGATTCAGAGGGAAAAGTATCGAGAGTTAATCCCGTTTCTGCTGCTGCTGCACGGATTGCATCTTGATAAGTCTCCTCAAAAATCTCACTAAAATATTGCTTTAAACTAGGACTATCTCTAAAGGCTTTTTTGATTCTTCGACGATGCTCTATAATAGTTGCTCTCCAGCTATTACTGCGCTTTTGTGGCTGATATTTGTACTTGAGAAGATGAGCTAATAAAACTGTTAGATTACTTTCAACCGCCCTCTTCTCGCTTCTACCCATATCTTCAATTTCTTCAATTAAGTTAGCCGTATCTACATCACTAAACTTTCCTTCAGAAATCAGTCGGGCTGTATGTTGCAGCCAGAGATAATAATCGCGATCGTAGAGATTATCTGTATTAGTAGTTGATGATAGTCGAGCAGTCATGGCAATACTCCCAGTATCGTATCTTTAATGGTACAGCAATCGGGGATGGCGATCGCAAGATCGTTACAGTCAAATTCTGGCGATCTCGCGATCGCATCACAACAAAAACCAGTCTCACGCATTCGACTGGCATTCACTGAATATGGGAACGGTGGGACTCGAACCCTAATGGGTCGCGGTACCACAAGGGCATAATATATCCGTGATAGACAACCAAACGACCCGTGAGTCGCAAGCTCTGCCAATTGAGCTACGTTCTATGGCGGAAATCGACCCCTAGATTGCTCGCGATCGCGTGACTCACAACCTCTCAATTCTCCCTAAGCCTCGAAGTGCCTTACACTTAGTATGTCTCGCGCTTTCGCTCGATTTATTTCGGCGCGACTAAAATCGGACAATCATAGCACAGTCAGTCGCTCACAGTTCGTTGTGCCTGTCTGTTTTTTTATTTTTAAGGAAGGCACTTTTATTGTTTGGGTCGCTCGTCGTCGCCAGAATATTTAATGTCTGCGTTGTCAGGCGATCTTCTGCTCCGACTCTCTCCCATCGTTCGCTTGGTGCCAGTGCTTTCTAAATTGAGGTGTGTCGTCGCGCCTAGTAACGTGTTTTGTCTCGCTTCGCTCGGTTAATTTTTTATGTGTGCATGAAGTGTGGTGGTGGTGCAGAGTGAGTGTGTTGTCTCCTCTCCTTCGGTTGCCTCCGCCTGTTGGTCGGTGGGGCGGGTTGTCGTCTGCGTTGCTGCTGTTTCGGCTGGGCGTGGGGTTCGGCGCGGTTTTCTCGTCTGCCTTGCCCCTGCTGTGTCTTGGTCAGCATTCCCTTGCGTCTTACGCCGATATGCGAAGCGGTATCCTTTAGGACGCGGGGTCTGACCGCTTTTTCCCTTGCCTTGCCCGTCGGCTTCAAGTTAATAATTCCATTGATTGAGAGGAATAAACTGATTAGCTAGAGGAATACCAGATTCTTCCAGATTAGCTATAGCCCTAACCATAGTTTTGTTACTCATATCTTTGGTATAGTCATCGTTGTTGTATACTGCCAAAATCCCTGGATGGTTGGGGTTAAATTCGTGGAGAGCCTCGAAGTCATCACAGTTGTGGGTCAACAAAATCCGATTTTTAACTCGGGCGTATTCGAGAACCAAGTCATCTATTTCTCCAGATAAACCAACCTCGTTCACGGTTTTAACGTCGTGACCAGCTTTCCTTAGCATAGATACGAGAACTTTAGCTTGGGAATCTTCATCAATGAGTAACTTTAGGCTCAAGTATAAATCCCTTTGATTCTAAGCGTCGGCGTTCTTCTCTTGCTTCTTGTTTCAATAGCTCTTGATGAGTTTCACAGTATTTAATAACCTCTTCAATAGCAGCCAATGGTAAATCCCAATTATCAGCTGCTTCTTCTAAGGTTTCGTTGTTGACAATCATGCTGGAGTAAATGACAGACGCTTTAATTCTCTTTCCTTTAAGATAAAGCTGCTTCCGCCAGCGATGAGGACGTTGTTCTAAATACTGCCATTCAGTTTTTGATGAGTTAGTGGTCATGCGGATATCTTCACCTGTCCAAATTCCAACTTTTTCTATCAACTCAGATACACTCTTGTAGCGTATTATCAATCACGCAGTTTCTCTCTCTAGTCCCTCAACTCCGTTCTCGATCCATTGACGTAATAAACTAAGTCTCTTGTCTTTTGGCAAAGACATAATCGTGTCATAGAGATCTTGGTCGATCCTAATTTGAAGAGGCTTACTGCTGAGAGGCTTTTCTCCTTTTGGTTTGAACGGGGTCAGGTTTTCGATTTTGGGATTTTTATTAGCCATTTTCAATCAAACACAAGTATTACTCCTATTCACAGTATACTCGTGGTTCAAACTTCCAACAACTTAGTAAAAATTTACTTTATTCACTTGTATACAAGTGAATAGAATGCTATAATATTAATTGCAAAGGCGGCGACAAGCCTAGGAAACTTCAACCGCCCTTGTATAAACCAATTACACATTGATCCACTATGCATATTTTAAAACATTCACCCCATAAGTCATTTAGACTGACACAACTCTCGGAAAACGTAGCTATCTGCGAAGCTCTCTCAGGCGATCGCCATAATTGGGGCAACGCCACCGAAACAGAGCCAGCGTTCTTAGTTTACCTGGGCTGTAGCGAAGCTGAAATATCTGGATATTTGAAAACCATCAACACCTTCTATCGCTGTTCTTGGAGCGAGATAAGAAAACCCAAGTATCTATCGGAATTTGAAGCTGAGATTAAAATTCGCGGAATGCAACGCGAAGCAGATACCCATGCTTTTGGATTGAATTATTTAGTTGAATCCGAATCTGCTAAACATATGGGCTGTGATTCTGACGAGTACAACTACTACACCACAGGCTATATGCCCCGCTGGTAGAAAAACGGAATGCTTTGTGACTAGTTAATAAAGCTAGTCACTTCATCTTCAGTCCTCTCTACATACATTCAATTCAATAATTCATCATGACTCAGAAAACAGACCGATACACCATTTCTCTATCTGATTGTCTCGAAGATATCGCCGAAAACTTTATCTATGCAGAAAGCGAATATAGTCACGTTCCGCCCTTCGTGTTAGTTCCCATCATGTTTGAAGCGGTAAACGATTTGATTGATAAGTTCTCAACCAATCCAGAGAAATATATTAGCGATCGCTTGCGAGAAAAACTAGATGAAGCTGTGAGCGAATATCTAGCAGCATAAATTACTCCGTCATGGATGCGTCCAAACGCACCTATGACGACCTCATACTCAAACGTAAATTCAAGTTCATTCAATCATGGCAACTAGAAAATCAAATCAAAATCAATCAAATTTCAGCGTATTCGGAACAAGACCAACTAATTCAATTTATCTCCCAGATATCCCATACTCAGTCCGTTTAAACTGCAAAGATGGCGGGCTATTTATCGGAGGATTTGAAGCGCAGCATCGTAAAACTAACCCTGACCAAAAGATTGATATTAATATCATTAAAGTCTCCAAATTTTACGGAAGTATCGGAAAAATTAAAGATACTCCTTGGATTCAAATATTTTTTATCCCTGCTCCTAACGTTGATGGCGTTATACTCCCACCTAATACGGTTTGCTGTAGCTACATCAAAAAACAATCGATTAATAAATTGTTTAATAAAGTCCAAGAGATTATGTCAGAAAAAGACCCAGGGCTAGGCATTTTTTCACTCAGTTTTAATCGAGAAGTTAGCGAAAAGGGATCGTATTACTCTATCAATTTTGATTGGAGAGAAAGAGAAACTGACGAGGAATTTGAACAGCTAAATCTGATTGCTGCTTTTATGTCTGCGTGCGGAGATCAATTAATCGACCTCGACGGGACAAGAGACTTAATTTGTGTTGATGGTTTTAATGCCCAACAATTACAAGATCTAATCGCTCAACGTCAGCAATTAGAAGGAAGTTCAACCCCTAGTTTACCTGCTGCTTAATCAATAAATACATGGTGGTCGTCAGAAATGGCGATCGCTAAATGAACAACAACAACAATTAAAACTCTACAACTATTACTATGATTAAACTCTGGGAATTATCGGACGAAATCCAACAACTTGAGAATGCGATCGCACTTATCGCAGACGATGAAACTTTAACCGAATCAAAGAGAGAAACCAAGCTACAAGAAACCTTTAATCAGTGGCTCTCTACTGGAGAATCATTTAAGAGTAAAGCTGAACAAGTAGCTAGATATATCAGACATCAGGAAGCGATCGCCGAAGCCAGGAAAGTTGAAGCTAGAAGAATTCAAACCCTAGCTAAACAGGCTGAAAATGGCGCAGTCAGACTGAGAAAATATCTGATCGATCAAATGATTAGATCTGATGTTAAAAAAATTGATGGGACAACCGTAAAACTTGGTTTAAGGAAAAAACAACCTGCTGTGTTGTTAAATGTTCCACCTGAAAAATTGCCCGCCGAATACGTACAGGTCAGCTACAAGCCCGATTTGACCAAGATCCGAAAGCTGCTTAAATGTGATGCTCAAGGGGCTATTGGTTGGGCGATGCTGTCTCAGGATCAGGATTATTCTGTGACGATTCGTTAATTATTTGATGTCAGGCGATCGCTATAGCTGGTGTGCGATCGCACTTCAAGAAAAGCAAAACAGTAAGATTACTGTTTTCAAACTCAGCTAAACCACCTAAATTAGGTTTTAATATGTCACCTGTTACAAACCAAAGATCTATGACAAATTGGAATTAATTACCGCGATCGTTCTACAATACCCCTATATAAAGCGAAAAACAGTTGCCATTAACTTTCCACTGTTAAACAACTGCTTTTTGATTCCAAATCCACCGCCTTCTCTATTGAGATAGGTGGCGCGCTTTGCTATTCAATTATTTCTAGCCGTAGGTAAATTATGCCACAAACTAAGATTCAGGGAAAGTTTTATCCCCTACAACACGAAGAATTTCTCAAACTTAATAAGCGTCTAACTCAGTCAGAGCTTGCGGTTCACCTTTGGCTCAAAACTAACGATCCTTTTGGCGACAAATTAGTTGAAGCTAGCACCAAACAAATAGCGAATGACCTCAATATCAGTCGTCGCACAGTTCAACGGGCTTTAGTTAAGCTTCGTGACGAAAAGCTGATCGATTTAATCATTACTAAATTTCAATACCGAGTTAAATCTAAACCCCCTAAAGATACTTCTGAGCCAAAGGTTAAGGAAACATTAAAAGTGGCGACACCAGGATCGCCTAGCGACACCAGTGTCGCCATCGGTACGAGAATGTCGCCATCGGTACGAGAATGTCGCCATCGGTACGAGAATGTCGCCATCGGTACGGGAATGTCGCCACCTCAGCCTGAAATTCAGTCAGAGCAAGAACTTGAAAATCCTAAGACTCTTCAGACTTATACAGACTTTAAAAAGACTCTCTCAGAAGGCGAGCGCGAAAATTTTTTCAATTTTGTTAAAGAGAAGACAAATAACCTAGAGAAGCCAATCAATGATCTCGAAGCATGGTTGGCAAGTAAAAATGCAGCGAAGCAAAACCGATGGGAGATCTACTACAAGAATTACCAAGAAGAAAAGATTAGTCAGAGTGCAAGAAATAACAAGCAAAACCCAGGTTCAGGGAAACTCAGCCCTGAGCAAGTGCAACGAGCGATCGCTGAATTTAAAAAGCAGAGGAAAATTAACCAGCCAGTAGATGAGCCTGAAAACATTGACTCGGAGGAACATCGGCAAAGAGAAGCAGAATTTAACAAGCTGCTAGACAATCCACCCGAACGAGAGGTCAGAAAAAGTCCCGCCCAACAGCGTCGAGAAGCGATCGCTGAAGCTAGGCGACAACAGGAAGCCATCAGACGTGCCAATAGAGAAGCTGCGGAGTCACGGGCAAAACAGCAAAATCCAGACCTTGAGCAAAGAAAACTAGAAACGTTACGGCAAATCGAAGAGATGAACCAACGCCAACCAAGCCAAAACCCCGAAATTGACGAGGAGGATTGGTAAATGAATAGTCAGCCACAACCAGCAAATATCGACGCAGAAGAGGCAATTTTAGGCGGAATCCTCTTCGATCCTATGGCGATGTCTAGAGTAGAAGCAGATTTAAGAATTGAAGCTTTCTATCTTCAAAGTCATCAAGAGATTTATCGCGCTGCTATGAATCTCTACCGTCAACAGAAACCGACTGATTTTATGGCAGTCAGTACTTACTTGAGCGATCGCAGTTTATTAAAAAAAGTTGGCGGTTCTGCTAGACTGGCGCAGTTGCTCAATCAAACCGTCTCCGCACTCAATATTGATCGCTATACCAAACTCGTCAATGAAAAGTATGTCCGAAGGCAGTTAATCACCTCTGGTCATGAGATTGTCGAACTTGGCTATGATAATCTGTCAGAATTAGAGGATGTCATCAATGACAGTCAGAAGAAAGTCTTTCAAGTTGGCGATTTGAAAATGAACTCAGAAACAGATAGCACTGCTGACATATCCGCTGCTTACTTTAACGAGCTAGAGAGCGATAACCCCATCTATGAATCTGGGCTATATGACCTTGACGATCTGATGGTGGGCTTTGAACCTGGAACAATGACTATCTTGGCTGGCAGACCCTCAATGGGCAAAAGTGCGATCGCCAATTACTTTACTTTGCAGATGGCAACCCAACACAGGCAACCTGCGATTTATTTCTCTCTCGAAATGACCAAGAAGCAATTACAGGCTCGTCTATGGAGTTTAATCTCGGAATTTCATTGCTATGCTCACCACAATCTGACCAAAATCAGAGGCGATCGCCTGAGAAAGCAAAGAGCAGGGAAAATTAGCCTCAGTCGTCAAGAGATGGATTCTATTGCCAAAATTATCGGTATCTGTGCCGAACTACCCATTTTTATCAATGATAATCGTGCTATTAGTGTGGCTGGCATTGCCTCTGAATGTCGCAGGATAAAAGCCAGAGAAGGCAGTTTGGGTCTAGTGGTGGTGGACTATCTACAGATGATGGCAGGGGAAAATGCTTCGGGTAATCGTAGCTATGATTTAGGAGATGTAGCGCGTAATCTCTACAAACTAGCAGGAGAAATTGACGCTCCGATTCTGGCTCTATCTCAGGTATCAAGGGGAGTAGAAGCCCGACAGGACAAACGCCCGATGATGTCAGATTTGTCTCAGTCAGGGATTCTAGAAATGGTGGCGGATAACATTATCTTTGCCTACAGGGATGAGTATTACAATCCCGATACTGTGCGGGAGAATATTCTAGAGTTGATACTGGCTAAGGCTCGACATGGGGATACAGGCAAGATTGAACTGTTGTTTGATAAGTCCTGCGGGATGATTGATAGTTTGAAAGCTTTTGAGTTTAATTGATTGAGTTGGGGTGAACGGCGATCGCCCGTGTCGGATAGCGCGATCGCTTGTAGGAGATAGGGCGATCGCCAGAGATTAGAGCGAACAAGAAATAGCTTGATTTTCATGCTTCAGTCTGGAACGCCGATTTCAAACAGCGATAGCTTTCTAGACTTCGCGTTGTACGAAGAGCACGATGTCGGATATCGTGACTGAACCGCTTCCGCCGATAATTCTGACTTGGATGTTGTTGTCTCCGTCCCTGAGTACACCTCCCCCGATCACTTCGTGAATAGAGCCAAAGGAATTCCCAGTAACGTTGATCGTGCGAACCGACTGCCCGTTGATCGAAAACCGGAAGCTCAGATTGGATGCATTCTGTGATGACACATAGAAAAACTGCAAGATCGACCGCTGACCGAGCTGCACTGCTGTCCCTAAGTTGAAGTCGAAGTCCCGGTCGATGTCTCCCCCAGTCTGAATGGTGAAGCCTCCATCGCGTATTACTCTATAGTCTGCTACGTCTGCCATTGTTGTTTTTCCTATTACTTATAATTTAGTACGGTCTTCAAATGAATTGAAATCAAGACCAGCTAGTCATTTAAAACCGTTTATTTTAATAGATTTGGTTTTTATTTTTTATGCACTTTTTGGGCGATCGCCTGACTAAGAAAAGTAAATATATTCCTCAGAACAAGCGATCGCTCTATCAACTAGCTGGTGAAATTGACGCACCTATCCTGGCTTTATCTCAGGTATCTAGGGGAGTAGAAACCCGACAGGACAAACGCCCCATGATGTCAGATTTATCTCAATCTGGGATTCTAGAAATGGTGGCAGATAACATCATCTTTGCCTACAGGGATGAGTATTACGACCCCGAAACCTACAAGCAGAATATTCTAGAGTTGATACTGGCTAAGGCTCGACATGGTGATACTGGCAAGATTGAACTGTTGTTTGATAAGTCCTGTGGGATGATTGATAGTTTGAAAGCGTTTGAGTTTAATTAGTTGGTTGGAGTAGGGCGATCTCCCTTAGAAAATAGAGCGATTAGGCTCCGCCTACCCTTCGGATCGCCTGACTAAAAAATCTCGTTACATTCGGGGGCGGTTAGTGCCGAAGGTGGAGAGGATGAATCAGGAGAAAGTAGCAGTTGAAGAGATACTTTCATGTTTTGAGGAAGAGTCAGAAGAGGTGATCGGGAGAGGGCGATCGTCGGACTAAGAAAAGTCGCTATATGGGGTGGATAAACGCGAGAGTGACATAAGATGAATGGTAAGAGAGGTTTAAAGGAGAAATAGCTATGTTGAAATCATGGAAGAAAAGAGCTTTTCAGTTAATTTTTCCAACTTTACTTATTACTCAAATTAGTTTCAATAGTGTTTTAGCTATTGAAGTTTCATCTACCAATACTAATAATTCTTCATCTCCTAACATAGAAAATATCAATCCGATAGAAAGAACTCGCACCGTTCCTTCAACTGAGGATAACAGGAAAGTTGCACCTAGTAATGAACCACAAGTAACCCCTAAAGCTAAGTCTTCTCATGCCAAATCATCTCGCCCTAGCGATCCTTACGAAAAGTATTATGATGCTATCCAAAAATTTGATGAAGAATTGTACGGAGAAAAAGGATAGTATCAAACGGGTGAGCGAAATTTACGGTGGCAACAATTAATTTTCGCGTTGTTTAAGTAATGAGTAATAAGTAAAGAGTAATAAGTATTTACTCGTTACTCGTTACTCGTTACTCGTTACTCGTTACTCGTTACTCGTTACTCGTTACTCGTTACTCAAAGCTTCTCTATTGTTTAACTGCCACACCTTTTTTCGTCCACCCGTATCAAACTAACTTAAGGAGGATGTCAAAGAGGTGTGATTGACGAAATTGGTAAAGGTGGAGCGGAACAAGGTGAAGGTCCATTTTGTCCTACTTCAAACTGAGTCATCATTGAATGGTCTTCGTGAACTAGGTTATGACAGTGCATCATAAACCTACCTTGGAGATAATCTCCATTTCTTCGACCAAACTCGGCAATTACTCTTACTGTCTCGAAATGATCGACTCGGAAAACATCTTTCCAGCCTCGTTCATAAGCAAGGGGCTTTCTACCATTGCGGTCTAGAATTTGCCAATCAACAAAGTGAATATGTACTGGGTGCATCCAACCACCATTGTTGCTGAGTGACCAAATTTCGATGTCACCTGGTTGGGGATTAGCATCGACATGGTTTTTGTTCCAAGGTTTATTATTGATTAGCCATTGGGTTGAACTGCGCTCAAAGCGGAATTTCCTGGTAGTGACTGCTTTATTCGGATCGAGTCTTTTGATTTTACGCAACTCATCAGGAAGGGAACTATTATCAGGTTCATCGCGCTCAACATAAAAGCGCATAATTGTTTGCATGCGAGCATCAGAATCGATATTGCTACTATTGATAAATCCTGGATTACGTAAGTATAGATTAGTTTCTAAGTCATACTCGGAAAAATCGATAACAAATTCGTAACGTTCTGCTGGCGCAATTACAAGGGTTTGTAATGGTGATGTTAGTTCTACTGGCGCATCAAGTAATCCGCAATCGCTACCAATGACATAGATTCTTTCCCCAAAGGTTAAGCCATCTTTTTTTTGACTAAGAACTAAATCATAGGTTCGCGAAGTTGAAGCATTGAGTACTCGGAAGCGATACTTGCGTCTGGCTACTTTCATACAAGGCCAAGCAACACCATTAACTAAACTTACATCGCCATAAAGACTTCTTTGTCCTCGGTCATTGAAAATCAGTGAGCCATCCGAGGCTAATCTTAGATCTTGGAGAATTAGCGGTACATCGTATTCTCCCTGGGGTAAATTGAATTGACGTTCCTCTTCGTCTTCGACAATATACATCCCTGCTAGTCCCATATAGACGTTACGAGAGGTTCGGTCAATAACATGGTCATGATACCAAATAGTAGCAGCGCGATCGTTGGGATAGAAATAGTCTTTGAACTGGTCAGGGCAAATTAAATCTTCCGCGTAGCCGTCGTATTGAGGTAGTGAAGCCATCCCGTGTAAATGGACAGTAGTATTGATGGGGATTTCTGTTCCATCTTCTGTACTAGTTCCTAATTGATTGATAAAACGAACCAGAGAGGTTCGCCTTTGGTCTTCATTTCGCCAACCTCCTCTTTGTCTAATTAGTGGTCCTGGTAATGTTCCGTTGTAACTCCAGATTTCTGTTTTGAGTCCTGGGATAATTTCTACTTGAGCCTTTTTCATGACGATTTCGTAGCAGTCTATTGGGGGTTTCCCATCTTCATATTCATAACTATGTACAGGCTTCAGCAGAGGTGGTCTCTTAAAAAGAGATTGAAAACGAGGAATTTGATGACTCAATTCTTCTGGATTAAAAATGGCAGGAGGGATCTCACCTCTGAGACAATTAGAACAGTCAGAGATAGTTTCTGCTAAGGCTGAGTTGGATGAATCGAAAGGAAGCAGTAATCCTCCGACTCCAGTTAATCCTAATGTAATCGCTTCTCTTCTATTTAGTTTCATTGAGCTTTTCCTAATTCATCAAGAACTTTCGTGAGATGAAAATCTGGGAAAAAGCGGGTTTAATATTTAACTATTGGACTAAATATTGGACTAAATTGTATGTTTGGCTTTTTTTTAGATTCAACATCTCCTATCTATTACTTTGCTCTGGATTTCTTGTTTTCTGCGAAATATCATGATTTTGTAAAAATAATTTACATGATTATCTCACTATGTTCTTAAAACCTCTAGATCAATCCGCTTAAGCGGATTGCCAAAATCTCAAACCAGACAAGCTCTAAACTCAAAAGGAGCAGTCTTTAACCCCTGTTCGATGTCTTCAAGCTACTACGAGAGGGGGCGGTAGGGCGATCGCCTGAATTCTTATTTCTTGAGACTTTGAATGGCATCTCTCAACAACATCCGCACGCTATCAGCTTTGGTTCTTCCTGTCTGAGCAGCCAAAATAGATAAATCGCGGTGTAGTGATTCTTCTAAATCAACTGTAAACCTCTTGGTTGCTTCTTTAGGTTCAAGTTGTAGCTTTTCCATGAGGCTTAATTCCTTCAAAGGCTCACGAGCAGCTGCCTTTTCTTCTACATAATCTTCTATTCTTTTCATGAGGTGACGGGAAGCTTTTGGTACATTCCCATAGTTCCCAATGAGCTATAAATTCAACTGTTCCCTCAACTCCTCTACATTCCTAACTTCATCCCAATCAATCCCCGCAGCTTCTAGAAAGTCGATCGCAACACCAATCAAATGCTGAGGATAGACTCTCTCTGATGGGGGTACAGGGTCAGTATTGTTATCCCGTACAGTGCTAGCGGTATCTGTGAGCCATGCTTTTTGTTCCTTTCTGATTTTGATATTCACCGTGATAAGTTTTTACCTGATACTTTTTTACCCTCGTTCCAGGGTTTTGTCTTCCTCCCAGTAAGTTTGTATAATTGCAAATATGTCAAATTTGACATAACATAATGAATATAAACTAACAAAACTTGAGGGGGTAATGAGTCCCAAAGATAAGGTGCTGGTCTGGTTTGCGGGTGAGGTAAAAACCCCTCCTTTCTCCAGTGAAGCTCGTATCGAAGCTGGTTATCTTCTTCGACTGCTCCAAAAAGGGGAATCGTTATCTATGCCCCAATCTCGTCCGATGCCGAGCATTGGTAAGGGATGTCATGAGTTAAGGATTAATGATGAGAGTAAGACTTGGCGGATTATTTATCGTATTGATGACGATGCCATAGTGGTTGTGGATGTGTTTGCTAAGAAGACGAATAAAACCCCAGACGCAGTTATCAAGCGATGTCAGAAAAGATTTAGTCAGTATGACGCGATAAGCGTAAAAGTAGAGGATGGTTATGGACGCGGATAAACGGAAGAGATTAGAGGCTGCTGGTTTTACTGTGGGGGATGCCAGTGATTTTTTGGAGTTGACTCCTGTTGAAGCTGAATTGGTGGAACTTAAGGTAAGGTTGGCTTTGTTCGCCAAGGAGCAGAGGAAAGTTAGCAATCTTTCCCAAGATGCCCTAGCTAAAATGATGGGTTCTTCGCAATCACGGGTAGCTAAGATTGAATCTGGCGATCCTTCTGTGTCACTGGATTTGATTGTGCGGGCATTGTTGACTACTGGAGCTACTCGTCAGGAATTAGCACAAGTAATCATGGATTCTGATGTTAGTAGCGATCGCGAGTTAGTGACTCACTAATCGTAGTTGGGATTATAAATTCAACTTTTCTCTCAACTCCTCCACATTCCTAACCTCACCCCAATCAACCCCCGCAGCTTCTAGAAAGTCGATCGCAACACCAATCAAATGCTGCGGATATACCCTTTCTGATGGGGGTACGGGGGTGAACGAAAAAAGGTGTGGCAGTTAAACAATAGAGAAGCTTTGAGTAACGAGTAACGAGTAACGAGTAAATACTTATTACTCATTACTCATTACTTATTACTCATTACTTAAACAACGCGAAAATTAATTGTTGCCACCGTAAATTTCGCTCACCCGTGGTACGGGGTCAGAGTTATTGTTTCAAGCTATGTTAGCTGTCTTTGAGTAGCTAGTCACCGACTGGTATAGATATTATGTCAAGAGAACTAGAATGATCAGCACTTAATAAAAGTAAATCTAATAATCAAGATGAGCGTTGTACAACTTGACCTCCAAAAGATAGAGCAGCTTCTCAATTCGGCAACGAATGAACGACAACGTAAAATGTACCAAGCCTTATTAGATAAGGCGCAAAGCCAGTTCGAGAACTCCACTGCCTCATCCGCATCCCTTACTACTCCCTCAACAGAAAACCAAGCTCAAACCAAAACCATTGGTCAGACCGTAACTAAAACCCAGGCTAAAACTACTAAGAAGAAGAAGAAGAAGAAGAAAGCTACACCTCAATCTGCCACTACATCCGCTTCACCTGCCATACAGTCCACACCCCCCGTGACTGAACGGACGTACGTCGCCAATCCGACGGCTCCCCTACGCGCACCCGAACTAAATTCGGGTGTCGCGTCCTCATCTACTACTCAACTTAGAAAAGAAGAATCTTCTGTATCCCCTCAAACCGAACCCAAATCTCAATCCCAAGAACCAAAACAGCAGTCCGATGCAGAGCCTCCTATCTTCCAGGCTTTAGGCACAGTTATTGCTACTCCCTACCTCAAAGGCGATCGCTTAAAGGTGGCGATTGACGAGCGCGAATACGATTTGTCATGCAATAGAGGTAGAGCGCGTCAAGCCTATATGTCGCTCTTTTCCAAGCTGGAAAAAAACGGTTCAAAACCAATGTTGCTCAGGGTTTATCCTCAAGCTACATTTGACCAGTCCGATGCTGAACCAATACTTTCTTTCTCCCTCGTCAATTTCAGTCGAGCCCGTGAAAAAATCAATAACTATCCCAAAGGTTTTATACTTCGAGGAATCTGGCAATATATTCCAGATTCCAAATCTCCCGTAATTACGATTTACCGCAATCGAGAGCAATTGGGATTTTTTAAGAGATTAAAGGGTTCGCGACAATTTAATTTCGCCAAACCCCGTCATATTCCCGTAGTTTGGTCGGCGACCATTGAACCCTTCAAGTACAATCCGAGCGTAGAAAAATCAGAACAAATGCCTCGTTATTTCGTTGAAGTGAGGGCAACTTTTAAGGATGGTTTATATGTGGTCGAAGAAATGCTGCGAGAGCCAACAAGGAAGATACCTCGGTTCATCAAAGTGTCAAAATCATCTGCTACTACCGGGTGAGCGATCGCCCTTTACTTCTCTGATGAGATCAATTTCTCTAACTTAGCTAATAACGATTCTAATTGTTGACGTTTCTTGGCATCACTCCAAAGCTGCTTTGCTTTCTTCGCTTGCTTATAAGTAGCGTCAAAGCGAGTTCTTAATTCTGATTGTTGCTTGGGAGCTTGTTCCGCTTTCACCAGTGAGCGGATTTGACTAAGAGATAGAGAGTTGGCGATCGCTTCTGCTAATAACTGAGTTCTAGTTTCTTCATCTTGGACACGGGCGATCGCTTTAGCTTTGGTATATTCAATTTTCCCTGCTCGAAGAGCTTCGAGGATATCGTCTGGGAGATTGAGCAGGGGTAGACGGTTACAGGTGAAGGAATACCAGTTTTGCCCAAGCACAGCAAACACTGACTGGATGGTCTGTTCCCTACATTCCGCAGGTTCCTCAACAGAGGAAATAATATTTTTGACAGGCTGAACCGAGGAAGCGCAAAATGTGTCTTTGTGAATCGTTTAACTTAATCGACCATTTTCGACCATCCACCCAAACCAAATGCACGGACTGAAAACATTGCAGCACCCAACGCAGTGTTGGTCGCTCTGTTGCCTTACCCCGTTGATTGGGAATCGTTTCTATTGCCTCGGCTAAAGATTCCGCGAAGTTGTCGTTGACCGATGCTGTAGACCAACAAACATAAGCCCATAATCATGGCCAGGGCGGCTACTCGCTGAGGTAACTTGACAAACATCCGAGAGGCAAAAAAGAGGGGGTCTTTGAGGAATCGAAAGCCTCGTTCACACGACTGCTGATTTTTGTACTCTTGCAGAATCGTCTCATTTGGCCACAGCTGATCATCGAGCAAGTTAGTCGCCAAAATGAATCGTCCTGCTTGGGTTCGCTGGGCTTCAACTGCTGCTTCATTGAGGGCTAAAGTCCCTTGAATATGATAAGTGTAGCGTTTTGGTGACTCTCCTTTGCGGGGACGACCAGGTCGTTCATAGTGAGGCTTCAATTGTACCTCAATGTCAGTCAAGCGATGATACTTAAGCTTTTTGTCAAAGGCGTTGGCCGCATCTAGGGCATCAGTCTCACAAGCGAAGGGATGAGCACTCAACTCTTTAAGTGCTTTGGCTTGTTTGGTTTTCGCCTTGGCAATACGCTTGTCTAATTGTTTGAGGTCAGCTTGTTGGCGCGACTCGCTTTGGACCACCAACCAGCGCTGGCGAACTCCCGCGTAAGTGCTACACACTTCGACCATGGTGTAGTTGTCCCCGCAACTGGGTATGAACAGCTCCGACGGTAGAGTCTGCATCAACTGTTGCGCCTCGGCAATGGTGGCAGGAACACGGCTAATCCAAGGAGTCTCTCCTAAGGCTTGAAGATTCTCTTCACTGTAGAGGGCGGCATCAGCCACGTAAACTTCAGGTTGGGCTGCTTTCCACTGCTGCCGAAATTCCGCGAGCACTTCGGTGAATACGGCTTGGTCATTATCATTGCCATTACCCACTCGTAAGTACAACGGAACATCACCATCTCCACTGGTAATCATTGCTCCTAGTAAACTGCTTGAGATCGGGTCGATAGTCTCTCGAATAGCCGTGGGTAATCTCAATCGGTACTGCTTCGGCATTCTCTTCGGCTTCTTTCTTGGGGGAGATTGCACCACCCGATTGCTCTTCTGGCTCAATCTCCTTCTCTGGCTGGTCATTGAGGTATTTCCCTTGCACACACATGCTACTTCCATCAAGGTGGACTTGTTTAATGCTTACCCCGAAACGTTTCACTGCTGCCAGGGACAGCTCCATGAACACACGGGTTAATCCTTTCTTATAGAGCTGGTCCAGAACCCGACCGATGCGACTATCATGTTTGGTGTTCTGGTTTTACTCCTTGACCAATCAAGTGTTCCGTGGCTTTGCCCACGAAGAATTGACTAAACAGGTACAACGGTGCTGTCAGAAACCCTAAGCAGTTGAGAATAAGAGCTTTGACTACATGCCCAGCACTGATTTCTTCTAGGGGATGGGTCCCTAGCAAGCGATTGATAATTTCGACCATCCCGATTTCATCTACTATGCCTGCAATGATTCCGAGATGGTTAACGTCCTGAACATCGATTTCAATAGGTTGGTTCTGGTTCAATGGCTCAAATTGAAAGACTTTCAATAAATATCTCATCTTTCAGCCAACCTGCTGAATGTAGGATAATGTGGGTCGATTGTCATTTAATCTGGGTCTGATCTCTTTATATTGTTACTTAATCTGGGTCGAAAAACACCGTTATTGCGGGTCGAAGTGATTCTTATTTCGGGTCGCTACAATTAGCAGCGATGAACTCGAACTACATGATGAAAGTGCTTGCCAGTGTGGTCACCTCTTAGCAGCAATTCTCCTTGGGAAAAGAAAAACAGATAAAGTTCTCTATTGATACAAGCGAACTTGTCCTCTAAAATTTGATTTTTTTTATGGGGATATTTTTGGTGAGGATAAATAAGAATAAATCTGGCCAATCCTTAAACTGGGGATTTCTATCGAAGCAGTCATTCTGGTCATCTTTAATCTTCTTGATTTTCAACTCATAAATCGGACCTCAAGAGAAAATAAGGCTCTTGTTGTTGTTGTTATGGAATATATTTATTTAATTAGAGATAATTATCATTTCGAGTAATTATGGCGAAAAGCGTTGAATAGCCGCTAACTGCCGATAATTTCGTAAATAGGATAACGTTTGCCCAATATCGAGCCTTTTTTTTGATACACTGCGGTACTACTGATATTAATCTTACCTAGGAACGGACATCATGAGTACAGGCGTAGTAAAGTTTTTCAATGCAGAGAAAGGATTCGGTTTCATCCTTCAAGATGATGGCGGAAAAGATCTGTTTGTGCATTGTTCTGAAATCCAGAGCGCAGGCGATAAAACGCTTGATGAGGGTCAGAAAGTAGAATACGACATTGGACAAGGGAAGAAAGGTCCATGTGCAACAAACGTTGTTCAAATTTGATGATCTTTAGATGTTGGTTCGGAAACCGAGGCTTGAGTTGGCTGTTCTTGCGTTTGCTCCATCTAGGATAAAAACTCTCGCATCCGAAGTAAGTCGGCTGTGAACTCGTAGTAGGCTGATCATTCGAGGTCATAACTAATTAACGATTTCAAAAATTCAAAGTAGAAATCGCCGTTTCTTTTTGTTGCTCTGTAACTCCTAAATACCTTTCTAAAGCTGCTAGAGTTCTATGACCTGATATTGCTTGTATATGTCTTAGAGGTACACCAGAATCACTCATACGGGTTAAAGCAGTCCGCCGAAAACTATGGGTACTAACCCCTTCAAGTTCCAACTTACAGCAGGCATCCCTGAGTATCCTGTCGGCACTGGCTTTGTGAATGCTACCCCTGCCGTGCCGACCTGGAAACAGATAGGGGCGAGTATGCCATTTATCGCTCTTGTGATGTTCTTCCAGATATTCCTTAAGCTGGGGATGGACTTGAATTTCCCTGGTAGACTGCTTGCCTTTGGTGTTGTAGCTACGAATCACCAATACATCACGTACCCCTCTAACACCGATGATATCTCCTCGCAGTAGGGTACAAGCCTCGTTAATCCGTGCTGCGGCATACAAGCATACGCCGAATAAAGCCTTATCCCTTGGCTTGGTAAGACCCTCATTAAATAGTAGAGTTATTTGCGTGGAGCTGAGGATTGCCGCCCTGCCGAACTTGTTCACTTTCATAAAAGTATTTTACGCGAACCAGACCGTTTCAGGCGGGTTTGGTTAATAATGCTTTTATGAAATGAGATTGCCTACAGGTCACGCTCTGACTCGGCTTTTTCTTGTGCCTTGACGTAGCCTTCTAATACTGCATTCATTCTCGATTGATAGTCCTTTTTGCCTCCCGCTTTGAAATAGCGGAGCACCGAACGCTTGACCCTCAAAGTAACGGGTTCGGTTAAATCGGGATTGACAATCTGGGCATTTTGCCAGAATTCATCGTCCAACTCGGGAATATCTGAGTAATCGATATCTTCATCTGCAAGGGCAGCTAGACGTGCCTCTTGTTCTGCACTCAGATGAGGTTTTTTCTTGGGGTCAGGGGTGTAGTTAACGGTTGTCATAGCGTTTTGCCTCTCTACTGTTAGCCTTTCGCGCCGAAATCAGACGAATCACTGTACCACGCATGGTATAGACAACGACGTAAACACGCTGCTCTATCTGCGCCAGAGTAATATATCGCGTCTCGCTGTAATCGAATCGATTGTCGATGACGGTTATCCTATTCTCATCATCAAACGCTCTGGTAGCAAAGGGAAAAGATACCGAATGTTTGATTTCATTACTCTTGGCTTTGGCATCATCCCACTGAAACATATTTAATTGTTAATACAATTTCTACATACAGTCAAGAGCGCTCGCCCAACTTGCAGTTTAATTTAGTCCTAATTAAATAGTAGAGTAATTTAAGTGTGCTCAGGATTGCTGCCCCGTCTAACTCGTTTATTTTCTAAGAACCAAGTTTACACTGTCAAAGATACTTTTAATCGCCTAATCCCTTCAAAAGCCGATGATTTCGTGGTGGGTAGGGAGGCGATTAAGCAAAACTTATGGTTTATGGAGAGAGAGACTAAGCATTAGTACTCAGATTATCAGCTTCACTTATACTTGCTCTGAGACTAGCTCTTCGCTCCAGTTTAATCATCATCGACTCGATTTGCCCACTGTTTTATGTCTGCTGATATTTATGATGTGGCATGATTTACGTAACTATTAGCTCAACCCTGAAGACTGAAACCTAGAAAATAAAGGTAATAACAATGTCAGAATCAGAACAAACTCAAGCAAGCCAATATTTAGTATGTCAACCAAGATTACAGTTGCTCACGGAGACAATTTTCATTTCTATCGAGAAATTTTTGATGAAGACTATATTTACTTGGAGATAGAAGGAGTGCAATATGAGGCATCCTACAATCGCGTAATGATGCCCATTCCCATTCATATTTGGTCAGTTATTCGACAGTACCAAGGAATAGATTTATCCTGGGCTTTGAGAACCGATGAAGAAATTATGAGCTATGTCGAGCAGGAGGTGGATCAACGGATCGAGAAATATCAACAGGCTGAGTCTGAAAAAAATCAGCGTCTAATTGCTGTGTTAGGTTCGATGCCCTACGGTGCTGCTGATACTCCTCGTCAACAGCAGCTTGATCAAGGAATTGCCTATTTTCATCGCTTGAGAGAGCATCAGCAACAAGTTAAAGATGCAATTGAGCAGTTGGAGAAAACCAATCAAAATCCCTGAATTTGCCAGAATAAAGTTAGATGAACATAATTTGTCACACCAGATAACTGTAGAAAGGGGAAAACCAGAGTGTCATTACAACTCAATATTGATTACCCAGAAACTCTCCCTGATGCCATTGGACGAACCAGAGAGCAATTTGAACAAGAAGCTAAATGGGCAATGGCTATTAAATTATTTGAAATGAAACGTCTTTCTTCAGGTCAAGCAGCAGCTTTAGTCGGTATAGATCGAGTTTCTTTCTTGCTTAATTTAGATCGTTATGGAGTAGCGATGATTGACTTGAGCGAAGAGGAACTTTTATCTGACTTAGAAAATGCCTAAAGCAGACAGAATTGTGATCAATACTTCACCGCTGATTACTTTGGTAGCAGCTTTGGGAGACTTAACTGTTTTGCGTTCTCTTTACACAGAGGTGCTTGTTCCTTTAGAAGTTTGCCAAGAAATTACGGCAGGTGGTCGAGATGGGTTTGCTGTGGCTGAATTTGAAGCAGCTAATTGGTTGCTCAAGCAAGACAATTATTTGAACATTTCTCCTTTTTTGCTCAATTCGTTAGATTTAGGTGAAGCTGCCGTAATTCAACTCGCTAACCAGTCAAATATTCAAACTGTCTGTATTGATGAAGCTGTTGGTAGACGAATAGCTAAGTAGGTAGGCTCAATTAAATGTAAAACCTGCAATTTGAATGAATTACCTAGCCTGACTGTTTTAGAGGCATTTATATACTCATCGGTATCTTATAAATAAATACGCCTACCTACTTAGATTAAATGATCTTTCTCTTACAGGGTCGATTGGAATTTTATTACGAGCTAAGGATTCTGGATATCCTTTGCAGATGCAGCAAGCAATTCAACGGATGCAAAAACGTGGCATTCGCTTAAGTTCAAAAGTTATCGCTTTTGCTCTTAAACAAGCGAGAGAAAGCGATAGCTCTTAAGAGAGGTACCGCCTTTCCCTGTCAAATACCCGCAGAAGTAGATCAAGTTCTCTGCACTTACGATATAACTAACAGCAAATAGGGGTAAAACTAGCGAGCGTGACATGAGGGGCAATCTTGAACATTTTGAAACATTTTGCAGCTAGAGAGTGTTTGAGGCAGTAAAAAATATTCTCGTCTCAGAATCCCTATAAAGCTTATTAAATATATGATTCAGCAGTTTTGACGTTAGTAACGAAAATTTCTAATTTTGCAGGAACTACCCAAAAGCTGCAAAAATCAGTATCTTCGGCGATCGCTAAAATCCGATTTTGAAACCCTTACGCAACAACCGTTTCGAGCTAGATTGCCCCTGGTGACAGCCTGGGGTCTTCCGATTGAGTCAATCGAAATTGATGACCCAACATGGGGACGAGTAGAAATTCAAAGAATGACCATTTTAACGTGGCAATTATGGTTGGCTCGTGAGATTATAGAAGACGACCCACTTCCTTGGCAAAAGCCTCAACCACAAGAGAAATTAACGCCTGGAAGGGTTGCCCAAAGCCTACCTGCAGTTTTAGTCGCGATAGGCACTCCAGCCCATACGCCAAAACCTCGCGGAAAGTCTCCTGGTTGGGAGAAAGGAAAAAAAAGGTCTAAAAAACCCCGTTATCCAGTGGTAAAAAAGACAGTAACTCGAAAGAAAAAAGAACAAAAAGAACAAAAAGAAGCCGCTTAAAACAAATATTTAAACTATCACCATTCTTCTCAGCTTTGTTGACAAACTGAGTCAAATTCTCATGCGCCCCAATATTTAAACTGTACCGTTTAGTCTGGCTGCCAGGGGGGAGTTAGTCTAAACTCCAGTCTAAAGTTTATCTAGGTAAACGGCTCGTAGCTAATAGCTATCGAGTTTAATACCCCATCGTCTATACGTTGTCTACAATCAGGAGGACGCGATGTTTGAGGAAACCTCAAACATTTCAGCCGTCCGTTTGGGGCTCTTTTACCCCATTTGATTGAAGCTAATAGCTAATAGCTAACAGCTAGGAGCTTCGCTCCTTTATGCCTTCAGCGTTTTCAGTCTCTAAATCTTCAAGAAAACCTGGTTGAGCTAACTGAGCTTCTTTCCGAGTCAAAAAAGGACCAAAATAATAGGTACAACTGGGTTTAGCTGTTGTAACTTTTATCCAATATTCGGGGGCAATATGCTTGGGCAACCTGGTTAAAATTTTGGGCATTATTTATTATGGCGAAAATTGCCCGAAAAACTCAAGTTAACTTCAAGAGACAAGGTTGCATTTAAGCAAAGCGATTGCGCCTAATTAATCCGTGCCAAAGCAGATATTTTAGATAGCATTTCCAACTTTAAACCCTTCAGTTCGCCGAGATGCAACCAGCCGTCTTTTACTAAGAGAGCAAAATCAAACACGATAGTCAAACTATTGTACTGATATTTGCCATCTATTTCGTACCTTTTGGTACTTAATAGATCGTGTAGAGCCCATAAATCCTCAAGCTCCGTAATTGAACTGGCGCGCTCTCGAACCTTAGCAATTAAAGCGGAAGTTTCTCGCTCATAAGCTTTCTGTAAAGCTTGTTTGGCTATTTTTTCCTCCGTTTCAGACAACTTAGTTTCACTCACTTGTTAACATTAATCCCGAATCTTTATTTAATACATTACATTAATCAATCAATCCTCATATATTCTTGCTTCTGGAGCACTAGGATTGTCTTCACAGTAGAGTTCAAAATTACTTTTGGGTTTTTCGACGAAATCACTTTTTTTGAGAAGATCGCTAATAGAAATAATGCCCATTAATTCTCCTTTAACTACAGGAGCGCGACGCAGACGAGTGCTAGCAAATAAACGAGCAACATACTCGACACCCAAGTCAGGGTTAACCGTAATGCAAGGCTTAGTCATAATCTCATAGACTCGCATTTGTTTGGGGTCGTGTCCAAAGCCAGCTACTTTATAAACGATATCGGTTTCTGAGATAATGCCATAGGGGTCAGGGTCGCTGCGACGCTCGACAATTAAAGCCCGCAATCCTTTATCTTTCATCAGTTTAACTGCTTCGGCTACCGTAGCCGAACCGCTAATAGTAACAACATCTCTAGTCATAATTTCTTGTACTTCCATCATGGCAAGAATCTCCTGAAAATCGGCAAAATTCAACTTTAATCAATGTCTGGATCGCGCCAACTAATCCTCGTAAATGCGGCATTCCACTGCACTGGGATTGTCGGCACAATAATCTTCTAGAGAGTTAGTATTTTTTTGAGACTGGCGTTGGTCGGCAGCAGCAGCTTGTAATTCTTCTACTACATCCCAAGCTGCTGCACATTCAGCAGAGGTAGCACCTTTAGTGGCACAAATAGCACGAGCTTGGGAGCGAGCGGCATCTAGTCGATCTTCGATGTATAGTTGTGGGGGTTTTTCGACAAAATCGCTTTTGTTGAGAATGTCGCTAATAGAAACAATACCTAATAATTTACCTTCTATAACTGGGGCGCGACGAATGCGAGTATTGGCAAATAAACGAGCTATATACTCTACGCCTAAGTCGGGATTGACCACAATGCAAGGCTTGGTCATAATCTCATAGACTCGCATTTTTTTGGGGTCATGTCCAAAAGCAGCTACTTTATAAACAATATCGGTTTCGGTAACAATCCCATAGGGGTCGCGCTCGCTGCGACGCTCGACAACTAAAGCTCGTAATCCTTTTTCCTTTATAAGTTTAACGGCTTCGGCTACTGTGGCTGAACCGCTAATAGTAACTACGGAAGTAGTCATAATGTCTTTGGCTGTGAGCATTACTATCGATCTCCTAATTAGTGAATAAAAATAGCTCTATGCAGGTAATGGTTTTAATAAAGGGAATACTTGTGAGGATTTTTGGGGACTGGACGTCAGATGTCTGGTTTTCGCTGAAGTGCTTGATAGATAGGCTTCGATGACGCTACCACTTAAAGAACATATCACTAACAGATAATCACACTCTGGGCATTCTGTTTGGATAATACGCTCGCCTGGGCAGCGAGCGTAAATTGCTTCATTGCTAATAAAGTAACGACGATTGGCCGCACCACCGCAATTAGGACAGGGGATTGTATGATTGATATCCATAAACAGTTCTACATAACTAAGACGGTAGTAGAGGCTATGGATAATTATCTCAATCCATACCTCCACTGTAATTACCAGGTTTAAAGTTTTAGATGGGTTTCCAAGGCATTGCTATATGTCTCATAGGGTATTTTGCCGACGAAATTGCCCACCAATTCTCCATCTTTAAACACTAGAACGGCGGGAATACTGCGAATGCCGTATTTTTTGGGGTTATCTTTGTCGTGTTCGATGTCGAATTTGACGACAGTAGCACGCTCGGCATATTCTGTAGCCAAGCGATCAATTAGGGGGCTAACCACTCGACAAGGACCACACCAGCTGGCGGTATAGTCAACTACTAGTAACTTTTCACTAGCTAGTAATTGGTCAAATTCATCAGACTGAACATATTGAGCAGTTATGGGTGTTGTCGATTCCATTTTGTAATTATTTTGTATTTTAAAAATTAATAAAGTCCGTCTTCTTGATGGGTCATAATTGTGCAGTCGGATCTCGGATAAGCCACGCAGGTTAAGACAAATCCTCTTTCTAGTTGGTCATCATCCAAAAACGCCTGGTCTGACTGGTCTACCTCACCTTCGAGAATTTTGCCCGCACAACTAGAACAAGAACCAGAACGACAAGAGACAGGTAAGTCGATATCGTTGTCTTCGGCAGCATCAAAGATATATTGGTCGTCTGCTACTTCAATAGTTTGGTTTAGTCCTTCTGTTTCATTGAATAGGGTTACTTTATAAGTTGCCATTGGATTTTCTTTTCTTTTGATGGTGAAATTTAGTTAGATTTAAACTGGAGGGGAATATTAAGTTCTCGGGCGAGAATTGCTGCCTGAGTTTCTTTACCTGTCCCTGGAGGTCCTAAAAAAATTAAACGCATGGTTTTTCATCTCTTGATAAACTACGGATAGGAAGTAATTAATTTTAGTTATGAGTCAAGAAAAGGCGGCCCAACATGATGATATTTGGCAACGATTAGAACGGGGTCGAAAAGCTAAAGCGGCAGAAGGGGGATATGCTGGATATGGTTCTCCTGCTTTTGGTCAAAAAGCAATTAAAGGTGAGTTAGTAGTAGACCCAAAAGAACAACAAATTATCGATTTGATTCGCCGCCATCATAAATCTGGTAAGTCTTTACAACAAATTGCTGATTGGTTAAACAGCAATGGCTATCAAACTAAACGAGGTCAAAAATGGCACAGAATCTCGATCAAAAGAGTCCTTGACCGTCTCTATGGCAAAACTGCCCGCCTATCTGGTGTCCGAACTTCCAATTAGTCCTAATGTCAGAAGTTCCCTCGGCAATTGTGACCAAAACCTCTAAACTCGAAGACCCTTACACAACAGTAGACAAAACTATTTTTATGTAACATCTCTCTTATCATAAACCTTTATCGGGATGATGTGTTGACAATGATTAGATTAGAGAAGATTTTATGTAACATTTCTCTGGTAATTTAGGTGTTGAATCGTCTAAAAGCCATTATTCTAAAGGCTTAAAACTCAGAGAAATCTTTCAGCTTAGTTGGTTAACAAAACTTTATATGAAGTCGGTTTTCTAATTTTAACATCCAACCTCAAACCAGATTGCCATGCAATTTAAAGACCAGTTATTGACTACACCAGATCTAGAAGTAGCGATAGATCGAGACCCCCTGATTATTAAACCAGAAACATCGTTAGTCAAGGCGATCGCCGTAATGAGTCAAGCCAGGGGTATTCGTTGCCTAATTCCCACCCATAATAGCTCTGAAGAAATACTTTCTGACTATCAAGCTAGTTCGAGTTGCGCTCTAGTGATGGATGACTCAAAGCTGTTAGGCATATTAACCGAGAGAGATATTGTCAGATTAACCGCTGAGGAAGTGGAATTTGACACCATCAAGGTCGCTGAAGTAATGACTCAGCCAGTCATTAGTTTAGCCAAACAGAATCTTAAAGATATATTCGCCCCATTATTTTTATTTCGTCGTTACCGCATTCGTCATTTACCTATCGTCGATGAAGATGACAACTTGATCGGCATCATTTCTCCAGAAACTATTCGCCAGGCAATGCGACCTGCTAATCTGCTGAAACTCAGAAGAGTTGCCGATGTCATAAGTCACAATATTATTCATGCACCTTTAAATACTTCGGTTTTAAATTTAGCTCGACTGATGAGTGAGCATCGAGTTAGCTGTGTCGTAATTACAGAAGAAGACCGAGCCGATAATATTTTAATTCCTGTGGGCATTGTTACCGAACGGGACATTATGCAGTTTCAATCTCTACAACTCAGATTGAATCAGGTGGAAGCTCAAGAAGTAATGAGTACACCTTTATTTCTATTAAGTCCCGAAGACTCTTTATTGACTGCCAATCAAGAAATGCAGTGCCGACGAGTCAGAAGATTAGTCGTTTCTTGGAATTGGGGCCAAGGTTTGGGAATTGTAACTCAGACTAGCTTGTTACGAATTTTCGAGCCGATGGAAATGTATACCGTCATTGAAACCTTGCAAGATACCATACAACAACTAGAACGAGAAAAAGCCCGGCTTTTAGCCTTAGTTGATGAGAGTTCGACAGAGGCTCAAAGCCCTATTGTTTCTTAAAAGATAAACGCTTGACGAACCGTTTGCGCCTAGCAACTACAAGAGTTAAAGATGCTGAGCGAGAACGTATTTGGGCGATCGCTCTTGCTCATACTGAAGGCTTATCAATCAGAACAATAGCTAAAATCACTGACTTAAGTTCGAGTCGTATTCATCAACTGTTACACACTGATGAAGCACGTCAAATTCCTGACTGGCGATCGCGATCTATCAGCATCTTTAAGTGAAATAGAAATTGAATCAAACGCTCAGCAGAAACGGGAACTATCTGAATTACAACAAGAGTTAGCAGATGAAGGAGAAGTGCTGCGTTGGTGTATCGAATGGTTGGAAAAATTAGCTCGTGGAGAAAAAGTGGTAGTCAATCTTCGTGCTTCAATTGACCCCAAAACAGCTTATGCAGGTATTGATCGCTCGTGGGTATTTCGAGTACTGAAGCGCGTTGCTGCTAATCTCGATCAATTATCGGGGAATCTTTTCCCCACTGAAGAGAGCGAGGTCGAATCAAATCCCATTACTGCTGGCGTTAAACTTCGACATCGTCTTGCCGAACCAGAGCCAGAATTTTCGTCTCTTAGTCATCGCGAACAACGAGCTATTCTGAGGGAAAAGATGGGTTTACCACCAATGTAAAGCGATCGAGTAGCCAAGAATTACAGCGATCGCTGTATCGTTTAAACTCTAGTTTATTTGGTACAGAAAATTGGAACGAGATTTCAATGGTTTGAGAGTGCCAATTCTCGGAAGGTTTTAATGGTACACAAAGGTTAATTCCTCAATAATCTCTGTATAGCAGATACAGTAAAGTTTTGTTCTGTTTTGTCCACTAAATTGGACGGCTTAGCGTTATTCTTGGTTCACTTGCTACGCAAACCCCATAGAGGGAAATGATGTGTAAAACATTAAGATGCTGACGTTTGTATTCATGGATACGCTTTACCTGGACATCAAGTAGGGAGTAGGGATCGACCGTCATCCCCAAGGTACGTTCGATATGATGAGCCAGATCGTACTTAACCGCTTGTTTCATCTTACGCCAGTCTTCTCGAAATCCAGCATCTTCTGCATAGCCTTGGAGTTGCCGCAGGTTTTCCAGGTGCTTGATCCAACCATCGCCAATATTTTGACTTATCAGTTGGGTCATAGGAGGGTTACTGAGGACAATCCAACGACGGGGAGTGACCCCATTGGTTTTATTGGAAAACTTTTCGGGAGAAAATTCGTAGAAATCGCGCAGTACCGTTGACTTCAGCAGTTCGCTATGAAGAGCGGCCACGCCATTGATCGCAAAACTTCCCACACAAGCCAAATTCGCCATCCGCACATAGCGCTCTCCGCTTTCATCAATGAGCGACATCCGAGCAATTCGCCCCTCATCTCCACTGAATTTGATGCGAACTTCATCGAGAAACTGACGATTGATTTCGTAAATAATTTCCAACTGGAGTTTAGACTAACTCCCCCTCTTGCCAAACTAAACGGTTCAGTATGGTGCTGTAGCGAAGAGGATTTTTTGAGTGAGCAACACATAAATAGAAGTGAGCAAAAGGGCGAGATAATGAGCTATAAAAAGTTAATAATCAATGATAATTTCGCGCTCTGTAGCGATCGCCCGAATCCTCTTATGTTAAGTTCGCGACTCAGTATCAAATACTACTCATACCCCGATACTTGCTTTTCTCTTCATAGCCAAATCTTAAAGTAAAGGAATCATTGGCAAATTACCACTCATGGACCAAGCTGGAATAATTTTACAAATTTTACACAGCAACTTACTATTTTCTACTTCAAAGTCACTTAAGGTTTGAACTGTATTTTTAGTAGAGTCTTTATTTTCAACACCACTATCTTGAATGGTTGTCAGGTCGGTAGTGAGTAGAATTAACATCTTTCTCACCTTCTTTTTTTTCCTACTCTTGTCCGCAATGTAAATTACAGACCTTTCCACTTCTATTATAAATAATTAATTTCCTCTTAGAGGAACACTGTAAAATACGGCACATTGTCGATAAACCGTTGCTATCGGATCGCCATATAGAATCGAAACTACCTAAGAGCTCCCCTAAACCTTTTAGAGAATCTAAGACATTTAGATAATACTTCTGGGCTGTTTGGGTGTAACATCTCTCTATGATACACCTTAATTAAGAGCAAGAGAAAATGAATTTTTCGGCCAAATTAAATAGGGCGATTTCCCAGAATCAGAGTTTATTAGTCGTCGGACTAGATCCCAATCCTGAAATGTTGACCAGTTTGGGGAATCGGGAAATGGAGAAGATAGATAATCCGAAAGAGCGCTTACAAGCTTGGTTGGAGTGGATGATAGAAGAAACAAGCGCTCGCGTTGCGGCTTATAAGCTTAATTTGGGATTTTATCAAGCTTTAGGACTGGGCTTGGATTAGAATTACTTGAGGGAATCCTCAAAAAAATTCCCCATCAGCTCCCGGTAATTTTAGATGCTCAACACGGCGACCTCAATAGTAGCACTGTATTTGCCCAGACCATTTTTGAACAATGGCAAGTAGATGCGGTAACTCTTAGTCCCTATGCTGGACAAGATCATGCTGCCCCGTTTCTGGTCTATGCAGATAAAGCTGTATTTGTTCTCTGTCATACCTCCAATCCTGGTGCATTTGCCCTACAAGAATATCCCCACCCCGATCATCCTCTATACCTGGAAGTAGTCAAACAAGTTCAATCTTGGGGGACTATTGAACAGGTATATTTAGAAGTAGGCAGTAATAACCCCGACATTATCAGTAAAATTCGTGCTGTTGCTCCAGAAAGGATGATTTTGCTCAGAAGTATTTGGACAGAAGGAGCGGATTTTCAGCAGATTCTCCAGGCAGGATTCGATCGCTATGGAGAAGGTTTACTTATTCCCATTTCTTTGGATTTACTAGCCAAAAAGAATTTAGCCCAAGAAGTGCAAAAATTAAACCAGCAAGTAGAGAAAATCAGAAGCGAGTTAATTCAAGCAGGTTCTAATTGTGAACTATGGACATCAAATGTTTGTCTGTTCAACAAACATCCCCATCAAGAATTAATTTTGCAACTATTCGATCTCGGTTGTCTTCTTTTTGGTGAATACGTACAAGCTTCGGGGGCCACTTTTTCTTACTATATTGATTTACGGAAAATTATTTCTAATCCCCAACTGTTTAATCAAGTTATCAAAGCCTATGGAGACATTCTGAAAAATCTGACTTTCGAGCGCATTGCGGGTATTCCTTATGGTGGATTACCTACCGCAACCGGGCTGGCTTTAGAGCTTCATTGCCCCATGATTTTTCCGCGCAAAGAAGTCAAAGCTCACGGTACTCGTCGTTTAATTGAAGGTAATTTCCAACCAGGAGAAAAAGTAGTAGTAGTGGATGATATTCTCATCAGCGGTAAAAGTGTTATGGAAGGAGCAGCCAAACTAGAGTCAGCCGATTTAAAAGTAGAAGATATTGTGGTCTTGATCGATCATGAACGAGGAGTAAAAGATAGACTAGCCCAAAAAGGTTATCGCGCTCATTCTGTACTGCCTATTTCTGAGATTACAGAAACCTTATACGAGGCAGGAAGGATTACACCAGAACAGTATCAGGTAGTCACAGCCAATCATTAGACTTCTTGGAGTAAAACTAGCGAGCGTGACATGAGGGGCAATCTTGAACATTTTGAAACATTTTGCAGCTAGAGAGTGTTTGAGGCAGTAAAAAATATTCTCGTCTCAGAATCCCTATAAACCCTATTAAATATATGATTCAGCATTTTTGACGTTAGTAACGAAAATTTCTAATTTTGCAGGAACTATCCAAAAGCTGCAAAAATCAGTATCTTCGGCGATCGCTAAAATCCGATTTTGAAACCCTTACGCAACAACCGTTTCGAGCTAGATTGCCCCTGGTGACAGCCTGGCTAGTTTTACCCCATGTTGTAAAGATTGGTTTGTTTGGTTCATTTGTACGTCTTGAACTATTAGATATTTAAACTTTCACCATGAATGCGTACTCAAATATTTATGAAGCTAAAACAGTTGGCAGACATAAGCTAAGTAAATACTTATAAAATTAACTGTTGATATTGTACTCTTTAGTCAGGAGCAGTTTAGGATAGCTAAAGTTACCAGCTACAGACCTAACCTCAGCTACGCTTCGCTACGGTCTGTAGCTGGTTAAAAAAAAGACAACCTGCAAGGGCTAAATATTGGCTTTTGTCGGTTTAACTTCTGTAGATGAAATGGTGTCTGATGAGTTATGTTGATCCGATTGCTTTTGATCCTCAAATATCTCTGGACAAGAACGATGAAGATTTTCCACAAATTGTTCTGTGGTTAGCTCTTCAAAATGCTCGCGAATCAGTTTAGCTGCTTTTTTTGGATTTACCATAAATTTTTCTCACTCTATCTCTATTAAACAAGATTCTTTGATTAAAGTTAGGTTACGAATTGAAATTTGAAGATGAGCGCGATCAAAAATAGCTGAATCAGAATAGATGCGATCGCCTTCGATCTTTGAGGATTCTGACGAGGTAAAGGTATATTGGTTTTTCTGTAGGCAGTTACAAATGAATCGTATGTTTCTCGAATCAGGGGAAACCAACTAATATCAAGTAAGTCTAAACAATCTTCGAGTATTAATCTAGACTTAATTACTGCTCTCTGCATCTGGATATCTAAAGGATGCCCAAGAAGATGCCCGTAACGGAGCATCCTGGAAAAAATATACTCCTGTCCCCAGCCAATCATAATCATTAATACTAAAGTTAAACCCCTGCTCGATTATTTTTTGCGCTGCCGACAAACTCGTTCCATGATACCCATAAACCTCTAATGGTTCGGGGATTGGAGTATATGTCATTTGATATTCTCTCTACTATGTCTAATCAAATTTTAAATATTCAAAAACTCG
>CALNYB010000020.1:0-77202 GCA_942490675.1 Cyanobacteriota bacterium | reverse complement strand
ATTGTAAAAATAAGGTGCGTTTGCCCTGGCTTATCTAGAAATTGACGTAAACGCTCAATTGCATTATTCAAGTACTTTTCAGAAACTGAGCTTAACTTTTGAATTTGCAGAGCAGTTAATGGCTCATGAGCAACTGTGAGAATCCCGAGAATTGGTTGATAGAGATCTTCCCAAATCGTCTCCCAAATGAAAAAAATCACCAGCATTTGGATTCCATATTTGGGTTTTACTCACAGCATCTTTGATTTTTCCCAAGAGAAAAGGCATACAAGTCTTGCAAAGTATTTGGTAAATCCAGACAGTTTCAAAATCTCTTTCAGTAAATCCTGTTGATTCTGGAGGATGGCTGTATCGACAGCATTGACCGATCGCATCCAGATAGCCAAAATTGCCATTTGCTTTGTTAACGATTTGTTCAACAAAGCTATCAACCGCTTGGTGATTTTCCTCGAGAGCTACCTCGACTTCGGGCATTTGAACCAATAAATCAGCATAAGCGGTTAAATCTTTCTCGAACTTTAAGATCCTCTTCTTCGATTGTCATCTGCTGGAGCCAAGGCTGTTGACTACCTCGGAAGTTATTCAACAGGGCATCATCAGGTCCGGAAGTCAGGATAAACCAGAGGTTGGCAGGTAGCTCGGGACAGTCAGCCAGCCATTTGAGCAGAGATTGCTCAGCATCGCGATACCGCAGTTCATCCAGGGCATCTACCAGAACGACTACTCTCTGATTTGGAGCGCTGTGGCTGAGAGCGATCGCCGGATCAATCAGTGCCCAATATTGCAGGTTCTCGATAGGGAGCGATCGATTGTCGGCATACCACTCTCCAATCCGAATGCCTGTAAGGTTGCCCTGGTTGTGATCGACCTCCTGTTGAATTTGAATCACCTTTTGATAGAAGGGAGAGGCAAATAGCTTGTCAATTTCTGCTCCTACCGCCTTGCTGGCGGCATCCATTGTGCCAATTCGTTGCTGAACTGAAATCTTGAGTTGATCCTGTTGAAATAAATCAGGGTGGATCGCAGCCAGTTGAAAGCCAACCTGCAACAGGAATGAGTGAGCACCCACATCTCCCAGCGGTGTGCGTTGATCTCGACGGATGAAATAGCGGCACCAGTTAGGATGCTGATGCGCCAGCCATGCCATGAATGCAGTTTTTCCTGCACCAGGTTCAGCAGTTAGCAGCAGGAACCGACAGTTCGGCTCAGCCAGCATTGCCTCAATTCGTTCTGCCAGCCAGGGGCGTCCAATAAAGCGAGGCGCATTGACGTAGGACTGAATCAGACTTTCGTAAAATAGATCCCCATTGGATGACATAGTTTCAGTCGTCTTATATTCTGTCCAACTTCTCTATCATCATTATGACTATCAGAAAAGCAGGCAATCGTTAAGAATTGCAACTGTAGTGTAATATTATTTCAGCAAAGTTATCTGCTTTGCGACATGATATCAGGTCGGTAGGCTAGGCAGGGTAAGCGCAAGAAAAAGTTGACCTTGATATGGTATGAAAGAAAAAACGCTATTTTCCTCTCTTCTGCCATGTCTAAAGGGTTTGCATCTGTTTCAGCTACCACTCAACATCCTATTCCTCCTACTGCAGAGAGCGGTTGATGCTCAAGAGATTCAATCAAAATGGCTATCCTACTTTGAAGACTTAGACGATCCTCGTGGCGCAAAAGGTCGGCTTCATCCCTTTTTGAGTGTGGTCATGATTGCCATCTTAGCTACCATTGGCGGGGCTAGAGGATGGGACGACATTGAACTGTATGCCGAAGGGCATGCTCAATGGCTGGAGAAATTTCTCGATCTACCATGGGGAATTCCCCACGCGGATTGCTATCGTCGTGTCTTTGCCCAGATTGAACCGGATGCCTTACACCGTTGCTTCCGACGTTGGGTTACAGAGATCGTGAAAGACACCGGGGGGCAAGTGATTCCGATTGATGGCAAAACCATGCGCGGCTCCTATGACAGGACATCGAAGCAATCGGCTTTACATGTGGTGAGTGCCTGGGCCAGTAACCATCGTCTGATGTTAGGGCAGATGAAGGTGGACAGTAAGAGCAATGAAATTAAGGCGATTCCGGCGTTACTGGAATTACTCGATATCAGTGGCTGTATTATCACCATTGATGCCATGGGCACTCAAACTGATATTGCGGCTCAGATTATCACCCAGGGAGCCGAATACGTCCTGTGCCTCAAAGGGAATCATCCCACACTCAAAGAGCAGGTGAAAGAGCACTTTGAACAGGCGATCCAAAGCGACTTCGAGGGGCTTGAATTTGACTATGATCAACGAGTTGAGGCGGGTCATCATCGGCGGGAACATCGCCAAGTTTGGGTGATGCCTGTGAGTCAGCTAGGCGGATTATATCGGCAGGACCAGTGGGCTGGATTGCAATCGGTGGTAATGGTCTATCGCCAACGCTATCTCTCTCTATGGGCTAACCGAAGAAACCCAGTTGTTCTTGACTTCCCTGCCTTGTGATGCTCAACACATTGGTCGAGCGATTCGATTGCATTGGGGGATTGAAAATCAACTCCATTGGGTTCTGGATGTGACCTTCGGTGAAGACGATTCCCGCATTCGCCAAGGGCACGCTCCTGAAAATTTTACCCTCCTAAGGCGACTGGCCATAAGTGCTTTGAATCAGGAAAGCTCATCGAAACGCAGTGTACGTCAAAAGTCCAAATTAGCGGCGATGAACCCAGACTACATGATGAAAGTGCTTGCCAGTGTGGCCGCTTAGCAGCAATTCTCCTTGGGAAAAGAAAAGAGAATAAGTTCTCTAGTAATACTAGAGAACTTATTCTCTAAAATTTGACTTGACCCCTGGATTTTATGTTTTCTCTAACTGCAATGAGGACAATGGATTTTCAGCGATGAAAAATACTCTGTTCCCTCAAAAGCTATTAATTCTTCTCCATCTAAGTCTTGATGTAATGGTCTTAGTTCTCTTGTTTACATAGAGAACTAAAACTCTATTTTTTCAAACAGGAGAATTGCTGGCTTCTTAGCATATTATGGCTCTTTTTTCTTGCGCTTACCCTGGGTGTTTTTGAACTTGCTGCAAACACTCTTAATCAAGATAAAACACAATTTTCTGGACAACTTTTAGGGCGTCTTACACATTGCTCTCCTCGAATTCAGAAGCTCTTAGAAGATGCTCAGGCTTGGCGAGTTGTTCCTTGGTTACGCCCTCTAACCGCGAGTCTTAGAAAACCTGGCGGACGATTACTTCGTACCATCAGTAGACACAGTAGTTATGTTAATGCAATCGTACTCATTCCTGAGACTTCCTATGCTATTTCTGCATCAACAGATCAAACCCTAAAAATATGGAACTTAAATGATTGGAGTGAAATCGTGACTTTGAGAGGGCATAAGGGAGCTGTTCGAGGACTGGCTGTTACACCGGATGGGCGGCGAGCGGTTTCCGCGTCGGAAGATCATACCCTCAAGGTGTGGGACTTAGAAAATTTGACTGAGTTAAACCTATTACAAACACTCAAGGGGCATAGCGATTTGGTCAATGCAGTATTAGAAAATTTGACTGAGTTAAACCCATTACAAACACTCAAGGGGCATAGCGATTTGGTCAATGCAGTAGCAGTAATATCAGACAAACTGACTATATCTGCCTCTTCCGATTGCACCTTAAAAGTATGGGACTTGGATAGGGGAGAGGTATTGAAAACCTTAGAGGGACATACTAAGCCCGTCCGAGGGGTTGCTGTAACACCAGATGGACAACGAGCAATCTCTGCTTCAGAAGATCACAACCTGAAAGTTTGGGATCTAAAGAGTAGTAGCGAGTTGAGTACTTTGAAAGGTCATTGGGCTGAAGTTATTGGGGTGACAATCACACCAGATGGAAAACGGGCAATTTCTGCATCCCATGACCAAACTCTTATTTTGTGGGATTTGGATAGAGGAGTTGAGCTAATTCGACTGGGGGGATATGGTTACACTACTGTGTGGGATTTGAAGGGAGGGGGTAAGCTAATTCGAGACACATCTGGGTTCGGTGTCTCAAGGGGTCATAATGCCCCTGTCGCAATTGGAATGATGACACCAGATTGCAGACGAATTGTTTCAGCCTCTTTCGATGCTTCCCTTAAGGTCTGGGATGCATCGAATGGTGAAGAGCTATACACATTACGAGGTCATAGTGGTTGGGTTACTGCTATAGCAGTGTCGCCTGACAACAAATATGTCTACTCAGGCGCTGACGATGCCACGATCAAAGTTTGGAAACTTGAGGATGGCGCTGAAATCAAGTCTAAAGTGGCTATAACGCCTGATGGGAAGGGAGGCATTTCTACCTCTGACGGTTCAAATCTCAAAATATGGGATTTGGAGCGCGGTGCCGAGCTAATGAATTTTGTAAGTCCTAGCAATCAGATAACTTCAGTAGCTTTAACATCTGATGCTCAGAAAGCTATCTTGGGCTTAGAAGATTCTACAATTATGGTTTTGGAAGTAACCAACAATAGAGAACTTCATCATCTGCATGGGCATCAGGGTGCAATTACAACCCTAGCACTGTTACCAGATGGAAAACAACTCATCTCAAGCTCAACTGATATGACGCTAAAGGTTTGGGATTTAGAGACAGGACAGGAACTCCAAAGTCTATCCTCTGGACATCAAGGTGCAATCACAGCAGTAACAGTAACTGCAGACGGTGAAAAAATTATCTCGGCCTCAACTGCTCCCAAGACAGAACTGATAATTTGGAATTTGGATGCTGCTGGTCAACAAGATTCACTCACAGAATTAAAGATTCAAGGCACTCCTGTGGCAGTAACTGCGAATGGACGTTCCCCCCTCTCAATTACATCCAAGACAAATCTTAATGTATGGGATCTCAACAAACCGACTGACGAAAAATTGATACTTCAGCTACAGCAAAGTCAAAGTGGGGGAGGATGGGAGAAAAAACATACCCCTACTGGTTCAATAACTTTCATTAGGGAAAATGGAGATGGAATCGCTGCTGCCGACATAACACCTGATGGACAGCGTGCAATTCTCCTTAGTCGGGATGGAACTCTTACTGTATGGGATATTAGGTCGAAGCACTCCTGGCACAGGCTGTACTCATTGCCTGGACATACACAGGTAATTACAGCACTGATGATCATGCCAGATGGTCGGAGTATTCTAACGTCATCTGGTGATAGAACTTTAAAACTGTGGGATTTAGGTAGCAGGACAGTGCGTTTAACGATAGATAACTGGGTGTGGATTCATGGAATGGCTGTAGCGCCCGATGGACAGTGGATAATTACTAATGGAGATTTGGCAAATTTAAGGGGGTGGGATCTTGCGAACAAAAAAGAGCTGTTCACTTTTAAAGCTGGTCATATCAGTTATCAGCCCGAGTATATTGAGAGAGTAAGAGCAGTACAGGCGATTTCAAAGCAAAGAGTTATCGTTGGTTTAGACAATGGAATTTTGAGAATTTGGGAAATAGAGAGCAAGCAAGAGGTAGCACCACCTTTACTTGGTCACTCTAAAGCAATTACGTCTTTAGTATTAACACTGGATGGTAAACGAGCTATTTCTGCTTCAGAAGATACAACGCTCAAGGTTTGGGATCTCGAAAACAACTTGGAAGTAATGACTCTCAGGGGACATGAGATGGGCGTTTGTGATGTGGCAGTTTTCCCAGATGGTCAACAAGCTATTTCTACTTCATTCGACCATACCGTTAGATTCTGGGATCTGGGGACTGGTAAAGAATTAGAAACAGATCGACTAACTGATCCAAGTGCTTGGATTAGTGCGGTAGAGATTACTCAAGATGGACAATGGGCTATTGGGGCTTGTTCAGATAACACACTTAAAATTTGGGATTTGCAAAGCCGAAAAGTTATAGCTTGTTTCAGCGGAGATCATTCATTTAAAGCTTGTACTATTATGCGAGATAGAGAGACGATTATTGTAGGAGATCAGTCTGGAAAAATTCATTTCCTTCACCTTGAGGGAATGGAAGATTTCAGGAATTAAACTCGCAAAATATCATTTATCCTACATTCAGCAGGTTTTTTAACAAAGGAAATAATATTTTTGACAGGCTGAACCGAGGAAGCGCAAAATATGTCTTTGTGAATCATTCAATTCTCATTCCGCACTTCAGTTTGTAGTTGTCAAAAAGTATCGGTCTGAATGCACTTCTTATCTCCCCTCGGCAACCAGTAACAGAAGCTTTTTGGGCGACAAAATACTTTGATTGCAAGTTATTTTCATTAACCGATAATTATTGAGAATGACTGAGCAAGAGAATACTATTTTTCGCTTTTTTCAGGTTTAAAATATTAAATAAAACTCTGAGAAACTAGCCAGATAAAATATAATATTTTTGACAATGTTTGGAGAAATAATTAAGAGTTTCAAGTCTTGAATCAGTGAGATTGACAATTTGTTTTACACCATTTAAAACAACTAAATGAATACCCTGAAAACATTGAAATATCCAACGTAGAGTTGGTTTTTCTGTAAGTTTTCCTAATTGATTTTTAACTCCTGTCTGGTTCTGTTTTAGATTCGCTCTAAGTTGTCTTTGACCAATAGTATAAACCAATAAAGATAACCCCATTAACATCGCCATAGTTTCGATTCTTGACGGATATTTTAGAAAAACTGAATCCGCAAAAAATAAAGGATCTTTGAGCGCACGGAAGCGCGAGGTCACCTCGCGCTGTCCGCCGTCGCTCCGTTGGAGAAATCTAAATCCTCGTTCACAAGATTGTTGTCCTTTATATGCCGTAAGAATGTCAGAGGGACTTAAAGTCTCTAAAACATTAGTAGCCAAGATAAATCTACCAACTTTTTTCTTTTCTGATTCTATTTTGTCAGATTTTTTCTCTAAAACTATCGTGGCTTTATAAACTATCTTTTTGCTTTTTTTATCTGTTGTTTTTGCCACATCTTTTAAGACTAACTGATGATATTTGAGCTTTTTTTGTTCGCAGTTAAATACCGCTTTTATTTCCGTTCTATTTTCATATTTTTTCTGAGATAAAGAAGTGAGCAAAGAATTAGCTTTTCTTCATCTTTAATAATCTTTTTCGCTAACTGTTTTAAATCAGATTCTTTTCTAGCTTCACTTTCTATTATTATCCATTTTTATTTTATACCAGCATAATTACTTTCTTTTTCTACTGCTTTATAACCTTCTCTATCTGTTTTGATAAATTCAGAATCTGGGGTTTCTCTCACATAGAATTGAGCAGCTTTTATTGATAGTGGAACTCTAGTTATCCATTTTAAATGCTCGATTACCAATAAATTATCGGCGGTATAAAGCGCACTATCTGCCACAAATATACTGTCGAAATCTATTTGTTTTTTAAAATTAGATAATAGTTGAGCAAATTTTGCTTTATCATTATCATTTCCATTACCGCATTCTAAAAATAGAGGAATACCTCCATCTCCACTTGCTATTAAATTAATTAAAAATTGCTTTAAATCTGGTCGTTTATCTTTTGAATATCCATGAACTATTTTGATAGGTGTAGGCTCTAAATTTTCTGACTTTTCCGTTTCAGGAAGAGCATAGTCTCCTTGTAAAGAAATCGACGTAGAATCTAAATGAGAATACTTATGCTCAATTCCGTATTTTTTCAAAGCTTTTAAAGCAATTAATAGAAATATCTTGGTTAAGCCAAATTGGTAAAGTTTATCCATTACTCGACCAATTTTATCGTCATTAAAATACTCTGGATAAATTCCCTCTCCGAAGAGATGTTCCGTCGCTTTATCGTTAAAAAATTGCGGAAATAAATATAAGGGTCTGGAAACAAAGCCCATAGCATTTAAAATTATACTTTTAACAATTATTCCGCTGTTTAACTTTTCTTGAGCTTTAATCCCTAACTGTTCATTGATTATTTCTACTATTCCTATTTCATCTATTAGACCAGCTATTATTCCTAAATGATTAATTGTTTGAACTTCAATATTGGCGCTTTTGACTCATTAAAATCAAACTTTAACAATTATTTTTATTAGAGTTATTTTATCTGAGGAGCGAGCTTCCCTGGAAACTATTTAAAATACTTAAAAAATCTCGGCTTTGGTGATCCCGAGAACCGAGTGAATCTCTCTCTCTGAGATATAGCGATCACTAAAATATTGTAGTTTTATGTGTTACGTTTAGACGTGCGTAATGAGAAATATAAGTTTTTAATATAATACAAAAGATAAAAATTTTTTAAAAAAGAGCAAAGAGCAAGAGAGCAAGAGGGCAGAGGGCTATGTAGTTCTGGAGACGACACACACAACACGAAAACCGATATTGATGTCACGGTTATCGCGCGTATCGAGGCCGCGAGTCGCTGAACGGCAGTCCTCTGGAAGGTCGATCCACGAACCACCGCGTATTACTTTATTGCTACTATTACCTGAAACCCATGCGTTTCCATCAATTGGCGCATTTTGATAACTATCATGCCAGTCATCTTGACACCATTCGCAGACGTTTCCATGCATGTCATATAAACCAAAGGCATTAGGCGGAAATTGTCCCACCCAGGTCGTTTCTCCGACTTTTTCGTCGTAATTGGCTAACTTATCTGTAATATCATCGCCAAAATGATATGAGGTAGTTGTTCCAGCCCGACAAGCATATTCCCATTCCGCTTCAGTCGGTAATCTATATACTTTTCCAGTTTGCGTTGACAATTGATTACAAAATTCCACTGCTTCGTCCCAATTAACTTGCTCTACAGGACGATCATCACCTTTGAAGTAAGAGGGATTTTTCTGATTGACTGACAAAAGATGAGAAGAAAAGTCTTGAAGTAATTATCAATAAAAGACTTGGGGGGTTGACAAAGGGGTGGGGGAGTCAGCATTCTGAGATTAGATACCACTGATAATTCGAGAATACTGTGAAAAAAACTCCCGCCTTTACAATGCCTTGAATCAATGGATGAGTCTACCTGATGATTGGTTACATTTATCTCATCTGAAAACCTGTATCTGGATCGTAGTTGGTCTAATACATACTGGCAGTGTAAATCTAACCAAATGGTCGATATACATGGACTGTCGCGGTAAATTCGCTCAGAGCCGACAAAGACGTATTCAGCGCTGGCTAAACAATCCCCGAATCAATGAAATAGCGAATCTACAAATCATTAATTAAAGTAACTCTTGCTAATTGGTCAGAATCAAGCATTTTTTTAGCATTAGATACCTCACTGTTTTGGGACAAGTATTGCCTCGTCCGTCTTTCAGTGATTCATCGTGGCAGAGCTTTACCAAAGCGTGTGGAGGGTGATGGAACATAAAAGTGCCAGTATTTCCTTCGCCGATTACCAGGAGATGATTCAACAAGCACAACCGAGACTACCAGAATCCGTAAAGGTAGTCCTGCTGGCAGATAGAGGTTTTGTGCATACTAAGTTGATGAGCATGTTAACCACTCAACTAGGATGGCATTACCGTATCCGAATCAAAAGCGATAACTGGATCTGGCGTGGAAATTGGTGTCAACCCAAAAACTTCCATCTTCACCGTGGACAGGCAATTTGCTTACATAATGTCCGAATACATAAAGGTGAATACTATGGCATGGTTCATGTGATTATCGGTCGCAACAATGTCAACGGTGAATTGTGGGCAATTGTCAGCAACGAAAAGACTACTCTACAAACTTTTGCCGAGTATGGATTACGTTTTGATATCGAAGAAAACTTTCGTATGGGATCAGTCTCGAGGATGGAATGTTCAACGCTCAATGATCCGTGATGTTTGTCCTAAAGGATACCGCTCCGCATATGCCTTGTCTCGGTTATGGTTTATCTTGGCTGTTGCTACTCTCTACGTCAGCGCACAAGGTGTTGAGGTAGTCGATAGTGGAAAACGGCGATGGGTTGACACTCATTGGTTTCGTGGCAATAGCTATTTTAGGATTGGTTGGGATTGGGTCAAAGCTGCACTTCTCAATGGGTGGAAATTGCTTCATTCTGTGGCTTTCTCTGGCAATCAAGACCCATCTCCTGCGATCGCATCACTCAAACAACATGAACAACGGCTCTATCAGTTAGAGTTTGAGCTTCAGACACATTCTTATAATATTTCATAAGTTTTGTCAGTCAACCAGGGGATTTTTACTCATTACTTGTTGATACTGTGTCTGAGTAATGGGATATTTGCCCAGGGCGAAAGACGGGACAGTAACTTGATGTTGCGGTTTTTCGTTTTTAAACCTATCTCTACGATATTCTTTACACAGTCTTTCTATTTCCTGGTCTTCTGTTCCCATGAGAAACTTACCACCTGGGATCGCAATCATCTCTAGATTGATACCATTACCCAAGTTTTCAGTAAAAGATTGAGCTTGATATTTTTCTCGCTTAACTGCTACACCTTTGTTATTTGAAGAATCAAAATCAGCAGGTTTAATTCCGGTAATTCCCCAAATTAATCGTTTCAAAGGATTAGATTCAGCATGTCGAAAATCAACCCAAGTAAGGGCTTTGAGAAAAATTGGTAGTTTCGGCTTTTGGGGAGCTTGTTCAAGCAATACTGGAATAACAGGACAGCCTCGATCAACAAATTCACTTAAAAAGGCTCTCATCTCTCGTTCTTGCCAGGGTCCCAAGCCACTGCTACCGACAAAAACCGCAGCAGATTTAACCTGTTCAATTTGCTCTTCTAACAATTCCTGCCAAGATTGTCCAGGAGGCAACTCCCAGGCATCTAACCAAGGTTTAAGTCCTCGCTGCTGAAGTTGTAGAGCAATTTCTATTACTTCTGGTTTATCTTGGCTATTGTGACAAAGGAAGACATCAAATTCAGTCATCTACAGTTTGGCTCCTTACCTCAAATTCCCACTCCGTCAATCGATTCTCAACTTCAGCCATTCTTTGACTCATTGACATTTCCTCTGTACAATTCAGCTATTACGCGATATGTCAGTGGGGTGAGCGAAATTTACGGTGGCAACAATTAATTTTCGCGTTGTTTAAGTAATGAGTAATAAGTAATGAGTAATAAGTATTTACTCGTTACTCGTTACTCGTTACTCGTTACTCGTTACTCAAAGCTTCTCTATTGTTTAATTGCCACACCTTTTTTCGTTCACCCGTGTCAGTGGGATAATTTTACTGGTTTAGTTCCATCAAAAGCAATATTGACAGACAACTAATCTTCGTATATTCGACACTCCACAGCATCGGGATTCTCAGCGCAATAAGCCTCTAGAGAAGTAGTTGTTTGTTTCTCTTGACGTTTATGGGCAGCAGCAGCCTGTAACTCTTCTACTTCATCCCATGCAGCAGCACATTCAGGGGAAGTTGCACCTTTAGCAGCACATACCGCACGAGCCTCTTCTCTGGCGACATCTAACCTATCTTCGATATATAATTGTTTGGGTTTTTCAACAAAATCGCTCTTGTTCAAAATGTCGCTAATTGAAACAATTCCTAATAGCTTGCCTTCAATGACAGGCGCACGTCGGATGCGAGTACTGGCAAACAGTCGCGCTATATATTCCACTCCTAAATCGGGATTAACCACAACGCAGGGTTTCGTCATGATTTCATATACCCGCATCTTTTTTGGGTCATGTCCAAAGGCTGCTACTTTGTAGACAATATCGGTTTCGGTCACTATGCCATAAGGATCGGAGTCAGTACGGCGATCGACAATCAAAGCCCTCAATCCCTTGTCTTTCATATTTTTTACAGCTTCGGCAACTGTTGCAGAACCACTGATTGTGGCGACGTTAGTAGTCATGATATCTTTGGCTGAGAGCATAATTAAATATAAAACCTGAATTTTAGATGAATTGTCAGTCTAACTGTTTCAGAATGTATTTATCTACCTGAAAAATATTTAGAGGGAAGCTAAACTGGGGAATGCTCTAAATTGCTTTTGTCTATGTCCAACCTCAAAGAATCCCCCAAACCTAACTCCGACATTACCGACTATGAGTGGGGAGTTACCCCTAATCCTGTTAAAGCAATTATCGATCGGCTACAGCAACAGCTACAGGAACAGCAGCATAATCTAGAGAATCTGCATAAAGAAAACAAGTGGTTGCGAAATCAGCTTGATTTAATTTTAGACATCCCGAATCGTCCTCATGTACCATACCTCCCAGAAGTCTTACTTTGGGCAGCGATCGGCTTAATTTTGACTACTGCTGGCACTTTTATTCCAGCTTATACTTTTCCTGCTCCTTGGTCGTGGTGGGGCAATGAATTTGAAGTTCAAACTTTGGGCGTAAGTTATCAGGTAGGGGCAGTATTACTTACCGCTTGCTTAGGAGGCAAAAATGCTGCCTTAATCTCCCAACTCGCCTATGTCTTATTAGGCTTATCAGGATTGCCAATATTCGATCGCGGCGGCGGTACATATTATCTACAGCAGCCCTACTTTGGTTATCTGATTGGGTTTATTTTCGGTGCTTGGCTTTGCGGCTGGTTGGCATTTCAAACCCTGGTCAGATTTTCCAGTTTAATCGCCAGTTGTCTGGCGGGGCTAATCGTGATTCATCTGGTGGGTTTGGTTTATTTGATAGTGATGTATTTTGTCACTGGTTTAGGGGAGGGTATTAATTCTTTAGGACAGGCGATCGCCATTTATTCAATTCACCCTTTACCTGGGCAATTAGCTGTAATGTGCGCGGTGAGTTTGATTGCTTTTATAATGCGAAAGATTATGTTTACTTGAGTGGTTGTTGTGGGTCGCACCCTCCTCTCTCAATCTGGCTCTATATGTGATGTACCTACACTGACGCTTCGCGTACAGATGTAGGCTTCCCCAAACCCCCTAGGATAGAGAGAACTTGCTTCAAGGTACTATTAGTAGTAGATGCGACCACTACTGGATTCCCTTTACGCCGTTTTATAGTTGGGAACACATCCAGCCCAACTCTCTTGGTATTTATTCCTGCCGATATATCCCGGTTTACCAAGAGCTTTAATTCTTCATCCCAATATTCTCGAATGCTGCAATCAGTAAAAACAAACTCGTCTTTGTATGGCAGTAATTGAGAGGTGTATTGTGGATTTACAGGTATCACCAAAGCACCAGCTTTTTCAGCTTTGAACTTCAGTATGTTGAAAAACTGACCAAAAGCAGCATCAGCCCAAGAAAGGTTGAGTCCTGATTTACGGCTGTTTCCATTGGGGACAAAGTTACCCTGTTCATCAGTTTTCGGTTTATTCCTTCGGCTTAACCCAGTAAGATTAAGCTGTTCGTGAAAGAAAACTTTTTTGCCCGTATTCAGTAGTGCTTGGGCTGTATTGTAAGCATGGTCTTTTCTGGCTCTAGCTATTTGTTGATGTACTTTAGCTTCTCGTTTTGCTAGCTTGCGACGCGATTTACTACCCTTTTTCTTCGTAGCTTTGCGTGCTTGAACAGACGCTAGTTTCCTTTGCAACTTGCGAAATGATTTTAAACTAGGCAGCTTAACGCCTTCTGATGTTGCCAGATAATCGTCTTCATGAAGAACCGCATCCATACCTAGCGAGTTGTTCCAGGTAGGTACAATATCAGCCTGAAAGTCAGGGACAGAATCGTCTTGAAGTCTTAAATTAATATACCAACCATCAACTTTTTTAATTACCTGAGCTTGCTTTAGTATTACACCATCAGGTAGCGGTCTATGATGGCGTACTTTGACGATGCCTATTTTTGGCAGTGACAGATACAGCCATTCCCCCCAACTGAGCAAGAATTCAACTTTGCTCCTTCAAACACCATAGACCTGAAACGAGCTTGATTTTTGAAACGTGGTTTGCCAGAACGTTTACCCTTTTTATCGCCAGCTATAAACCTGGTAAATGCTAGTTTGACTCGCTTACACACTTCTTGTATTGTCTGAGAAGGTACAGAGTTAAAGTCTAATAATTCCCCGCTCCAGCCCACAGAAACCAAATCTCGTTTGATAATTGGTAATTGCTTTTTTTGACCGTAAAACTCAGGCTGATCTTTAAGCTCAGGTAAATGGCATACCAAAGGACACCTATCAGTGTAACTGCGATTTCGCTCCCACCAGTCAAATCTTTCTCCTAGCTGCCGATTATACCAATAACGACAAACACGAAGCCACTCATTCAAGACAAGCTTTTGCTCTGTAGTTAGTTTAATTCGGTATTGGTAATTGTATAACACAGTCAGCATTAGTTTTTAAGATACACTGATATTAACATACCTTGCTGCATCAGCTTATGAAGAAAGATTTTGTAACTTGAATCATAAGATGGCACTAATGAAATCATAAGATGGCACTTTTCGGAAAATTTGTCAGTTTAAAATCAAGATTAATGGTAACTACCCAGGTAGTTTAAGAAAAAATATCGGTTAAAACGTAACTACAAACCTTTATGTTCCCCCGATAACATCCCGATTAGGCTGACGAACTCCAGGGCGACCTTTGCTTTTTTTGCTCGAAGCAGCACTAACAGACAAATTTTCCGAGCTAATAGTTGAAGATGATGCTCCTGATAAACCTAATTTCTGACGCAATAAAGAGATTTCTCCCGACTCAAACTTAAATGCTTTCTCTCCTTCAATCGCCTCTGCTGCTATTTGAAGACATTGGGCTACAGACGGTGCGTAAGGTCGCCAGTGATGCTCGCTTAAAGTAGAAGCGGATTCATGTAAAGCTTTGCGATAAGCCTGAGTCAGCCAGTCTTTGAGAATACCAACACAACCAATACTCCTCTCATAAAAATACTCCCAATGAATTTCCAATTCGGGAGCTTTTTCTAGAGTCATTTTTTCACCGAAGCTTTTGAGAACCCGTTGAAACTCAACTAAATCTGAGTCACAATCAGCTTGATAGCGAGGAAAGTGAATATCGATACTGCGACGGGATAGTTGACCGCTAAGATTGCGAAATTCTAATAACTCATAAGTGCCGAATAGCCCATGTAAAGTATTGGTCATGCTAGCCATTGACTGTAATGCATCCATTTGAGCCTGTTGTCTGCTACTACTAAAGTCAGAGTATTTTGTTCGTTAATAAATTCTTCCGTATGAATATCTTTAACTTCTCCATCTTTCAAACGCTGTAACAGAATAGATTCAGTAATTTCAGTTCCTTCAAGAAAAACTGCTAGAGCCTTGGCGGTGATCGTAAATTTTTTCGAGTGTTGTTTGTATTGCTGTCTTAATTCTAGAGTAGCTAATTGAATTTCTCGCTCGGAGCGACCTTTAAACACGCTGTAATATTGAGAAATGCAGCGAACCCAATGTTTTCGTACATAGGCGTAGTAGGCAATCCCTGCATCTCTTGGGTCGTATCTAACGCTAACGCTGGTTTTTTCAACACTTCCATTGCGAAAACTGTTGTGCCAGTAATAAAGATGATTGATTTTCACTCCCTGGTTGGGGATAACCTTTGCCGTCCCCTTTTTCGTAGTGGGCATCGTTAGAATGCGAAATGTTTCATCATAGGGAATTAATCGGCTCGGTCTTAAACCAGTCTGAATAATACTTTGCTCGTAAGCATCTTGTGGTGAGAGTCCTAATGCGGGATGTTCTTGACGGTCGTAGAATTCATAAATCCAATTACATAGATGTTCCTGCAAACTGCCTAACGTCCAAACCGCATGATGACGTGGATTTACAGCGGGAGTAACCAAGCGAGGTTTTTTAGTCATTTGGGTATTGCCCGCCAAATTATGAACAAACATAGTATTGGCAGTACCAAAAAGACGCTCGCACACAGAACCAAATCTAGGTTTTGCTCCTGGTCTAGTTTTGGATGTGCATTCATACATCGCCAGCAATCTTTCAAAATAAACACTGCTAAACTCTTTACCTCCATCTACCACTAAGCATTGAGGTAAACGTCCATGACGACTTACACAATCCCGTATAACCATCATGCAGCTACGATAAGAAGGTGCATCAAAGGTCAGGTAAAAAGCTAAGATACGTCGAGAGTAGGCATCGCTTAAGAAAGTAACCCAGGGACGACCCAGTAGCGCTTTGGTTTTAGAAGAGACTAATTCAAGATCTAATTGAGTATGATCTAAATGACATATAGCCCAAGGGCGATCTGAATGGTCACCCCCATTTTTTGACTGGGATAGCGACCACTGACATTTCCTCTGCGACTTTGTACCCTCCGCGATGGCGGTGAAGACCGAATTTGTGAAATTTCTTGTATTGCCTGCTCATTCAAATCCAGTTTGATACACCAGTCACAAAACTGTTCGCTGGTTAGCATTGCACTTCTCTGGATGAACTGCTTTTCTTCAAGCAAATTTTAGCTTATTTTGTGCCACTTTATGATTCTTTTTTAGTAAGAGTGCCATTTTATGGTTCAAAGCTTTCGATATTTACAAAAATCAATCAACGAGTTTACTAGCTTTTATACTCTAATGAGGTGCCATTTTATTCTTCAAGTTACAGATGTTCTGTCGCTTTATCATTAAAGAATTGAGGGAATAAATATAAGGGTCTCATTGGTGACAAGTTAAGAAAAAACAGTTTTAGTCAACTTCTTGGTGCATTCGCTCACGGCACGGGAACCAACAAGACCGCGATGCACCGCTACTACAGATAGTGTCTTATATCTCAGATAACACTAAATATGGATTAGAGTCGATGGGGATGGCGATCGCGCTTATTTCTCTGTTTGTTTTCTAGAAACACCTCAAAAGCTATTGGCTTAAAGCTTAGAGCTAGTAAGCATTTGACAAACAACACAAACCCTTAACTTGTCACCAATGCCTAAGCCTGCTGTTTTCTCCCTCAACACTTTTACTGACTCGTGTCAGGCAATCAGGAATTTACCAAGGTAGTCGAGTGCCATCCCAAGCAAAAAATTCACCGCTATCTTTAAATTCTAAATTACTAATTACTTGGGATAAGAGGTTAACTGTATGTTCTACAGGAAATAACTTTTCTGGAGGGACATTTTTCTGAAAAGGTTGAGAAAGACGAGTATCTGTTGTGCCTGGATGTAAAGCGACCACGATCGCTTTGGGGCATCTTCGACTATATTCGATCGCTGTAGTTTTTAAGAACATATTCAAAGCCGCTTTAGAGGCACGATAACCATACCAACCACCCAAGCGATTATCGCCAATACTACCGACTTTGGCAGAGATACTAGCATACACACTGCGATCGCCATGGCGTAATAAAGGCATCAGATGTTTGGCTAAGAGTACCGCGCCGATACTGTTAATTTGGAAGTAATAAAGTAAATTTGCAGCATTTATCTGTCTGAGACTTTTTTCTGGAGTCAATTCTCCTTCGTGCAACACTCCAACACAATAAACAACTAAGTGCAGTTTACTTACATCTGCTTTTATTTGTTTAATTGCCCCTTCGATCTGAGATTCAGCAGTAATATCTAATGACAGACAAGTAAGTCGCTCTTGATGCTCTTGGCTCAAAGTAATTAATTTGCTAGCAGATTCCTTATTTCTGTAGGTAGCGTAAATTTTGGCTACTTGTTTGTTGAGTAATAATGTACGCACAAAACCTAACCCAATTCCTTGACTTGCTCCGACAATTAAAGCATTGGTGTTATTAACTGTTTTTAGCACTATGATAATTCTTGTTTAGTTACATGATCGGAACTATAGCTTTTTTCCAACATTGCTTGTTATACCGAACATTCGGTACAATAAAATTAAAATTAAGTTAAATAAATGGCTAAAGAAGAAGTAATTACTAAACTAGTCCCTGTATTCCGCCACTACGGCTATGAAGGAGCAACAGTATCTCGATTATCTGAAGCTACGGGATTAAAGAAAGCTAGTCTTTATCATTACTTCCAAGGCGGTAAAGAACAAATGGCAGAGGTAGTTTTAGAATATATTGGTAATTGGATCGAAGAGAATATTTTTGCGCCTCTACAATCAGACAAACCTGCAAGCGATCGCATTAAAGCCATGAGTAAAAGGATAGATAAATTCTACGAAAGTGGTCAAGCCCCCTGCTTACTAGCGGTAATGTCTTTAGGTGAAGCGGATAACCTATTTCACCAACAGTTAGAACAATCTCTTAAACAATGGCTCGATACTCTATCCGAAGTTGTTGAAGAAACAGGAGTCGAACCAATACAAGCTCGTCAAAGAGCCGAAGATGCCATGATGTTGATTCAAGGCGCATTAGTATTAGTTAGAGTCACTAAAAATACTCAACCTTTTAAAAGAGCGATCGCCAAATTACCGCAAATTTTGTTAGAAAATTAAAAATAATGCAATGCGAGTAAAATTGCAAAACGATATTTTGTTAATTAGTTACGAAGATCTTCCAGAATATAAAAAAGGTGGTTCGGTAGTACGCAACAGCTACTTTTGGTCCTTAAAATCGATCGCCTGTTTTACTCCCAGAAACAAAGATTGGGAATACGATCGAGAGGTTTGGATTGCTCTGGCGAGAATGCTCACTTCCTTTACTGAGTCTGGATATTTAGGCGATCGCGAAACCTGCCTCGAATTTCCTGAAAATATGCCAATTCCTGATGAATTACGTGCTGTCGCTAGCTATTTGTAATACTTTATCTGAATGAGTTTCAATTCCTGAAAATGTAACTCGACAACACGTTATTGCTTTCTCGATAAATCAGATTTCTCCTGCCATACGCGGGAGATCGCTTTAGCAATCTAGCCCGTCTCTGCTATCTAAAATTGAGATGTCTCTAACTTCACCGTTGGACTTAACGCGCACCAGCTAATTATCCTCTCCACCAATCCACAAAATTCTCAATGCCATAGTTGCAAAGCCAATCGCAGCCAGGGATTTTAATAGCTTTTCTGGGAAAAACTGCGCCACCGTACCGCCAGCTATAACGCCAAGTAAACTAGCTAAAACTAATGCCACCGTTGAACCAATAAACACTGCACGGGGATTATGAGAACTACCGCCAAGAGCGATCGCTGCTAGCTGACTTTTATCGCCAATCTCTGCCAAAAAAACGGTAATGAAGCTAATACCAATAAGTTGTAAATCTATTTCAGTTATCATTTATTGTTTATTCTTTAAAGTTGATCGATGTGTGGTGAACTACCCATCGCTTCTGGCAAGCAGTAAGCGTGGGCTTCCAAATTCACAGGGAATCGCCTAGTCTAGATACACGACCTAGCTTCGGACTTACACTCCCTCCATTGGCAGCATCGCTAGTCCCTAACGATGTTTGTAGTATCCTGATTCCTTCTGCTCTAATATTGATGGCTGCGTTTTCGTCTCTATCATGATGTGTTTTGCAACTAGGGCAAATCCAGTTACGAATATCTAACGGCAATTTATCAATTTTATAATGACAATTAGAACAGGTTTTAGAACTGGGAAAAAATCTATCAATCTCCACTATAAGTTTACCTTCAGAGGCTAACTTATAGTCTAAAAAGTTGACGAATTTTCCCCAACTATATGCGGAGCGGTATCCTTTAGGACAATCAGATATAGATGACGCTAATTTGTGGTTACGAACCATGCCCTTGACGTTGAGGTCTTCTAGCACCACAACTTGATTGTTGTTCACGATTTTTCTACTTAACTTATGTAGAAAATCTTGACGGACATTGCTAATGCGCTCGTATACCTTAGCTGCTAATTTTTTGGCTTTATTTCTGGTGTTTGAACCGAGTTGTTTTCGAGCTAATTTTTGTTGCTTCCGCTTTAAGTTTTTTTGATGTTTAGATAGATGTCTTGGATTAGCGTATTTTGATGTTTTATTTCCATCATGAGTAATCGCAAAATCCTTAATCCCTAGGTCAATTCCAATAATTTTTCCTGTGGTAAATTCAGGTATTTCACCTTCTTTTTCTAATAAAATAGAAGCAAAATATTTTCCTGATGCCGTCATACTAACAGTTACAGTTTTGATTTCCCCTTCTAGAGGACGATGTATCTTTGCCTTGACTATTCCCAATTTTCCAGGGAACTTCAAGGATGACTCTATCTGGAATACCTGTTGAGGATACTGAATTGATTGTCTTCTGAACTTTGACTTGAATTTTGGATATTTAGCTCTCCCAGCAAAAAAGTTCAAATAGGCTCTAGAAAGATTGAGACTGACTGATTGGAGTACCTGTGAGTAACAGTCTTTCAACCATCGTGTTTCTTCTTCTTTCTTAAGCTTTGGTAACATTGAATTCATTGCAGAGCGAGTTAGCCCTTTTCCTGTCTCTTTGTAGGTTTCAATGCACTTATTAAGGGCATAATTCCACCACCAGCGTGCCGACCCAAAATGTTGGGCTAAAGTTGCAGCTTGTTCGGGACTTGGATAAATTCTAACTTTTATCGCCTGATGAATCATAGTTTACCTTTTCTGCTCAACCTTTTATCATTATATAATATTAGCGGTAATATATAATGATAATTGATACATCCTGTCGGCAATTCATCCGCATCGCCTCCTTATCAGATAGGCGTGGGACTACATGCGGCTTATACCACAAGGGCACAATGTGCGAAGCGGCTTGCACCCATTCGGGCATAAACCCTCGAATGGGGGTATCCTTTAGGAAAAGCCTTTGTTGCCGTTGAAGTTAAAGATTTAAAGATTAATTATGTCGTTAACTAACCAAGCAGTAATAAATAGCAGAAGAATGGCGACAGACAAATCTAGGGTTTCAGGAGCAAGTTTTTTGGATAGCCAATAGCCAATGGAAACTCCAATTAAACTAGTAGCAATCAAAGCTAAAGCTGAACCAATAAAGACAATCACAGGAGATTGAGATTCGGCACTCATTAAAAGAGTAACTACCTGAGTTTTATCTCCCATCTCTGCGAGAAAAATAGTAATAAAAGTAGAGCTAAAGACTAGCCAGAAATTACTTTGCTGCTGCGGTTGCTGATTAGATGGTACTGTTTCAGAAATTGTTCCCAGAGATTGGCGATCGCTAGTTTTCATTAAGTTGTTTAGTTTTGGTTTAATTAGTAAATGAAGTCTCTCAGCCCTGCTGACGCTATTAGACCCATAATGCCTACAATGCCTACTGAAACCTAGCTTTACTGTTGTGTCTATTTTACACATAGCTAAAATAGTTAGCTTGATTATACAATGCTAACCATTTTATTTTTCTCTAAGTATCCTAAAATGAGATAACCATACAGTTATTCTGTCTGTCTCAACTTTTTGCGACAGAACCAGAAATCTCATATCATTTACTACTAAGATAAGTGTATATTTTTCAAATCAAACTGCTGTGAGGTATTGTGGCTAATTGGGAGTTCGGTAGACTCTGGCAAACCTTAACTTATTTCAAGATCATTCCTGTAATCAATTTTTGGCAACGGGTATTTCAGCCTAGTCAAACTAAATCTCATCAACATATAAATATGGTAATTCTGGTAGCTGGTGCAACGGGTGGAGTTGGTAAACGAGTAACTAAAATGTTGCTCGAACGAAACTATCGCGTTAGAGCATTGGTTAGAGATGCAGCCAAAGCTAAGGAAATTTTAGGAGAGCAAGTCGAGCTATTTGAAGCGGATATTACTATTGCCGAAACTCTCAAGCCAGAAATGATGCAAGAAGTAAGTAGAGTAATCTGCTGTACTGGAACCAAGGTGCAGCCAGTAGAAGGAGATACACCAACGCGAGAAAAATACTATCAGGGTATCAAGTTTTATTTACCAGAAGTGGTAGATATTCCAGAGTTAGTCGAGTACGAAGGAATTAAAAATCTGCTCCAGGTTGTCTCTCAATATATTCCTGACGCAACCGAAAGAGTAATGTTCGATTTTACTAATCCTGATAATGATCTTAAAGAAACCTGGGGTGCGATAGATGATGTAGTTATGGGAGGCGTGAGCCAAAGTAATATTCGGTTAGCAGATGATCGAGCATTTTTTTCAGGTATTGTCTCAACAGATAATAATGGTGGTTTTGCTTCGGTGCGTACCCGTAATTTTTCTCCACCAATAGATCTCTCAGATTATGAAGGGATTGAAATCAGGGTGACAGGTGACGGCAAACGTTATAAATTTATTACTCGTTGTGAAGGGAAATGGGATGGTGTAGGTTATTGTTATTCCTTTGACACGATCTATAATTTCCCCACAACGATTCGTATTCCCTTTAAGGAGCTAATTCCCGTATTCCGTGCCAAAACAGTAACAGAAGCTAGTCAATTTGATTCGGCCAAAGTCTACTCAATGCAGCTAATGTTAAGTAAATTTGAATATGATGGCGAGCTAAATCCTAAATTTGAAACAGGTTCATTTCAGCTAGAGGTTGAATATATCAAAGCTTACGGAGGGAAAGCCAAGCCCCAGTTTGTGCATCTAAGTTCCGCTGGTGTTAGTCGCCCCAATCGCCCTGGGATTAACTTAGAAGAAGAACCCCCCGCAGTAAGAATGAACGATCAATTAGGAGGAATTTTAACCTGGAAATTACGGGGAGAAGAAGCTATCAAATCGAGTGGTTTAACCTATACTGTGATTCGTCCTTGTGCCTTAATTGAACAACCTGGAGACAAGATACTATATGCTGAACAGGGGGATAATTTACGGGGACAAGTTAGTCGAAGTGCGATCGCACAACTATGCGTTCAAGCGATGAACTTACCTGAAGCGGTAAATAAAACCTTTGAAGTGAAAGAACAAGAACATCAGGGTAATACTAACTGGAAAGAGTTACTTGGCAATCTGGAACAAGATAATTAACAGATTATTAAACTTCAGGCTATCAGCGATCGCATTGTAACTCCCCTCTTGGTTGATCTTGCTGCTAACAAGCTTTTAGACAGTCAACTACCCATCGCTTCCCTAACGGGTAAGCGTGGGCTTGCTAAACCCAGTTAGCAATTAAGAGTTGCACTACTACAGAGCCTAAACTTGGTACGTACTTCCGAACACTTCTCTCGTTCGGACTATCTACAAGACTGCTGGGAGCGGTCGGGCGTAATGGCAAGACATTCTAGTTTAGGTGTAGGAAGAGACACACAACTTACATAGGGTTATACCTCATGAAAAAACAACAAACAATACGAGTACCAGTTTTATCACCATCGGGTGAAAGGCTTATGCCCACAACCAGCGCAAGAGCAAGAAAATGGATAGCTGCAAATAAAGCCAAGCCAGTTTGGAATGATTTAGGTATTTTCTGCGTTCAGTTACTTCAAGAACCCTCTGGGACTGAAACTCAGGAAATAACAATCGGGATAGACCCAGGCAAGATGTTTTCAGGCATAGCAACAGTTAGCAAAAAGGCTGTATTGTTTACTGCTCATGTTGTTTTACCGTTCAAGCGAGTTATAGCTAGAAAACAAGCTCAAAAGATACTGCGTCGCGCTAGACGAGGTAGACGCATTAATCGTAATATTCCTTTTGCTCAAAGAGCGCACCGAGAAAAGAGGTTTGATAATCGCAGAGGGAATAAACTACCTCCTAGTATTAGGGCAAATCGATCCTTAGAGCTAAGAATAGTAGAAGAGTTAGCCAAGCTATTTCCTATCACTGAAATAGTTTATGAATACGTAAAAGCTCGTGGCAATAAAGGGTTTAGCCCTGTTATGGTCGGTCAGAAATGGATGCTAAAACAGCTATCTAATATTGCTCCTACATCTACTTTAGAAGGTTGGAAAACTAGCATTCTTAGGAAACAATTAGGGTTGGAGAAGAATTACCATGACAAGTCAATTCAAGATGTAACGACTCATGCTAACGATGCTATAGCACTAAGTGCTAGTAGATTTGTCCAATATAAAGCTTTTCATACTTCTAATTCTCGTGGTCATCATTGGGTAGGTTCAATTCAGTTAACTAACGCGCCGTTCAAGATAATAACTAGACCTCAGTTATATCGAAGACAACTACACTTCGAGAACCCAGGTAAGGATGGAGTTAGAAAACGTAAAGGAGGAACGGTTACACCATTTGGTTTTAGAAGTGGTGATTTTGTTCAAGCTACTAAAGGAAAGAAAACAGTAAAAGGTTACATTGGCGGGTATTCAGAACCTAATAAAGTAGTCAGTATTTATGATGTTAATTGGAAAAGACTGGGGCAATTCTCAGCTTCAAAAACACGATTACTAAAAAGGAGTAATGGGTTGTGTATTGTTTAATCTCGTCGGCAATTCCTCCACAGCACCTCCGCTTTGCGGTAGGTGTGGGACTACATGCGGCTAAAGCCTTTGTTGCCGTTGAAGTTGAACAGAGAAAACATCTGTTGTTAGAATTAACTTTGGACGATGGCAAGCAGAAAAGGATTTGTGGATTTAAGACCTTTGATACCAATTATCTTGAGGTATTAATTTGTTACTATTTTTGCAACTTGTGTATAACTTCAAATAGATATAAACATATGTAAGAGCATATCGACAATAATGCTACTATTGTTTAAATAAAGTTTAACTGTTACTTAAGTGAAGTTTATCGGCAAAGAAAATGGGCAAAGATAAGAAAAAGCTTTCAGACAAACAGCCTAAACTCTCTAATAAAGAATACGAAGCGGAAATAACTAAGCTGCATGCAGAACTGGTTAAATTACAATACTGGGTTCAAGCAAAAGGATTGAAAATTGTCGTTGTCTTTGAAGGACGAGATGCAGCGGGAAAAGGAGGAGTTATTAAGCGAATTACCGAACGTGTTAGCCCTAGAGTGTTCCGTGTCGTTGCCTTACCTACCCCTTCAGAGAGGGAAAAGACTCAGATGTATTTCCAACGCTACGTTCAACATTTTCCTGCTGCTGGCGAAATCGTAATCTTCGATCGCAGTTGGTACAATCGTGCTGGAGTAGAAAGAGTTATGGGTTTTTGTACTAAAAAAGAATATGTGCGCTTTCTTCAAAACACACCTACTTTTGAACATGGGATCATCGAATCAGGTATTATACTGGTTAAGTATTGGTTAGATACCAGTATGGAAGAACAGGAAAAGCGGTTTGAAAAGCGAATCGAAGATCCGCGTAAAATCTGGAAGTTGAGCCCTATGGATGTAGAATCCTATCGGCGTTGGTATGATTATTCCCAAGCCAGGGATGATATGTTACTTGCCACAGATAATGATGTTTCCCCTTGGTACATAGTTCCCGCAGATGACAAAAAACGTGCCCGTCTCAATTGCATCTCCCATTTCCTCAGTTTGATTCCTTATGAAGAGTTACCCAGGGAAAAAGTCAAACTAGGCGATCGCAATATGGAAAACAAGTATGATGATGTGCTTTCAACAAAAGAATTAAATTTTATTCCCCAGAAATACTAATTCTTGGAGCATGACAGGAATCATAATACGGTAAAAACCGTTTTGTTTATTCCATTGGCAAACATTGATGACAAGTTAAGAATAGGGGCAAACCCAAATTGTTTTGATACCATCTAGATAGAAAATATAAGGCAGCAAAAAAATAATCTAAGTTTTGCTCGTTTCTATCAAATCGTTACTCAAAAAAGTGGAGGGGCAAATAAACATGTCTGACTTGAATCGTGGAATTATGAAGTTTGACGGTGCAGATAAACCTATTCTGGTTGCTATATCCGCCATTATAATTTTTGGTGGCATAATTGCTCTAATTTATTGGGCATTAAAATCAGCTTACGTAGTATAATTTTGCGTCAATAGCATAGGCAGAAGAGAAAATTAGCTAATTTTCTTTTTCTCTAAGAAGCTTGGTAATCCTGTGCTATGATTATTAACCGTGACCTAAATGGGTCGATGCCCGAGTGGTTAATGGGGGTGGACTGTAAATCCACTGGCTATGCCTACGCTGGTTCAAATCCAGCTCGGCCCATACAATATACAACAGAGAGGTTTGATACCTCTTTTTTTATTGCTTCTGAACCTTTATATGAACCTTTAATTTAAAACTTTCCAAGTCGTGTCAATAGTTAATCAAGGTCAACCAACTAAACTGTACTAGTTAGTTATGCAAAACGCTGTATTTGCACTAACCACCCTCTTTTTTCGCTACCCTTTTTTAAGAGAGTGATTAATTTTAATTTTATCATCTCATCTTTTATCCCTTATCCTTCATCGTTTCAAATTATGGCTTTTGCATCGGTAGTACAGGCGGTCGAAAAATCCCCTTTAACTAAAGAACTACTAACCAAACTAAACCAAGGGAAATCTTTATTGCTTAACGGTATTCCTCGTTTAGCCAAAGGAATCGTTAGCTCTAGTTTGGCAAAAGCCGAAGACCATAATCTATTAGTAGTATGTTCTACCTTAGAAGAGGCAGGGCATTGGGCAGCCCAATTAGAGGCGATGGGATGGCAGACGGTCAATTTCTATCCTACCTCCGAAGCAAGTCCCTATGACCCTTTTGACTCTGAATCAGAGACTATTTGGGGACAGCTAGCAGTGATCAGTGAACAGTTACCGGTTAGCAGTGGAAAGGAGAAAAAACCAAGAGCAATTGTTGCGACAGAGCGATCGCTACAGCCTCATTTACCACCCCCAGAAGTGTTTCAGTCTTATTGTCTGACGCTTCAGCCAGGTATGGAATTGAACTCGAAGCAATTGGATGAATCTATGGCTAGATTGGGTTATGAGCGAGTATCCCTGGTAGAAACCGAAGGTCAATGGAATAGAAGAGGGGATATTGTCGATATTTTTCCAGTTTCGGCAGAATTGCCCGTTAGACTAGATTGGTTTGGGGATGAATTAGAACAGTTAAAAGAGTTCGATCCTGCTAATCAGCGATCGCTAGATAAGTTAGAAGAATTATTGTTAACACCAACTTCTTTTAGTTACATAGTTGCTAATAGTATTTTAGAGCATGGTAAGAGTATAGAAAGCTATTTAGATGCTCAAGAATTAGAAGCTTTATTGGTCGGGAATCCTCCTGAAGGGATGAAGCGTTTTCTGGGAATTGCCTTTGATAATCCCGCTTCACTTTTAGATTATTTACCTGATAATACTTTAATTGCCATCGATGAATTAGATCAATGTCAGGCACATGGCGATCGCTGGATTAAAGTAGCTGAATCACAATGGCAAGATTTAGATTTAAGTCTCCCTAAAATACACGTTGACTGGCAAACTTGTTTAGCTAAAATTGATAAATTCAACCGTATTTATTTATCAGAAATTGCGGAAGACAAACCCAGTTTGAAGATAGCTAATCCTGATAAAGTATCGGTACATAATTTACAGGCACGTCCGATTCCTACTACTCCCCATCAGTTTGCTAAGTTAGCGGCAATACTAAGAGGTAAGCGAGAAATATATAGTGGAATGACCCTAGAAAAGTATCAGACTTGGTTAGTTTCTGCACAACCCAGTCGTTCTGCTTCCTTATTACAAGAACATGATTGCCCTGTGCAGTTTATACCTAATTCCCAAGACTTTAGAGCGATTAAAAAAGCTCAGATTCAAAGTACAGCAGTAGCCATAAAATACTCTGGTTTGGCAGAATTAGCAGGGTTTATTTTACCTACTTACCGCATTGTAATTGTTACAGATAAAGAGTTCTTTGGTCAGCAATCTTTAGCTACCTCTGGCTATATTCGTAAACGTCGTCGTGCTACCTCTAAAAAAATCGAACTCCATAAATTATGCCCTGGTGATTATGTAGTGCATAAACATCATGGTTTAGGTAAGTTTTTAGAATTAGAAACTTTAATTAATCGGGAGTATTTAGTAGTTAAATATGCCGACGGTACCTTAAGAGTTCCCGCTGATTCTTTAGATATGCTGACGCGGTTTCGACAGACAGGAAAACATCCCCCAGAATTAAATAAAATGGCAACTCAGTCTTGGTCAAAAACTAAGACCAGAGTTAAGAAAAATATTAAGAAGCTGGCGGTAGATTTATTAAAACTCTATGCTAAACGCTCCAAGCTTGAAGGTTATGCCTATCCCGCTGATAATCCTTGGCAACAAGAACTAGAAGATTCTTTCCCTTATCAACCAACTCCCGATCAACTCAAAGCTACCCAAGACATCAAACTAGATTTAGAAAGCGATCGCCCGATGGATCGTTTAGTATGTGGTGATGTCGGCTTTGGTAAAACTGAAGTGGCAATTCGAGCAATTTTCAAAGTAATTACCAGTGCTAATAAACAGGTGGCGTTTCTGGCACCGACAACGATTCTGACGCAACAGCATTATCACACCCTCAAAGAAAGATTTGCCCCTTATCCGATTAGCGTTGGCTTATTAAATCGTTTTCGCACTGCTTCTGAGAAAAAAGAAATCATGCAGCGTCTGGCTACGGGAGAGTTAGATGCAGTTGTGGGTACACAGCAGCTATTGGGTAAGGACGTAAAGTTCAAAAACTTAGGAATGCTGGTAGTGGATGAAGAACAGCGCTTTGGGGTGAATCAGAAAGAGAAAATCAAGGCTTTTAAAGCGCAGGTAGATGTCTTAACCCTCTCGGCGACTCCCATTCCCCGCACTTTATATATGTCCCTGTCGGGAATTCGGGAAATGAGCTTAATTAACACCCCTCCCCCATCTCGTCGTCCCATTAAAACCCATCTTGCTCCCTATAACCCCGAAGTGATCCGCAATGCGATCCGTAATGAGTTAGATCGGGGGGGACAAATATTCTATGTAGTTCCCAGGGTGGAAGGGATTGAAGAGATTAGCGCCCAACTTCGGTCAATGATTCCCAATCTTAAAATTGCGATCGCTCATGGACAGATGCCCGAGTCGGAATTAGAGTCAACCATGCTTACCTTTAGTAATGGGGAATCAGACTTACTAGTTTGCACCACCATTATTGAGTCGGGTTTAGATATTCCCCGCGTTAACACCATTGTTGTCGAAGATTCCCAAAGATTCGGCTTATCTCAACTGTATCAGTTAAGAGGAAGAGTCGGGCGATCGGGCACTCAAGCACACGCCTGGTTACTATACCCCAGTAAACACAGTTTATCAGATACAGCAAGGAAAAGACTCCGCGCTTTACAAGAATTCAGTCAACTGGGTTCAGGCTATCAACTAGCAACCAGGGATATGGAGATACGCGGGGTAGGCAGTCTCCTGGGTGCAGAACAATCAGGACAAATGACACAAATTGGCTTCGATCTCTATATGGAGATGTTGCAAGAGTCGATTCAAGAGATTCAGGGACAAGCAATACCCAAGGTGGAAGACACTCAGATCGATCTCAAACTTACTTCCTTTATTCCAGAGAAATATATCTGCGATCCTGAACAAAAAATGGATGCTTACCGCGCTGTAGCTACCGCTAATTCCAAAAAAGAACTGGTACAAATTGCCGCCGAATGGGAAGATCGCTATGGTGCAATTCCTGCTCCAACCCAACAGTTAATCCAGGTAATGGAGTTAAAACAAATAGCCAAAGCCATTGGCTTCTCCCGTGTCAAACCCGAAGGACAACAAAATATTGTCTTAGAAACCCCCATGGCTGAACCAGCTTGGAATATATTAGCAGAGAATCTACCGAAGCATTTGCGATCGCGTTTTGTCTATGCGCCGAAGAAAGTTATTGTGCGAGGGTTGGGTATCGTTAAACCTCAGAGGCAATTGGATGATTTAATTGATTGGTTAGGGAAAATTCACAAGGCTTTACCTGAATTAGAATTGGTTTATGAGTTGGAACATAAAAAATGAAAACGCTCTATAAATGGTCGGTTGAAGATTATCATCAAATAATAGAATCTGGAGTTTTGGAGGGAAAATCTGTTGAGCTTTTAGAAGGAGAAATAATCGCAATGAGTCCAGAGAAGCCAATTCATAGCTCTCGAATTGACACCATAGCGGACTATTTAAGAAATGTTTTGCGAGGCGAAGCAAAAGTTAGGGAAGCTCACCCAGTCACTCTTGATAACTCAGAACCCGAACCAGATATTGCCATAGTTCGCTTTGAAGATAAAAACTATGCCAGCCGTCATCCTTATCCCCAAGATATTTATTGGTTAGTAGAGGTATCAAATAGCACTCTAGCTAAAGACTTAGAAGAAAAACCTATTACTTATGCTCGTAACGGCATTGCTGAATATTGGGTAATCGATCTACCTGACAATAAGCTGTGGATATTTACTCAACCTAAACAAAATGGTTATGCAAATAAACAAGAAGTAGTCACAGGTAATATTAATTCTGTTTCATTTCCCAATATAACTATCGAATTTAGTAAATTGTTACCTAACAAATGATGATAAATATATCAAAATAGGAGTATGAAATGTCCTAAATGTAACTCAAATAAGACTATTAAAAATGGTCGTCGTCGTGGAAAGCAGTGCTACAGATGTCGCGACTGCGGTCGTCAATATGTCGAATCGCCAGTGACTCGCAGCTATCCGCCAGAAGTTAAGAAGCTATGTTTAAAATTGTCTCAAGATGTTCAATCTTGTTTTGCTTCTCAAAAAGCCAAGAAACATTACTATGATGCTCTTTGGTTTAGTCGTATTCAAGAAATCAAATGTCATTCTAATTAGCTTGTTCTGAGATGTGTCAGGCAGTCAGGGTAAATTCTTATTAAACTCAGATCTTGCAGCAGTACAAAAAAACTAAATATTTTGAAGTTGGCAATCAATTTAATGCCCTTTTCCCCTTAACCTTATGCGAAGCGGTACCACAAGGGCATAATATATCCTTTAGGATTCCCCTTTACCCTCATGGCACAGATAAATTACATATTAGGTGCAAGATCTCAGTTAAATGGTAAAATTATCTTGATAAACCATAAACCCTATATATTCAAGATTTTTAGTAAGCCCTATACGAATGCCCGATGTTCAACAATTAATTGAGGCGGTAAACCAAGCAGATTCTGCTGATTTACTGTTAAAAACTGTAGAAAATTTAGCAGAAGTCAGCGATCGCTCTGCAATACCAACTCTGGTTGAAGTTTTAGGCTTTAATAACCCAGGTGCTGCGGTTGCTGCGGTAGATGGGTTAATTAGCATCGGTGAACCTGTCGTACCTTATTTGTTAAATAATCTTGACAGTTATAACTACGGAGCAAGAGCTTGGGCAACAAGAGTATTTGCAGGAATTGGCGACCCTTCCGCATTGGATTTGTTATTGAAAGCGGCAGTTACAGATTTCTCCCAGAGTGTGCGCCGTTCAGCAGCTAAAGGATTAGGTAATATTATTTGGTCGAAGTTACCGACTGAGGAAGTTGTCCCAGCACAGCAAAAAGTATTAAAAACTCTTTTGCTCGCTACAGAAGACGGAGAGTGGATAGTTCGTTATGCTGCCATTGTTGGACTTGAGGCATTAGCCAATACTTTGGCAGAAACAACTCAACCTGAATTATGCTCAACAATCACTAGTAGGTTTAAAGAATTAACTAATAGCGAGCCAGAAGTCGCTATTTGCGCTCGAATTGAATATGCGATGAGAAAACTTATTTGATTTAAACCCCATCCAGATTGAAAACAGTAGTTTGGTTTTGAGAAATATTTTAAATATCTAAATATCGGGATGGTTCAAAGTCTGACATAAATTTTGACATCCTCATAGCCGTGGGTCTTCTTTTGAAAGAGAAGATAAAAATAAGGAGAAAGAATCTGTCTCCTTATCCCTTATCCCTTTTTGACTGGCACGATAGACTAAACAATAGAACAATGATGCTCATGCTTCGTTGTCTATTCTCTATTGTCCATTGTTTTTATGCCTTTTTTCCGCCAAGATGAACAGTTAGCCAAAATTGCTCACCAGACTTTACAAGCTGCCAGAGAACAATTTCCTAGCTTAACCAGAGACAAGATTGCTTTAACCTGGATTGTGTATGAAGAACCAGTAATTGTTAATACGGGAGGCGCGTTGTCTGCTACAGAATTTTGGCAGTATGAGGTCAAAGGATTTAGCTATCGAGGAATGGAAAGAATCTATCCTGCTAGCGTAGTCAAGCTATTTTATTTAGTGGCGATGCAGGAATGGTTACAAGGGGGAATGGTTGCCGAGTCACTGGAATTAAACCGAGCTATTCGTGATGCCATTGTTGAATCGAGTAATGATGCTACTAGCCTCCTCGTAGATGTTTTAACAGGCACAACGAGTGGTCCTGAATTACCCTTACAGCCGTTTGAAACTTGGCAAAAACAGCGCAACATTGTGAACCGCTATTTTCAATCTTTGGGTTGGGAGGAATTAGAGAGTATTAATGTCAATCAGAAAACTTGGGGTGACGGTGCCTATGGCAGAGAAAGGGCTTTTTTAGGAGAATTAATGGAAAACCGTAATATGCTCACTACTGATGCGGTTGCCAGACTGTTACACAGTATTATCGGCGGTGTGGCAGTGTCAGCAGAGCGATCGCAAAAAATGATGCAGTTGTTGAAGCGCAGCCTCAATCCCACAGAATTTATTGATAGTGACGGTGAAAATCAGATTACAGGGTTTCTGGGGCAAGCTTTGCCCCGTAATGCTCAAATATGGTCTAAAGCTGGCTGGATGAGTCGAGTGCGCCACGATGTAGCCTATATTGAAATTCCTAACGTCTCACCTTATCTACTGAGTGTGTTCACTGAAGGTAAGGACAATGCCCAGAATAAGTCTATATTACCATTTATTTCTCAATCTATCGTTCAAGCCATGATGAAAAACTTTAGTTAAAAACCACAATAAGTAATATGTAATATGTCTAATTGAGAAGATCGACTAGCAAAACTGACTCAAGGCTGTATGATGGAAAAGAAATGCAAAAATTACGGCAAAGAAACTTTCTTTGTCGCTGAGATTTCCTATATCTAAAATTTCGATCACACTGAATGACGAACTGAGATCACAGCTAGTCATCCAATATCAAGATTAGATAAAGAAAGTAAAGAAACCGATAAAAACTCATGAAGCCTCAAACTTGGTTGACTATTGCAGGAATCTCCATTAGCACCTTCTTGATTGATGTCCCGCAATCATCAGCCAGTATTGATGTTGAGCCAGAGACAGTAGAAATAGCCAGCAAGAATAATTTCTATGCTTATAATTTCCCTACTGAATTAGTGAGTGAGCTTAAGAAATATGAACAAAATGTTTCTTGTCAGGCTTCAGGGAAAAATCTTCAATTGATTCACTATCAAACCTTGATTAATCGGGGTATTGCCTTACAGCAACAGCAAAAATATCGTGAATCTCTAAACTGTTTTGATCAAGCACTAGTTTCGCAGCCAGAGTTAGAACAGGCTTGGTATCGTCGTGGTATTGCCTTAAGTCATCTCAAACAATATTCTCAAGCTGCTTTTTCTTATCAGCAGGCAATTAAGCTTAATCCTGAAGAACATACATCTTGGTATAACCAGGGAAATGCTTATAAACACTTAGGTAGAAATGAACAAGCGATCGCATTTTATCAACAGGCGATCTCTCTCAAGCCTGACTTCCATCTGGCATACTATCAGTTAGGTAAAGTTTTAACTAGAGCAGGTAAATACGAACAGGCGATCGCTGCCTATCAAGAAGTTACTGATATCAATCCTGAATATCGTCAGGCTTGGTATAGTCAAGGTAGTATATTATATCAGCTACAGCGCTACGATGAGGCGATCGCCGTTTATCAAAAGACTTTGAAGTTCAACCCAGAGCAACATCAGGCTTGGTATAACTTGGGCAATATTTATCTCAAGCTGAAAATTTACCCAGAGGCGATCGCAGCCTATGAAGCAGCAATTAAACTCAAACCCGACTATGATCTTGCTTGGAATAATCATGGTGCAGCATTAGAAGCACTCCAGCAGCATAAAGAAGCCCTCAAATCCTACAGTCGAGCCTTAAAGGTTAATCCTGACTATAAAAAGGCGTTAAACAATCGTCGCCGTCTTTTAATGTCAGTCAGTAATAACGATACTATTTTGTCTAATTCCGTTGATTTGCAATAGTGAATAGCTATTAAAGAAAATTCAGTGGGGATTCTTTACTGGATAATATATCAATAGTTACTGATTATTATCTTATGTCTTCGATTAATCCTCATGTTGCTCGCTTGTTAGTGTATCCGATCAAGTCTTTAGATCGAGTAGATTGCGATCGCGTAACTATTTTAGAATCTGGAGCTTTAGAAGGCGATCGCTCTTGGGCAATTTTTGATCCCCAGGGTAATTTTGTTAATGGCAAACGTAACCCAAAAATTCATGCTCTGCGCTCACAATTTGATTCAAAAACTAATATTCTCTCTCTCTGGCTACAGGGAGCAGATCAGAGAGCAGAATTTGATTTGATTAAAGAACAGAAAGGTATTCGTAATTGGCTAGAGTCATACTTTGGCTTTCCTGTAGAGATTAGACAAGATCTAAACAGGGGATTTCCTGATGATACTGCATCTCCTGGACCAACTCTAGTTAGTACGGCAACTCTAGAAGCGATCGCCTCCTGGTATCCTGAACTAGATACAGCAGATATCCGCCGTCGTTTTCGTGCCAATATTGAGATTGCTGGTGTACCTGCTTTCTGGGAAGATCGGCTCTTTACTAACCCAGAGCAAACGGTTAAATTTAAAGTTGGTGAGGTAAAGTTTATAGGAGTTAATCCCTGTCAACGCTGTATAGTTGTCACCCGTGATCCACAAACGGGAAAACCTTACTCTAAATTTCAACAGACTTTTATTGAACAAAGAAAAATCACTCTCCCCCAATGGACAGAGCGATCGCACTTTAATCATTTTTTTCGGTTAGCAGTTAATACCAGGTTGTCTCCTACCGAAGCAGGAAAGGTAATTACTGTAGGCGATCAAGTAATAATTGAATAACGAAGCTAAGTATGGATAATTATCTTCAACCTATTTAATCTGAATTTTCTGAATCAACTAATTCGTATCAAATTTATTTTTATTAAAGAGAAGTTGGATTAAGTAATGAATAAAATAGTTCGTTCTCTATTGCTACAATTTCCCAGAATTTATGAATTTATATACAAGATTAAAAATAATTATCAAGTCAATTATTATTTGAACAAAGTTCATGAACCAGACTTTAAGGCTTTCAATTTGCTTTGTTCCGATTCCCCTCAACTTTTTCTGGATATTGGTGCCAATGTAGGTATGTCTGCTCTTTCGATATTTACCGTAAAGTCCAATGCAAAAGTTATTTCTTTTGAACCTAACTTAATTAATTATCCTTACCTAGATAAATTGGTAAATAAATTTAACAATTTTCAATATATGAAAGTAGGGCTGGGAGATATGCCAAAATCTCTGGATTTTTATTATCCTGTTTATAATAATAAGCCCATGACAGCTCTAGGATCTTGCGATCGCCAAAAAGCAGCAAGCTGGTTAAATAAAAACACAGTTTACTTTTTTGATGCTAATAAACTCAAAATCGCCAAAATAACTATTGATGTTAAAACTCTCGATAGTTTTAATTTGCAACCAGATTTTATCAAGATAGATGTGGAAGGATTTGAATATCAAGTATTATTAGGTTCAGAAAAAACCATCAATGATCATCGTCCGATCTTACTCATTGAAGGGGTAGCAAAAGATGACAAAGTTCATCAGCAACTTAAAAATTGGAAATACGCAGCTTTTAAATTTGTTGACAATCGATTTTATTTAGATGAGTTTGATTGCGATAATAATTTTTTTATTCCTCAAGAAAAAATGCCATTAATTTCATCTTATCTCAATCAAAATAAATAAGATGCTGTATTGGCTATAGCAATCCTAAATGATTCGTGAAAATAACTTCTGCCCTCTGACTTTCATCTTTTTAAACTTTCATGACTCAAACAGGATTGCGGGTGAACGAAAAAAGGTGTGGCAGTTAAACAATAGAGAAGCTTTGAGTAAAGAGTAACGAGTAAAACTTATTACTCATTACTTATTACTCATTACTTATTACTTATTACTCATTACTTAAACAACGCGAAAATTAATTGTTGCCACCGTAAATTTCGCTCACCCCAGGATTGCTATCGGTAATGCTTGTTCCTAGTCGGGCTACCTGCGGATAAGTACATGGGGAACCACACCTTTGTTTGTTAAACAGATACGAGACGCACTGGTTTTCGCCCGACATTATTGAATAAATTAACTAATCAATCAATTATTCACCAAATTTCTTTTCTTGAGTAACCATCTTAGCAGCGATCGCGCCACCGATAAAACCAAACAAGTGTCCTTGCCAAGAAACTCCGATCTGTGAAGGAAAGACACCCCAAATAAAGCTTCCATAAGCTATGAGAACGAATATTGACAAAGCGATCGAGGGAAAGTTTTTCTGAAAATATCCCCGCAATAGCAAAAAGCCTAGATAACCATATATTAGGATGCTAGCACCAATATGAACTGAATCAGGGGAACCAAATATCCAGACTCCAATACCGCCAATGAGCGCACTCATAATTGACGCAATGTAAAAGTCACTGGTTTCTTGAATCATGGTCAACCAACCCAAAGTAAGAAAAGGGATGGTATTAGCCATCAAGTGTCCCCATCCTCCATGAAGAAACGGAGCAAATATGATCCCCCGCAAGCCAATTGCGCTTTGAGGCTGAACACCGTAGCGATCTAAACTGCCTTGAAATATAAAAAGGTCGAGGATCTCAATCCCCCAGAAGATAGCGATTGAAACTATTAAAATTTTAAACTCTTTCAAAACTGCTTGCTGCTTTACTGGTTTTCGATAATAGCTACTCATTTTGATTATAAATTATTTACCTGTGAATTTGTTTAGGACTGGGAATAACTAATCTAGCTAATCTCTCAATATTTCTATGCGCCTTGGCAACATTTACTGATCGTATTTTGGGATCATTGATGTTTATTTGGCACCAGGAGACTTTATAAATTAAGAAAATAAGGGTTCAATTAAGCAAACTCTCTCTCATGCCTGTTTTGATGTAACAAACAAACTGCTTAATTATGTATATGGTTGACCTATTTTGTCGAGCAGCAAACAGAATTACTAGAACTTAATCTAGAACTTAATATTTAAAAAATGTGGTCAAAGAATTATGATATATATCAATGTCATCTGTTCAGAGGTTTTGATTGTCTCTTAGGCACAAAAGCCTCCGTAAAGAAAAAATAGAAAACAAAAATTAATATTTATAGAGAACATAAAAGATTTCTCTGTGAGTAAAGTATCTTCAAATCAGGAGGAATTAAAATCAATGAAGAGATTTGTAGGCATTTTAGCTGCCTTATTACTAATTGTAGGTTCTTGGGGATTTGCCCCCTCTGCTCAAGCAAGTGAAACTGGATTTGTTAATGTAAATCTACAGTCTTCAACCCTATTAGCTCGTATCAATACTGCCGATGCTAAACGCCAAGAGTTAATTAAAGGAAAGCTTGACCTCAATAACAGCGACGTGAGAGAGTTTCGCAAACTACGAGGATTTTATCCCAATCTCGCTAGCAAAATCATTCAAAATGCTCCCTACGACACTGTAGAAGATGTCTTAGAAATTCCTGGCTTAAGCGAAAGTCAAATTGAGCGTTTACAGGCAAATTTAGATGAGTTCTTTGTTACAGACATGGAATCTTCGATGAACGCAGGAGGAGATCGCTATAATCCTGGACTATATTAAAAATCAGCAATCATCAACTCTACTCACTGAAATGACAAGCTTTGTCGTCAGTAGACAGAGTGATATGTAACTTTTCTAACCACGTTTATAGATTGAGCGTGGTTTTTTTTTATCCCTATGTGGCATGATAAATTTCAATTAAGATGTTTTAAGATAACTAAAATTGAATTACCCTAAATTTGATGTAGTAGTAGTGGGTTCAGGGGCTGCGGGACTTTACGGAGCATTATGTTTGCCTGATAATTTGAAAGTTGCTCTGATCACCAAAGATCAATTAAATACGGGGGCTAGTGATTGGGCTCAGGGGGGTATTGCGGCGGCAATTAGTCCAGAAGATTCTCCGAAACTGCATTTAGACGATACTTTAAAAGCTGGAGCAGGATTGTGCGATCGCAGTGCAGTCGAGTTTTTGGTCGATCATGCTGCTGATTCAATTAAATCACTAGTAGAAATGGGGGTAGCCTTTGACCGACATCAAAGTCAGCTCTCTATGACTTTAGAAGCTGCTCATTCTCGCCCTCGGGTACTTCATGCTGCGGACACCACTGGGAGAGCGATCGTCGCTACCTTGGCACAACAGGTGTTGCAGCGGGACAATATTCAGGTATGGTCACAGACGTTTGCCCTGGAGCTATGGCTCAATTCCCAGCAAGAATGCCAAGGTATAAGTATTCTCAAAGATCATAAAATCAGCTGGATTCAATCTGCGGCAGTAATTCTGGCAACTGGAGGGGGAGGACAAGTATTTTCTCAAACTACTAATCCTAAAGTTAGTACAGGGGACGGAGTGGCGATCGCCTGGTGGAGTGGAGCAATCATTAGGGATACAGAATTTGTTCAGTTTCATCCCACTGCCCTAACCGTAGTTGGCGCACCGAGATTCTTAATTAGCGAAGCAGTCAGAGGAGAGGGCGCGCATCTAATCGATCACAGCGGACGACGTTTTGCTTTTGATTATCATCCTAGTGGAGAATTAGCCCCCAGAGATGTAGTGAGTAGAGCTATTTTTAGCCACTTACAGAAAACAGGGGAGAGCAACGTTTATCTCGATCTCAAACCAATTCCTGAAGATCGGATTCGTTATCGTTTTCCCAATATTATTCGCGTCTGTCAACATTGGAATGTGGACTTGTTTACTAAGCCGATTCCTGTTGCTCCTGCGGCTCACTATTGGATGGGTGGTATTGCCGTTGACACCATGAACCAAACTTCAATTAAGGGACTTTATGCGGTGGGAGAAACCGCTAGCACTGGAGTTCACGGCGCAAATCGTTTGGCAAGCAACTCTTTACTTGAATGCGTAGTTTATGCTTCTCAACTGGCAAAACTAAAACCCCATGCTCTCCCCACTGTCGAGCCACCTCGAACAGAGGAGATATCTAGCGACTGGGATACTGAAATGCACCTAGTTAATTCCATTAAACATCAACTACCCGATCTGATGTGGCAAAGCGCAGGAATTTGTCGCAACGCTGAAGTTATGGAACAGGCGATCGCCACGATCATCAATTGGCGATCGCAAATGGCGGATTTAGCTCTCAATAAATATGTAAAGGGAGTCTCTCCCCATCAACAATTCAAATTCTCTGCCCCCGAAGCAGAATCTCAGTTAAAGCTATATGCTGAAACGCTTAACTTACTAGACATCGGCTATTTAATTCTTAAAAGTGCTGCATTCCGCATCGAGAGTCGAGGAGGACATTATCGTCTGGACTATCCTCATACTTCGGTAGACTGGAAAGAACATACTTTAATCCTTGGTCAACAGTGGACAAAATCGTCTCCAGAATAAACAAATTTTCGACATCGACTTATGGTAGTACTACCGAAATTTTTGGCTCTCGATCTGCTCAAGCATTCCACTCTCAATAACACTTATTTCCTTTTCTTAATATGCTTAATATGACGACGACTAACTGAGCGATCATGCAGTTGTTCTAAGATTGCCAAACCGTAAAAGTAAGTAAACACCGCTAAAATCATCCCAACTACAAAGCTTCCTGTAAACAACGTAATAGCGAAAGTTGAGCCTAATTCTTTGAAAGCGGCAAAAGATTCGATATCCAAAGGTGGCAATTGTGTATCTTTGGAACCAAGCAATAACTTGCCAATCTTGTAATTAAATAGATAGAGTGGGAGATAGGTCAGAGGATTACTAATCCAGGTTGCTGCCAATGCTGCCACCTTACTTCCTCGGGAGACAGTAGCCAAAAAAAGACCGAGAAAAGTCTGAATACCAAAGAAAGGAAAACAGCCCGCAAAAACTCCCACCGCTAGACCTTTAGCTACAAATCTAGGTTTACCGCGTAATCTTAACAGTTTGAGATAGGTGTAACGAAAACGCTTGGTTAACCAATTCCGAGGCAGTTTATGTGGTTTGTTGTGGTGACGTGGAAGTGTCAAAATATTTAGCGATCTTCTTTTCAAGCAAGCTTTACCTAATCATCAGTTTTACCCACGGTAATAATAAATTCTATCGCCAAACACGAGGTAAATCTATAAATCAGACGTTTACGTTTTATGTGGAAACCTCTGCTAATACCAGATAATCTGTTTAACTTACTTTTATTTTCACCTGTTGACATCCTTACTTGGAAGAAACAAACTGACATTAGCTCAATTTTATTGTTCAGCTTGTTCTTCCTGAATATTGACTCGATGAGTGATCATCGTAATCCCATCTCCTCGAACTAAAATAGCTGAAAGCCAATTACTATCTGGAAGCAAAGGAGCAGTTGCCACCTTATAGATTCCTCCTGCTGGCAATGGTTCTAATTCTATTGCGGTGGGGTTAAGATACAGATTACTCGCCGTTTTCTCTTCCTGCACTCCCCCTAGCAAAACTTGATCGTTCAAGGGTTCATTGACGATTAGATCAAAACTATACTTTGCTCCTACTTTTACTACCTCTGGTGCCACAACTTTTACTTCGGGTGGGTTACTCCCAGAGGTCAACTGGGATTGTTCTGCCAAAATCTCCTGACGAACTAACTTTTCTTCCTGAAAGTATTGACGGGATTTAATAGTCGAGCTTAAGCGAACTTTTCTCCCCTGAGTATTTTTGACACCTCTAATAGTGGTTATAGTTTCTGCTATTAGCTGGGTTCCCTCTTCTGACCAAGATTCAATCTCTGTGCTGTATTTGAGTTGAGGATAGTCTGACCACATCTGTGTTAAAGCTTCTGCCAGAGTATCAGTAGTCAAACCGTCTGTGTTAGTAAAATCGGCTCCGTAATACTCAATCAGCTTATCAAGATTTTGCTTGTTTGCTGCTGCTTCAATTCCAGCAATAATTTCAGTCAATTCATCTGGTGCCGTGGTCAGATTCTCCCCTTGAGCAGTGTTGACTAGACCACTAATTATGCCCAAGTTTAGTAACAAAACAGTTGCGAATCGTTTCATGTGTTTAATTTTATTAAAGTTATTAGACAAACTCGGAATAGCTTTGATGCTATCACGAGTTTTTGCAAGTAGTTAAATCTTTGATTTATCTGCTCTTCAAGCTATTCTTGGTCAATCTTTACATAAACTTTATGCTCGACAATAAAAAAGGATTCATTATAGAATAGTAGAGAAAGTAAAAAACTCGATAAGGTACTTGCTACTAGCATATTAGTTGACAACTACAAAACTGAAAATTTGATTTAAAACCAAACTACTTTTTCTAAGTAATTTTTCTAAGTAATTTCCTTCAGTTAAGGAAAGCTTGGTTGATAAATCTTTAGTTGGACTAGGTATCAGTTAGTAAATAAGCAATAAGCAACTTTTCGATTATATTCCTCATAGATCAATGAAAGCCATTGTAGCAAACGTCCTCTTTGGTGGCATTTTAGGCTGTCTTGGTTGTACTAGTTCCGCCTTGGCTAATCCTAAATTTGTTAACCAATCATCCCTAGATATTTCTCAAACTTCAATCATCTCGGCAAAACTATTTGCTCAAGAAGCCTTGCCAGACAGACCTCAAATGTTCGGGTTAGTCGATCGCATTTTAACTATTAACAAATTAGATAGCTTTAATTCTTCAGTAAGTCCTGAAGATAATCGTTATTTGTCCTTAGGCAACAAGCCTTTTATCCATGATTCAGAAAAGATTGACTTGATATTGGGTTTTCAAAATACTTTGTGGCCTAGTGCTAACCAACATAAATACTGGGGCTTAACCACAGTTAAACATTGGGGGAAAAATAATCTTCAAGAGTCTACCCTGCCTCAATTAAATTACACTGACTCGTCACCACTATTGGTTGTTGGTAGTTCAACCCTAACAGTCTCTGGAGGAGGAAATAACAATCTGGCAAAACAGGCTGTTCTAGATCAAGATAATCATGCTCAAGAATTTGAAGAATTCCGTGGTGGCATTACTTATCATCACGGCGTAGCTAGCCAGATAACTATGGGAGTAGGTTTTATTTATGAAGCTAAATTAGCTGGTTTTACTCAGTTAACTTATGACAGCGATATTTTGCCAGTCAAGACAACTTTTTCTCTATTAGCTAAGGAGTCGACAGTAGATCTACATTCTCATGTTCGTTTTCAACCCGCCGACAATTTTGTGATTAATTATTACAACGATCAAGAAAAACAGAAGTTCGAGCTCAATTGGGGAGCGACTTCTAACCTAAACTTAATTACTAAAGGCAATACTCAAACCGACTCCTACAGTACGGAGATTAAAATCTCCGTGCAAAATGACTTCTTGTCCCTTTCAGCATCAGCAGCTTTAGACAATAATCATAATTTGCAGAGGAAAATAAATTCTCAAATCGGTGATATCACTTTAGCTTATAGCAGCGACCGGGAAAAAAGTAGCTCTGAACTAAACACCAATTTAATTGATTCAGAAAATTTGGGTTTTAAATGTTCTGCCTTTATTCAATATGAGTCACATATTGAACAGAAAGAACAGAAGGTGTTTGTCGTTTGGGGAAGTAAACTACATTCTGCTGGAAAAATTAGCCCCAGCAAACATTTTTGGACGCTAGATCTCGGCTATGGTTCGGGAATTCATGGAGAAGGTCTAATTGTCAATGGCTCTGTTGCCCTTCAGCCCAATTTATCCTTAAAGCTAGATTATCAAGAAATATCTGCGGTGTCTGATGACAAGGAAATTCAGCTTCAGTTGAGTTCTGATTGAACTCCGAACTCAGGTTAATTGTGCGAATGGACAAATAAGATTACTATTTATTAAGGTTTACAAATAAAAATAAGAGGAAATTACAATTTATGCCCTATACAGAAGAAGAAGGTGGATTATTAAATAATTTTGCAAAAGAGCCTAAAATGTATACAGCTGATGAGCCAGATGCAACTGAAAAGCGCAATTACGTAATTTTGGGAGTTCTGGCATTTTTGCTTTTGGGTGGTATTATGGCAGTTGCTGTATATGCTTCAAATGCTAGTTAAGTTTTTAAATACTGTTTTAAATACTCAATCTAAAACAAACTACGATAATTTTGCCCCATGTTCAATACATTACAGCGTGGGGTATTTCTGCGTCATGAGACATTGATGCTCAAAAGTTATAACATCAGAAATCAAGAGTCCTAACTTAACTAGATGTGAACAACTATGGTGTAAACACATCCCCGTCAGAGGTCGATCCACCTCGACAAATCGGAAAATATAGATAGAGGTAATTAATTAACAATGTTTAAGTCGTTCTTCGCTGGATTATTAATTGTATTAAGTTTAGTAGCGTCTAGCTGTTCAACGGGAGTAAGCGGGTTACAAAGCTACGTTAATACCAGTAAAGGATATGAGTTTCTATATCCTAATGGTTGGATACCCGTTAATCTAGGAACATCTGCCAGAAGAACTGTAGATGTAGTTTTTAGAGATTTAGTAGAAAGAACTGAAAACTTAAGCGTCATTATTAACGAAGTTCCTGATGGTAAAACTTTGTCAGACTTGGGTAGTCCATCAGAAGTTGGATATCGTATGTTAAAAGCGATTAACAATACTCCAGATTCTGCAAGAGAAACCGAGTTTATTAGAGCCGAAGCCCGTGAGAATCAAGATAAAAAGTATTATCTTCTAGAATATGAAGAGAATTTGCCTGAGCAAGGAGAAAGACATAACATCGCTAGCGTTGCGGTTAGTAGAGGCAAAATTTTCACCTTCAACTTATCTACTCCTCAAAAACGTTGGGATACAGTAAAGGATAGTTTTGAAGTTGCAGTAAAGTCTTTTACTGTCCGTTGATGCTCACCGCTATCTAACCTATGACTGAGAATAATACGTCGGTAAGTTTTGTTTTGGCTTCGGCTTCGCCTGCTCGCCTGAAGTTGCTGCGGATGGTAGGGATTGAGCCTATCGTCTGCAAAAGTGATTTTGATGAAGATCAAATACAGAGCGAAGATGCTGAAGTGTTGGTAAAAACTTTGGCTAAGTGTAAAGCTGAAACCGTCGCACCTCAATTTCCAGATGCTTTAGTTTTAGGCTGTGATTCGGTATTAACGGTAAACGATCGCATCTATGGTAAACCAGAATCCCCCCAAGTTGCGATCGCTCGTTGGCGAGGAATGCGTGGCAGAATGGGAAAAATCTATACAGGTCATGCTTTGATAGACCTTAAGCAGCAAAGACAAATTATTCGCTGTGGTATTACTGAGGTTTATTTTGCCAATATTAGCGATCGCATTGTTGAAGCCTATGTTGCTACAGAAGAACCCCTTCAATGTGCTGGTAGCTTTGCTTTGGAAGGGAAAGGCGGTATTTTTGTCGAAAAAATTGCAGGGTGTCATAGCAACGTGATTGGGTTGAGTCTTCCCCTGCTTTATCAAATGATGGAAAACTTAGGTTACAATGTCACAAATTTTTGGAATTAACCTTTGAACATTAAAAAAGAATCTGTTCTATCTGTGGATTTAGGAATTAATACCACTGCGACAGTTTCAATTGTTAATTTCAACGGCACTGTAAACCATCGTGAATTTATTCATCCTGGTAGAGCATTGGTGACAAGTTAAGTAAAAGTTTAAATATAGCGTTTCTCAGGCTCATGAGGTACAGTTTTTTCCCCTTTAACCTTTTCCCTTTACCCAAACATAACCGAGGTGTACCTCACCAATACGAGACACGACTTGGAAGGTTTCTCTGAAATCCTTACACAACAAAGGTTTTACAGGGCGAACATAAATACTATTTTAACGAAATTACGTTGTTTTATTAGTGGATAAATATGCTAACCTTCCAAGTCGTGACGAGAAACGCTATAGTCAACTACTATATAAGCAGGTGGACACAATTAATTAGACATAAAAATCACTAAATGCGTTATTCTGCCGTGATGTAGATTAAAAATAATATTGTCCACCTGCTTATAGTGTTTTATTTAATTCACGAATCGTGGTCATACGCCACTTTATCCCTCAATTAATAATTGACAGAATACTACCGTCTGCTGGAGGACAAGTGATAGTAGTATTAGCAAGTCCTTGAAGTGCATTTTTGCAGTCTAAGGTGATTTCTAGCAAAGAAGATACCAATATCATTCCCGTTTTCACGGGAATCCAGGTCCCATAAAATATTTATTGTTGGTACTTTATTTCTTAGAAATCACCTTACAAGGGGGTTCGGTTGATAGTTCGGTAAAGACTTTAGATCGTCAGCAAGCCGTTCAAACTATCACTGCACCTAGAAGAAGAATTGTCGGCGTGGGAAATGTGGGGAGAGAACCAGGAAAGGCTATTTATACGCTTTATAGCCCATATAGCGATCGCTTGGAGTTTAAGACAATCAATTATTTTGCTCTTCCTCGATCTGAATCAACATTCCGTGCCATATTTCGATGACCAGCACAGTCGCAACCATAAAGCGCGATCGCCTTATCTCCTTCTCGATCCATTCTGGCTGCGGTTTCAGCATCGTATGCGCTACAGCTACAGCCGACCAAAGGATAGTCGGTATCACTTTGAGGGATTTCAATTTGACTATCTAATTCGGGGGCAGTAAAAACATATTCTTTAGCATTAACAGCATTAGCCCCTAATATTGATAATACGATTGAGCCAGAACAACCTAGAGTAGTAAGTATTTTCTTGTCCATCATTTCCTCCACGTAAAATTAAAAATCAATTATATCTCGATCGAAATTAATTTTTAAGCAATAAAAACTGCGATCTTTAGACTATGTGGAGAGCGATCGCCAAAGTTACAGGTCAAATTCGATACAATATTCGTGATTGATCGCGTGGGGTTTAAAACAAACTGAACTACTATTTATGAATCAACTGCACGATGCTTTCACCTTATTTTTGAGTTTATTGGTTGAAGCAATGCCTTTCCTACTATTAGGAGTATTGCTTTCTAGTAGTTTATTATTCTTGATTAGCGAAAAGCAGTTAATTGCCAAACTACCAAAAAACCCCGTACTAGGTTCGCTAGTTGGTAGCTGTATCGGTTTTTTGTTTCCCGTGTGTGAATGCGGAAATGTTCCCGTAGCCAGAAGATTGCTATTGTCTAGAGTTCCCCCTTCTGTGGCAATTTCCTTTCTCTTAGCAGCACCGACGATTAATCCGATTGTGATTTGGTCTACTTGGATTGCTTTTGGCGATCGCTCAAACATCGTCATTTTTAGAGTTTTGTTTTCGGCTGCGATCGCAACTATAGTCGGTTGTGTGTTTAGCATTCAGCCAGATTCTCGTGCTTTATTGCAGACATCTTTTGCTAAAAGACTTCAGCCGATAGTTGGTTCTCAACCCGATAATATCTCGCCACTGTTAAAGTCTGGTACTTTCTTGCTAGGACAAGGAAAATCTATTCCTTTTAATGATTCTCTATCGGTAGAGACTAAACCAGCGACGGGCAAGAATTTGCAGTCTAAATGGCAGTTGTTTTTTACAAACCTACTAGCTGAATTTAGCGAACTGGGGGGAATGTTGGTTTTTGGTAGTGCGATCGCTGCGACGATTCAGGTGTTTGTCCCCCGCGAAATTATTTTAAGTCTCGGACAAGACACCATAACTTCGATTCTGGCAATGATGTTGCTAGCTGCGGTTGTCTCGATCTGTTCTACAGTTGATTCTTTTTTTGCTCTATCTTTTGCTGCTACTTTTACCAGTGGTTCTCTACTCGCTTTTTTGGTATTTGGTCCGACCATCGATATTAAAAGTGTTGGCTTGATGGCATCAATTTTCAAACCCAAGATTATTGTCTATATTTTTACCTTGGTTGCCCAGTTAACCTTTATTTTTACTCTGGCTTACAGTTATTTCTTTTGATAAAAGCTTTCCTAAAGGATACCCCCATTCGAGGGCGACGCGAAGCGAGTGCTTTAGTGCAAGCCGCTTCGCATATAAGCTCTAGGCTATAAGCTATAAGCATTCAAAGTCTATATGTTTTAACGAGTAGGTTAAATAAATACAAGTAAAGCATTACGTATTCAGCAACGCTATTCTTTTAAAATAAATATTTGATTTGTAATGAAATCTAGTTATATTAAAAACCGCAAAAGATCTGTGTTTGGCTGGCTAGAGGGATTGAGTTTACTAGCTTGGGGAGTTTTACTGTTGAAGTATAGCTTTACGGGACAGTATAAATTATTAATTCATCCTAATTACTACAGCCTAGTATTGGGTAGTGGCATAATTTTACTTGTATTAGGCATTATTAAAGTTAAGTCAATTTCAAATAATCGCCAGCTCAACAACAGCGATCACATTAGCTTATTTCCCCCTGGATTGGGCAATAGTTTATTGTTAATGGTAGCGATCGCAGGACTATTAATTCCGCCGAAAGTTTTAACCAGCCAAACCGCTATGAAAAGAGGAGTGGGGGATCTGCCTCTAACCACCATTCAACCCCAAGCCTTTCGCACTGCTAGTAAGCCCCAAGAGCGATCGTTAATTGAATGGATACGGACGATTAACGCTTATCCCGAACCAGATGCCTATAGTGGACAACCAGCTAACATTACAGGTTTTGTACTGCACCTGAGCGAACTGCCCAATAATTATGTTATGCTCTCGCGTTTTGTAATTACCTGTTGTGCCGTAGATGCCTATCCGATTGGTATCCCCGTTAAACTAGATACCAGTCGTAGCGAATACCCCGTAGATAGTTGGCTGACAGTTAAAGGAGTGGCGATCGCTGAAACCTTACCAGTTAAAGATCGAATTGAGACTAATACGATTACTGAAAAACGTTCTGTAGTTATTGAAGCAAGAGCGATAAAAACCATTCCTACACCAGCAGATCCCTACAGTTATAGATGAACCAATCTAGATTATCTCAACCAATAGATAAATTAGCGATCGCCCTAATCGTTCTATTCTCTCTAATTATGGGGTTATTAATATGGGGTGATAGTGCTTGCGAGGATGAATGTCTGTTCCATGCAGGGGCAAAAGTTAGTAGTTTTAGCTGGCAAAATAAAACTATTGGCGGACAAGATCGAGCTTTTATTTTAACTTTCAATCGTCCGATGGATCGCGATAGCGTCGAAGAAAATTTAAACATTACTCCTCCCCTTCCAGGTAAAATTAGTTGGTCTGGTCTAAGACTGGCTTACACTCTAGATAATCCCGCACCTTATGGAGAAACTTATCAGATAACTCTAGCAGGCGCACAAGAGAGATTTCCCAATCAGGAACAAGCAGGAGGAGAAATTCGGTCTTTTCAAGCTCAATTCCGCAGTCGCGATCGCGCTTTAGCTTATGTCGGTACTGAGGGAGAAGAAAAAGGACGATTAGTTTTATCTAATTGGACGCGATCGCAAACAGCAATCTTAACTCCTAAAAATCTGACTGTATTTGATTTTAAACCCGACCCTCAAGGTAATTTTCTGTTGTTTTCGGCTGCTGATTCTAGCCTGAGTATAGAAGGGATTAGCGACCTCAAGCTTTACAAAGCTTCAACTCGATTAGATTCTCCAACCGAAGACGGTTCAGAGATTAAGCTGATTTTAGACAATCAGAAATACCAAAACAATAAATTCGATATTTCCCAAGATGGCACAACTATTGTGGTGCAAAGACTTAACCGCAGCAACCCCGAAGATTATGGTTTGTGGAAGCTGGTTGAAGATAAATCCCCCCAAGTGTTTACTAATAATCAAGTCGGTGATTTTTTAATTACTCCCGATAGTCAGGCGGTAGCAGCAGCACAAGGAGAAGGAATTGCTCTATTACCCCTCAAAGATTATGCCGAACCCCTAGATTTCTTATCGAGATTTGGTCGGGTACTTGACTTTACTGCCGATGGCACGGGAGCAGCTATGATTAATTACAATACCGATCGTGAAGATTTAAAATATACGCGATCGCTCTATTACGTTAACAGTCAAGGTGTTGAAAAAGAACTCTTAAATACCGATGGTTCGATTCAAAACTGTCAGTTCGACCCCACATCCGAACATCTATACTGTTGGCTGACTGAATTATCAAAAAAAGAAGTATATACTGAAAAACCCTATTTAGCTCAGATCGATCTGAAAACAGGAAAAATTAATACTTTAGTTGCTATTCCGAAATATCAAGAAAGTCAGATTAGCGTTGCCCCAGACGGATTGGGAATTCTGTTCGAGCGTTCGCTCAATCAAGTTTATTCTGGTACTCCTGGAGAGAAAAAAAATAGTATTTGGTTAGCTATTCCTGCTGGAGATTTCGCCGACACAACTACTTCTAGTATCGAACAATTACCCTTTATTGGTTTTCATCCTCAATGGCTGCCCTGAATCTATATCGTCTAAAGAAAATTCTCAATCGCTTCTGTCACCGCTTCGGGATACTCTTCGTAAGGTGATTTCCAAGAAAGACTATACCCACTTGCATCCGTCAAATCAGCATACCGTATTCAAAAAGGTAAAAAAGCTCAGGCGCGATCGGCAATACTCAAGGGAGGTATTATGTTTATTACGGCGATCGCTGTATTTGCCAGAGCCACCTATCAATTATTTGCTCAAACCGTCCCTACAGTTGGTTTGATGAGCGAGATTGGTATTTTGGCTTTAGTAGCTAACCTAATTTGCTTTTTACTGCTGATTCGTCACCGTCATGACAATATTAATATGTCCTCGGTTTGGCTGTGTTCCCGTAACGACATTATTGCCAATACTTCAGTGTTGCTAACTGCTGGATTGGTATTTCTAACTGATTCGTTTTTGCCAGATTTTATTTTAGGACTGTTACTCACTGTGGTTTTTGCCCAATCTGCGGAAAAAGTTCTCACCCAAGCAAGAGCCGAATTACGTATTTAGAATAAAATAGAATAACCAGCTAATCTCTCCACTAATAGCAGGGCGAACGCATCTAAATTTGGAGAAAAAAGCAGCTATGATGAATTTATTAAAATCAAATTATCTGATAATTTGAAACAAGCCAAAATCACCCCTATATTAGACAAATAAAGGTATCTAGAGCAAATTTTAGCATCTCAAAATAATGAGAGATTTTCTAACTCAGAAAACATTGTTCAAATTCTTTTGGGTCTATTCTGGCAAATACTCTTGAAATTGTGTCATGGGAAGGAATACCGTTTGGTAATTCTAAAAACTGCTTTAACCATTCTTCTTGGGCTTTCCCATATTGTTCTATGGCTACCCAATTATCCGCACCGCATAGCATTCCACAGAGCGCAATGGCTAGAATATCGATGAGTTTATGTTCTTTTGTTCTGTCTATTCTTGGGTCACTCAACTTGGCAAAATGATCCAGCAGGGTAATCTGGGGTTTCAGTTTCATTTTCCCTCACTTCTCTCGTGTTTTACCATTTTTAAGTGCGATCGCTTGGGTTTCCCCTATATCGAAGCCCTATTCTCCCGTCGGTTATTGTCATTAAGATTGGCTTGTTGAAAATCTGTAAGAGATTGAAACCCTTATGCTGTCGTTGTTTTAAGACTTAGCGGGAAAAGTCAGTTCTTCTTATATGGTTGATCATACTATCAAAAGCTTATCGTTATTTTATTGATTTATAAATAATTTTGCTCTGTACAGGACAAAAAATAGACTGTAAGCTTGCAAAGCATTGATAGAAAGTTTTACCAGAATTAATCAACTGCGGCAATCTTAATCTTTCAGTCACTTATGAATTTAAACAGGGAAACAGCAGTCCAGATTCAGGCGAGAGTAATATTTGAGGCTCTGACTTTGGCAATCAGTGAAACTGCTGAAATAGAAGTTACTACATACATCGATAGTTTAGATTTAGATCAAATTGAACAGTCGGCATCCACTAGCCGTTTCCAGACTCAAGTTAATCTGCTTCAAGGGACTGTAAATCATGAAATTGATCTTAAATTGATTGACAATCCTGCCTATGGGGAATTACAACGATGGCATATTGAGCAAGTACAACAGAGACAGGACTCTTTAGTTAAGAATCTCATCAGTTTAGAGAAGATGCGTCGTATTTTTCTTTAATCAGAAAATTTAAGCCTAGATTACTAAGCTAGTTGTAACTTCTTGCTCGATTAATTATTCCCTATATTTAAGCTTAAAACCAATGACATCTAGCGAAGATTTTAAACAAGCAATAAGAGCAGGCAATATTAGCGAGGCGTTTCTCGTTGCCATGAGCAATGCACCAGAATTAAATATCACCACCAAAATAATTACCGCCGATGGTCATCAAGTAGACTCAGATCAATCCCAGCTAGATAATTATCTACACACTCATATCAATCTGATTGAGGGAAAGGTTGAGAATGAGATTGGCGAAAGGCTAACGGGCGATCGCTATTCGGAAATCAAGCAGTTTCATCTTCAGCAGGTAACTCAAGGGCATCAAACGATTCAACACAACCTGATCAGCCTGCAAAAAATGTTTCAGCTAATGTCTTCTTTCCATGAGCAACAAGCTTCAAATCACTCAAGCTGGGTAGATATTGCTGCCGATGTTACCAGAGAGTCTTTACCTGCCGAACCTGACGCTAATCAGCTTTATGGCAATAAAATTCCTAATGCTTTAGAAGCAGGAGCGATTGCAAGCCAAACTGAGAGTAGCACCCCTGAAGCTGATGCTACTGTGTCAGAGAATTATGAACCCCAGCTACCTTCTTTTGAAGAAGAAGAAAGCATGGTTAATGATTTGTTATCTTTAGCTGACGTTGATGATGATTTAGATGGGTCAGAAACTCCAGAAGATCAAGGAGACTGGAGTGAGTGGCTAGATGATGAGCCTGAGGTTAAAACTGAAGTTTTTGACCTAAAATCCCTGAATATTCGAGATGCTGAGGAAAAATGGCAGAATTGGTCAGCACAAAATGATGCCGCTGATACTCAACCTCCTGAAGAGCAATCATAGGGTTATCGCAGTATGTTAATCGGTTAGGACGGTAAGGTTGACTGCTCGTAAGTAATAAGTAATAAGTAATAAGTAATAAGTTTCCTAATACAAGAGTTTTGAGTAAAGCGACAGTTCATGAATCATAATCTGCTGGAAAATATCACTGCTGTGGAAATCAGCACCGTCATTGTGGAAGAAATTGTTGACGAGATATTTATTCCCTGGGAAGTTTACCAAGCTATATACTATCTTTCTCGCTCCTATCTGGAACAATCAGCAATTGATTTGTCTTTACGCAATCGCTATTTACAGTTACGCCGTCAATTGGAATTAGCTTACTGCCTGTTGTTAATTGATATTAATTCACAATTATACAACCGCACTCTAGTAGCAGAAATCACCAGGGATTTACCTATTTTAAGCCAACAAAATGTTGATTGGGAAACTATCCCCACCAGGTTACCAGCGCCCATTCCTGTCAGTCGTCATCAGAATATGTCAGCCGTAAACAAGTTGTTGCGAGATCCTCAGTTTATCAATGTTTTACAACAACTAAACAAACTTAAATCTGCTCTTGATCGGCGCGATCGCATTTTACGCAGTTCATCTCGTCAGAACAATATCACTGATACCACCTATGCTCAAACTTCTTTGCAGCTTAATGGTAAAATCACCAACCGCTATTCTCAGGCAATCTTGGGGCGCAGCGATCGCAACTTGTTATTGCAACTGCACCAACAGTCAACCAGCACAGGTGAACAACAGTGGCGCGGTTTAGTGAACTTTGTGCTTTCTTTAATTGCTAAATAATAGCTCTCTTATAGAAATCAGGAATATTAATTGACAATGGAGTCAGAAATCAGTAATCAAATGACGGCAACGATTAATAGTGCCATAAATTCTTGTATTCAAGTTGAAGAAGCTAGAATTAGTCATAGAGTTATCAGATCTCATCAGGTTCATTTTCGCCTTAATTCTGAACTAATCAGACAAATTGAACGGGTTAAAGAAAACAACCATAAATTAGTTTTATCTTCCACTAACTTGGCTAATTTGCGTTACTATGCCCTGCTTAATGCTCCTCTGGAGCAAATGGGCTTAATCTATCCTTGGTCTTCGGCTAAGTTATCATTTTTTCAGCGATCAACCTTCACTTTTGCTACTGATTATTTATTTCCTAACAGTCAGCAACCACTCACTGTGTTTCGTAGTGTTATAGATTTGGAAGGCAAAATATCTCAACAGATTCATCAAGATCTATGGCAAAATCCTCAACTACTACCAAGAATTTCTCAGGCACACTATTGGCTGATTTTAGAAATATTATCTCAATTACCTTTGAAGCATAAAAATCAATACCTCTGGTTAGTTTTAGCTTACTCCTCAATAACAGTAAGCATGATTAGCTTGGTAATTTATTACTATTTTAATTTAAGTTATTTACTAAATTTAGCAATATGTATCAGTATTATTTTGATATTAAATATAAGTCTAAAAAAAATTATTATTAAGCAATTAAAATCTTTGATTATCTATCATTTAATGGATGGCTTTCTGGGAAAAAGCATAAAAGTCCGTCGTATTGGCTTACAAATTCTAAATTTTATAATCCTTATATAGATATAGTACTTACCGAAGCATTTATATGAGGTTATCCACACTGATTTTTTAGCTTAAGTCTGTCAAACTGAAAATAGTTAATCGAAGATACTAATACTACTAAAGATGAACTTTTCCCTTTCTTCCCTATACGACTGGTATCGTAACGCAATTCGCCATCCTAAGTACCGCTGGTGGGTCATGCTAGGGACAATAATTTATCTGATTAGTCCAATTGATATTGCACCAGACTTTATTCCGATCCTGGGTCAGTTAGACGACGTGATGCTCGCAGGCTTACTCTTTACAGAATTATCACAGATGATGATTGCTAAATTGCAAACTCGTCAAGAAAATAAAAATGTCGCTACGGAAAATGCTAGCAGTGAAACCGTCGATGTTGATGCTGAAACAGTAGTTAGTAGCTAAAGCTTAAATCTATCAAATCTTACTTTCGTCTCTGACAGTATAAAATAATCTTAAATATTAAAAGTGCGTTTTCTTCCTAAAGATTGCGCTATTTTTTTGTTTTGCACTTGAAGTCTTTTGTTTCCCAAAACTAAATACACCAAAACCAAAATTTGAATCAATTCAATTAAATTTATTTGAATAATTGGATTGTCTAAAAGAATTTATAACGAGAATAGCGAACGAAGATTTTAGACATCTATTGACTCAAGTTGTAAAACTAGAAATAAAAACAAAAGAAATATAGCTATTGACTATGAGCATCAAAGCTACGAGAGATGAGGATTGAGCTTCAGTTATGTTAAGTAATTGAACATAGCCAGCTTGTAAGGTTAAGGCGCTATATGAACAGCCAAATAACAATAAGGGAATTATCAGCGACAGAGTTGATACGGAAACGAATCCGATCAAAACAGCAGATAATGCCCAAGGTGCAATTGCTACCCCCGCGATAAAGATATCAACAGCAAAATTGCCTCGATGATGCCAGAAAAAGCGCATGATACTTCCCGTAATTACCAGACTGAGAAAGGGAATTATCCCGAGCAAAAATAGTTGCCAGAGGTTTGAGGAAAATGAGGAAAATGATAATCCAATCATAAAGTAGCTACAGACAAAGCAGAGACTAGAGAATATGCCGTAGAGAATTCCAATTTGTTTCAATTGTTTGTCTTCTAAGCGAGAAAATGCTGGCAATAATCCTCCTCCAGGATCAAAGAAGGAAAGACCTAAAGTCGCCAAGAAATTATAAACCACACCGTTTTTTCGACCCCTGACATTATTTCTGCTTAATTCATAAACTGTTTTCTGAGTACGACGATATGCATCATAGTTTTTTTGTGAGCGGAACAACTCCGCAGCCTTAGTTAAATCATTGATAGCGGAGGTAATGCTCTGCTGCTCTTTGTAGGCAATTCCTCGGTAGTAATGGGCTTGAGGATAATTTCTGTCTTGAGCGATCGCTAAATTATAAGAGTCAATTGCAGGCTGAGTGTAGCCTAAGCTGAACCGCGCTCTACCCTGATAATAGTGAGCTTTGGCTACCGTAGGATCGATACTGAATACCTCATAGCAGTCGCTTAAAACTCCCTGGTTATCCCCCAGTTTATAGCGCATTTCGCATCTTTTGAGATAAGCATCGACAAACTTGGGATTAATCTTAATCGCTTGGGTGTAATCATCAATTGCCTGGCGATATTCTTTGGCTTGAGTTCGTACTAGACCCTGATTGTAAAAATCTAATGCTGTAGTAGGAGTACCTTTGGAAGAGGTTTTGTGGGATTTCTTGGTTGTTTCACTCTGCTGGACAGGGATTCGACGATCGTAACGGCGACGTTTACTGTTGTCAGACAGTACATTATAAGCTTGAGAAATCTGCTTGAATTTCTCTGCCGCAATTGGATCGTTAGGATTCAAATCAGGATGATATTGACGTGCTAACAGACGAAAAGCTGCCTTAATTTCTTTGACACTCGCGTTTTGGGATACTCCCAAAATTAAATAATAATTTTCCGTGTAATTTTCCACCCTTGCCATTGATTTTCACTATTTTCTCTTATCGCCATTGATTCTAGTGTATGACATAAGGTCAAAATCATTGTTAGCAACGATCACATTTAGGTCACTTTACACCTGGAATAATTTACACCTGGAAAAATATTGGCAATGCTAATTTAGCTTGAGTTTGTGGGCAACATAACTAATAAATGTCTACAGAAACCATAATGATTGCTAATTCATTAAAAGCGAAAATACGTAATGCTAGTCCGAATTGGATTATTCAATTGTATGATCATATTAAATTTATATATAGAAAATACCTAATAGCCAAACCTGTTTCCATTGAAGACTACACTGAGCAATCAGTTCAAGATGCAATTCAAATTGTAGAAAAGGAGTGGCAATGTACGCCAAATATTATTCTCACAAAGCAATCTTCTACAGAATTTTTGAATGAAGCCAAGAATTTCAGCGAATTGCATAATTTATCTCAAGCTACTTCTAGTGAATTCTTGATCTTTTGTGCAACTCGAATTAATCCACAACTTTATGCGTCGTTAGTAAAATTTATTAAAAATGGTGGAAATGTCATTCCTATTGCTATCGTCAAACTCTATTTGAAGCTGGTTGAAGATGACTGTTTGTCGAGAGAACTATTTATTTTTGATCATCCTGTAAACTCTCAAGAAGGTTCGAATCATTCAATTGATTCATCTACAGAGAAAGCTCCAGTAGATTTATCAGATTCCTATAACTTCAGGATATTGTTTGGCAACTTAAATTTGTTGTACTATGAAGTCCCGAAGAGCGCCTCATCTTCGATTAAGACAATGTTATTTTCAATTGAAAATGAGAGTAGATACAACCAAGATTATCAGCGATATATACCCACAATAGAGTGGCAGAAGAAGTTTCCCGCAATGAAGGTCAATTGGGAAGATATTATATACTCTCCGTTTCTCAAATTTGCATTTTTAAGAAATCCTTATGAAAGGTTAGCTTCGGGCTACTTTAACACGGGTTGGCATTATGTAAATGAGGGAATATCTTTTGAAGAATTTATTGCAAGCATTCCTGAAAAGCTTAAATCTCCACCTTCTGATATGATTAATATTCACTATCAACCCTTTACTTACTTTGTTCCCAAAATCAACGGTAAATTACATATAGATTTTATTGGAAAGGTAGAAAATTTTAACGAGGATATAAAAGTAATCCTCGATGCTTGTAATGTTGTTGGAGATTTTGAAATTCCCAAAATTAACAAATCTAAAAAACCCAATTATCAGGACTTATATACTTCTAGGACAAGGAAAGTTCTAGAAACTTTGTATGCAGAAGATATAGAACTAGGAAAGTATTCTTTTTAGCCTTGTTGTCACCCCCTCAGCTCTGTGAGTCTTGACGGTAGATTAAGAATAAAATGACCCATAAGCAAACCAATCTTAGAGAGTCTGAAATTAATGTAGCCCAGGCAGCGCCTTCCCAAGAATAAAGTGGGATCAACCAAAGATTTAAAAGTATGTTAAATACTGCGGCAGTAACCTGCACCATACTGCGAGCTTTTTGATGCCCCGCTCCTGTAAGAGTCTCTGCTGCTAAATATTGAAAAGCTGCGATCGCAGGTAAAGGAGTTAACCAACGCAAAGCTGCGATCGCGCCTCTAAATTCTTCACCTAAAACTATTGGAATAAAAGGAGCGAAGATTAAATAGCCTGCAACACTAACCACCGCGTATATCGAAATCAAGGGGAATAAAGTTTTGGCAAAACCAAAACTACTTTTAATCCCCGATGCACCATGCTGAAAGAATCTGGTGTAAGTAGCTGCACTCAAAGCTGAAAGTGGTACACTGCCGACATCAATAAAGCGATAAGCAGCTCCATATATACCCGTAGCACTTAGGGTTGACAAACTCGCTAACATGGTTTTGTCTAAGTTAGCATTAATATTCTGAGCAGAAGAACTGATGGAAAAATAAATTCCCTGTCCAATATTCGATTTAAGCTTCGAGAATTTTGGATGAGGATAACCAAAAAGTTTAGTAACTAAAATTATGGCGACTGCCGCCATAATTACCGAAGCGATAAAATATAAATAAGCCCAAGTATTAATATCGGGTTGCTTAAAAAATACTGCTAAAGAAAGAGCCGCTAGTAATTTACCGCAGCTACTTAACATTACCATTTGTGCTGTCTTGTCAATGCGAGCACTCGCCGTCAAAGCCTTACAACTGATGTCTAATAACCCCAAACAAAGTAAGTCAGCCAACAAAATCAATAAAATACTTACCACAGAGATGTTATTAGCAAAAATTAATGGTGAAAGAAGTAATAAAATAGCAGTAAGAGCCAGACTATTTCCGACTAATAAAACTAGAGTATTTCCCCAATAAGTCCCAAATATAGACTTATCCCTCGATACATATTTAACTAAAATGTGTTCGCTGCCTAGAGCAATAAACGGAAATAAAATCGAAGCTAAGGCAGTAACGCCAATAAATGAACCATAATTTTCTGTACCCAGTACCCGAGCTACAATAATGAAATATCCCGCTTGGATGACGACGTTGAATAGTTTGGATACCAACATCCATAAAGTATCCCGCGCCAAATCACTCCGAAAGAGATTTTTGGCTTTTGCCTTAATTTGTGCTAAATCCATACTCTTATCTAGTTATCTTAAATTGTTCGAAGGTAGAGCAATCGCCTCTTATCCAACCAAAACTTTCTTAGTTTAAGACACTTAAGAGCAAGATGTCTGAAAACCTTGAAAAAGTAGAAAAAAGTATTAGACACGACTTGAAAGGTTTCTAAATCAGAAGAAATTTAACTTTCTTCCGTGATTCTTCCCCCGATTGATCGGCTAGGGCTGTTTCCAACTGAGATAAGTTAACGATTTTGGGAGATAGGGAGATAGGGAGATAGGGAGATAGGGAGATAGGGAGATAGGGAGGTAGGGAGGGGTGAACGAAAAAAGGTGTGGCAGTTAAACAATAGAGAAGCTTTGAGTAACGAGTAACGAGTAACGAGTAACGAGTAAATACTTATTACTCATTACTTATTACTCATTACTTAAACAACGCGAAAATTAATTGTTGCCACCGTAAATTTCGCTCACCCGGTAGGGAGGTAGGGAGGTAGGGAGATAGGGAGATAGGGAGGTAGGGAGATAGGGAGATAGGGAGGTAGTTACAAATAGTCAACAGTCGTAGGGTGGGCAATCAAATAAATGATAATGCTACGAAACATTTGGTTAATGCCCACCAATCAGTCATTAGTTCTCTGCAATTTTTGGCAATATTTATTAGGCTAAATAGCAAAGTTTAAGTTTATACCCCAGCCTTTAAACGCCATTATGGTTGAGCAGATTAAATCTCAATGTTCCCTATCCTGGATTACGCAAATTGCTGAAATTTCTCAAGCAGATTGGGATGAATTAGCCAAACCGTTAAATACTCCTTTTTTAGAATGGGAATGGCTCAATAACATCGAAGTTTCGGGTAGTGCCACTGCGCGCACTGGTTGGCAACCCTGCCATTTAACAGTATGGCGCAATAGTCAGTTAATTGGTGCTGCACCTTTGTATATCAAAGGACATAGTTACGGGGAATTTGTCTTTGACCATCAATGGGCAGATTTATCTCATCGTTTAGGTATTGAATATTATCCTAAATTACTGGGCATGACTCCTTTTACTCCCGCAGTCGGCTATCGCTTTTTAATTGCTCCTGGGGAAGATGAAGCGATGATTACTGAGTTAATGGTGGCAGCGATTGATAAATTTTGCGATCGCAATCGCCTCTCAGGCTGTAATTTTTTGTTTATCGATCCTGACTGGGGTGCGATGATGGAAAGAAACGGTTTTCATAGCTGGTTGCATCATGGCTACATTTGGTCTAACCTCAATTTTAAAAGTTTCGATGATTACCTCCAGATTTTTAATAGTAACCAGCGCAAAAACATTAAACGAGAAAGAAAAGCTGTGGCTAAGGCTGGTTTATATACGAAAACTTATGTCGGCTCAGAAATCCCCCGCCATTTGTATTCCGACATTTATCGATTTTACAGTAGTACCTGCGATAAATTTTATTGGGGCAGTAAATACTTAACTCGCGAGTTTTTTGAACAGCTGTATCCGAATTATAGCGATCGCATTTTACTAGTGGTAGCTTATCAAGAACAAGACGAAAAAAATCCTGTGGGCATGTCTTTTTGTCTCCATAAGGGAGATAATTTATATGGTCGCTATTGGGGTTGTTACGAAGAGTACGACTGTCTCCATTTTGAGACATGTTACTATAAACCAATTGAATGGGCGATCGCCAACGGCATTAAGATGTATGACCCTGGTGCAGGAGGTAGACACAAGAAGAGACGAGGTTTTCCTGCCACAGCGAATTATAGTTTGCATCGTTTTTATAACCAAACTATGGCAAAAGTATTAGATAACTACATTAGGGATGTTAATCAGAGATCGCAGGAAGAAATTACTGCTATCAACGATAACCTCCCCTTTAACAAGCAAGAAATTACCTTCGATTTGGATTAATAAGTAGTTGACTGTTGACTGAGATAAATGCCGAGCGATCGCGCTGTTTGAACTAAGAAACCATTGGGATCGACAGGACTAGGGCAAATATTTAGCTGATGACGTTGTTTGATATGGGCAATTACTTTATCTAAGGGTTGAATTTGTACCTCGCCGTTTTGCCAGACAACAAGTTGGCTATATTTTTCTTCAGCAATTAAATCGACGGCTTTTTTGGCAAAGGTGGCAGCTAACAGACGATCATAGGAAGTCGGCATACCACTACGCTGAATATGACCCAAAACTAGCGCTCGCGTTTCCAGTTTATCTAAGTCGCAAAATTCTGGTTTGTCCGTCAGGCACAGTTTATGGCTAACCTGATCGATTTGTTGAGCGAGATAGTCGGCGATCGCTTTTTGTCTTTTTCCTGCCTGATTTCTTACACCTTCAGCAATTACAATTAAGGCAAACTTACGTCCTGTCGAACGTAGCTGGGCGATCTGAATACAAATATCAGTAATTAAATCTTGATCTATTTTTGGTGTTAATTCGGGAATTAAAATAATATCTGCACCGCCAGCAATACCCGAAGCAAGTGCCAAATGACCAGCATTGCGCCCCATCACCTCGACGATCATAGTGCGATCGTGACTGGCAGCAGTAAAGGTAAGATCGTAGAGGACAGAAGTTACCTTGTCTACCGCCGTATCGAAGCCAACGGATCTTTCCGTAAAGGGTACGTCGTTGTCGATGGTTTTAGGAATGGCAACAATATTCCATTGTCCTTGTTGTGCCAAGTCGTAGATAATATCTAAACTGCCATCTCCTCCAACTGCGATTAAAGCATCGAGCTTAAGATCTTTATAGCCTTGAATTATCGTCCGAGCGATCGCCTGATCTCCTGGATTACCTTTACTCAACGAACCTAAAATACTCCCGCTGAGAAATTGCAGAATATCGATTCCCTGTAGTAATCCTGGTAGATCGTAACCATGTTCTTTTAGCTGTAAATCATCTGAATGACATTTTCCGTTTTCTAATCGCAGAAAACCCTCTGTACCATAGGGAATGCCATATACTTCCCATCCCTTCTGACTGGCACACTTAACTACAGCACGAATAATAGCGTTTAAACCTGGACAGTCGCCGCCACTAGTAAGGATTCCAATTCTCTTGTTCATATTGTCTTGTTGATAATTACCGCCGCCTTCGGGCTTTTACTTATTACTTATTACTTATTACTTATTACTCGTTACTCGTTACTCGTTACTCATTACTCATTACTCGTTACTCATTACTTGTGAATGGTGACGAGCTAATCCCCAGAGAGGTTGATAGGTTTGTACCGCTTTGAGATACTGCACTCGTTCAAAAATACTGGGATCGGGACCATTTAGCTGACTCATGCTGCCCTGTAATTGAGAGATCGAATCATATTGTTTAACCTCTAGCCACTCAATCAAGTCTTTTTCGATCTTCTGTAGATGTTCGATACCATGACTTAACAAGACGCTGACTAGCATAGTAACATTTGCCCCTACCATCATCATTTTGATCACATCATGGGCAGTACGAATACCGCTGGAGGCTGCGAAATCTACAAGGATAGTTCCATATAAAATGGCGATCCAACGCATCGGTAAACGGTTTTCCCTTGAGGTGCTGAGAAGTAAATTTGGTTCGGCTTCTAGAGTTATTAAATCGATATCTGGTTGATAAAAGCGATTGAAAAGCACCAAGCCATCTGCCCCTGCATCTCTCAAGCGGTTTGCCATGTTTGCCATGTTGCTGAAGAAGGGACTAATTTTTACTGCTACTGGAAGATTAACGACAGAAGTAACGCTACGGACAATATTAATATAGGTTTGTTCTACTTGTTCTCCAGTCAAGGTTAGATCTGTAGGAACGTAATAGATGTTTAGTTCTAGTGCATCTGCCCCCGCTTGTTCAACCTTCTGGGCATAATCACACCAGCTACCAATGTTAGAACTATTGAGACTGGCAATAATTGGAATATCGACGGTTTCTTTAGCGTAACGAATTTGCTTGAGATAAGCTTCTGAACCAACATGAAATATTTCCTGTTCGGGACAGTAGGAAGTTGCTTCTGAGTGCCTTTCTGTATGGTGAGTTAGTTGATGATATAAAGCGTAGCGTTCTTCTAATAGCTGTTCTTCAAACAAAGAATGTAATACTACCGCCGATGCCCCAGCATCTTCGATCCGTTTGATGTTATCGATATCTTCAGTTAAAGGTGCAGCAGCACCAACGACTAAAGGCGATCGCAATTGTAATCCCAGATAAGTTGTCGATATGTCTACCATTTGTTGATCCTCAATTCATACTTAAAATTACAAGATTCTTTTGAGGAAATTGTGAGTATATAGTAAATAGTAAATAGTTAGTAAGGTTAAGTAATAAGAAAAAGAATATGTTGAATGAAAATTAGGAATTCTCTTAAAAAAGCCAGTGCTATTTTCAAGCAGTCAAACTCAATCAAACCAAAGCCGTATAATACTTTTGAGGGGGTATTCAAACCTACTTTACTGACAATTTTAGGCGCGATCATGTATTTGCGCGTAGGTTGGGTAATAGGCAATGCTGGATTGTTGGGAGGAATGCTGGTAATTTTAGCTGCGATAAGTATTACCCTCGCCACAGGTTTATCTCTCTCTTCTATCGCTAGCAATACTCGCCTAGAAGCGGGAGGTCCTTATGCCATGATTACCAAAGCCTTGGGCTTAGAGGTGGGAGGTGCGATCGGCGTTCCCCTATTTCTCTGTCAGGCTTTTGCCGTAGCAATGTATATTTTTGGCTTTCGTGAGGGTTGGTTGAGGGTTTTTCCGAACCATTCTGCGCTTTTAGTGGATGTGATAGTTTTTGGCTTGGTTTTAACCATTGCTTTGATTAGTGCTGGGTTGGCGTTTCGTATTCAGTATCTAGTAATGGGATTAATTGTTATTTCTTTAGTTTCTATCTTTGCCAGCCCCAATTTTTGGGAGTCTCAGCAAACTTTGGTATTGGTCGGGGATTTTCCTGGTTCGCCAGAAAATGAATTTAGCGGCATATCTTTTTGGGGGGTTTTTGCCGTGTTTTTTCCTGCTGTTACAGGAATTATGTCTGGGGTAAATATGTCTGGTGAACTACACAATAGCCGGATCAACATCCCCAGAGGAACGCTGGGGGCAATTGCAGTTAGCAGTGTAGTTTATTTGACTCTATGTTGGTGGGCTGCCAGAGTAGGTTCAACTGAAGAATTAGTTAACAACTATACGATTGTCATCGATAAAGCTTTATGGCAACCTGCGGTTTTGGCAGGACTATTAGCAGCTACCTTTTCCGCAGCCCTCTCTTCCTTAGTCGGCGCACCACGTATCTTAGTAGCATTGGCACGAGATGAAGTAATTCCCCAGGGGAAATGGATTGGCAAGCTATCGGTAAATGGTGAACCTCGTCGAGCAATGTTATGTAGTAGCTTGTTTGTTTTAGTTGCCCTCATGGCTCGGGATTTGAATGCGATCGCACCTTTGATTACCATGTTTTTTTTGATTACCTATGCTGCTTTAAATCTGGTTGTGTTACTGGAATCGCGGTTGGGATTAATGAACTTTCGTCCTACTTTCAAAATACCCCAAATTGTTCCTCTCTATGGCTTTGGTAGTTGTCTGTTTACCATGTTGGTCATCGATCCCAGGTTTAGTTTTATTGCCACTGTGGTTGTCCTCTCGATCTATTTTCAGTTAACGAAAAAACCTGATAATCCCCGCATCGCTGGTGATGTCCGTAGTGGTATCTTTGAAGCGATCGCTCAATGGGCAGCCAAAAAAACCATGGAAATAGATGTCAATAATTTTCGCGCTTGGCGACCAACTTTGCTGGTTCCTCTAGAACACTGGACACAACTATTAGGAGAATTTCGGTTGCTGCTGGATATCTGTCAGCCAGAAGGCTCAATTCAGCTACTAGGACTAGCAGAAGATGGAACAGTGACAGATTTTTTCCAACGCTTGAAAAAGCTGACTGCTGCTTTGCGCCGACGAGGAATTTTTACGACTTTTTCGATTCTGAAAATTTCCAGTTCCGTAGAAGGTATTTCGGTAGTGCTTCAATCCTCCCAAAGTACCTTTTTTCGACCCAATATCATATTTTTGAAAATTCCCGAAGCAACCGCCGACTGGTCACAAATGCAACCAATCTTGGCAGAAGCCCAGCGATTAGAAGTGGGAATTATGTTGTTCGGGCTACATTCCCTGGCTGGAATGGGAAGAGTTGAAGTTATTAATGTTTGGCTCACTCCTCAAATTGAGGATATCCCCTTTGCTACCAAACTCCAAAAAGGAAATCTTAATTTAACTTTGTTAATGGCATTGAGATTACACAGAAGTTGGCAGGGTTGTTTACATCTAATTACGGCTGTTTCTCGTAAAGAAGAAGTAAAGGAAGCTCAACGCTATATTGAAGAACTCCGCGATCTCTGCCGCGTCCCCAATCATGCCAAAACCTTCGTCCTGGTAGGAGCATTTGAAGACTGTATTGCTCAAGCACCTCAATCAGATATGAACTTTATCGGACTGCCTCAAAAGCCTGATTTTGATTTTATCTGTCGTATGATCGACTTGACTGGTTCTTCCTGTTTATTTTTCCGTGATTCTGGCAATGAAAGTGCGATCGCTTAGAATCTTAATATGGCTACAAAGTATACCTGTCCAACTATACCTGTCCAACACCTTTAAAATACCAAAAAATCTAAACGCGATCGCCTTAATACCCTAATCTCAATATTCACATTAATAATTAATTTTTTTCATTAGAACTGTTGTCTTTGGGTGAACGAAAAAAGGTGTGGCAGTTAAACAATAGAGAAGCTTTGAGTAACGAGTAACGAGTAACGAGTAAATACTTATTACTCATTACTTATTACTCATTACTTAAACAACGCGAAAATTAATTGTTGCCACCGTAAATTTCGCTCACCCGTTGTCTTTTGTTGGCTCTTGGTTCTCGTCTTGGTTTTTCTCGATAGACTTGGACCAATCTTGACGAATTTCATGAAAGCGGATTTGGATGTTTAACTGGAGTATCACCTCGTCCAATTTTCGGGTTAAGGGACTATCAAGCGGCAAGGCAATGCCAATAGATTGAGAACCAAAGCTAAAGTCAGCCAGCTGATAAGAAGCTTGTGGGTGCTGGTTTAGATAGTATTCTAAGACATCGCGAGAAGATACGACCCCATCGACTTGCCCATTTTTCAAAAGTTTAACCGCTTCAGGTAAGTTTTGTGTTTCGCTCACCCGTGCCTGATAGAATTTAGCCCAACTAGCTTCAGCCGAACCATTTCCTATGGTGGAAACGCGGGCTCTTTTGAGATCACTAGGGCGATGAAACCGCTTCGATGGCTGATTGGAGAAAGCGATCGCCAGGGTGGTTGCGATGCCAGCTGTCAGAGAGGTAACCACTACCAGAGAAAAAATCATCCACGTCCCAGCAACTAAGCGTCCCAAGCGAGTTACGGGAAAGCGATCGCCGTATCCCACCGTCGTAAAAGTAGCTAAAGCAGTCCACATGCCTTCTCTCACTCCCTTACGATAGGAGAGAGGGAACTGCTCGCTGTTTTCATGGCGTTCGGCAAACCAGAGCAGATTGCCTACGATAAAGAGGCAGAACCAAATCCCCCCCAATGAAGAGAGGAACGCCCAGCCAAAAAAAGGTTTGATGGTACTCCACAAGGTCGGAGGGGAGCTGGGCAAGAGTAAGGTCAGGTGCTCTTGGATAACGGGTTGGGTGAAATCGAACTTGCTAATCCGCTCAGAAGTAATGCTAATCTCCCCCAAGGCTAAATCCAGCTTCCCGTCAGCTAAAGCTGCCAAACTTTCCTCCGCAGTTGAGTAGAAAATAAATTCATGGTCGAGCTCCAGAGCTGAAGCCAGTTCTTGCCAATACGCTACGCTCATCCCGCCCGGTTGTCCCGACTTAGATTTCATAACGACAGGTGGTTCTCCAGCTATTCCCACTCGCAGTTTTTTTCCTTTAAGAATCAAGTTAGGGGAATTAGACGTGTTGGCGCGATCTGCGATTTTGGGGGTTTCTGCCTCAACAGGAGTCGCCACGAAACTGAAAGAAAAAATAACCAAACTAATGAGTAATTGGACTTTGTTCATTGAATTAGTGGAGGTCGAGAAGTAATGAGTATTTTCAGGGATCAGGTTAAAGATCAAATCTGACCATTCTCGCTAAGTTACTATTTTATTATTTTCTCTCCATCCGCTGCCCATAGCTCTTAGCCCAGGGATTTGCTGTCAAGCCGTGGGCTATAACGCTTAAGACTACTGTACAAGCAACCGTTGTGGCGAGCATACTGCTACCAGGTAATTTCGCATCTAGGACAATCACAGCGAAGACAATACTCGCTAATCCTCTCGGGCCAAACCAGCCCACGAATAGTTTGGTCTCTAAATCTAAAGGCATTCCCGATAGGGAGAGAAATACAGGTACCATACGCACTAGAGTCAGACTTAAAATAGCGTAGATGATAATCTGCCAGGTTATTTGCCCGAGGGCGAGACTGACAACATCTGAACCAAAGACCACCCAGGTGATCAGAGACAAGGTATCGCAAGTAGCTTCTGAACCCAACAGGAGTTCTTCCTTGTAAGATTTGGGCTTGAAAGCACTACCAAAGAACAACCCCCCAACAAAAGACGCAATAAACCCACTTCCCCCCAAACTTTGTGCAGTGGCAAAGCAGGCGGTTGCCACTGCAACCACCGAGGCTTGCCTCCAAGTTTCAGAGATCCAGTTGCGCTCCAGGCAGATTTTTCCCAACTGCGGGCTGATAAAGCCGAAGCTGACCCCCACAAGTACGCCGATGCCAATTTCCTCGGCGAACAGGTGTATCAGCAGTTGGGTCGTGCTGCCTTCAGTCTGTTGGTTAGTTGCGATCGCCAGAAAGAAAAATAGAAGAGGAACGCAAATGCCGTCGTTAAGACCGCTTTCGATGTTCAAATCTTCGCGAATCATTTCTGGCACATGAGGGTTAGTAACGACTGCTTTCCCCAAGGCTGCATCCGTTGGCGCGAGCATTGTGGCTAGAATAGCTGCCTCAATTAAACTAAAATCTGGGAACAACAGCCTGCCAACCCCAAACCCCAGGAGGATAGTGAGTGGTAGCCCCACTAAAAGTAGGCGACAAGGAAGACGAATACTGTTTTTGAGCACTGGCAAATTGGCATTGGCGGCATCCGTAAAGAGAATCAGAGCCAGGGTTAACTCAACGATCAACTTGAGATTTTCCGCGTTGACATTGATCTCTAATATCCCCAGACCAAAAGGACCCAACAAAAGACCAATGATGATAAAAATAATTGCTCCCGAGATCCAGGTTCGCTCTAAACCCCCCGCAATAATGCTGTAAATAAACACAAAGGCTGCCAGAACAGCCCAGTCGCTATAGGAATGAATCATTAGAAAAGTTTTCTTATATAAGGGTTAAGCTGGAGATACGCCCATCAACTCAACCTCATATTAATATTAAATGAGTTTTATATTACCATTTCTTCTAAAGGCAAAGCATAATAAGCATCAGACTCGTATTCATATCTGATAAACCTGTCTCTACCGCTCCTAAGCTCTCTGCTTTTGAGAAAATCGGGTTATTTATATGCCTACTCGGATGACTATAATTATAATTAGTTACAATAGCACTTTGCCGTAATCATGAGCATTCTGGAACTGATAGAACAAAGACGGAAAGAAAACTTTGCGTTGCACGAACAATACCTGAACCCGCAGATGGTCAGGGTCCTCAAAACTATCGGATACGATCATCAGTATGTTAAGGCAGAAGGTCCCTATTTATTTGACGAGCGCGGTGAAATTTATCTAGATTTGCTCAGTGGCTTTGGGGTATTTGCCTTGGGACGTAATCATCCGAAGATTGTCCAGGCACTACAAGAAGTACTAACGGCAGAATTACCTAATCTAGTTCAACTGGATGCTTCCCTATTAGCTGGAGTGCTGGCGGAGCGTCTAATCGCGATCGCACCTCCTGGGATGGAACGAGTCTTCTTCGCCAACTCTGGCACAGAAACTGTAGAAGCAGCGATCAAATTTAGCCGTTATGCAACTGGAAGAAGTAAACTGGTTTACTGTAAAGGATGTTACCATGGGCTGACTCTGGGTTCTCTTTCGGCCACAGGAGAAGCGCACTATCGTGAGGGATTTGGTCCGTTATTACCAGACTTTATTGAGATTCCCTTTGGCGATCTTGCCGCACTAGAGCAAGCCCTTTCAGGCAAAGATGTTGCTGCCTTTATTATCGAACCGATCCAAGGACATGGGGTAAATATTCCCGATGATGAATATCTACCAGCGGCGGCAGAACTTTGTCGTAAGTATAAAACTTTGTTGATTGCCGATGAGGTACAGACTGGACTGGGGCGTACGGGAAAATACTGGGCGGTGGAACATTGGGGGGTAGAACCTGACATTCTCTGTGTTGCCAAGGCTCTTTCTGGAGGCTTTGTGCCAGTAGGTGCTGTCCTCTGTCGTGGCTGGATCTTTGACAAAGTTTTTAACCGCATGGATCGCGCTGTCGTTCACGGCAATACCTTTGGTAAAAACAATCTGGCTATGGCTGCTGGCATCGCTACTCTGGAGGTAATCGAGGAAGAAAAACTAGTGGAGCGCTCGGCTCTGATGGGGAGACAATTGCTCGCAGAGCTTAAGCCATTAGTGGAGCAGTACGAGTGCTTGAAAGAGGTGCGAGGACTGGGTATGATGATGGGGTTGGAGTTTTTCGAACCCAAGAGTTGGTCATTAAAAGCAGCGTGGAAGATGTTAGAAACAGCTAATAAAGGACTATTTTCCCAACTGATCGTTGTACCCCTGTTTACTCGTCATCACATCTTGTCCCAGGTTGCTGGACATGGGATGAACGTGGTGAAGTTCATTCCCCCGCTTACCCTGGCAGATCAAGACTGCTCCTGGATTGTTGAAGCAGTCAATGATGTGGTAGCTGATGCCCACCGTATTCCTGGAGGTGCCTGGGAATTCGGTAAAACCCTGGCAACTCAGGCTCTCCGTATGAAATCCACGAGAAATATCTAGCATGTCTAGTTTATTTCATCCATTATGTGGCAGCAATCTCAGTACCTTATTGAGGTTGTTATTGACCAATGGAGGAGTTGATCGCCAACACCTGCCTCAGGCTAGTATAGCTCTGGGGTTTAGCCTGGTGCGTTTGCCTCTATCTACCATAGAAAGAGTTTTGATGGAAAGGGTTTATGAAAGTCAAACCTCGATCAAGTCACCAATCTTCATTGTTGGTTATTGGCGTAGTGGCACAACCCACTTGCACAATATCCTTAACAAATCCGAAAATTTTGGCTATATCTCTCCTCTGATGGCAGGATTGCCCTGGGATATTCTTGGTCTGGTGCGCATGTTTCAACCGTTGATGGAGTTGGCTCTTCCTAGCGATCGCTATATTGATAATGTTGCCGTCACCCCAGATTCTCCTCAGGAAGATTCGATCGCTCTGGCAAGTATGATTCCTGTTTCTTACTATCATGGTCTTTATTTTCCTCAACGTTTTAAATATCATTTTCATCGAGGTGTATTTTTTAAAGGATGCAGTACCCAAGAAATTGAGCAGTGGAAACGTTGGCATAGTCATCTATTAAAAAAAGTATCTATCCGCCAAGGTGGAAAACAGTTGCTGATTAAAAATCCTGTATATACGGCGCACATTGCTAAATTGAGGTCAATCTGGCCCGATGCCAAGTTTATTCATATTTATCGCAACCCTTACGTGGTATTTCAATCGACACGTCACTTTTTTACGCAACTCTTACCAGAGCTTGCCCTACAATCTTACGAAAATTTAGCCACCGCTGAAATCGAGCAAGCGATTCTAGAAAGTTATCCGCCGATGATCAATTCCCTGTTGTTAGATAGTAGAGATTTACCCAGTGAAAATTTCGTGGAAATTTGTTTTGAAGATTTGGAGCAAGATCCACTCCCACAAATCCAGAAAATTTACGAACAGCTTCAGCTTTCAGGCTTAGAACAAGCAATTCCGCCCTTAGAGAATTACCTAACCAGCTTGCAAGGATATCAGAAAAATAATTATCCTCTTGAGCCAAAAGACATTAATCTCGTTGAATCTCACTGGATGCAATTCATCCAGAGATGGAAATACCGCTCCCCTCAATCAATAAACTGATTTGGTTACATGAAATATATCAAATTTCTATTTCTGGGTCTTGGGTTTGCCTTACTTGGTTTAATTTTGCATCAAACTAACCTTAAAGAAGTTTGGCAACATATCACTCTTGTCGGTTGGGGAGGAATGACCGTTGTCATCTTCTTTTATTTCCTAGAGTTTCTCTCAGATATTCTTACCTGGCAGCTTACTTTTAAGAGTATTCCCCTGACTCTAAAATGGACCTGCCGTCTGTTTCTAATTTATATGGTTGGAGCAGCGTTCAATCGCGTTACGCCTCTAGCTTCCTTAGGCGGAGAAGGATTTAAAGCGTTTATGCTGAAAACTCACTATCAGATTGGCTATCCAGAAACGAGTGCTTCGATCATTCTCACCAAGACCTTAAATACCTTATCTCTATTGATCTTTGTGGCAATAGGTTTTGTTCCTTTATTAATCTCCGAGCAATTTTCTGCTTCGTTTAAGACAGTCACGGGAGCAAGCTTCGTAGTATTCGCCTGTTGTATTATCATATTTTTTCTATTGCAGCGATTCCGTTTAGCCTCTTGGATAGCTCATCGCTGCGGACATTCTTTATTAGGCGATCGCTTAGTTCAACTGCTCCACAATCTCCGCAGCGTAGATGATCGCTTAGTTGAGTATTATACCAATCCATCGCGGTTGAGAAATGGGCTAATCGTCGCCTTCCTCAATTGGCCCCTCGGCGTTTTGGAAATTTATTTTTTGATGCGCTTTCTCAGACATCCCATTACTTTTGTCGATGCCTGGCTCTTAGATTCTGTAGCGCAATTGGTGCGCGCTGGAACCTTTTTTATTCCAGCCAATATCGGTACTTTAGAGGGGTCTTTAGTAGTGCTTGGCGCAGCTATTACAGGCAGTCCAGCGTTAGGGTTAACGATTTCTGTAGTTCGACGGTTCAAAGATATTCTGTGGATTTTGCTGGGGCTGCTGATCTGGTGGCTGTTTTCATTCAAGCCAACTTTACCAGATCGTCGGACAATGTAGATGCGTGACATACTCCCATCTCCTCCGCAAGCGGTAGGAGTGAGCTTCTTCAGACCTAGCGTGACAGCTAGCTGTTAAGCATTTTATACTGAGACGATGCCCAACCCCAGTTATTGTAGATGATTCAAGTTGAATACTACTCACTCAGATTCCCAACAGATTTTACATTTCCAGGGAGTTGCCTGAGACTATGGATTTAACCCCATATCTATTTAGTTTTCTTGGTTCTCCCATCTGTCGAGGCTTTTATCCTTCTTACAGAACACAAATATTATACAATACCTAAGCCTCTTGCTCTATGAAGATTTCAAGTCAAAACTGTAAAGCTTGCCCGACAAACCCAGACGGGCTTACATCCCATCGCCTCCTTTGCAGGTAGGCGTCTGACTTTTCACGGCATCTCTGAAAGCCCCTTCAAATAAGGGTTTCTCTCCAAGCCTAATTCTCAATAATCTATAGTTAATGATAATGAATGACGAAAGAATTAGGCTTGGAGAATGGAAATTTGGCGATCGCCTGAGAACCGAAAAAGATCCCGTGAAAAGTCAGGTAGGCGTGGGTCTTGCGCCCGAAACGATAAAATAAAAGGCATTGCCAAATTATTTTGTATTTGTGCAAAATTTGCATAAATCAAAGTCGGTTGAGCTACAAAAGATAAGAAAGTTATTTATTTCATATCCTCCTCGCGCTCCAACCGCTCGTTCTCTCGCTCGATCTGTCGACTTAGCTTGTCTATGCCCTCCTCTAGATGAAACTGCTCGATCGCTTCAACTAACTTTTCTGAAGAAGCCCCACTAATTAAATAGGTTTTAAATTTCTGCCCTTCGCTAAGATATTCCAGATAGGAAGATTGCATGTAGGGAAGATAATCTTCATTATTGGCGACATAAACTTCGAGAAAGGCAAGTGTCGCAGCATTGCCGATCTCTTGCTGCAATTTAGGTTCTGGTAGAGTTAACTCATCAATCGATTCAATCACCTCGCTCATACCGCTGTCTAATGCTGACACATCAACGTGAGCCTGTCCTTGTTGCAGCCCCAGATACTTATTAGGAGTGGTCAGCCAGGTAAATGAGGCCAGTTGTTCAAAGATAAAAGGTGTGGCTGGGTCATAACTACCTGCTCCCATAAAAACTGGAATTTGAATCTTACTCAGTCCCTTGGGACCGAAGATACTTCTATTAACGGGATTATGACCTATAACTGCGACAACGCGCTCATCTCGAAAATTATAGTCCTGACGATCCAACTCTAACGCTCGGCATTGTAGGAGCAAGGCAGTATTAGTCCTAACTAAGCTACGTCCACATTCTTGTTCGAGATTTTCAAAATCAATTGTTGCTCCAGCAACTGCCAGGGCAGTATAACCACCAAAAGAATGACCAAAAACGCCGACTTTGTCTAAGGCGAGCCGCCCATCAAAATCTTCAAGATTGCGCCGCTCTAGTTCGTCGATGACATAACTGATATCCAGGGGGCGATTGATAAATTCATCAACTAGGAAAACTTCCCGCGACAATCCCGCTAACAATGCTTGTTGTTGTCGTTCGTCGCTGCCAATATGTTGGGGCAGTGCCACCACATAGCCGTGAGAAGCTAGGTATTGCGCATCCTCAGCAAAATATTCTGGTTTAGAGCCCAAGCCATGAGACATAACTAGCACCGGAGTCTCTTCTCCTCGCCATTGTTGAGGTCGGTAGACATCAACGTAAAATCGGCGATTGCGATCGCTATCAGTGAGAATCCAACGTTTTTGCTCTACACCATAGTTTCCCCTCTGGCGCAAGTCGGGTAGATTAGCGAAATCAACTGGTTTAGCTGCCTCTGCTTCGGTTGCCGATAAATTGGGAATTACTTCTTCACTAAACACCTTAGTTGCCTTGACCACTATTTCGGTCATCTTGGCAATTTTTTGGCTCTCAGAGAGATCGAACTGCATATTGGTCGGCAACTTGCGGAAAAAATTGATTAAGCTTAACCCCTCCTCATCGAAAGCGGCTGCCACCATTGCCCCGCGCAGAGCGTATTTGCCATTACTGCCTCCTTCAATTTGGATCACGTTACCAGCGCGGGTGAGTATAGCTTCTCCGATTTGGCTGTTGAAAAAGCGAGACACCACAAGTGGGTCGATTGGCACGGGTTTATTTAATACTTCGCGAAATTTGATTCGTGCTTCTTCGCTGGTTCCCAGTAGGTTGAAATAAAAACCCAGATTCTTGTTAACTGTCCCCTCTTGGGCGAACATATCTAGGGATTCGACTCTCAGAGATTCCTTTAATGGCGGATAGATAAAATAAAGTGTTTGAGGTGTTTGAGGTGTTTGAGCCTTTACAGGCATCACCGTTGCTGCAACTGTTATCGCTCCCAACGCTATAGATTGGAGCCAACGATGCAGGGATAATTTATGGGAGTCAGTTTGATTTTTAAGATATTGGCAATTAGTCATTATTAATAATAATTAGCTATTAGCTTTTTAAAAATGTAGTCATGTAGAAACTTATTTCAGACCTTAAGGTCGTTTTTCATCAATATTTTTTCCTAGTTTTAATAACTGTTAACTTTCTAAGGCAAAGTCCCCTGAAATAGTATACTACCAATAGTATTTCTGTAATCGAATTTTAGCGTCGCAGTATAGTAATATTGATTTCGATTCCTCTCCGCCTTGACAAAGCCGAAGACTGAGTATCCTCTCAACATTTTATGATAAAAAAATATTGGCAAGTCTTAAGCTTATTGGTTGTAACAACATTTCTGATTATCATTATTTCTCCATTGGTGTTCTCCCAAGAAGAAATTAGCTGGGAGAGCAATGTCGAAGATACTTTGGGAATTGTTCAAGCACAAGCTACCTCTCAAAAAGAGGGGGAAATCGTCCCAGAAATTCTGGGGCAACAAGCTACACCCAAGAACAATAAGCAAGATGTTCCTGTTATTCTAGATGGAGAAACGCTCTTCAATGTTAGTTCTAAGATTAAAGATTTACCTGCAAAGGATCGAGCAGAAGAAGTATCCAGAAGAATTGAAGAAGTTGCCAAAAATTCGGCTATTTCCATTGATTCTATTAAAATTGTGGAATTTGAAGGACTAAATTTGATTAAGGCTGAAGATAAACTCCTTTTTGTTGTGACCAAATCTGATGCTAAGGTAGCCAATCGCCCCTTAGATGAACTTGCCCAGTCACATCTTCAGAAAGCTAAAGAAGCGATCGCTCAATACCGCGAAGAACGCAGTACTCAAAGATTAGTACAGAATATTTTAAGATGGGTTTTTGATACCACAGTTGCTATTGTTCTGTTGATACTGCTCAGAAAAATTTTTAAGCGAATTAATCGCCGTATTGAAGTTTGGAGAGGGACTCGGATTCGTCCTCTCAGCATTCGAGCTTGGGAATTATTGTCTGTTGAACAAGAAGCTAATTTAATTTTGCGTTTGGTCAAGCTCATTTATTGGGCAATAATAGCTGTTATTTCATTCCTCTATCTTGCCGCAATATTTCATTATTTTCCCCAGACTAAGATCTGGGGAGAAGCAATTCTAAGCTCTTTTTTAAAAGTCCTAGGAATCTTCGGGAAGTCTTTGCTAGCTTATTTGCCCAACTTATTTTCGATTCTCCTAACTATAGTTGTTGCTTACTACATCTTCCGCTTCTGTCGGCTGTTCTTTAACGCCATAGAGACAGAAACCCTCTCTTTACCTGGATTCGATCAAGATTGGGCTAGACCAACAGAGAGACTTGTAGTCTTCTTAATTTGTGCTTTGACTCTTGCCATTATCTTGCCCTTATTACCTGGTGCTCAATCTCCTGCTTTTAGAGGACTCTCGATTTTTGTAGGGGCTCTATTTACTTTAGGTGGTGCCAGTGCGATCGCCAACATAGTAGGAGGCGTTGTGATCATTTATACTCGCGCCTTTCGGGTAGGCGATCGCGTCCAAATAGCTGATGTCCAAGGCGACATACTCGAAAAAACCATTCTCTCGACTCGAATTCGCACCCCAAAAAATAAGATAGTTACCATTCCTAACGCTAACCTGATTACTAGTAATATTGAGAATTTCACCACCGCTGCCCGAGATATTAATGAGCCTATGATAGTTTATACCACTATTACTCTTGGCTACGATGTACCTTGGCGTCACGTTCACCAGGTCTTAATTGACGCTGCTCTCTCCAGCCCATCAATTCTAGAAAAACCAGCTCCCTTTGTCCTGCAAACTAGCCTCGGTGATTTCTCTGTTAGTTATGAGTTAAATGCCTATACTGATCAACCATCAATGATGGCAAAAACATATTCTCAACTGCACCAAAATATCCAGGACAAGTGCAACGAAGCAGGTATTGAAATCCTCTCTCCGCAATACTCAGCCGTGAGGGATGGGAATCAGAATACAATACCAGAGGATTACCTCCCCAAAGACTATAAAGCACCAGGATTTCGGCTCGATCCTATAAGTAAGCTATTAAATAAACCTGACAATCAATCGTGACAGGTTAAGAGAGTTAAGAGACTACGCTGTTTGTCAACACGGGGATTACAGATGCTTTCTAAGCGAAAGCCGAGTGAACGAAAAAAGGTGTGGCAGTTAAACAATAGAGAAGCTTTGAGTAACGAGTAACGAGTAAATACTTATGACTCTTCTAGAGTAGCTATGATAATTTAATAAGAAATAAGCCCCAAAAGCCTTTTTGAGCGAGGCTTTTGGTAATTTAAAAAAGCAATTTTAATAAAAAAGGCTTTTTGTTTTGTTAAATTTCTTACGATTCAAGAGGTTAAGCGTATTTTAACTACTCGTTTACTATAACCAGTCTAGAAGAGCCATACTTATTACTCATTACTTATTACTTATTACTCATTCTAATTTAGATAATTGCTACAGCCTTTAACTCCAATATTTTCTCGATCACATCTGCCACCACCTTGTCGGGAGTAGAGGCTCCAGAGGTTACACCGACAGTTATCACACCTTCGGGAAGCCAGTTTTCGGCAATAGATATATCTTGCCCTAAAGGTTTGTGCTCTAGGCGATCGCGACTGAGAATCCGTTCTACACTATCAATATGGTAAGACGGAATCTGCTTTTCTACAGCAATTTCTTGCAGGTGGGTAGTATTGGAAGAATTAAAACCACCAATGACGATCATTAAAGATAGATCTTCTTCCACCAAATCAAACATTGCATCTTGTCTTTCTTGGGTAGCATCACAAATAGTATTAAAGCTCATGAAGTGGTCGTTTAACTCAGTTGGTCCATACTTTTTGAGCATGGTTTGTTCGAGAAGCTTACCAATCTGTTCCGTTTCGTTTTTGAGCATTGTAGTTTGATTAGCGATACCGACTTTTGACAAGTCCCGATCAGGATCAAAGCCTTCAGAGTAAGCATGTTTGAACTTAGCCAAAAACTCATCTCTGTCTCCTCCATGAAGAATATAGTTAGTTACATATTCTGCCTGTGCTAAATTCAATACTACTAAATAGCGATCGGCAAAAGAACTAGTGGCAACGGTTTCCTCGTGAGCATATTTACCATGAATAATTGAAGTGTAATCACGCTTTTTATGCTTTTCAACGGAATTCCAGACTTTTGATACCCAAGGGCAGGTAGTATCCACAATTTTACAGCCTTTCTCACTGAGTAGCTCCATTTCTTGAATACTGGCACCAAAGGCAGGAAGAATTACCACGTCACCTTGATTAACGACGTTAAAGTCTTTCTTTTCGTCAATAAGCTCAATAAAGCCAACATTCATCTCTCGTAAACGCTGATTAACAGAGGGATTGTGAATGATTTCGTTAGTGATCCAAATTTTTTCGGTAGGGAAATGCTGTCTAGCTTCATACGCCATCGCCACAGCCCTTTCTACACCCCAACAAAAGCCAAAAGACTCTGCCAAACGGATAGTTACATCCCCTATTTGTAGACGATAGTTGCGATCGCGGATAGTTTGAATCAAATCACTTTGATACTCGGAATTCATCGTTCCTGCAACTTCAGTATCATGTCCAAATCCCCGACGATGATAATTTTCCGACTGCTGCAAAGAACGTTTAAAAGCTTTTGTATCTATTTTTTGATTGGTCATATGCTTTAAGAAAGTGATTATTGATGATCCGTGCTTGTCAACTACGTAAACTTATTTATAAATCTACTCTACATATTACATCAGGGACTTATCCGTTAGCTAACCCTCTTGATCTCATAATTTAGGCGTTGGTGAATGGGTTCTGGATAATTGGCTACTTTTGAGCAATGCTCATTGTCCTGATCTTATGTTTCTTTGGTACTTCATCTGTGGATCTGCTGAATGTGGGCTATAAGTGCCCAAGC
>CALNYB010000019.1:0-113336 GCA_942490675.1 Cyanobacteriota bacterium | reverse complement strand
CGTCCCAAACTAAGCACCAAACTAAGCGGTGTAAACGGGATAAATAGCCTTCGGATCGCTTCTATGACTGGCGAAGTATTAGAACACAGTCTTTACGACTTGAGAAAAAGCTATTTAGCAAAAGAGATTTTATGAGTCGAGCATTTAGAGAATTATGCCTTCGGCATTGTCCGAAAATATTCGGTAATTAATTGCTTATGACTGCTATCTTAACTTGTGCAAATATCTCAAGTGCTCCTCGCAATCTGGCATTGCTAGAGAAAACCCTGTTTGCTTTTAGTATCGGGTTTTCGGGAATGAGCCGTACCATCTCTATCTCCTGGGAAAAGCTCGGTTTTACGGGCGAAAGTCTCCAACTCTTGAAAAAGTCAGGGGTCAAACTCTCCAATATTTCCGTATTTTCGCAGCTAGACGAATATGCTCTCCAGCTCGGTCGCAAACGAGCTGAAATCGAGCAGAGAACTCTCTATCTCAACCAGCAACGAGTCGTCACTGAGAATCAAATTAATTTGGCTTTAGAGGAGTATCAAGAACTGGTAGAACTGGCAGACGAATTACGTAGTGCTTTAGCTCATCAGTATGTGCAGGGACAGGCTGAGTTTCGAGAACGAGTTGCTGCTTTGATGGCTACCCCAGAATTTAGAATTCCCATCACCATTCAGGAGGAAAAAGTAGATTTAGTCTGCCAGTCTTTTATTAGCAGTAGCCAAATTCAAGAGTTACTGCGAGTAAGACTTGAGGTTTATCGCATACCTTCTTTAGATGAGCAGCTAAGAGAACAGTCGCAACTTAAAGAAGAACTAAATCGTTACCGTAACGCTCAACGCCAGGAGGAGGCTGAGATTGCTTTACAAAACGCCCAGGCAGAAAGCTTAGAACGTAGTCGAAATCTGAGATTAGACATCTACGCCAAAGCTAAAGCAGAAATCGAACAGATTATTGCTGAACAAATAGCTGCAATTGCTAAATACGAGCCTGAAGCTCCTGATGACTCTGCTAAAGCAGATGCTCACTTTAAACGCAATCGCAAAATTCGCGAAAAGCTAGCAGCTCACATCAAGCGAATGGAGGTTCTAAGCGAAATCGGGATTGAGGGGAACGTCGAAGTTGCTCTATCTCAGCTAGAGAATCTAAATGAGGCAATAACCTCCTCGTCTCCACAGTCTCCCCTCAGTCTTGAATCGCAACTGGCAAGTCTCCAAGAGGATCTTCGCAATAACCTCAAAAGTATCCAGTCTCCAGAAACACCAGAACTAGAAGAAGCCCCATATCTCTTCTAAATCCACCATTATTAATTAACTAAATAATATGTCTCACTTTACCGCGATCAAAACCAACGGCAAACTAACTTCCCCAGAAGTACTAGTAAAAGCATTAGCCGATCTGGGTTTTAAGGATGTAACCGCTCACGAAACTCCGCAAGCACTTGCCGACTACTACCAAGTACGAGGAGGGGCAGCTCGCAGCACCCAAAAGGCCAACGTGATTGTTCCTTGGACAAGCAATAAAACTCGCTGTAGTTCTGACTTTGGCTATCTCCAACAGGGAGAAGAACTACTGCTAGTTGCCGATGAAATGGACGGGAGGCGACTTCAGAATCTCTCCGATCAACTTCAGCAGGCGTATAACCAGCACAAGATCTCAGCTATGGAAGCTGAAATTATGGCTACAGCACCAAAGCTTAATAAAGGAGTGCCAATCATCGAACGTACTCAGGTCGATGGCAAAATTTGCCTGAAGATTGCCTACCCTGCCGATATCCGCCAACAAAATCAGCAAATCCAACAGCAGCTAAGACGCTAAAAATATTATGTCTCAAATAAATTCTAATCAACCTCATATCGTTATTGAGATCGATAGTAAAGGCAATCTAACCACTCAGGCAAATAACTATCTCACTGCCAAAGGAGTCTGTGCGGGAGAGATCGCTACCAAGCCTTTCGAGCAGGCTTTAGCCGAGAAAAAACTAATTTCTGGGAGCGATCAACCAAAGCGCCAGTACCACTCCGCTAATAACGTTATTTCTGTTCCCAAACAACAACAGCAGCACATTCAACAGTAAATAGATTGGGTCGGAACGTTCCGACCCCCTCCTGAAAAACAATGTTAAATCCCCAAGAAATCAATTTTCTGGCTCAACTCCAATCGCACCAAATTCTTGCCGTCAAGCAATATGCTCCCGACCTGGAATTTTCTAGCAGAAGCATCTCTAGAATTGCTGTCAAGCAACATCCCGATATTCCTTGCTATGTTTTTAGCCAAGCATTAGGATTGCAACGAATTCAGCAAAGCAGCGACGGCGAGCGAGTCGTTGACAGCGACGTTCTGCCCAAACCACAGTTGGGAGAAGATCCTCTACTTCACTATTTGAAAGCCTATTACGAGAGTGATTGCGACGGCATCTTTGTCTTTCTCGATCTGCACAAGTATATAAATCCTAGAAACTGCGACCGCGCCATACTGTCTCACCTCAGGACAATTGCTACTGTAGTCGAGCAAAAAGAATGTTTTAAGAGGTTGATTCTGTTGGGTCAAGAAATTGAGCTACCGATTGAATTGATTCGCTTAATTCCCCCGATTGAGATGCCCCTCCCCAACATTGAAATCAGAACTTTGACTCTGCGACAAAAAGCTAGAAAGCTAGGGTGGCAGCTCGACCTAGAACCAGTCGCACGAGCAACATCTGGCTTGACAGTAAGAGAAATATTCAATCAGTTTGAGTGCTGGTATCAAAGACAAGTTCTTGAGGGAACAAAGCTGTCGGCGGAGAACCTAATAGCCCATTTTGTTGAGTACAAAACCAAGCTTTTAAAATCTCTGAAGATTGATGTGGTTCCCCCACAAGAACAGAATTTTGGCGGGCATGGCGTTCTTCGCCAGTGGCTCAAAGGGGTCGAAGCGGTTTTACGACCCGAAGCTAGAGAATACGGTATCCCTTTTCCCAAAGGTTGCTTGCTGGGTGGGTTCTCAGGAGTTGGGAAGACTTTGATTGCCAAAGCGATTGCCAGTCAATGGGATTTGCCCCTGATTAAAGTTTCCATTCCCGAACTCAAAGGCAGCTTGGTTGGCGAGAGTGAATCAAATTTGAAGCGAGTAATCGAGCTAATTAGCTCTGTAGAGGGAGTAGTGCTGTTTGATGAGATTGAGAAGGGTGTCTCTAATCAAATCAATGACAGTAGTGGCGTGACGGGAGGATTGTTGTCAATTCTTCTGCAATATATGAACGAGCAGACTCAGCACTTTATTATCTGTACTGCCAATCGTGTCGATCTAATTCCCGCCGAATTTATGCGTAAGGGCAGATTGGATGAAGTTTGGTTTGCTAATTTGCCCAATCAAGAGGAGCGCCAAGAAATTTTAAGGCTACACTTCTTTTGCCAGAATCGCATCGCTCCAGATTACGTAGAACAGACGAACGAAATCATTGACTTGCTAGCTGATAATACCGAGCAATTTAGCGGAGCCGAACTGGCATCCCTAGTCGAAGAAGGTCTGAAAAATATTTATTTGGCTGGTCGAGGCAGACAACCTAGAAGCTCTGACTTTATTACCCTCGCTCGTAACACCGTTCCGCTATCCCGTCTTCAGCCAGAACAACACGAGAAAATTCTTGCCTGGAGTAAACAAGCTAGACATACAAGTAATTATGCAAATTCTTAAAACAGCATCTTTAAACCTCATCGACTCAACTAAAAATCACTATAAGTTCTATCACCTATCTTTACTTGAAACTAACTGTGTAGCTATTCGCTACGGCAGAATCGGTACGGTTGGGCAAAGCCTCCAGCACCAGTACGATACTCGCGCAGATGCAGAAGCTAAGTTTGCCTCGCTGCTTAGAGCCAAACTGAGAAAGGGGTATCAGCAAACAAAAACTACAGTAGCCAAAACCGATATTCAAACAACACCGCCAATTGCAAAGGCTATATTAGAAGAGTTTCCCAACCTATTCTAAACAACTAACCTAAATATCAAAAGGTCGGAGCAATCTCTGAAGCCGAACGTTTGGTTGTCGATCCTAATGGCGAACTATATTTACCATAAATTTTGGGTAATCGCGCCCCGTCCTAGAAGGACGGCTTTATTAGTAATTTGGAGCGAAAAACGGGCATAAGCTTCAATTCCCAATTTTTCTTTCTCAACTGTCTCGTAGGTAACGCTTGCGCGTCTGGCAATTAAAGGAGAAGTCAATTGGAAAAGCGAATCGATAAATTCAATCGTCCCAATTTTTGGTTGCCAGAGGAGGCAAGCTGTCAACGCTGTGCTAGCTATATTAGTTACAGAGGAGCCAGTGGCTGGTGCAATATCTTTAACCGCCCAGCAAAAGAAACTCACTCCATGACTGGAGACTGCCAGCTAAATGGTGCTATCACTCTAGCGCCTCTGCCAGAAGAAGATATCGAACGTTCTCCATACTGCGTCGGCGAGTCAATTAAGGTAATAGAAACTGAAATTCACCATACTCAATGGCAAGAATATCAGGTAGCAGAGGTGATGAAAAATGAAGAGCTTTATCTTAGCAGTGAGAACTATCTCAATCAAGCACGTTGGTATTTTCGCATCCAAACCAAACACGGTCGTCAATTATGGCTGGCAGAAAACCAAATCTGCCTAGCCCAAGAGTCAAACTTAATCTCAACTGAAGAAATATTTTAGCTTCTTGGTAACGAGAGGAAGCCCGCACTGTACCGAAGGTCAGTGTCGGGTACGTCACGAGAAAACTATGGCAAAATAGCTGCCTACTCAGTGAGAAAAATGAGGCACTGCCTCAAAATGATGAGCTGTTCGCTACAACTGGTTGCACCGAAGAAGGTGGTATTTTCCCCATTGCTAAGTTTACTGCCATCACCCAAACTTCCCCAACTTCAATCGGGCTTAAGTCCGCCTGAAAAATTGGTCTTAATTGCCTCTGCTTTGTCGGTAGGGGTTCAATTAGACCATTGGTCTTTAGATATTCCACAATCTGATGGTAGGTTTGGGCTGCCGTAATACAACGCTCGATATAAAGCTTGGTAAAACCAAATGTCGCATCGCAATAATCTTCAAAACTGTCGTAATTATCTCGATACAGTTTTAATCGCTTAATCTTGGCTAAAGCCTGACCTCGCAGCACAAAACCCGTTCTGATTTGCTGCTCTAATTGTTCTCTTAGTACTAATTCTTGTGGTGATAATACATACAAGATGCAATCTGCCCGATCTTTTCGATGTTTGTCATCAATTCTACCAGTTTAGTGCAAATAACAGTGCTTATTTGTTGTAAGATTTTTTTAAGGTTTATATCTAAATTAGCCAGGTAATTTACTTGGTTCGGGTAAAGGAACGGGGGGGCGAGAAATGGCAATTCGACGGTTAGATCGAGGTAGTAGGTTTTCAAAACGCGAGATACCGCTCGCTAGTGTTTCTACCTTACCCACTGTCAAGGCAATGCGGGATTGTTTTGAGAGATATCTTAACTTAACTATTGCTTCGGGCAATGCCAGCGATGATACGATTAAAACCTATGGCAATCGGGTGGCTCAATTTCTCTCCTGGTGTAAAGAGAGAGAATTCTATCCGGCACTGATTAGCGGGGAAAATATCAAAGAATACCGTAAGCATTTGGTTGATGGAGCGAAAAGCTGTGCCACGATTCGTCTATCTCTGCTGGCTGTCAAACATTTTTACACTGCTTGTTTGGCAGAAAAATTGGTTAAGGAAAATCCCGTCGTGGGGGTAAAAGCTCCAAGGGAAAAGCGCGAGGTTGGCAGCACGATTAATTATTTGACTCTAGAGGAATTGCAGCAATTAATTGACAGTATTTTACCTACGAGGAAGATTGGAGGGGAGAATACTACTAAGGTTCAGGTATTGCGCGATCGCTTGCTGTTGGGCTGTATGGCTTTACAAGGATGTCGTAGCATAGAAATGCATCGGGCTAATTGGGGAAATATCAGCTCGGCCTACGGTCAGCACTATCTCAAGCTAGATGGTAAAAACAGCATCAGAACCGTTATTTTACGCCCAGATCTGGCAAAAGAGGTGATAGAGTACCGCCAAGCTCGCGCCCAAAGCGGAGAAAAGTTAAATGGTGTTTCTCCCTTATTTATTTCTCTATCCAATCGTCGTTACGGTCAACGTTTATCTAGGAGCGGAATCGGGCATATTGTCGATAGTTATTTAGAAAAATGTGGTTTGAAACATAGCGATTTAGAACGAAATCTTTCCCCCCACAGTCTGCGTCACACCGCAGGTACTTTGAGTCTTCAAAGTGGTTCTTCTTTACGGGAAGTTCAGGATTTTCTGGGACATAGCGACCCGAAAACTACTGCTATATACACTCACGTTCTCAGTACGAGCGAGAATAATCCTGCCAATAGGATTGAGATTGATTTTTAGCTACTGTGAATAAAGCTTTTATAGATAGATCTAGTTCGTATAGTTCAAAATTTTGGCAAAAATTGTAACAATACTTATATAATGTCACCTTCAGCTCAATGATTTCTGGTCGACAATTTGTCGGCAAAAATCTCCCTGGGAAAATTCTTGGCATCAGTGCGATTGGCAATCGTGTCGGCGAAATTATTGGTTTGAACCTTAGCAGAGGCGGAAAATTAGACTTGATATTCAAGACAATCGCTAAATGAAATCTTAATCTGTGAACTCGTTGCGGGTTTTATTCCCTAGGTGAATTTGTCTGGAAGCCTTAGTTTATTTGGACTCTCAACAATCTAAGTTAAAGTGGCTCAAGTCATTTTAATTGGAGAGACGACAGAAACAAGAATGCCTCAATCCCAATCCTGGAATTGGATTCCAACTCATTTGACCATTGAACAATTTGAAAGATTTGTCTTGCCTCATCTGCATCTTGGTGATCGTGGCCCTCAGCCAAAACTTTCTTTACACACAATTTTTAACTACATTTTGAAGCTGTTGTACCTGGGATGTCAGTGGAAGGAACTGCCTATTGCCAACAACTGGTTGTACAAACTCTTTGGCAATACGGATTGCGTTTCCGTGTAGAAGAGCTTTTTTTAGATTCCAAATCAGGAGTATTTCAGTTGGAAGACTCAAAAATTCGTCATGCTAAAGCTCTTGAACGCCTATATCTAATTGTCGCACTGGCTCTTTTATTTGCTACTTGTCACGGGATGACGCTTCAATTAAAAGGACTTAGAACTCAGGTAGATCCTCATTGGAAGCGAGGTCTTAGCTATCTTAAAATTGGTTTGAGATGGCTCAAAGGGGTTTTGCACAAAGGTCGTGACTTGTTTGTCCCCACCACTTTATTGTCTCAAGATATTCAACCTTGCTTTGCTTCTCAAAAAGCCAAGAAACACTACTCAATACCTTCGCCAAACTAAATCCATAGAAGATGGTATTTAGTCAAGGGTACTCTCGGGAAGGATTTAAGTATAATTTATCACTCAAATTTTGGCAAAAGTTGCGTGTTTGACATCCTAAGTACGGCTAAAATCCAACTTTGGGTCAATTTCATGAGCAAAAACAATTCAATTGTTCTACTTTCATGAGTTGTAATGTCAGAGTTGACAAATGATTCAGTCCTCGCTCCTCGTTTGGCGAAGGTATTGACCCCAATAGTAGATTTTGATCGGGAAACTGGGACTAATATCAATAACTGTTTCTCTTTTTTGGTTCTCGATAGTTAGCTACAGATTCGACCAAGCCGATACTAATAAAGCTAGACAGTAAGGAAGAACGCCCATAACTCATCCAGGGTAAAGGAATTCCTGTAATGGGTGCCAATCCTATTGTCATGCTAATATTAACTACAGTCTGAAAAGCAATTATGGTCAAAATTCCGATCGCTAATAAAGACCCGAAGTTATCTTTCGCCGTTAAAGCGATCCAAATTAGACGAATACAGATCAACCAAAACACAGACAGCAAGATAATGCAGCCTATGAAACCAAATTCTTCACCCACCGCGGAGAAAATAAAGTCTGTGTGCTGTTCGGGGATAAAATCAAGCTGAGTCTGAGTGCCTTGAAACCACCCCTGTCCCCATAGTTTTCCAGCACCGATCGCAATTCGTGATTGAATTAAATGATATCCACCACCCAAAGGATCTTGTTCTGGATCGAGAAACATAATTAACCGTGCTTTCTGGTAATCCTTAAGAAAGCTCCACAAAAAATTGCCCAACTCAACTGCACCTAGGTTAATCACCACCGCACTAAGGGTAGAAACAAGTTTACCTGGTAATGTTAACCAGGCAATACCCGCCACAGCTAAAACCCAGATTACCCAGCCTGGAAGATATACGTGATATAAAATGGCAGAAAATAGTGGAGAAATCATTAAGATGAGCCAACCCGTCTTAACATTTGCCCAATAAAGCATAGTAATTACCATCGCACCAAAAACTAAAGAAGTTCCTAAATCAGGCTGTAGAAATACCAAAGCCCAAGGAATAGCCGTAATGATCAAGGTTCTGATAACTGTCTTGAGATTTGCAACGTCTCGATTATGCAACAGGGCTGCCAGGGTAATAACCATTCCAATTTTGGCAAACTCTGAAGGCTGAACGTTAAAGCCAGCAATATTGATCCAGCGTTGGGCTCCTTTGGCGCTAACTCCTGTTAGCATCACTGCCACTAAAGATATATTAGTCAGGGAGTAAATTAGCCAATGCCACCGTAATAACAATTGATAGCGCCAGCGGGACAAAACTAAAACTACTATCACCCCCAGGATGCCAATTATCCAGTGTTGGTAACTATAGCTGTGTTTCCCCACCTCCTCAGTACTATAAATCGTCAATCCGCCAAAAACGGTCAAGCTAATGACCGATAAGAGTAAGAGCCAGTCCAACTGTCGCCAGGAGTAGATGATAAATAATGCTTGTTGTCCTAAATATGCCAGCTTAAATTTGGCAGTTTGGGATTTGCTGGATTGAGGACGAATTTTAATCACTTTATTGATAACGGTATTATAGAGAAATCAATAGAATTGTTAAAGCTTGCTGTAATAAAAGTCTTAATCATACTAATAATTGTTTATATTATTGTCGATCCTACTTATTATTTTTGTTTTGGCAAGTCAAATCAGTTTATATGTCTACTTAATTTCTCAAATGTCAGTTAAGCACAATGATGACGATTGGCGGTTGATTTGAACCCAATTTAAGTATCTAAATAATTACTAATTACAATTTTGACGAGATCGCAATCTATGGCAAATTTAGAATCCCAATCATCAAACCCAAATATTAACTATTTTAAATTTGAAGCAGATTTTGTGAGTTCTCTTCAATGTATTCCCATGCAGGTAAGAATGAAATTAGATAACTGTGGTGTCAAGCTCAAGCTAGCCCATTGGAATCAATTGAGCCAGCAGGAACGCCAAACCCTAGTGGAGTTGCCCTGCAACACTGAAACAGAACGCCAAACTTACCGAAATTGGCTGCAAAATTTAGTAGTGGTTAAAACTGGTCAACCAGCCACGGAACTCCCTATTGATCCTTATCCAGCTTGGTTAAATAATCAGGAGATTCCTAACAGCGTGCTAGTCAAAGCCCAGTCATGTCAAATCGAGTTAGCTTTAAGTCAATGGTGCAATTTGACTCCTGCTCAACGCTTCGCTCTAATTAAGCTGAGTCGCCCCAGTCATGAAAACAAAAATTTTGTGCCTGCACTGCAAGAGTTTGGTATCTTATCTGCAACTTGAATCATTTAATTAGCGATCGCTAGTCGTCACAAAATAATAGACAACATCAGATTTTTCTCGGCAATACTATTTTAAGATTAACTTTTTTGCCAAACTAAATAATGCGATCGCTCGAAACAAAAGTTTATTAATTGTCGGACTCGATCCTAACCTGGCTAAACTCCTAATAGACCCCTATGCCAAGGAGATCGCTGGTGATATTGAAAATTACTGGCTACTCGATCAATTTCATTTGCGATCGCCAATATATCCATATCTTGCCATCTTTTTCCTACTATTTGCACTCCAATAGGTAATCCCGATCTACTTTGTCCAATAGGAATTACAACTACAGGGCTACCAGTAAAATTTAACGGCATAGTATAGCCACCACAGGCTAAAAGATAAGGAATCTTGACCCCATCAACTTCAATTGGTTGACCAAAATTACAGTGAGGAAAAGCAGCAGAAAGAGATACAGGACAGATCCAAGCGTCCCATTCATCCATAAAACGATCCATCTTAACCATAGCGCGATCGCGATCAGCTAAGATAGCCTTATATTTTGCCAAACTAGGCGGAAAAGCCAGGTTAGTTTTTTGGCTAAAAGGACTACTCGATTTGTAGGTAGTTTGAGTTTGGGCTAAGAATTCGTTTTTAAAGGCGAACTGAAATCCTCGAATCAGATCTTTAAGAGAAGAAGTTGAAGCAAATAATTCAAAAAAAGACAAAATACCGTAATTAGTTAACATTTCTGACCACTCTAAACTACTAAGATGGGATTCACTTAGATCGCAACCAGCATTAGTTAAACAATTAATTAAATTTTGAATACAAGAGCGTGTATCCTGACTGATGAGCAAAAAGTCATAGCCGTATGTCCAAGCAATTCTTAATTCAGACAGTTGCTTATTGACTGGCTTGTCTAAAGGTACGGGCGGTATTTCTGGCTGTCTGCTATCTGCACCCGCAATTAAGGACATACATAATTGCAAATCTTTAATAGAGCGAGCTAAAGGCCCAATTCTCAACATTTGGCGAATATATCCAGCTTGTCCTGGTAGCGGGGGCATATGTCCCATAGTAGAAACGCGACCATCGGTGGGCATAAACCCATATACGCCACAATAATGAGCTGGAAGACGAATTGAGCCACCTATATCACTACCAAGATCTAAAGGAGAAAAACCAGCAGCCATAGCACTTGCCGATCCGCCACTGCTTCCACCAACTGTATAATCTAAATCCCAAGGGTTATTGGTTCGCCCAAAAAGAGGATTCTTGGTTTGATAGTCTTCTCCAAATTGCGGCGTATTGGTTTTACCCAAGATAATTGCCCCCGCAGTTTGTAACCTTGCTACAGTAGTAGCATTTTTACGGGGAATATAGTTTTTCAAAGGTAAATATCCAGCCGTGCTAGTTAAATCAGCCGTTTCCAGAAGATCTTTAATTGTTACAGGAACACCAGGGCAAACGCATCTAAATTCTGTAAGCCTTACGTAGCAAGAGTTTTAAATTTTAGTAACAAAACTAAATAATAGCTAAAACCTTTATGGCGTAAGCATTGTAAAAATAAGGTGCGTTTGCCCTGACAGGAACACCATGTAATATTCCCCAATTTTCTCCTTTGGCTAGTGCTTCATCTGCTTCAATAGCTCTTTGTCTTGCTTTCTCTTTATTTAAAGTTGCGATCGCATTTATCTGATGATTGTATTTTTCAATCTGTTCTAAATGAGCATTTAAAACTTCAACAGCAGAAACTTCTTTATTCCGAATCATCTGTGCCAGTTGACTCGCAGTAATAAATACAATATTCATAGTTCAAATAATTGATTGGATTTTGGACAAAACCAAGGCATCCATTTTTAACAACTATCCACCCTCAAGTTTTATAGCAGTCGAAGTAAAGATTAAGACATTTTCTATTCTCTGTTCGCTGTTTCTCAAGATCACGATGTCCTAAACTATAGTTAGCTTGCTATAGCAGTAGCTTGGCAGAATACATTCTGCCTTAACTTGTTACGAATGATATCTCGCTGGCAACGGCAATTTGTCACTAGTTTATCAGTTAGCAACTTTTCAACCGACTCTCCTTTTATGACTACGCCGAAGCTTTGTCTTCTTGAATCAGCATTTGTTCGGTAGTAGGTAACTCTAGGCAATATCCTGCACCATATACGGTTTTGATATAGTTAGGATGGCGAGGATCAGGTTCTAATTTTGTCCGTAGATGGCGAATGTGAACTCGAATAGTTTCAATATCATCATCAGGATCATAGCCCCATACCTCTTTGAGAATCTCTGGGGGAGCAACAGTCTGTCCATGACGCTGTAAGAGACAGTGGAGTAATTCAAACTCAAGATGAGTTAGTTTAACTGTTCTTTCAAACCAAATAGCCTCAAAGCGTTCTGGAATTAGAGTCAAAGGTCCAAAATTCAGAATTTCAGAATGTTTAGCAGCTTGAGGAATACGATCTGTGCGACGCAATAAAGCTCTCACCCTAGCTAGCATTTCTTCTACTTCAAAGGGTTTGGTTAAATAGTCATCAGCACCAGCATTAAAGCCTTCTACTTTATCTTGAGTTTGTCCCAAAGCAGTTAGCATCAAAACTGGGATATCCGAAGTGCGCTCATCCCGACGTAATCTTTGACAAACAGTAAATCCATCAACTTTAGGTAGCATTAGATCGAGCATAACCAGATCAGGTTGTAGCTGTACCGCCAGAGCCTGTCCCTTTATTCCGTCTTCTGCCTGATTGACATCATAGCCAGCCATCTCTAGGTTAATAGAGACTAATTCGGAGATTGCGGGATCGTCGTCAATTACTAGTATTCTTGGCATATTAAATATGATTGATATTTTTTTGGGTAAAAGAGCGACGCAGTGCGTGCCTTTGTCCGATTTGATGCAGTAGCTTTAAGAAGCGGTCATTTAACTTTTTGATTTAATACAAAAAACTAAGACTTATAACAGATCCTGACATGATTATAAGCAAAAATGCTCATCCTGTTTAAGTAGCTTATCTTATAATGAATATTTATAAAGTTTTGTTGCTTATTCGACCTACATTTCTACAATTATTAATTTTATATGTAATTTCGTAATTTTAGCGAAATTTTATTTTCGGCAAGTTTAACTGATTCCTTGTGTAGATTTTTAGTTTAATTTTTTTTAATTTTTTTTGCTTTAGAGCTTGAAAAACTTGACAATTTTTTAAAGATGTTGAAAATTTTGGCAACTATCTTTAGATGTAAGAATTCTTAATAACAATCTTCATTAATTCAGTTTACGCTAACAAACTAGGTAGTTTTTTGATCTTTTGTTACAGAATTATAGATCATTAAGTAAATCATAAAAAAAGTAGGAAATTTTTAGTATGAGTGTTAATTTAGCCACGATGTTGCGTGAAGGGACAAAAAAGTCCCACACAATGGCAGAAAACGTTGGTTTTGTGAAATGTTTTCTTAAAGGAGTAGTTGAAAAGAAGTCTTATCGCAAATTAGTGACCAGTCTTTATTTTGTCTATTCGGCAATGGAAGAAGAGATGGAACGGCTAAAAGACCATCCTGTGGTGTCTAGAATTTATTTTCCTGAACTCAACCGCAAGCAAAGTTTAGAGCAGGATTTATACTTCTACTATGGTGCTAACTGGCGCGAAGAGGCTAAAAATACTGAAGCAGGAAAGGCTTATGTGGCACGTATTCGAGAAATAGCTGATACTCAACCAGAATTATTGGTGGCTCACGCTTATACTCGCTATTTAGGAGATTTATCTGGAGGACAAATCCTCAAGAAAATTTCTCAAAGAGCGATGAATCTGACTGATGGTGAGGGAACTGCTTTCTATGAGTTTGCAGATATTTCTGACGAGAAAGCATTTAAAAATAACTACCGTCAGACAATGAATGAACTACCCATTGATCTGGCTACTGCGGAAGAAATTGTTACCGAAGCTAATGCTGCTTTTGGCAAGAACATGGAGTTGTTCCAAGAACTTGAAGGTAATTTGGTTAAAGCAATTGGCGTAATGCTATTTAACACTTTAACTCGTCGTCGTACTCGTGGCAGCACAGAATTAGTGACTGCTGAATAACTATTAGAGCTTGATTCTGCTCAAGAATAATAAAAAATTGCCTAAAGTAAAGAACAACCCTGAAAGCTGGGTTGCGGTTAATTTAGATTAATGGTCTAATCTTATCGCTATCTGGCTCTCAGGGTTGTCTGTTTTTTAGGAGAAGCGAAAAATTTAACCTCTGGGAAGATTATTGCTAGCGTAAGTATCTAGGGCAAAAGCAGGAATACGATCTCCATAGTCTGTATCTCTTCCTGTAAAAGATTTAGCTAGCATTTCAAAAGATTCGGACTTAAGATTGCGCTCATGAATTGGCTTGGTTTGTTCGCCCCGAAAGTAAGCCTGGGTTCCAATTACTGATGCTGCTATCCAACCGATTAGAAGTACTGCGATTAATAGGGTAGTCATCTATGACCTCCACTTTGTTAAGTAATTTGTATCTTATGTAAATAACTGTAACAATAGCTTGATTTATTCACAACAACACCTTTTTACGGCTTTACTCATTGATTTGTAGAGAAAACCGAATTGCTGTTTATTTAGCTGCATCTAAGTACCTTAACTAGTGCCTTAACTGTGGGCTGTTGACTGATTAAGATAAGCCCGAGCCATATAAAAACAGGCGATTGATTTTCCGTCTATCGGTTCCCCTGACAGGATAGCCGTCTCTAATTCTGACTCTGTCATCAACACCACTTCGATATCTTCGTCTTCGTCTTGCTGCGGCGGTGTTGCTAGCTTTTCTAAATCCTGTGCTAAAAAAGCATAGATATACTCATCAGAATATCCAGGTGCGAGGATAAATTTACCCATATCCTGCCATTTGCTGGCTCGATAACCCGTTTCTTCCTCTATCTCCCGTTTGATTGTCTCGAAAGGAGATTCATTTTCCTCTACCGTTCCCGCAGGAAATTCGAGTAACCTACCTGCGACGGTGAAGCGATACTGTTTAACCAAGACAAACTTACCATCAGCAGTCACGGGGACAGCCAACGCACCTCCAGGATGACGAATACATTCCCATTCTCCTGCGACACCATTAGGCAACCGCAGCTTAATTACTTCATAGTCGAACTTGCGTCCTTTATAAGATAGCTTCTGTTCTAAAATTTCTGGTGGTTCGTTACCTACGGACATAATAATTTTGTTGATATTGCCTGGATTGCACAAATATCATATCTTGGCATTGCTGAGCTAAATTATAAAAACAGGAATTAGATATGGCTGGTAAACGCAAATCCAATCAAAATCGTATTGCATATCAGGAGTTTGGTACTGATAACTCTCAAGCTTTGAAACGAGGAGTTGCTGATTTACCGCCTAACAAACAGGATCTTAGAATACAGGCAACGCGATCGGGGCGTAAAGGCAAAACTGTCACTGTCATCACAGGATTTCAACACAATTGCGACACCCTGGCTAAACTTTTGAAGAAGCTAAAAAGTCATTGTGGTAGTGGTGGCACAGTCAAAGACAATACTTTAGAAATTCAGGGAGATCATAAGCAAAAGCTACTAGAAGCTTTAACTAAACTAGGCTACAAGGCTAAAGTTAGCGGAGGTTAATAGTGAAAAGAGGCGAGTGATTGCTATCAAAAGTCTACCCTTGTAAGGCTGTATCCCCTCTTATAATAATGTAAGATTAAGTATTAAGAAATATAAACTAATTTTTATGGCGAATGAACTCCGTTCACGCTCCGCAAACGCCTTCAGAAGGAAGCAAAAGTCTCGTGTCGTAGTCGTTGGGGCAGGAATTGGTGGTTTAACAGCGGGAGCATTACTGGCTAAACATGGTTATCAGGTAACAATTTTTGATCAGGCAATTGTTCCTGGAGGATGTGCTTCAACTTTTAAGCGTCATGGATTCACTTTTGACGTAGGGGCAACCCAAGTAGCAGGATTAGAACCTGGAGGGATACATCATCGAGTCTTTACAGAATTAGAAATTGAGCCGCCAAAAGCTACTTATTGCGATCCTGCCTGTGCTGTTTTCTTACCAGGAGAAAGTAATCCAATTAATGTATGGCGAGATAGGGATAAGTGGCAAGAGGAAAGACAACGACAGTTTCCTGGAAGCGAACCATTTTGGAATTTACTCAATCGCTTATTTGAAGCAAGCTGGCGTTTTCAGAGTCGAGATCCAGTATTGCCTCCCCGCAACATTTGGGATCTATGGCAGTTAGCCTCAGCAGTAAGAGTAGATACTTTAATTACAGTCCCCTATACTCTAATGACTGTTGCCGACGCTTTGAAGCTATATGGTTTGTCTGAAGATAAACGTCTTAAAACCTTTCTCGATCTACAATTAAAACTCTATTCCCAGGTAGGTACAGACGAGACTGCCCTACTGTATGCAGCTACAGCCTTAGCAGTTTCTCAAGCACCTCAAGGACTATTCCATCTTGAGGGCAGTATGCAGGTATTGAGCGATCGCCTGGTAGCAGGATTAGCCAAATATGGTGGTAAACTGTTGATGCGCCATACTGTTGAACAAATCCATAGTTCATCAGGTAAAGTTACGGGGGTAACTGTTCGTAATCAGAAAACAGGCGTAACCTGGACAGAAGAAGCGGATCAAGTCGTAGCGAATGTCACTGCTCAGAATTTAGTCAAATTGACAGACGATACATATCTCCGTAACTATCAACGCCGAGTTGCCAAATTGCCTCAACCTTCGGGTGCATTTGTGATTTACCTGGGAGTTAAACGAGCCGCAATTCCCGCAGATTGTTCTCCCCATCTCCAATTCCTCTACAACCAAGATGAAGTGATTGGCGAAAACAATTCCTTGTTCGTTTCAGTTAGTAAACCAGGAGATGGACGCGCCCCCGAAGGACAAGCTACAATTATCGCCTCTTCCTTTACCGATACAGATCTGTGGTGGCAAGATAATCAAGACTATGCCCAGATTAAACAACAGTATACCAATGAGGCGATCGCTCGTTTAGGAGAATATTTTAACCTTGCTCCAGAAAATATCATCTATACCGAAGCAGCAACCCCTCGAACCTTTGCTAACTATACCGCCAGAGAAAAAGGCATTGTCGGTGGACTGGGGCAGCGTATTTCCACATTTGGACCTTTTGGTTTCGCTAACCGTTCACCAATTAAACATCTTTGGCTAGTGGGAGACTCTACTCATCCAGGAGAAGGGACTGCGGGAGTGAGTTACTCGGCTTTAACGGTTACTAGGCAAATTGAAGCGGAGAATAAATATCGCAGTACGCTAATGATAATGTAATGATGATCAAGTATATAAAAAGTTAAATCGTCTCAGAGATTAACTGTTCATAGTTATTTGTAATACTAGAGACAAGAACTGGTAGAAATCTCTTCTAATGAAACTTTCTCAGATTAGGTCGTTTGTAGCAGTAGCAAGGTGTGGTAAGTTCAGTCAGGCAGCAGTGGAATTGGATTTGACTCAGCCAACAGTTAGTCATGCGATCGCCTCCTTGGAAGACGATCTGGGAGTTAAACTATTATTTCGAGGCAAAAAAGGCGTAAATCTTACCCCCGCAGGAGAAAGTGTTTTAGTTCATTGCGATCGCATCTTGCAGTCGATTGAGGATATCCAGCAGGAAGCTAATCGCTATAAAAGTTTGGGGATCGGAAAAATTAGAATCTCGGCTTTTCGTGGTGCAGCAGCACAATTATTACCTAAAATTCGCGCTGACTTTAAAACTAAACATCCACAGATCGAGATCAAAATTGTTGAAGAAAAAGACTGTCCTCAAGTAGAGCAGATGGTTTACGAAGGCAAAGCGGATCTGGGTTTTACAATCTTGCCCACCTCCAAAGATCTCGACACAATTGAAGTGTTGCGAGATGATTATATCGTCTTACTCCCGCCTAATTCAGATCTGATTGCCACCAGAGATCAGCATCAAATTAGTTGGGCAGAATTGCTCTCCATGCCCATAATTACCTATCCTAACCAAAACAGTTGTTTTAAACAGATTAAGCTCTACTTTGAAGCAGAAGGGCATCAATTTCAACCTGCGGAACAAGTTCGTGAAAGCGATACGATTGTTAACTTGGTTGCAGCAGGAGCGGGAGCAGCTATTTTACCTCAGCTATCTGTGTTTCACACCCCTCAGGATGTTACTGTATGTAAATTACCTCAACCTTTACAGCGAATTGTCGTGGTGGCAACACCACAAGATACTGATTTATCTCATGCGGTCTGGGCATTTACTGATTTCCTTCAGCAGCTTGATTTGGATAAGATTTGATGCTAGTTGTCAGCAATTAAATGTTTCTCTACCAATTCTGCCACCTGCTTCGGTTTCACTCGGTTGTAACGCGCTTTATCTGGCATCATGACCAATGCTGGAGCTTTTTTACACTGTTTGAGACAACCAGTTTTTTTGATTGGTATTTCTCCGATCAATCCGCGATCGCCTAAAATAGTTTCTAGCTCTTGACAAACTTTTTTTCCCCCTTTTTTCCAGCAATTAGATCTTTGACAAATTAATACTTTGGCTTTTGATTTGAGCTTGCTATCAAATACGGGTAATAAGGAAACTTTCTTTGTTTTTGTTTTAGCAGTCTGCTCTGTATTTTGGGGAATCAGAACAACAGTTTGCGCTTTGTATTTAGTCTTACCTGTTTTCGGATGCTGCTTCGATGTTCCACTTACTTCTAATTGACAACCAGGATTCAAGCTAGCAATTTTCTCCCTGAGTTTTTTGGGAACTTTGATCCAATATTTCCCTTGTTCGGTAACTAACTTGATGTATTTGAGCTTTTGTTTCTGCTCAGAAATCTTGGTTAATTTTCCCCTGAAGAAAAAAGGGGTAACTATAACTATAGTGCTAGCTTTGGTCATCGTACTTGGAAAAACTGGTTCTACTATGATGATCGTATTGTACACACCAGCAATTATCTAACCAATCAATTAATTGGTGACGCTTGGCGCTGGATTGTCTGATCACGCTCCAAATTTGCACCAGAGTTGTTGGACTGTATAAGTCTACCAATAAAGGTTCATTGGTAGAACATTGGCAATCTATATCTAACGCCTGTAATCTTCGAAATACTTCCCACCGATAAGCCCACTTAACCCGAAGGACTCGACTAGGCTTTTCTTTCTCTACTGAAAAATTAGGGTTTGACGATTGGCGATCTTGCATACTGAATTTCCTGTTCTGAATATTTTTACAAAGTAGCAGCAATAGTCTAGCTTATTGAGCTTAATTATCAATTAGCTATCTTAACAAGATTATAAACACTAATTGATAAATTTTGTCAATAGATCCCGCAGAAAGCTCTTGACTTCATAGAGGACAAGGAGACAAGGGAGGATGTCACTCCAGTCTAATTACATTCACCCTGTTGATGCACTAGCTTATCTTTGGTCCGAGAAGATAATCCTAAAGATGCTGAACTATAAAGGCGTTGGAACTCCTGAATAAAATGCTGAGATACAGCGTAGTTGTTAATAATAATAAGAGCTTCATCATTCTTTTTGTTAGCAGCTTGTGACCAATTCTGGGAACCAGAAATTACTATTCTGTTATCGATAATTGCAAATTTATGATGAAGTTTGTCTCCAGTAGACATCTTGGCTACGCCAACAGTGGGAAGAGAGTTTTTCCAGGGATTATTATGGTTTTCTGCTTGGCAATTTTGGTATAGAGTAATACCCAACATATCCAATACTTCACTATAGTAACGATAGGCAAACCCAGGGTCAAATACTCCCTGTATGTCTATTCCTTGTTCTTGTTTTTGTTGCAAAATATTTGCTATTTTCTGCTCACTAAAAACGAATAAAGCTAAATTAATTGATTCAGTAGCTTGACCAATAGTTTTCCCTATCAAACCATTGGTACTAAAATGCCAGTCTTGCTTGCTGGAAGTAGGGGCAAACTGGAGAGTAATCTGAGTATTTTCCCAGACAATTGATTTAGGCGATCGCCAAGGTTTATCTAGACCAAACTTACTGTTGCTTCCTCCAGAAGAACTATCCCCCCACATATAGTTAAACTCTTCAGTAAATAAGCCTGCCAATTCAGTATTTTCAATCCGCAGCAGATGATTAACATTACCTCTAGTAGTTAAATTGTTTAAATCACCATGCATACCACTAACGGTAAAATTAGCTGACCCAGTAACAACTATCTGACCATCAACAACCATAAATTTATGATGCATTAAACCGCTACCTTTAGAGCCATCAGCAGTATCATCAATAATCGGAATACCTGCCTGCTTAAGTATCACTAAAGCATCTCGTTCAGCAATCTCTGGAGAACTTAATTGACCATCCTGGTTTAAATCTACCAATTGAAAAAACTGATTATATTTCTGGTGATCGCGGTGATTTAGTTGTTTAATTTCCTGCTGCTTGAATGTACTGAGAGGACGGCTATAGTTGTTGTCTAAAATTACTCTCACTTTTACACCAAAATTATGACTTTTAACTAAAGCTTGAGTAATTAGAGGTAGATTAAGCTCTTGTACAGCGAGGTCAATAGTATGCTGCGCTGCTGCTATTTCCTGGATAATTATTGACTCTAAATTATCTCCTATTCGTTCTATTTTACGGTAAGGTTCTGTATAGGTTTTATGGTTATTTGCTCGATGATTGAAATAAACTTGAATAAACTTGTCTTGAGATAAGTTAGGGAATTGTTGAGAGTTTTTGGTACAGCCTGAAATCAAAATTAAGTAGAATAAAATTATCCATCTAAAACGATACATAAATCAAGTACATACTGCTAAAAGAACGAACCGATCTAGCATAAGCGAACTAATAGAGAATCAACTAGTTTATCAAACTGGAAAAAAGGCAATTTTCAATAGTTCTGACACTACGGTTATGGGGTGATAAGATACCTGAAGCCTAATTCTCATATTGTCAAAATTGTCAAAAAAGAGACATAACCCAAATATATAACTTATGCCAAAACTAAATATTATTGACTATAGTGCGCGTTATTTATTATTCCTGACTTTATTATCCATCGGATTTCCCACTAACTTACAGGCTCAGGAAACAGCCAATCCAGCGGACGCGACGCAAACTGAGTCCGATAGCTCTACCTCCTCTACCTCCAGTACCAAATTCAACAGCATTTTTAGCATTGAGGGGGGAAATAAATTGATGATGGAAGCAGATCAAGCGATCGATGAGCAAAATTATGATCTAGCAACCAAAAAATTACAGAGTGCGCGGCAAGTCTATAATCAGCTGTCTAATTTTTACCTCCAGCTATTCAATAGCTTCTCAGGATTAGATAACGCAGCAGCGGAGTCCCATCGGAAAAAAGCATTGGAGACGAGTATTGAAAGAGATAAAGCTACTTATCAGTTAGCATTACTCCATAGATCGCAAAATAAGCCAGAATTATCTATTCCTTTACTAGTGCAAATTGTTACTTCTCAAAGTCCCCTCAGTGGAATGGGGAAAAAAGCCTATGAGCAACTATTGGATATTGGTTTTGTTGATATTCCCATAACTCCCCCTGCACAGCGCGATGCTACACCTCCAGAATCTGAGCAACCGCCTGCTACACCTCCAGAATCTGAGCAACCGCCTGCTACACCTCCCGTTGATAGTCCACCAGCAACTCCAGAGGTTCCGCCAGCAATTCCCAACCCCTAGTAGTAGTCTGTCACGAGTCGCGCATTCCCTTGCACCAAACTAAGCGGTGTAAACGCCTTTCGTCCTAAAGGATATATTATGCCCTTGTGGTACCGCTACGCATATCGACGCGGGGTCGCTCGTCAATTTTGAATTGATGGGTTGAGATGAGACAAGGAGGACAAGGGGACAAGGGAGAAACTCTAGGCAGAAGAATTAAGCATCTTTACTTAGAAAAAAGTACAATATATTCTTGGAAGTAAACTCTATAGCTAATTTGATGCTTTTGCCTATCTTAGAATTTAGCTCCTATTCAATTAAGACAAGTTAGTAAAATTTTCCCAGTAAAACAAACTAAACCAATCATGATTAGTCCAGAACAAGTAGAAACAATGATTCAAGAGAGGCTCGCTAATGCCGAAGTTAAGGTTGTCGGAGATGGACAGCATTTTGAAGCCATCATTATCTCCCCCGATTTTGCTGGCAAAACTAGAGTAAAACAACACCAGATAGTTTATGGCGCTCTGCAAGCTGAGTTGGCATCTGAAACCATTCACGCTTTATCGCTTAAAACCTACACTCCTGAAACTTGGCAAGCCGCAGGACAAACTGTTTAGCATTGAACATTGATTTAATGTCTTGTAGTTTTACAGTTTAGTAAAATCAGATCAGAATACATCGCTACGAATCATTGCTGGCGTTAATAATATTCAATAGTAAATTTAGAAGAATAGACAACTAGAGCTTATGACACCTGAAGTAAAAGCAAAAATTGAACAGTTGGTTAATGAAAACAAAATTATGGTATTTATGAAGGGGTCTAAATTAATGCCCCAGTGTGGTTTCTCTAACAATGTGGTGCAAATTCTCAACACTCTGGGTGTTCCCTACGAAACCCTCGATGTTTTGGCTAATCCTGAAATACGCCAAGGAATTAAAGATTACTCTGAGTGGGCCACAATTCCTCAGATATATATTAATGGAGAATTTGTCGGCGGTTCAGATATTGCGATCGAGCTATATCAAAGTGGAGAATTACAACAGATGGTAGAGGTGGCGTTAGCTTCCTAGTTAGCGGTGCTGCTGGAAAATCTCTAATTCAAATCATTGTAAAGACGACTATTATTCAGCCGTCTTTTATTTTTTACAAGTCTCATTTGAATAGCTATCAACATATCGACACAGGATATTTTAAAAAGCTAAAAGATTAGAAACTGATAGTTATGAACGCAGCGTATTCAGTCTGAATATTTAGTAATAATCAGTGTCTGTTTCCATCTGAGTTTGAGGAAAAGATAATTCAAAGTTGGAAGGATCTCGCAAAAAGCACATTGCTTGTTCTTCTAAGCGATGAATAAGATATTGTTCTACAAAATCACTATTACGCAGGCAAGCAATATATCCATCTAAGTACAGTCTAATTTCCTCGAAACTGTATCGTCTGCGCCACAGATCGACCATTCCATCTGTAATTTTTTGATAGTGTCTAATTGTTTGAGGATCTTGAAGAATCATAAATCTATTCAGGTTATGTTGCCTATTGTATCAGTAAGATAAAACTATTATTAAGTTTTTTGTCTTTATATTATTTTACTGTGTTGTTTTTTAGTAATCACATTTTTCTATTAAATCATTAGTACCGTTTCCTCGTAACCATCGCTACAAAATCTTGTTGAAGCCTCTGTTAGCCTTATCCTTAAATAAGAATTTAACCTAAATTTAAATGAGGCAAAAGTGGTTTCAGCACATATCTTAATAGTTGAAAGTAATCCTCACTTGCGCTCACTACTAGGTTGGCACCTGCAACAATCGGGTTATATTGTAAGTCAATCTGCTAGCCTGCAACAGGGTCGAGATGCTTTTTATCGGCATCAACCAACATTAGCGATTATTGACTCTGATTTACAAGATGGAGACGGGCTAGAGCTATCCCATTGGTTATACCAACAGCAAAAATCACTGATTCTGCTACTCTCGGCTCAGACTAGTGAGCAAGATATTGTGAGAGGTTTAAAAACTGGGGCTGATGATTATTTAACCAAGCCTTTTGGGATGCAGGAATTCTTGGCGCGAGTAGAGGCATTGGTGCGCCGAATACGTTTGACTAATTCTGTTCCTTTATCTATGGAGTGTAAAGATCTTAAGATCGACTTAGCACAGCGACGAGTGCAGTTGCGAGATGATTTTATTGAGTTGACACCACAAGAATTTAGTCTGCTCTATGTTTTAGCCCAAGCTGAAGGTAATCCTTTAAGTCGCTCTGAATTATTGCAGCGTGCCTGGCCTGATGCGATTGATAACCCCCGTACGGTAGATACTCATGTACTATCTTTACGAAAAAAAATTGAATCTAATCCACGACAGCCAAACATAATTCAGACTGTACGTAATATAGGCTATCGTTTTAATCCTGAGTTAATTGAAGAGGAAGATAACTCGTTTGAAGATCAAGTGAGAGTGAGTAGTCAGCCCAACATGACTCGCTTTTCTCGTCGAATATAGTCGAAGATATAGCGTTTTTCGTACTTGTGAGCTTGCGAGGTACACTTTGGTTATGTTTGAGAAAAGGAGAAAGGTCTTGCCTGCATCTAAGATAAAAGGGAAAGAATACTGTGCCTCATGACTCTGATAACCGCTATCGTTGAGATTGCTGATCATAAATCAAAGCCAGTCTTGTTCCTGGTGCGCCTGTAGTTGGAATATTTTCTGGCGTAATCTTTGCCAATTTAATTTGCTAGCAGGAACATCTTCTTCTAAAATTCCTTGATTTAAAAATAAGAGACGATCGCAAAATCCTTGAATCAATTCCAGCTGATGATTGACAATCATAATCGTTAGGTTTTGACTTTGGTTTAAATCATTAAGCACGGTTAACAAATGATTAGCCATCCCCAAGTCTAAAGCCGATGTCGGCTCATCTAGCAGTATAACTTCAGGCTGCATCATTAGAGCCCGAGCGATCGCTACTAGTTGTCTTTGTCCCAAAGATAGCTGTAGTTCAGTTTTATTAGACCATTCTGCGGGAATACGCAGCAGATTTGTCCAGATATCAATCTGAGCACGAATTTCTGACTCGGGCAATTGCTGTAGCTTTAGAGGATAGCTCAAAGCATCGATAACATTCATTCCCAGCAATTTTGGTTCTTGCGCCGCCAAAATAATTTTACGGCGTAATCGAACGGAGGTTAGCTGCTCAACTGAGATATTTTGGACGTATATTTCTCCATTACAATGGGAAATTAAACGATTAAGCAGTCTTAACAAAGAAGTTTTTCCTGCACCCGATGCTCCAATAATGCCGACTATTTCTCCTGGTTGAATCTTGAAGGAGATATCCTGTAGTAGCAAATCAGAACCAACAGTTGCTTGAACACTTACATGTTCTAAATGCAAAATGGGCGCAATAGGTTGATTGCTCATAGATTAATCTGATTAAACTTTAAATCGTGGCATTATCCATCTCCAGAATAGTCTAAATCTTAAGGTAGAATTTAACGGAGTAAACTTAAACTCTGGCGTTCTGTACTTGTGACAAAATTACGCCGTTAGGGCGAATTTGTCCCCATTCGAGGACTTATGCCCGTCCGATATGAGTATAAACATTGCTGGTCTAAGACCTGTTGAGTAAACTTTGTAAGAAGACTTAATCCTGATTGAGTTTACGCCAGAGTAATGTTAACTGAAGATCAAAAAGAGGCGCGTTACCAAATACGGTAAGCTCTTGGGCTTACTCGCTTAAATTAAGCGTATTAATCCATGATTGAATAATTTGTGACTTAATTACCATTGCTAGAGGAGTAAAAAATTGAGGCTGCCAAAACTTGCAAATTGGTTTTCTGATGGAGATTTGGAAAAATATCAACAACAAGCACAACAAGCACAAGCTGAGTTGCAAAAAACGAAGTCTGAGCTAGACAAACTAAATCTTAAGTTACAAAAATCTGGCAAAAAATTAGCGCAAGCAAAAGCACAGCTACAAATCAACCAAGGATTTCAAATAGAGCTGGGAGAAACCCAGATTAAATTGCAGCAGGCTGAAGCTCAAATTCAACGCTACAAAAAAGAGCTGTTCGAGCAACAGAAGCAGTTTAACGAGAATCAATCTCAATTTCAGCAAACACAGCAAGCCTTGGACAAATTGGCTCAATCTCAGGATTGGCTTCATCAGCTTAAAACTCCTATTCAAATTATCGACATCAAGAAAACTCTTCCTAAAAAGGATTTTGAAACCTTGTGGGGTTTTGGAATTATTACCCCCACTGTCGAATCTACTATCACCACTGGAGCAATCATAGTTAAAGGATGGGTCTTAGGAAAAAAAGCCCCAGCTAAAACGGTAAGAGTTTTGTATCAAAACGAAAGTTTATTAGAAACTCCTGTTCAATTGCGCCGTCCAATAGTGATACAGCAATATCCAGACATTCCTACAGCTAATCAAAGTGGTTTTGAATTTTCTCTAGCCGTCGCTGGAATATCAACTGAAACTGAGCTTTGCATGGAAGCTGTGCTGAGTGATCAAACCGTCGTTCCTCTCTGCAATTTTGTGTTGAAATATCAGACAATTGAATCAAATGACACATAAAGTTTTGTTGGAATTTGGTTAAACTGATAAAAAGTTATAATGATGATGGTTTCCTTAAACAGAATATTAAAAAAGTATTAAAAAAAGTACGCGAACGTTTACAATGAAATTCTAAGGTGTTCGGAGGAACAAAGTGTTTTCAAGACTTGCACAACAGCATCGGCAGTTCGTCCAGGATTTGGTGATGACTCTTCAAGCTTTAGCAGTAGTACTGGAGAATCAGGGCTTTTTGGCTTCATGCTATACCTGCGGTGGTGAAATGAACAGCGCCTCATTTATGGTTAGTCTAGGGGACGATCATCTTATTCGATTTTTAGTCTCAGATTACGGAATCACCTGGACTGAAATGAGAGATGATCGCGAATTAATGAAACTAGAAGGTGCAGAAGCCATCAAGCAATTGCAGGATTTAGCAGATTTAATCAAATATCAGACACAACCATCAGCATCTCAATCGTTTAAATCAGATATTTCTCCAACTTTGCAGGGCGTATAGTTGATTTAGCTGGCAGATGATTTAGCTAGCAGATATTCACATTAAAAATACCCAGGTTAATTGATCTAGCCTGGGTGTGTGGTTTTTCTGTTGACGTTTAAATTCGATAGTTTGTAGCTTTCAGCTAATTGATAAGTGTTCAATGCTGAAAGTTAAATGACTCAGCGGCTTACTTCAATTCCTCGGTCTCGCAGTTGCTGCATAAAAAATTCTTCTAAAGAAGGTCTTGCCAGATGAATGCTAACTAATTGAGCTTCAGTATCATTAAGATGAGTAACAAATTGATTGGGGTCAATTAAAAGTTGACCGTGCCAATAATTATTTTCTTGAGTTAGATTAGTCATCCAAGGAGCTAAAGTTTCTGAGTTGGCGTCGGCAACGATCGCCTGATAGGCATCACTAGTACCCAATAATTCATCAAGAGGACCCTGACAAATCAATTCTCCTAAAGCGAGGAAAGCGATGCGATCGCAAATCTGCTCAATATCAGACAAGACATGAGAATTGAAAAAAATCGTTTTACCCTGCTGTTTAAGAGATAACACAATTTCTCGCATGCGGTAGCGTCCCATGGGATCTAGTCCAGACATTGGCTCATCTAAAAACACAATTTCAGGATTATTAATCAAAGCCTGAGCCATGGCAACCCGCTGCAACATACCCTTAGAGTATTGTTTGAGCTTCTTTGTGCGTGCGGTAGATTGGGCCAATGCGACCAAATCTAATAATTCAGTAATACGCCTACGTCGGATAGTTTTCGGAATCTGGAAAAGTCCAGCAATAAATTCTAAAAACTCCCAAGCAGTTAAGAAATCATAGAGATAAGCATTTTCAGGCAGATAGCCAATCTTTTGCTTGACACTGCGATCTCCTATGGGCTTACCCAAAATAACCGCTTTCCCCGTAGTTGGACGAGTAATACCCAGCAAAGTTTTTAGTAGAGTAGTTTTTCCTGCGCCATTGGGACCTAATAAGCCAAAAGTTTCTCCCCGATAAATATTCAGAGAACAGTTTTTTAGGGACTCAATTTTTTGATTCATCCAAAAGCCAGTTCGGTAGGTTTTACCCAAATTCCAGGTTTGCACCACGGTTGCAGAGTTATTGGCAGTCAAGGGGAGTGACAAATCAGCAGAATGCATAGACAACAATCACCTAGAAAATATCGTTTCCCCATATAGTTCCCTCTAAGTTGACTTTTGTTAACACTTAGTACATATTTTTTTCGAATAATCTAGTCTACTAATCCAGTCTATTTTGCCACCCTAGGGAAAAACAAATAAGTCAGGTACAAGAAAGGAAAAGAATATTGGACGAAACTTTGGTGGGACAGAGACGCAATCTAGAGAAACGTCGTGAAACGCTGTATCAATACCAGCAGGTGCTAGAGGAGAGAAAAAGCGCTGCTTTTCGACTCTAGGGAGTTCTATACTTTTAGTACTTCTAGATGCATTTAGTTAAATTGTGGAGCTAAACCAATGAAAACTATGTTGCTCGGACTAATTCGAGGTTATCGTTATTTTATTTCTCCTTTATTTCCTCCTACTTGTCGTTTTCAACCTACTTGCTCTCAATATGCTATTGAGGCGATCGCAACTTATGGTTCAATTAAAGGTGGTTGGCTAGCTATAAATCGCATCATACGCTGTCATCCTTTTCATCCTGGAGGTTATGATCCTGTTCCTGATTCTGATGAACCCTCCAACTGTAAATAAACGTGAGTGTTCAACGATTTTTTTTCCTAGGAGTTCGGAGTTAGTCCTAAAGGATACCCCCATTCGAGGGTTTATCCTCATTCGAGGATATTACCCCACTTGATGGGACAAGTGCCTAGCAAACTGAACAGTTGATTATAAAGTGCTATTTTTAGCTAATCATGAATACTCACCCTTTTCTTTTCCATAACCATATCTCAGCACTTTTACCGACTTGTGTCAGGCAATCAGGTCTAAATGTTATGATTTCCTAACAATATTCAGTTAGAGAATTTATTTGACCAAGATTTCATAGTACGATTATTCAGTTCTGAATCAAACGGATGAAACACTAAAGTGTGTTTATCATTTGCTGTTGATAATTGATTACTCTTCCAAAGGTGCAAAGATGACAGCAGAGGCGAAAATTGAATTTGATCGAGAAGAGCCTTCCTACAAATTAGCAAAGTGTAGCAGAATTTTTATTTTAGTCAGTTGGCTCATGAGTCTAAACTAAAAGCAGAAGCAAGCTTTCAGACATCTATTGACAACTCGATATATTTTATTCCCGAAGCCAGAATTATGGGACTATTAGAGGCTACTGGGTTTTGCCAGACCACCAAATTTTATAATGCTTTTTTATTTGGTGGCTGAATTGCTGAATACACTGGTAGCTACTCCTTAATCGTCCATTTCTTTTACTTATTTACACACACACAGATATGACTGAACTAATTCGCATTTTAATGTGCGCTCCCGATCACTATGACGTAGATTATGTAATCAATCCCTGGATGGAGGGGAATATTCATAAGTCCTCCCGCCATAAAGCCGTGGAACAGTGGTCTAAACTAAATCATGTCCTGAATAACATTGCCAAAGTCGATTTAGTCGAGGGACAACCAGGGGTTCCCGATATGGTATTTACTGCCAATGCGGGGTTGATCTTAGGAAATAATGCAGTTCTCAGCCGTTTCTATCATCCTGAACGTCAGGGAGAAGAGCCTCACTTCAGAAAGTGGTTTGCAGACAATGGGTTTAATGTGTTTGAATTACCGAAAGACCTACCCTTTGAGGGTGCAGGGGATGCTCTGTTAGACCGTGAAGGACGTTGGTTGTGGGCTGGTTATGGCTTTCGTTCTGAATTAGACTCTCATCCCTACATTGCTAGGTGGTTAGACATTGAAGTATTATCTCTGCGCTTAATTGACGATCGCTTTTATCATTTAGACACCTGTTTTTGCCCCTTAACAGGAGGGTATTTACTCTACTATCCTGGGGCGTTTGATTCCTATTCCAACCACATCATTGAAAAGCGTGTCCCCGAATCAAAGCGGATTGCGATCGCCGAACCAGATGCGATAAATTTTGCCTGTAATACCGTCAATGTAGAACAGACGGTAGTAATGAACAAAGCGAGTGACAGCCTCAAACGGAGTTTATCAGATGCAGGTTTTGAGGTAATTGAAACCCCCTTGACCGAATTCCTCAAGGCTGGTGGCGCTGCCAAATGCCTTACTCTTCGAATCAATGAGCCAGTACTACCCGATGTTCACGCTAGTACCCCTGTGGAGAGCCGTGTCCTGCACATGGAAGGACATTTATTAGATGCGGGAATCATGAACCGTTCCTTGGATCTGGTGGTGGATAACGGTGGTAGTTTTAAGGTATTAAACTTTAACTTGGGTATAGAAAGACAAAGTATCTCCAAGGCAGATGTTCGCGTTTCTGCCCCTGACCATGAAGTGATGGAAACAATCATGGGTCAGCTGATTGAACTGGGTGCAGTTGTTCCTACTGAGGATGTGGCTAATGCAGTTACGGAAGCCTGTGAGCTTGATGGAGTCGCCCCTGATGACTTTTATGTCAGCAATATTTATCCCACGGAAGTTCGGCTAAATAACCAGTGGATACGAGTGCAAAAACAACGTATGGATGGGGCAATTGTCATTAGCAATGGTTCTGATGGTGTAACTGCCTCTTGTAAAATTCTACGGGATTTAGCTAAAGGCGATCGCGTCGTCGTCGGGATCGAGGGGATCCGTAGCGTCCGTAAAAAATCCAATCGAGAACAAAAAGCCAAAGAAGAATTTAGCTTCATGGGTGCAGGGGTATCTAGTGAAAGAAGAGTCGAAATAATAGTCGAGCAAATCGCCTGGGAACTTCGTCAAATTCGCGATCGCGGGGGCAAAGTTGTAGTGACCGCAGGACCTGTAGTAATCCATACAGGAGGAGCAAAGCACCTTTCTGCTTTAGTGCGTAACGGATATGTCCAGGGATTATTAGGGGGAAATGCGATCGCCGTCCATGATATTGAACAATCTTTGATGGGAACTTCCTTGGGTGTGGATATGCAGAATGGTATTCCCGTCCGAGGAGGACATCGCCATCATCTGAAAGTGATTAATACAGTACGGCGTTACGGCAGCATTGCCCAGGCAGTAGAACAGGGAGTGATTACTGAGGGTGTTATGTATGAATGCGTTAAGCATGATGTACCCTTCGCTTTGGCTGGTTCAATTCGGGATGATGGTCCCTTACCCGATACCCAAATGGATCTAATTAAAGCCCAGGAAGAATACGCCCAGCTATTAGAAGGAACAGATATGATTCTGATGCTGTCTACTATGCTGCATTCTATTGGTGTCGGCAATATGACCCCTGCGGGAGTAAAAATGGTCTGTGTTGATATTAACCCGGCGGTGGTCACTAAATTAAGCGATCGCGGTTCGATAGAATCCGTTGGTGTAGTAACAGATGTCGGCTTGTTCCTCAGTCTATTGGTTAACCAATTAGACAAGCTAACCAGTCCTTATCAAACCGTCTGAAAAGTAAAACTGAATTTTTAACAGTTAAGTAAGTCAATAGTTAGAGAGTTTAGTATTTTTAAATTCTCTAACTGATATCAGTCGATATTCATATAAAGAGGTAAATCATAGTGATGGGTTGAGCCACTGGGCAATATAAGTATCTGTTTGTATTATTTGGTTACCTACTGATACTTGAAGTTCAACATCATGGATTCGTCTAAATATCGTGTTTTCGTCTGTACTAAAAAACGTGCTGCTGATGATCCAGAAGGCTGTTGCTGTGATGCAGGTGCATTGGATATCTATCAAGCTTTTCAAACTGAAGTTGACCGTTTGCAATTAGGCAATCGCGTAGAGATTCGTAAATCAGGCTGTTTAGATCGCTGCCAGGCTGGAGTAGTTGCGATGGTCTATCAACCAAATCGAGGTGAATTTTCCTGGCTGCCCACCAAGTTACGGGTAAAACTACGAAAGTTACTGTTTCCCAATCGTTGTCTGTATGGTAATTTGACTTCTGATGATGTTTGTGCGATCGCACAAAGTCATTTTATCAATGGACAACCAATTAAACAACGCCTGATCTCTTCTGAATAAGTCCGTTAAAATGCGATCCATAGAATGCAGGTAACTTAATAGAATAACCAGTAAGTAGTTGTGCAAAATTAATTACACATTTTACTAAGCCAAAACTCTTGTAATACGGTAGATACAGAAGATCCAAGTAGGTAATTAATTTTGACTAGGTACTTAAAAGTATTTTGTACTATTTATTCATATAGATCTGATCCAGTGAAGTAACTGTCATTTGTTTGTAATTTCCAAAAACAAGATAAGAGGAAAGGAAGCAGAAATCTAAACTCGTAAGGGTTAGAATCCCCCGTGGAGGGGGCGTAGCGCTTAACGGCGGGAGTCGTCAATGGTATTGTATACTTACCCGTTGATATCTGGGTCAAAGGTTTTATGGGGATGGGTTTAGCATTTTCTATCGGCTCAACAGTCAGCCTAACCAAAACGCAGAGAGATCTCCACGAAGCAAAAAAGTTAACTGTTAAAATTGAGGAAGCCAGGGTAGAAAGAATTTTAACCGAGCATGACAGCTTAAAATAAATAGGCTTGCTAACTCCTAACTTTAACTTGATTGCCCGATTTTCACCTCAACGTATATGAACTCATTACAGATCAAGACTGTCGAATATCAAGATGAGATAGTCGCAATCAGGCAAATCAGAACTAAGGTGTTTCAGGAAGAGCAAGGTGTATCGCCAGAATTGGAGTTTGATGGTTTAGATCAACCCGCAGTTCATTTTCTAGCTTATGCAAATGGTAAGGCTATAGGAACAGCCAGAATCAGGGAAATTGATCCTGATACAGTCAAAATTGAGCGGCTAGCTGTGTTACCCGAAGCGCGAGAGCAAGGTGTTGGTAGACAATTAATGGAAACTGCATTAAAAGTTATCTCGCAACAGGATAAATTCCTGGCAATAGTTCACGCTCAAGAATATATTGCACGACTGTATCAGCAGTTGGGGTTTGAGATAGTAGGAGAAAAATTTAGTGAGGCTGGCATTATCCATGTGAAGATGCTCAAACATCTCTAGTTGAGTTAATTAAAGTTAATTAAGTATTCTTCATGTCACAGTTAGACAAGCTTACATTGCGCCGTAAAATCTTACAACAAAGACAGTCTATCTCTACCGCAGAATGGCAAGAAAAAAGTAAATTGATTTGCGATCGCCTCCATGCAAATGCTTTATTTAGAGAGGCGCAGAATATCCTGGCATATTTTAGTTTTCGTCAAGAAGCAGATTTAATTCCTTTATTTAGTCTGGACAAAAACTGGGGTTTTCCTCGTTGTGTGGGCAAGTCTTTAGTTTGGCATTCTTGGCAACCTGGACAAGAGCTACAGTCTGGAAAATATGGTATCAAAGAACCTTTAGCAACTGCAACCGTTATTGATTCCTCAACGGCAGATCTAATTCTAGTTCCTACCGTAGCCTGTGATCAACAAGGATACCGTCTTGGTTATGGTGGCGGCTTTTATGATCGTTTATTAAGTTCTGCTCAAGGTTCAAGTATTACTACTATTGGCATTGTGTTTGATTTTGCTTATCTGGTTCAGTTACCAATAGATCCTTGGGACATGAAGCTAAATTTGATCTGTACCGAAACTAAGCTTGATATTTATTAAGTAATCTAAAGCTGAATTGATCTTGAAGTTATGTAATGTCAAATGCTTATTTAATAATAAAAATTAGGCAACATACATGACTTTTTACTATAGAGATAGCTTCAAGCAAAATGACTATTGATAAACCGCAAAACTTTGCTAATCAATACTTTCAACTTCTAGATAGTATTTTTTCATTTTCCATTTAGTTATTGCCTTACATTAACTCATATCTATATAGTTGCCAATTTAGCCTAACTAAACAAAATATAATCAAGATATATTAAGTGACCAAAGATGGCATTTGAGTAATTATGCTTATCGTTATTTATTTAGTAACTAGTTACGTTTAAGGTTTGTTAAGTAAAAGGGAATAAGTATTTAAAAAAAATAGTGCTTTTGTTAGTCTATTTAAACAAGGAATTATCAGTTCGTATTTGAACATTTACTACACCATAGTTTTTTAGCAAATTAGTTACTATAAAAAAGTTTCCCTATGCAACACTTTCATGACGAATGGATTCAAGAATGGTGCGATCGTAACGGTTGGACAGATTTGGTTAGAGAGCGCTACAACCACTACTGGGCATTTCCTCCTAACTGCGTGATGCCCGAGCCGATTCCGCAGAAAGTCATGAGGCTCATCAAAAGCGAAAAAGGGATGACTAACAATGAACAAAAGTGGTTGTTCTCTGCTGCTATCATCAGTGTGATAGCTCTGTTTGCTAGCTGTATTTTTATATCTCCCATGCCCTTAATGTTTGCCTTCGGTTTTGATGCAATTACTTTTGCCCGTATGGATTGCGATGTGTAGATTAGCTCCCTGTTTTAGAGAATTGCTGACCTAATACTTACATCATGCAGATAATGGTTCTGTTGCAAAAAATTTTAACAGACAGAAAAACTCTATAAATAACTCTAAACTTGAAGCACGAGATAGCGATCGCTTAGATTTTGTTCAAGAGAATTAATCAAAACAAATTTAGAAATTTAGATTACTAATGGAATGCGATCAAGCGCAAGCTCTACCCTAAAACAATAGAGAAGCCTTGACTTTAGCTTATTCTCAAAAGATGATAGATGATGATACAGTTATACATTCATGATCAAAATCCCTTTGGCTCAGGAGCTCCACCGCTTGTCCTTACTCATGAGGATAAAATGACGGGCATGCCTGACCGTTTGTTAATAATTAGCTGTTGAGAAAATATCGGGACATCCATATAGTTATATGTTTGATTTAGGCGACAATCGACCAGAAATAGCTGAACAAAAATGGCGATCGCAACTAGACTTCTTTGTTACTGATTATGAACAACAGCTTGCTGCTTTATCCTGGGGATTAAAGCAAGAATGGGGAGACAGCGATGATGTTTTAGGTATCGATTTACAACCAACACCTCACTTTGTTGCCTGTTCTCAAGATAGCCTGGCAAAATTAAATAAAAATACGAGAGGAAGAATACAAGAAATATTAGGCATTGTTGATGGCTATGACTTAGCAGTAGAAGTTGTGATAATTGTTATTGGAGAAGGACAAGTAAAGTTAATCAACTTCCAACCAGAAATAGCTCCTGCCGATTGTTTTGCAGCTACAGATGGCGACATTGACCAGTTAATTAGTATTTTGGAAACAGCTTTAAATAATTATATTGACAGCTCCACATCTTAGCTCCTAGAACATCGATCCATTAATCCGAAAAATCATGGACTACAGAGACAAGGAGACAAGGAGACAAGGAGACAAGGGAGAATTTCTCTACTTTCCTATAACAAGCGCGATTGGGATTGTTAATCATGTTTATCTTCCTTGTCTCACTTTACCAGCCACTTATAATTACTGAATCGTTGCTCTAGATGGGGTGCAACCCTTACATGGGGACAAGTCCTTTATGTCCGCTTAAAGATATGGATTCTCACTTCGCAGGGACTTATACCAAATCCGATTGTCAAAACAGACTTATGATACTAAATCCAGTTGAGATACACCATTTAAATGTTGTCTGGAGGCAGAAGGCAGAAGGCAGAAGAATTTTAGTCTATTAAACACTAGTAATCTAAAAGTTGGTTTTCAGAATCGGATTTAGTATTACTCAGTATTGTCAATGAGAGCTTTTGCGCTAAATTCATGGGAAAAAACCGAACTGTATACAATGGAAAGAAATGAGATAAATTTATTAAAATTAGATCAATCTAATAAATATAAATATTTACACTTCAGGTCACTAATAATGTTGCAATTCTTACTTACTTGGTTAGCGACGGCTGTTTCACTTATTGTTACAGCATTTATCGTACCAGGGTTTGCTATTGTCAGCTTTTCTTCCGCCGTAGTGGGCGCAGCTATATTAGGTTTGGTAAATGCAGTTGTTAAACCAATACTCGTCTTGTTTACCTTACCTCTAACGATATTAACTTTAGGATTGTTTCTGCTGGTAGTAAATGCGATCGCTTTAGGGCTTGTAAGTTATCTTACGCCTGGTTTTACCATAACTGGGTTTTTTCCAGCAGTATTTGGTTCCATTGTTTTGACGGTAGTGTCGGGGCTAGTAAATCAGCTTTTCCCTACTGCTGATTCATCTTATTAAATTATTTATTACCAGGATAAAAAAAAAGGTTGACATAAAATAATTATGACAACCCTAAGCTTGGGAACGCGCTTTTAACTTAAAATAAAATTCTTGTTACTGAAGAACTAGTTTAACGTTAGCATTCTGTAAGCCACGCTGTTTGACCTCAGACAAGGTTTTGTTAACAGCATATTTTTGATTGATTGAGTTAATTAACTCAGTTTGATTGTGCTTTTTAGCTACACCCCAAAGGTCAGCAATAAGGTCGAAAGTACCATCGCTATTTTCTGACCAACCTAGATCATATTCACCCTCTAGAGTTGCAACGATATCAGCACGAAGTCTTTGACCGTTGTAACCGCGAACGTCAGCATTAGTTTGAACATTGATGCCAAGATCGCGAAGAGAATTTACTAGAATTGCAGAATCGCTGATTTTGGTGCGTAAAGTGCTAAAGTGAGACATTAAGATTTCCTCCAGTAGAAGAGAAGTAAACAACAACTTTAAAAACAATAATCGTCTACATTAAGTTGATTGACGAATTATTTTAATGAACTGCTAGCGATTGCTAGCCCCTGCTTCTGCAAATCTTGGGGAATTACAGAAGAAAGCCTGTTAGAACTCCAGTCGCTGGTACTCAGCAACGGAGGCTGATGCAGGTCTGGCTCTTTGCCCAGCCCAATCCCTTAGGGCTGTTACCTGTTCAGTCATCGTCCGAGACAGAGGTAAGGTAGCTTTAATCGCAGCGATAATATCTAGCTGCGTAAACTCCCTGTCTTGAGCAAAAGCATCATACATTGCAGCGATGATTGCTTGCTCGATTTCTGCCCCAGAAAAACCATCGGATACCTTAGTTAGCTGTTCTAGATCGAAGCGACTGATCTCAGAGCGCCTTTTCCCTAAGTGAATCCTGAAAATATCTTGCCTTTCTGCGGAGTTGGGTAAGTCCACAAAAAATATTTCATCAAATCTTCCTTTGCGTAGAAATTCTCCAGGCAACCTTTCTACTCGGTTCGCTGTAGCCATAACAAATACAGGCGACTTTTTCTCTTGCATCCAAGTTAAGAAAGAACCAAATATACGACCAGAAGTACCACCATCTGAATCACCAGAACCTCCGCCTCCAGCAAAAGCTTTATCTAGCTCATCGATGAAAAGAATCACGGGGGAAATGGATTCAGCCGTCTTCAAAGCACTTCGCAGATTGGCTTCCGAACGTCCTACTGTTGAACCATCATATACCCGACCCATATCCAGACGAAGCAAAGGAAGTCCCCACAAGCGGGAGGTTGTCTTGGCTATCAAAGATTTGCCACAGCCAGGAACACCAAGAATCAACATGCCTTTCGGTTGAGGTAAACCATATTCTCTAGCTCTTTCAGTAAAAGCATTGGAACGCTGTTTTAGCCATCCCTTAAGCTCCTCTAGTCCACCTACTGAATTAATAGTTTCGTCTTCCTCGATGTATTCTAAAATTCCGTTGCGACGTATTAGCTGTTTCTTCTCTGAAAGAACAATCTCTACCTCACTCTCAGTCAGTTGACCAGCTTGAACTTGGGCCTTACGATAAACTTTCTCGGCTTCATCTTTGGTTAAGCCCAACGCCGCCTTCAGCAGCTTTTCTCTAGTTTCGGTATCTAAGCGATTGCCTCTGCTTTTGGCAAGTCGTTCAGAAAGCACCTGATCGAGTTCCGTGAGATTTGGCAGTGGGTAATCTAGTACCACAACCTCTTTCTCTAGTTCGATCGGAACAGTTTGTAGGGGAGACATTAGAATAATGAGTTTATCAGAGCCTTTAAAAGATGCGATCGCATCTCTCAGCCATCTAGTAATTACTGGACCATCGATAAAGGGATGGAGATCCTTAAATATGTATATTCCCCCCTCCTTCTGCCTAATAGTCCATTCAATTGCAGCTTCAGGAGATACTGTATTGTGCTGAGTCCCTTGACGAGGTTGACCATATTCAACCATTCCTCTAGTTACAGTCCACACAAATACTCGCTTGTAGTCGGCATTGTCCTTAGCAATTTTGGCTACTGCATGCTCCGCTCGTTCCTCTTCTGGAGTAATCAGATAAATTAGCGGATATTGAGCCTGTACGAGAATATTTAGCTCTTCTTTCATGATATCGACCCTGCTGAACCTTTAAATCACAATTTTTTGATCTGCGGCTGACAATGCTTCACCTACTACAAACAGGAAACTAATTCCTCCTCATTCGGTTTCACTGAACCCTCTACTTGACTAGACATCTCTAAAGAAATATCGTCTCCTACAACTTTACTTCGGTTGCCTAAAGATACCATTTCACCATTCCGCATCACCATCGGCGAATCACATTCAGGACACATGTGCAGCTGATGCGTTTGTCCTTGAGCAGATGATTGTATTTCATCTACCTTTTCGGGAAACTGCATGTAAAAAGAAATCGCCTTTTCTACCAGCGTAGACATTGATTCAATATCCACAGCCGCCTTGATCTTCAGTTTCCTGTGCAGTTCTGGAGGTATATATAAGGTTACTTTCTGCTTACTTTGCATATCATTAAGTTTAATAATTACCCGGGTATGTAAACTAATTTACTGATCCAATTTACTTCTGTCAAGACAGTAAGCTGTTATGACGTCATTATTGTAATATTACTTAACAATCAGTGAGTTTGCTTAGGTGCAAAACAATGTCGTCAATAGCATGGACTATAGGAACACTCGACTGATTTATTGATTGATTGGTGATGATACTAAATACCAAAATGCCATATTGAGGATGATCTACATATCCAGATAAGGCTTTTACCCCTTTGAGGGTACCAGTTTTAGCTCTGACAGTTCCTTGAGCAGTGGTTTGACGTAGACGGTTTTTTAAGGTTCCACTGATTCCAGCAACAGGAAGAGAAGCTAGAAAAGTTTCATTGCCCCTAGCACGATACATAGCTCTGAGAGTAGAAACCAAAGTTCTAGGCGTTGCCAAATTATTACGAGATAGTCCTGAACCATCCCTTAAGCGATAGCCATTAGAATCTACTCCCAGACTAGTCAGAGCTTGTTGAACTGATTGAGATCCTCCCAAGTAACTCAATAAAACATTGGCATAAGCGTTGTCACTGTTCAAATTTGTAACTTTAATCCAGTCGCCAACTGATGTAGATTGAATTTGTCCATTAGGATTCAGTTTTTGCAAAGCTGCTGCGGTGACCAAAAGTTTCATGTTGGAAGCAGGAACCATATATGAGTCAGGATTTAAACTATATACATTAGTTCCTCCCAAGGATTGTACCAAAATCGCCCATTTGCCTTGGCTTAGCTCAGGACGTTCGATAATATTATTGATAATTGGTCTAATACGATCAGAACAGATACCAGCATCCTCTCTTTGAGGAGAAGAGACAGGTATTTCGATTAAATCCAAATTATTGTTAAAACTAGTAGCTGTGTCTGCATCCGCAGAATTCACCAAGCCAAAACTAGTCAGAGTCAACCAGGAAGCTGCCCAAAAGACACATTGTGAGAGATAGCGCATGAATTTGTAAATTTGATTCTGAACACTGATCAGAGATGGCTTTGCCTGTTAACTAACTGAGTTCACAAGAGGCTGTTCACGCGGTTAGGTCTTCCTCTGCTCTTTAATTAAACGGAGAGAGACTGTGGCTTAAATCATCTATTGGTTCCAAGGAATTGCTTTAGTGCTGCTTGATGTGACTAATTACTTAATCTCAGTGCCAATGTACTTTTCGTATTCGTACAGGATGTCGATTAAGAATTTAAACTCAAGTTTTAAATCCGAATTATTTTATCTTGCAAACAATATTTCCTCTCGAACTAGGTTCTAATCGATCATTCCTGAGATCGTCAAGTGAATATTGTGAAAGTTCGGGCTATTCATCGTAGTACGTTAATCGGTTAGGACAGAAAAGTTAACTGCTCGTAAGTAATGAGTAATGAGTAATGAGTAATGAGTGTCCTAATACAGATACCCTTCTTTATGATCAACTACTGAGTTTGCTCAGAACTCGTTGCGGGTTTTATTCCCTAGGTGAATTTGTCTGGAAGCCTTAGTTTATTTGGACTCTCAACAATCTAAGTTAAAGTGGCTCAAGTCATTTTAATTGGAGAGACGACAGAAACAAGAATGCCTCAATCCCAATCCTGGAATTGGATTCCAACTCATTTGACCATTGAACAATTTGAAAGATTTGTCTTGCCTCATCTGCATCTTGGTGATCGTGGCCCTCAGCCAAAACTTTCTTTACACACAATTTTTAACTACATTTTGAAGCTGTTGTACCTGGGATGTCAGTGGAAGGAACTGCCTATTGCCAAGGATGAAGATGGGCAACCAGAGATTCACTACTCCAGAATCTATAGAGCATTTCGACGCTTTGAATTTCATGGGTGCTTTGAGAGTATTTTTACCGCTTCAGTGTCTTTGCTGCATGAGAAAGGACATCTCGATACCAGTCAACTGGTTGCAAGATATCTACTGATTGAATGCCTTGTTCGACTTGTGCTTTTTGAGATTTAGTTTTACTAAACATGAACCACCAAAATTCTGCCCCAATTAAACCCAAACCACCTAACGCCACGGCAATTTTTAACCCTAAAGGCTGTTCTATCTTTTGAAACTGGCTGGTTTGCTCTCCTGCCAAAGCGGGCATTTCCACTTCTTTACTCGGTTGCGCCGATACGCTACTAATAGTTAAAGTAAGGAAAAATCCCAATCCTGCCAAACTGCTGGCAATTCTGTTTTTATTCAACATAACTGATTTTGTTCTCCTTAGTTAAGACCGCGATTTTGAGGGACTAAAATTACGCAACCGTAAAGCGTTAGTCACTACCGACACCGAACTAAATGCCATCGCCCCTCCAGCAATAATCGGATTGAGCAACCAGCCAAAGAAAGGAAACAAAATACCTGCTGCAATGGGAATACCCAAGACGTTATAGATAAAAGCAAAAAAAAGATTTTGACGGATATTATTAATTGTGGCATCACTTAACTTAATTGCCGTGACAATGCCCTGTAATTCTCCCGAAATCAGGGTAATATCGCTAGCTGCGATCGCTACATCCGTTCCCGTACCAATGGCAATTCCCACATCCGCTTGAGCTAGTGCTGGGGCATCATTAATGCCATCTCCCACCATTGCTACAGTCTTACCTTCTTGCTGTAATTCTCGTACTTTTTCGGCTTTTTGGTCGGGACGCACTTGAGCTTCTACCCTAACTATACCCACTTCACGGGCGATCGCTTCGGCGGTTTTCTGGTTATCTCCTGTAAGCATTACTACTTCTAAGTTTAGGTTGCGTAAGGCTCTAACTGCTGCGGTAGAAGAAGGTTTAACCGCATCGGCAATTCCCATAATCCCTTCTAATTCGCCATCTACAGCAATTAGCACTACAGTTTTTGCTTCTCCTTCCCAAATGTCTTTTTGTTTTTCTAAGGCATCGGTTTTAATTCCTAATTCCCTCATCCAGCGTTGAGTGCCGATCTGGATTAGGAGATCGCTAACTATACCCTGTACTCCACTACCCGCCACTGCTTCAAAATCATGGCTTTCGGGAATATCGATTTGTTGTGACTGGGCATATCTAACTACTGCCTCTGCTAAAGGATGCTCGGAATTGCGTTCTATTGCTGCCACTAAACGCAATAATTTAAGTTCTGCACCATCGGTAACACCCCTGACTGCTTGGTAATCTGTAACAGTGGGTTTCCCCTCGGTAATCGTACCAGTTTTATCAAGAACAATAGTTTGCAGTTTATGAGCTAATTCCAAACTTTCTGCACCTTTAATTAAAATTCCGCTTTCTGCACCTTTACCCGTACCTACCATGACAGAAGTGGGAGTAGCCAAACCCAAAGCACAGGGACAGGCAATAATTAACACCCCCACGGTAGTAATTAAAGCCAGGGAGACATTGCCCATCAAGATAAACCACAGCACAAAAGTGCCAATGGCGATCGCAATTACTACAGGAACAAACCAACCTGTTACCTTATCTGCCAGTCTTTGTATGGGTGCTTTTGAGCCTTGAGCATCCTGTACCAGTTGAACGATCTGCGCCAACACTGTATCTGTGCCGACTCTCGTAGCTTTGAATTTAAAACTACCTGTCTTATTGATAGTTGCACCAATAACTTCATCCCCTGGTTGTTTTTTAACAGGAATGCTTTCTCCAGTTACCATCCCTTCATCAATGGTGGAACTTCCGCTAATTATTTCTCCATCAACGGGAATCTTTTCTCCTGGGCGTACTAATATGATGTCGTCAATCTGTACTTCATTGACGGGGACATCTATTTCTTTTCCATCACGGATAACTCTGGCATCTTTAGCCTGCAAACCCATCATTTTGCGAATAGCTTCTGAGGTTTGTCCCTTAGCACGATTTTCAAACCACTGTCCTAAAAGAATTAGAGTAATAACTACGGCTGCGGTTTCGTAGTAAACCTCTGGCATCAAGCCTTGATTGAGAAAGAAGTTAGGAAAGACAGTAGCGAATAAAGAATAAAAGTATGCTGCACTCGTACCTAAAGCAATTAGAGTATCCATTGTGGCAGCATGGCGTTTAAAGGCTTTCCAAGCACCAACATAAAACCGATAACCACACCAAAACTGTACGGGTGCGGTCAAGATTAGCTGTAACCAGGGGTTATGTAACCATGCAGGGATGAAGGGTAGTTCGAATCCGATCATCATCGGCAGCGAACCAAAGATTAGAATCAGACTAATTACGCCACCAACGATTATTTTTAGCTTGAGATCGCGAGATTCGGCTTTGCGGGCTGCTTGTTCGCGATCGTCATCTCCCGTAACCATTTCTTGTTTTTGAAGGGAGTAAGAGGAGTATCCAGCTTCTTCTACTGCATTCTGAATATCTTCGATACTGGTTTTACGGGGATTATATTTAATCGCAGCCTGTTCCGCACCGAAGTTGACATTACATTCTGCTACTCCGGGTACAGCAATAATTGCTTCTTCAATACTGCTAGCGCAGGAAGCACAACTCATACCCCTGAGTTTGAGATTTATTTTTTCTGTGTTCGTTGTCGTGTTCATAATTGGTACGGGAGCAATACTTCTTATTTAAACAGGGGGATAGCCAGCAGCAGCGATCGCATCTTTTACGGATGACTCACAACCAGTTGATGGTCAAATGAGTTGGAATCCAATTCCAGGATTGGGATTGAGGCATTCTTGTTTCTGTCGTCTCTCCAATTAAAATGACTTGAGCCACTTTAACTTAGATTGTTGAGAGTCCAAATAAACTAAGGCTTCCAGACAAATTCACCTAGGGAATAAAACCCGCAACGAGTTCTAAGGCTTCCAGACAAATTCACCTAGGGAATAAAACCCGCAACGAGTTCAATGATATCAAATTGATTTCTGATACTAAGTACGGCTATAGCAATTGGTCGATATCTCTTGCTCCGTGAAGAACGCGCACGATCTTAACTCCGTCGCTAATGGGCTGATAGAACAGTACGTATTTTTCAACGACAAAACTTCTCAACTCTGGGGCGAGTTCGGGTCGGGCAACGCCAATGTAGGGGCAGGGCAAACGCATCTAAATTCTGTAAGCCTTACGTAGCAAGAGTTTTAAATTTTAGTAACAAAACTAAATAATAGCTAAAACCTTTATGGCGTAAGCATTGTAAAAATAAGGTGCGTTTGCCCTGAATGTAGGGGGAATCCGCTAAGACTTGAGATTTCTGATAAATCTTATCGATTAGGTTGTTGGCTGCTTCTTCATTGTACTGGGCGATATATGACCAGATTTCAATGAGGTCTGACTGGGCTTCGGGACTTAGTTCGCTGTTCCCCATTATGGGTTCTGTTCCTGCATCATTCTCCTTTTCCCTTCAGCTTTGATAGTCTCAGGGTCAAAGGGAACACTCGTACCAGATTCTAGTCCTTTCTGAATTTCCTTACGAAGCTCCTCAATCTTAATTTGTCTGAGCAGATCTTTCTCTTTGAGCAGTCGCAGTCCCTCGCGAATGACTTCACTGGCAGAATAGTACATCCCGCTTTCTACCTGTGTCTGCACAAATTGCTCTAGTTCGTTGGTTAAAGACACATTCATCGGACAAATCCCAAAGTTGATTCGTAAATAGCCAATACAAACCTATTATACTAGCAATAACAGGGAATAACAATTACTGTTATTTGTTTCGATTTAACTACCCGCAATGATTGACTGATGTTGCCGAATGGTTGTTCAATTCTAAGGTGAACGCTTTTTCGTTACCAACGTGAAAATAGACCGTCATGGCAGATCCAAAATACTTACCACCGAAGAAATTAAGTTACTCTTTCACGAGGGATTTACTCTCAATCCGCTAAGAGATCGCACCTTGTTTGCTGTCTGCCTTTATACCGCCTGTCGCATCAACGAATGTGTCACACTTAATATTCAAGATGTGTTCGACTCCAGAAAACGAGTTCGTCCTCTACTCATGATTCGCAAAGGAAACACCAAAGGGAAGCTGGCAACCCGCACCATTCGTGTCATCGAAGACCTAAGAGCCAGGCTAAACCAGTTTACTCCACCCACCACCAGAGGCTATCTGTTCTCAGGCAGACACGGCAGGGGGCATATCCATTCGGATTCAGCCAGTCGGATTCTTCGCGAAGCCTGTCAACGGGTAGGGATAGAAGGAGTCAGCACCCACAGCTTCAGGCGTACTGCCCTGACTCAAATGAGTAATGCTGGTGTACCAATTAGAGTCATCCAGGAAATCTCAGGACACCGCACCCTCGATGAACTCTATAAGTACCTGGAGGTCAGACCAGAACAGGTCAAAGGGGCAATTGCCAATCTGTCGATGTTGACCCCGATTGACTCAGAACAACCAGAATACGTCGGAAAACCGTGATTTTTGGACGGGCGATAGCATTGATAGGGCTGAAACTGCTCCCCTGACTTGATCTGGGCTGACCTCTAGGTATTTCTGAAGTTCGGCTAAACTGCGGTGTCCGCTGATTTCTTGGATGATCCGCAGGGGAATTCCTTCATTGCTCATTAATGTTAAGGAAGTTCTCCGAAAGCTATGAGTAGAAACTCCTTGAACTCCAACCTTGTTACAGGCTTGGCGTAAAATCCTACCCGCTGAATCGGGAGAAAGGTGTCCTGTTTTACCAACACCTGGAAAATAAAACCAAGTGCGGGGGGATGGATAGTAGTTCAAAAGCATTAATCGCAGATCTTCGATCGTGGGGATACATCTAGTACCTAATTTTCCCTTGGTGTTCCCCTTACGAAAGATGATTTCGGGTCGGACTTGTCCTAAGCGGTAATAAACGTCAGTCGTTCTGAGGGTGACGCATTCGTTGATCCGACAGGCTGTGTAGAGACAGATGGCAAATATGGCGCGATCGCGATCGTTTTTGAGTCCTTCATAGAATACTAATTCGATCTCTTCAGGGGTTAGTATTTTTGCCTTACCATGTCGGTCTACCTTCATCTACTACATTCAACCAGTTGATCGTGTAGGCCAGACTTTTCAGTGCATAGTGCAATCCACTAATTCGTTCAAAGCGGAGCAACAAACGTTTAAATTTATCCTCCCAGGCAAAGACTCGTTCGATAGTTCTGAATCTCTCTTTAAATATGGCAGGTGCAAAAAGTCTCTTTCTGCCTCGCTTGGGAGTTCTTCGACCTCTAGGATTTTCATTAATATTGGGAATCATGCCTCGATTGAAAATGGCTTGACGATTAGCTCTGCTATCATAAACACCATCTAAACTAACGATACTTTTGTTCAGATTGAACCCAACCATCCGAGCGATATGAGTCACTTGTGGCAGTGCATTCAGCAAGAGTGGTGATTCATTACGGTTGCCAGGAGCTGTCACAAAGGGAGCAATGATATTGCAGTTGCGATCGCAAAATGCCACTACTTTATCCCCCTTCATGTGCTTGTGACCGTTGAAGCCCAGATTATCACCGCCTTTTTTAGCTGCTGTTGTCGTTCCATCTCCATGGATGACACTGGTATCGAGATGTCCTTTCTCATGCAGCAAAGACACTGAAGCGGTAAAAATACTCTCAAAGCACCCATGAAATTCAAAGCGTCGAAATGCTCTATAGATTCTGGAGTAGTGAATCTCTGGTTGCCCATCTTCATCCTTGGCAATAGGCAGTTCCTTCCACTGACATCCCAGGTACAACAGCTTCAAAATGTAGTTAAAAATTGTGTGTAAAGAAAGTTTTGGCTGAGGGCCACGATCACCAAGATGCAGATGAGGCAAGACAAATCTTTCAAATTGTTCAATGGTCAAATGAGTTGGAATCCAATTCCAGGATTGGGATTGAGGCATTCTTGTTTCTGTCGTCTCTCCAATTAAAATGACTTGAGCCACTTTAACTTAGATTGTTGAGAGTCCAAATAAACTAAGGCTTCCAGACAAATTCACCTAGGGAATAAAACCCGCAACGAGTTCTATGCCAGCCATTAAAAGAGGAAAAACGGGGGGAATTAATCAATTTCTCAAGGGAAAGAAAAGCTATAAAACTCATTATACGATGTCCAGTCAAAAAGGTAAATCTGTTACTTTTGAACTCTGGATAGTCTGTCGATATAGAAAAGGAAAAAGGGGCAAAAATGGGGTAGAATATTTAGTCTATGTCGTTCATAAAGTCAAAACAAGTTTATCTCATATTCGAGAAAGCTATCGTCAACGTTTTGGGATTGAAAGTAGCTATCGACTGAAAAATAGTTGTCGGATTAGAACTACTACTAAAAAGCCTGTTTTGCGACTTCTATTGGTTGGAATTTCTTTTCTTCTTGTCAATATTTGGGTCAATTTTCTAGTGACGGAAAATCAGCCAACCTCGACGTGGGGGAAGGTTAATTTACGGTAATAAGTTTCCTTTAAAACAGATGCTTTCTTTTTTACGGCAAGCCGTTGACCAAATTTTTGACACAGTAAAAGATCTGTATATTCCCATCAAAGATATTTCACCTCTTCCTTCTCCTGAAACATAACTAAAACTTATTTGTTTTGGCGGTGATCGCTTGTCTGAAACTGACTTTGTGATCTACTGAGAATATCTTTTTGTTAGTCTCGCCTGCTTGAAGTTCCTTAGCAATTTTGCCAGCTTTCTGACTGATAACGACCTGTTGTTCTGTTGATAATGAAAGAGAAATACCTTGCTTAAACCAGAAGTAATCTTTGAGATTAATAATTCCAGCTACAGTAATAATACTGCCCAATATCAACATAAAAATAGCTCCATATTTTTCTAAAAATACAGAGCCAACTAACACCATGATCGTGATAAAGAGAAAATACATAACTGCCGAAGTGACCACAAAAGTAGAACCGACTATCCCCATCTGTTTTCTGCTTTTAGTATGAGTAAGTAAAGAGAGGAGAATAATCAGCACGGTAAAAGCACAGGGATTAAAGCCATCGGCTAGGGCAATAGTGGAGACAAATAAAGGGAAAGGTAAACCTCGGGCAAATTCCTCGATCGCGGCTTCTGGGATTAACGATAACCATAGGAAGGAGCTAATAACTAAAGTAGCGACCACTCCTCCAATCCAATACCTTTTGTTAGTTTCACTCTTTAGTTTTTTCCGAACTAGAGGATAGCTAAACAAATATAAGATTGGCAGCCAAAGAATTTTCCAAGGAAGCTGATAATTGACTGTCGCTCCTGGTATATTTATCGAGTGACCTAATTCTGATTCAATTGCTTTAACTATCTGGTTTTTGTAGCCGATATAACCGATATAGACGGGATTGTATTCTAATTCTCCGTCAGCTTCGCTATAGCCGATAAATAGTTTTTCTCCGATTAGGGTTCGGGGAATTGCTGCCGATTTAATTTGATATTGGGCTAAAAAATCTCGCCATTTTTCTGGATGTTTGCTGACTTCATAGGCAGATAATTTGACTTTTTCATTGTGCTGGTCGATATATTCCATCAACGGCTTTTGTTGAGCGCAGTGAGGACAGGTTTGACTGTAGAAAAAGTAGACATTTACTACTTGATCGCTAGCTAAGACGGGAGAAATAAAAGCAATTAAATTGACCAGACAAATTAGAACCAAAGAAGTCAGTAGTTGCTTGAAATAGCGAGCTTTCATAGGCGTAATATTTCCTGTTTTGAGCTAACATTTGTAGCGGTCGCTTGTTAGCGGGACTTTGACAAAAAACTAGGTTCAAAAAGGGGTGAAAGCCTGATATATCAATGGTTTAACCTCAAAATAGCTAAATCCTTAATATATCTGGGTTTCAGGCGAATTTACCTCGACGAGGTAAATTCGGCTTCTGGCAAGGCTTTCACCCCTTTTTGATAGGTAAAAATTGTCAAAGTCCCGTTAGGTGCGATTATCGAGATCGCCCGATAGAAAGATAATTATCTTTTCGTCTCTACAGGTCGCTATACCTTTACTTGTGCTAAAGATTCAGTCGCAGCAACAGAGCTAATCAGCAAAAAAGTTGTAATTAAAGCAATAATCCGTTTCATTGATATTTATTCCAATTGATTAATAGTGAATTCTAAAAGCAAAATTTGAGGAACTTATGAAGCGTCAGTAATTCTCTCAATGGCAAAAATTGTTCGTCAAGCCTAGTTCTCTTTTACTACATCTAAAACACGACCATTAGCAATCGCCTGAATTTCTCCTTCAGCTAAGGGAATCCAGTTTTCGTTAGTTAAGGGAATACTTGCAGCTAATAAAACTTCTTGCTTCTTGCCTTCAAAATCGAGGTTTAGACCTATTATTTCTGTTCGCTTTCTTTCTGGGTAACAAGTTCGGCAAAGTGTAAATAGCCCAGGAGGTAGAATACCTTTGTTATCTTTTTGGGTTCTTCTATGCCCGTGTACAAATAGTATTTCGCTATCAGAATAGATGAAATTAGCAGGTCCTAAATTTCTGATGATGGCAGCAAAGTAAGAGATAACTTCTAATCTAGCTGCTAAATCTGGCAGCTTTTCTGAAGTCCATAAATCCTCCATGAGACTCATTAAAAAGCAAAACGCATATTCTGAATCGGTTTCACCGATAGGACGGTATCTTCCTAACTTTATCTTCGGATTCGTCTCAATATTTTTTAAGTTTCCATTATGAGCAAAAACGTGCATTTTACCTGCTAGTTCGCGAGAAAATGGTTGGGTATTTTTCAGCTCTATTTTTCCTTGAGTAGCTAGCCGAATATGAGAAATGACCAGATTACTGGAAAAATTATGGTCTTTTAGACAGTGAATATAATCGCTATCAAATGCAGGAATTGTCTCCCTGATAATTTGAGCGTCGTTTTCTGCATAAAAAGCAATTCCCCAACCATCTTTGTGATGACCAGTTAGTCCTCCATGTTGGGAAAATTCTGCCATCGAGAAAGATACTCTGGTAGGCAATAAACTTGAGAGGGCAAATAACTCGCACATGGGAAGTTAAGCAATAAAAATTACTGGCTGTAAGCGTCAAGAAACTTCTGCCTATCCTGCTTGTACGTCAGGTTTTCAAAAAATTCTTAGCAAGCTCTTTGCTTTCTTTTTCTTTCCCCATCAAGCTATTAGATAGAAAGTCTTGAGGTGATCGCTCGCGAGCGGATTCTGAGAACTCATGTTCTGCCAGCCAACGTTCGGCTTCAACTGCTGCCATACAGCCCGTACCTGCTGCGGTGATTGCTTGTCGATATGCTTTAGCTTGCACGTCACCACAAACAAAGACACCTGGTAGATTCGTTTGAGTAGAATCTGGATAAGCCAGAATATATCCCCGTTCGTCCATCTTCAACCAGCCCTGAAAAATTTCTGTATCTGGCTGGTGTCCGATAGCAACAAACATTCCCGATACGGGGAGGGTAGATGTTTTTCCAGTCATCATATTTTTGAGTTGAAGTCCTTCAACTTCATCATCACCCAAGATATCTGTAACTACCGTATTCCAAACAAAAGCGATTTTGTTGTTGGCAAAGGCACGCTCTTGAACGAGTTTCGTGGCGCGTAATCCATCACGGCGGTGAATTACATAAACTTTAGAAGCAAAGCGCGTCAGAAAGAGAGCTTCTTCAATGGCAACATCTCCACCACCAATAACTGCAATATCGCGATCGCGATAGAAAGCACCATCACAAGTAGCACAAGCGGAAACTCCTCGTCCAATGAGTCGCTGCTCATTTTCCAGTCCTAAGTATTTTGCAGTAGCACCAGTCGCCACAATCACAGCATCAGCCAGCACAGTTTTATCACCATCTAAGGTCAGCCGAAATGGGCGTTGGTCGAAATCCACCTCGGTTAAGCTGCCATTACGCAGTTCCGCCCCCATCCGAACCGCTTGCCTTTCTATATTTTGGATTAACTCTGGACCAGCAATTCCGTCAGCAAAACCTGGATAGTTTTCCACAATCATTGCCGTGTTGAGTTGCCCTCCAGGCGCACCTTGAATCACTAAAGGTGCTAGATTGGCTCGCGCTGTATAGATCGCAGCCGTCAGCCCAGCAGGACCAGAGCCAATGATGACAACTCCTCGGTGTTCGGTATTGATAAGGTCGATCGAATCTATATTCTTCATTTCGATACTCCAGATCGGTTTTCTATTCTCGCTTCTTAGTTCGGCGCGATCTCCAACTCGGATCTAATGTCGAACTATAATGCTTTTGAAAGATTATTTTAAATTAATAAACTTATAACTATATAGTAATATTGCCGTATTTGTAGATATCGTGAATTTCTCAAAAGTTAACAAAAAGAATTTCAAATCGAGATAATTAGCGTTTAATTAAGACAAACACCGCAACAGCCAAAACAAAGTAACCAAAGCCTTTCTGAAGATTTTTGGCATCGATAAAACGAGTTAAATATGCACCAGCAAGAGTCCCGAAACTGGCAGCAATGGTAAAAGAAATGACCAGATTCCAATCTAGTTCTACCTGAGAGAGATAACCGAGAAATCCAGTCGCGGATTTAAAGGCGATAATTAGTAAAGAAGTACCAATCGCCTCTTTCATCGGAATTCCACCAAAAAGCACTAATGCGGGTATAATCGCAAAACCACCGCCTACACCGACAAAACCAGTAAGGATACCAACTCCCAAACCTTCTAAGGGAACTGCCAACCAGTGACTCTGATGACTAGATGATAAATCAGATTCTTTAGCCGACGAGGCTTTAAGCTCTGTAGATGATTTACCACCCTTCCGAATCATTAGCACGCTAGCAATGACCATGACTAACCCGAAACAAATCAGTTGAAAAGTTTCTGTAATGAAGGGAAGGGAAGCTAGACGCGCTCCCAAATAAGCCCCAACCATCGCCGTAGGAGCAAAAAATGCAGCAGTTTTGAAATTTACATTACCTTGCAGCCAATGAGGTATCGCACCAATGACACTTACCATCCCCACAATAGCTAAACTTGTGGCGATTGCAGCTTTAGGTGTTATTCCTACAATATAAATGAGAATGGGGACAGCTAAGACTGAACCTCCACCGCCGATTAAGCCTAGACTTAGACCGATACACAAGGCTAAAACATATCCAACTAGCTTCATCATATTCTCAGAAATTCTTCTCCATTCACTCTGCTATTGTTTGACTGAGGGTGCGTAAATAATGGCGAGCAAAGCGATCGGGTGGAGAATCAGGGGGATAAGCAAATCCGATAGATGCTAGTCGCTCGAAGAATTGTGACTCCGTCCAATTTTCTTTAGTTGCTAATGTGAGTAGGGTCATCAAACTAGCGCGAGTAGCCGAGACGCATCTGGTATAAATCGGCTTTGGCACAGACTCAATGGTCTGCATAAATATTTCTAGCGAGTCCCGATTAATATTGTCACGATATACGGGAACGTTGCAATATTCTAAACCATGAACTTCTACCAAATCTGCATTGAGTTGATTCCCTTCCTGGGCTGGACACAGATCGATAAATGTGCGGTATCCTTGCAAGGCAATTTGCTGTATTTTTTCTGCTTCGGCAGCATTGCCAATTGCTAGTTCTTCAGTGACTTGATAAAGCAAGTTTTTAACTCCTAAATCTGATACTAAATATGGTTAATTAACTGCCGAAGCTACTTTTCCACAACGCTCGTTCGCAGGAACAGCTTCCATAATCTTTTTGGGGTCTGGCAGATCGAGGTTGTCCATAAAGGTAATAAAACTCTCGCGATTTTTGCCGACAAACCTGGGATTAAACTGCTTTTCTTCGCCGATGGTGGAAACAGTTTGTCCTTTATAGTCGTGTGCTGGATAAACTAACGTTTCATCGGGTAGAGTAAATAGCTTCTGGGTAACGCGATCGTACAAAGTTCCCGCATCCCCGCTTTGGAAGTCGGTACGCCCACAACCACGAATAAATAAGGCATCACCAGTTAAAACATGGGTGTCATTTACCAGGTAAGCTACATGGCTGTCAGTATGACCGTGGGTTTCGATCGCTTTAATTTCAATATCTCCCACCTGTAAAAATTCGCCATCTTTGATATAGCGATCGGCACAAGCAGCTTGGGCATTTTCTGGCACAACCCCTTCACAGCCAGTCATTTCTCGTAATTTACCAGTGCCAGTAATGTGATCGGCATGAATATGGGTTTCTAAACAATATTTCAACTTCAAACCTAACTCGTTCAATAATTTGAAGTCACGCTCTACTTGTTCTAAAACAGAATCGACTAATACAGCCTGTTTAGTATTGATATCTGCAATCAAATAGGTATATGTCCAAGTGTCTCGGTCGAATAGTTGACGAAATAGCATGATATTTTGCTCTCCTGAGAAATATTTAGAGAAAAAGACTAAATTACTATATAGTAATATGATTTATTGTAAAATGCTTGAATCAGAAATTTAAATCAACAATCGAAGTTTAACATTTTTTAAAAAAATAACAATCATATAATTACGTGGTTATATGATGATAATAGTTAATAGAGTTGACTAACGGTTATAGATTCGATAAATACTTTAAAAAAAAAGGGGAACTTACTGTGTTTACATCTCAAAAACGAGCTGCGAAGGCAGATGCTGCGCGATCGCAACAGAATAGCCAAAACAGAATTTCTTCGGAAGGATGTATATGGCAGATGACTACTTTAAAAGCAAGAGCGGAGTGGGTGTGAATACCAAAGTCATGTTTTGTACTGCGGGGGCGAAAATGTTTAGTGTTTCTGCATACAATGAAACTTTAGAAAAAGTAATTGAGAAGCGGGAAATTGCTGCTAAGTTTAAACACAACCTCAAAGAAATCAAAGCCGATACCAAAGAAGCTATTTTCGATGTCACCACCGACAATGGCGTAGAAGAAGTCAGCATTCACTACGACATGATTCATGTAACTCCACCGATGAGTTCCCCTGATTTTATCAAACACAGTCCTTTAGCCAGCGATAAAGGATGGGTAGATGTCAATAAATATACCCTACAGCACAATCGCTATCCTAATGTATTTGGCTTGGGTGATGCTTCATCCCTACCTATTTCTAAAACTGCTGCTGCTGCTCGTAAACAAACTCCTATAGTAGTGCAGAACTTGCTGGCTCAAATGAGCGATCGGCAACTGAGTAGTAAATACGACGGTTATACCTGTTGTCCGTTGATTACAGGCTATCACTCTGCAATCATGGCAGAATTTGATTACGAGGGCAGTCCCGCCCCGTCTTTTCCTCTCGATCCCAAAAAAGAACGCTACTCGATGTTTCTGGCTAAAGCTTACGCGCTACCTTGGATCTATTGGCATCGAATGCTCAAAGGAGAATCCTTTGAAGCAGATATCTTTAAGCCCATTAATCGACTATTACAGAAAGATAACGACCACAAGAATATCTCAAAAGTAAGCGATAAAAGTAGTACTTGTTAATCGAGCGAAATTCAGAAAAAATCTATTACTAACTACCTTGACGTAAAGTTTTAAGCATTTCCAACTGTTGACTTTGCTGTTCAAATTGGGTTGCTAAAGCGTCACAAACTAGATCGCATAACTCAAATAAGACAGGATTGGCAATTTGATAGTAAGTATAAATTCCTTGTTGTTCGCGGGCAACCACATTAGCCTTAGTAAGCACATTCAAATGTTTAGAAACATTGGCTTGTCCCAAACCTGTTTCTTCCACAATTTCGCTGACGTTTTTTGCTCCATTTTTCAAGCTACACACTATTTGTAGCCGACTAACTTCAGATAAAACCTTGAAAAAGTCAGCCATTAAGCCCAATGCAGCAGGGGAAAGTTTGGTAATTCTACAATCATCAGTTTTACTGGCTAGTTTGGTTTTGGGTTTTGTATTTGCTTTACTGGGCATAAGCTTGATTTGGCAATTTAATACAGAGTTATTACCATATTACTAAATGGTTGTACTGTATACGAGTATAACTTGCCAAGAAAGGAGCGTATTTTACACAGTCTTTACCAAGGTTGATTCAGGGATGGCAAACATTGCTGTGCTGAGATATCGCTCGCCCCCACTGGCTTGAATTGCCACAATTAGGCGATCGCGGTACTGCGATCGTTTTGCTACTTCTATAGCTCCAGCAACCACCGCACCAGTAGAAATACCACTGAGGATTCCTTCTTCTTGTGCTAAACGCCTGCCGATATCATAAGCTTGCTCCTCTGTAACCTGAATAATTTCATCAATTAAATCCACCCGCAGCACATCGGGAATAAAACCAGCACCTATTCCCTGAAGATCGTGAACTCCCGAAGGTTTACCGCTTAGTACCGCACTTTTAACTGGTTCGATCGCCACAATTTTTAGATCGGGTTTTTTTTGTTTGAGATAGCGACCTGCACCTGTGAGGGTACCACCAGTCCCGACTCCCACCACCAAAACATCAATTTGTCCTTCTGTATCTGACCAGATTTCTGGACCTGTAGTTTCGTAGTGGATCTTAGGATTTGCTGGGTTGCTAAATTGTTGGGGAGAAAAAGCACCAGGAATACTGGCAATAAGTTCATTAGCACGGGCGATCGCACCTGGCATATCTAATTCAGCAGCAGTAGTAATTATTTTTGCCCCATAAGCTTTAACAATTGACTGTCTTTCCTGGCTCATGTTTTCTGGCATCGTCAAGATTAAACGATAGCCTTTAGCAGCACACACCATTGCTAAACCAATGCCAGTGTTGCCAGAAGTTGCTTCAATAATTGTAGATATCCCAGGTTCGATTAAGCCAGCTTTTTCTGCTTCATCGATCATGCTAATGGCAATGCGGTCTTTAACTGATTTAGCTGGATTAAAGCTTTCCAATTTTAAGACTAGATCGGCAACACAGCCAGAGCTTTGAGATAGTTTCGGTAATTTTATTAAGGGAGTGCGACCAATAATTTCGGTGATATTCGAGTAAATAGGCATGGGCTAAAATCAGTTAAAAATTAAATTGTTCAATTTCTAAAACATGAGTTGGAAAAACACAATCGTAAATCCACTCATCAATCCCATATGGGGCAGATTACTCCAGAAAGGACGCTGGGTAATTTTAATTAGAGGAAACAGGCTCACAACAAAAACCGCTAATAAGGTCGCACCTTGTAAAAAAGCAGCAACATCACTACTCCAAGTTAGAGTTGGTAAACCCGCACCACTAAAGCCAAAACTACGAGCGATGGTCGGTAAAATTTTTCCCGCTTCGGTAATGGCTGCGGGGATATAATAGGCAAGATTAAGCCCTAATGTCATTGGCAGATAGGCATAGATAACTTTCAGATAATCTGGCAGTTGGGGGTCGAACAGGCGGGTTAATTTATGAGTTAAATAAGTAGTTACAAAAGGAATACTCAACAAAATAGCAACCACAGGCAGCGAAACTAGTAAATGCTCGGAATCGATCGTCAAATCCCCCCAACCGATCCAACTGAGAAGGCGATGGGAATAGTGCATAAATACTCCCCCAAACAGCAAGAGCATCAAAGCGACTTCGGCGGGAAAACCGCGATGATTTTCTAAGATATCGGCAGCAGGAAAGCGCAAATTAAGTTGGACAGAACGATTGGGACAAGCCTTGAGACAGGTCATGCACAGGACACAATCGCGATTATCGGTTAACTGGGCTGGATGGGAGTACAGGGGACAACCACCAGTAGCTTGTCCCTCACTGGGAAGAGCATCGATGAAGTTAACGGTTGCTGCTTCTCCACCCTTGTAACAGCCGAAAGTGCTACATTGGCTACCGCACACTTGTTGGGTCGAACGCAATTCAACGGCAGCTAACTTGGCAAACATCCCATTCATCCCGCCAATAGGACAGAGATAGCGACACCACAGACGACGCTCGTAAATCAGGCTACCAATAACAGCCCCAGCAGCAATAACAATTAATAACCAAGAGGAAAGATATGCCGTATGGGGGAGATCCCACAATTTTTCCCAAAGATAAATAGCCACAAAACCCACCCAAAGTACCCAAGCTCCCCATTTGTTCAACCATTTAGTCGGCCAGGGCAATAATTTTCGCGGCCAAATCCAGAGAGAGATGCTTCTGATCCATTCTCCCGCAATCATAAAGGGACAAACCGCACACCAAAGCCGACCGATAATAGGAAACAGCAAAAGGTAAAACGGCCACCACCACGCCCAAAAGAAATTGAGGGTCATGCTGGAATCGCGAGTTTGAGGACCAATAAAACCCACAATCGTAACGGGAATAAAAACCACCATCATCGCTATCCAAAAGCGTTCTGGCCACCAGTTACTAAGTAGAAATCGACGCAACCAAGGAAATTGATTGAGCAAGTCCATCCGAAAGGCATTTTTAGGTGATTCAACTGACCAGAGTACCTGTTCGGGAATCACCGTCTGTTCGGCAGGAGTCATGCTCGCTGCTCGTTTGAGAATGGCTGCAAGTTCGGCAACATTTTCAGGATAGTCGTAACTGAGCAAACGGCGGAGATCGGCTTGGTTGATTTCTAAAGGAGTTCGTCCTCGTTCTCGGCAAAATTTAGTCAGGAAATAACGAGTAAAATCAGGAATATCCTGTTTGCGTTGGGCTAAGGTAAAGAGTTTAATTTGATGGGCTTCAACAAGGTGATTAGAGATGCTTTCTGACCGAAAGCCTCTCTCACCTTCAACTTTGGGAACAGAGATTTTCTGAGGACTGGCAAAAATAAGACGCACCCAACTGTCAGTTTCTCTTGTTTCCTCTCCCCGCTCTTGATTGGCAATAATCCGCCCTGTTTTAAAATAAGCACTCAGGCGATCGCGCTCGGACTGACTTAAGAGGTGAGCATTGTCGATTAATAATGTACCTCTTTCTAGTAATTCAATCACACCCAATTGAGATTCGGCTCGACCAAAAAGAGCATCGGTATTTAACTGACCGTTTTCTTGTGTGGGTAACTGAGCTAAGTCAATTTCGGCAAAAGGGCGGTTTTTCAATCCCGAATTACCGTGAATTAAACCCGCCACAAAGGTTTTACCACTACCAGGGGGTGCTTGTAGGATAACTGGCTTTAAATCTGTTGCTGTTTGTCGAACTTGCTGGGCTAATTTTTGACTGGCTTTACTCTTGCCAATAACCGACTCATCCACTGGGATAGGGCGAATAAAAGATTGTAATCCTTGAATGCGTTCTTGTTCTTTAGCTGCACGTTGGGCAAAGTAGGCTAAGTCTTGAGCGAGTAGAGAATTAATCGCTCCCTGAAAATCGGGATAGGTATTGGTAAGCTGCAAAAAGCGGTCGCGTCCTAAAAACCAAATCTCACTTTTACTCAGTGCTACGGCACTAGCAGGATAAATAGCAGTTTTTTCACTGTTTAGTAAAGGTACACAGCCAAAAATTTCCCCCGTGTTGCGGTAATTAATATGGGTTCTTCCTACTAAAGAAGAGCGATATATTTCTATCGACCCCCATTTAAGCAAGTAAAACCCTAACGCTTTAGTTTCCTGTTGATAGATTTCCGTATTGGCTTCAACTCGGGAAACTTGCAAACACCGTGCGATCGCCTCAATCGCTTTACTGCTCAACCGCCCCCAAATCCGATGAAAACTCAACCAGTTAATACATTCTTCAATTGCTGATTCATTGAGATTAACAAGTCTTAGGGGCTGAATAGTCATAACCTGTCATATATATGTATTTTTAAAAACTATAATCTAATCAGACAGAGACATTTGACCCAGATAACCCGTAACAATACGACTACCATCTTTTTGAACATGAATTTCGGTTTGGTCACTAGCCCAACTGATACGGTCTTTTAATGCAGGATTAAAGACATGAACTCGCTGATTGCTGGAAGAAACAGGAGACTCAGGAGAATTAACAGCTTGAGACTGAAGATAAGCACCATCAATTAAAATATCCAGTTGACTCAATAAATCCTGAGTGCCAGCAGGAGCATATTCAGATTGCAGTTTCTCTAAAGTAAATCCAGTAAAGGACATCACATTAAGTCCTCTGGCTTTAACTTGACGAGCTAAATTTGCTAAAGCTGGAGCTTGCCAAAAAGGTTCTCCTCCTGAAAAGGTAACGCCCTTATTATGGGGATTACTGGTAATTTTCTCTACTAACGTATCTACTGATATTAGTTGATTGATTTCAAACGACCAAGATTCGGGGTTAAAACAATCAGAACATTCTCGCAGACATCCCTGCATCCAGACTACAGCCCGACAACCAGGACCATTGACTTCTGATTTATGGACATAACCCATAATATTGAGGTATCCAGGGGGAATTTCTAACAATTCTAAATAGGGATTTTTCTTGATTTTCATTTTGCTACTCCTAATTACAAGAAAATTACTAGCTTTGGACAGCAACACTCTGCCATTCCAAAACTACTTCTGGGGGAATTGATAATTGGGTATAGCGATCGCTTTTCATCGGTAAAGAGAGATTCAGTTTGGTTGCAGGTAACTGAGATAAAACATTTTGCACATCAAACTCACCGACATTGGCAGCAGGGGCTTTTTCGGCAAACACATCTTCAGCTTTCAATGAGTCTTGCTTATTGGTATTGATTGTTAATGGTTGAGGATGGGCAAAATCTGCTAATCCTGGAAAGTCCACTAACCGCAAATGGATCGTACTCGAACCATCTGCTTTGGTGCGTTTAAACAACACTACTTGCCAAGAATTACCGAGATCGTCTTTTAATGTATGTCGCGATTGAACTAATATTTGTCCTGGTGCTTCTTCCATTTGGCGGATCGAAGCAAAAGCTGGTTGAGTAGTAAAGTTATTTAACCCGATGAATACTAACGAGACTATTGCACTAGTTAAAATTAACTTCGATAAAAATTGACGAATTGGATACCACATTAAATTTGTCCTTTGTTGTTTGTTAATAATGACCACTAAATTATTCAGCTTCAAGATAGGGAATAAATGCCGAATACATTCCCCGTAAATCGCCGACATTAAAATCAAAAGCCAAATCTTGAGGATATTTATCTTTAACAAACTGTGGACGAGTATTTTTACCGCCATGACATGCCAGACAGCTAGATTCAACATTAATGCGACGATAGTAACGAGTACCTTGTTGACCATCGATGGTTTCTGAATCCCAAAATCCCATTAACTCTGGGTCGTTTTTAAACTTAGCTAGTGCCATCACAGAATGTAAATTGTCAGGTGCATGGGCTGGATTACGATACTTGGTAGCAATCTGTTTGACTTGCCAGCCATTTTCTTTACTTAGCTTCATGGCTCTCATGCCTACTGGTTTACAGACTTCTTTAAAAGTTTCTATTGTAGGTTCGGTAGTTGAACCTTCAAGAGTAGAAGCTAATCCAGAGCGCATCGCGTCGAGATTTTCAATTTCCTGTACCGCTTTAGCTAACTGAGCGGGATCGGTTTGAGCATTGGCTAGAGAAGGATTTGCAATTAACAGTAGAACCATAACTACGAATCCCATTAAAATTCGATTTAAATATTTCATCTTCAATGTTTTAAGCTTGAGAAATTATCAATTATGTAACTCGGCGATCGCCTGGGTCAGTCTGGTTTGTACCGCTTCTATTTCCGCAGCAGTTTTGTTTTCTAATGCCATTGCCAAGAGAGACAAGCTAATTTCCACCGCATCATCTCGATCCATAATCAAACCCAATTCTTCCGCAGTACCTAAGAGACTGGGTAGTTTTTGGGGATGTTCGACATCAAAAGTTAAATGGACAGCAGAAGTATCTTTTTTTCCTGGTTCTGGTTGGTCTTCTAAAATTGATACTTGATGCCCCGTAAGTGTAATGCTGGTGACATTACTCATCGCTGTTAGTTTGCCAGTTTTGAGGGGGTGGGTTACTAATTTAGTAGTCATGTCATACCTCCTAGGTAAGATCAGAACGATTTAATAATTAAGGCTTCACTTCAAACCATAGATTTATAATTTGAGGAAGTTATGAAGGAAGATAAATTTAAGATTCTGGCTCGATCTGGCGATCTCCTTGGCTACATAAATCGAGTAAATCTAAATCGATAATGCGGTAATAACGGCAGATACCAACTCGGCGACAAGCGACAACTCCCGCACTTTTAAGTAACTGTAGATGTTTAGAAACATTGGCTTGATTCAGCTGAGTGCGATCGCATATTTCACTGACGCTACGTTCCTCATGACAAATTGCTTGTATAATCCGTAAACGACTGGGTTCGCTCAGAATTTTAAAGCGTTCTGCTAGTTTTTCTAATTGATTGAGTTCCAGAGTCCTTTTCATCTCGAATTTAGCTATTTAAGTAATTGACAAGCAGCACAATGATGTTTAACCTTTTACAATCTCTTGATTGGTGACTGTCATTTCCTGATTATCTTCTTCAGATGGTTTGAGGAATTTCAGCATTGATAAACCAAATAAAAGCTTTAGTCCCAATTTTTCAAACCAGGGCATTCCCAAACCCCAACGCATCTTCAGCAAGAAATATTCCTCGAAGGCTGCCTTGACCCAATTTACCCAGCGTCCTCGCACTGCATAGGAATATCGCCGTTTACCAGTGGCAGGATCGGGCAATACGGGGGCAGCAATATAGGCAATGCCTGTATCACCGTATTCGGCAAAGCATAAAGCTTCTAAGGTTGGCGTAGTCAAGGGTGATTTAATTGCGCCTAATTCCACCGCAATATTGTGAGCCACCGCTACCCCCATAGCTTCAGTCATCTCCCCACTTTTGGGCAAGCCAATCGGAACGGGAGTTTTATCTGGTTGTTCTAAATGCACTCCTACTGCCAAAGCATATATAGAGGGAAAATCTGAATGTCTTTGAGAAGGTAGTACGGGGATAAAACCTTTTTCGTTTGTTAATCCAGGCACTTTCCGTAGAAACTCAACTCCCCTAAAAGAAGGAAGAATCATGGAATATTTAAAAGGAAGCTGACAACCATCCGCTAAAGTAATATTTTGTGCATCTATGTGAGTAATTCTGGCATTGGCGATCGCCTTAATTCCTCGTTCTGCCATTAATTCTTCCGTTAATTTTTGGGCATTTTTAATCCCGCCTACCCCTGTATGACCGATATAAGGTTCTGGGGTGACGTAGGTAATATCTACTTTGTCTCTAATCCCTTGGCGACGTAATTCCCAATCTGCCATCAACACAAACTCGTAAGCAGGACCAAAACACCCTGTCCCTGGCATTGCTCCCACAACTAAACCACCAGGGTTTTCAAGAAACTTTAACCAAGCATCCCTGGCTTGTAAAGCATGATCGGGAGTACAGACCGACTGAGTATAACCTCCATGAACTCCCAATCCTGGTATTTCATCGAAGGCTAAAGATGCCCCTGTGGCGATCGCTAAATAATCGTAATCAACCGTTTGATTTCCTTCGACGGTAATTGATTGTGTTTCGCGATCTAGTGTCGTTACTTTACCTGATACCCAATTTATTCCATGTCTCTGAGACAACTGACTTAAATCTAATTGAATATGGTCTAAAGGATTTAGATTTAACGCGACTCTGATTAATCCTGGGATGAAAGTAAATTGAGGTTTGTCAGAAATTAGGGTTACGGTATGTTCTTTCGGTAAATAATGTCTTAATTCATAGGCTGTAGGTAATCCTCCTAATCCTCCGCCAATTACTACAACGTTAGCCATTAATCTATTCCTCTTGCTGTTATTTGCTATTAGTCATTGGTCATTGGTTATTCGTGGCAAAGACAAGTTATGGGGGACTCAATGACTATCTTTTTTTTAGCTTTACTCAATTAATTATATAGCTAATTAGTTATATAATAATATAAGTTTTAAATAATCTAAATAATTTGTCAAGGTCAAGGCGATCGCCTTAAGTAATTTTATTCAAATCCTCATTGCAATGGTACGATATACGGTACGCAGCAAAAATTGATCGCCATGAAACTATTTACTGTTAGAGAAGCCAGAGATAATCTTTATCGTTTAATTGATGAAATAGCCGAAAACCACCAACCGATTACAATCAAAGGGAAACGTAACGATGCTGTATTAGTATCCAGAGAAGACTGGGAAGCGATCGCCGAGACAATTTATCTAAATAGTATTCCTGGAATGGTGGAATCAATTAAAGCAGCAGCAGCAGAACCTTTATCGGAAGGCACACCTTTAGAGGAACTTGAATGGGAATAAAATGGCAAGTTATATTGTCCAAGCAAGCAAAGAAAGATGCCAAAAAGATCGCATCCCGTGGTTTGAAACCCCAGACACAAGCATTGCTAGAAATCTTACAAAATAATCCCTATCAACCACCCGATGAAACGCTAGTGGGAAATTTGGCTGGATATTATTCCCGTCGCATCAATATCCAGCATCGCTTGGTATATGAGATACAAGAAGAGGAAAGAATAGTTAGAGTTCTTAGAATGTGGACTCATTATGCATAAATGTCTAGCGTAGCGATCGCTTTCCATCCCAAATAAAAAATATAGCTAACGTGAGTTCAAGATAAACCATATTGCTTTTTTAAATTATTGATAAACCCGAACAAACTTCTCCACGTACGGTAGGTGGCACGTACTAAATCCAAGATAAAATAAGGTAAGGGCAATCGGTGCCAAGAAAACAGGGGTCTATATAGCCAGGAATAAGCTTTTTTTAAATCCGACCAAAGCCTACAAGGTTCTGACTTTAAAAAGTCGGAGATATCAACTACCAATCCTTTTCCCTCTGACGACATCATTACATTTCGTCCATGAATATCATGGGGATTTAAATTACGGCTGTGAGCATACTCTAAAGCCAGATCGATATCTTTGATTACCTGGTTCGGAATTGCTAAACCTTGGTGCATCGCATCATATAAAGTTATTCCGTATAGTCTTTGCAGAACTAAGAAATTATCTTGAGCATAAAAGCATTTTGAGAAAGCAGGATGCTCTCCCAAACGACGATAAACTTCTACTTCTTCTGACCAACCCTCTCTGCCAGGGGCATAAATTTTTATAGCTAGATCGGAGTAGGCAGGGTAATAAAATACAGCAGCATAGTTACCTGTGCCTAAAAGTTGCCAAGGTTCTGGAACCTGATGGACTATTACAGGATGATGGTGATAAATACTACTAAGTTTGAGATTAGGAAGCAACTCTTGATAAATACTGGCAATTAGTTTGTTTAAATCTTCTTTGTTTTGAGTCGATTGACAATTGTGAATAAAATCACCTGAATCTGACAAGATCATAAGCAGCTCTATATCACCAAGATTGAAATTTATTCATCATCTTAGCGAAAAAGCTTAAACGAAATATTATCTTCGGTATTAAGAGATCGCTTAAGACAAATTTTACCAATGTTTTTCCCTCAATTCATCCGGTTACTTGTTGAGTATTTAGATCAAATAAATAAATAGGAACAAAAAAATCCCAGAAATCATAATTTATTTCGCTTCATTGCTTGACTAAATTACTAGATGGTTATATATTGATAATTAAGAAGTGTTAACTTCCTCATCACAACAAATTCAAAACAAACGAGGCATATTAATGAATCACTTCAGTAAAGTATTAGATACATCTTTTGAAAATGCGATCGCCCAAGTAACTGAGGCTCTCAAAGAAGAAGGAATGGGTATTCTGACCGAAATTGATGTCCAAGCAGCCTTTAAAAAGAAACTGGATGTGAATTTTCGCAACTATAAAATTCTTGGTGCTTGTCATCCTCAAATTGCCTATCAAATGCTCCAAACCGACGATAAAGCAGGAATTTTCTATCCTTGTAATGTAGTCGTCCAAGAACATGAAGATGGCAGAGTTGAAGTTTCCGCAGTCGATCCTTTAATGATGTTTCTGACCATTCACAGTCCTAAAGCGAAAGAAATTGCTCTTGATGCCAGCCAAAAGATGCAGGCAGCAATGGAACGATTGGGTTCACCTAAATTGGTCGCTCAGAGTTAATCCGCAAGCATCGAAATAATGTATTTTCAATTGATACTCAGTATCCTCATAACTTCTTCAAATTCTCAGCTTAACTTGAAGTTAGTTGGATGTTTGCAAAGCAAAATAATTTAATTTAAGGAGAAAATAACCATGTTTAACAATGTAGGTTTAGTTGATCGCATCATTCGCTTAATTTTAGCTAGTGTCTTAGCTTATTTCGGTTTATTAATTTATAGCGGATCAGCTTTAGGTATTGGTTTGACTATTGCAGGTGCTGTCTTAGCCATCAGTGCTTTAGCTGGTTCTTGTATGCTTTATGGCTTATTGGGCATCAATACTCGTAAACCCCAACAAAACTAAATAACAAAATTTAAGGAGGTATTAACAAATGGAAGAGAGTCTTCCTTTAGAAAGTCCGTCTATGTCACGACGGCAGTTACTCAATTTTCTCACTGGTGCAGCGATTGCTGCTACTACTGGTGCAGCCCTGTATCCTGTAAGCAAATATTTTATTCCGCCTTCAGAAGTTGGCGAAGATGGCTCGATACTGGCAAAGGATATTAACGGTAATGTTATTCCTGCCAGCCAAATTTTAGCAGAACCACCAGGAACACGGGCATTAATTGCAGGACTAGCTGGTGAACCAACCTATCTCACCGTCCAAGAAGACGGAACGCTCAATCCCTGGGGAATTACCGATAACTGTACCCATTTAGGCTGTACTTTCCCCTGGAATCCTAATGACGACCAGTTTCAATGTCCCTGTCATGGCTCTCGTTACGATGCTGAAGGGAGAGTAGTACGAGGTCCCGCGCCACTACCTTTGCAGCTTGCTCACGTTAAGGTTGAAGGAGACTATATTCGCATTTCTCCTTGGACAGAAACCGATCCCCGTACAGGGGAAAAACCCTGGTGGGTCTAAGAATTTCAATTTTTTCAATCTTAATTAAAGGAGTCTGTTATGACTACTATAATTCAACGTCGTCCCGAAATAGATCTGCCCCCAATCTGGGAAAGGTTCTCTCGCTGGATTACCAGCACCAATAACCGCATATATCTCGGCTGGTTTAGTGTGCTGATGATTCCTACCCTGCTGGTTGCAACCATAGTTTTTGCGATCGCTTTTGTGGCTGCTCCCCCTGTAGATCTTGAGGGTATCCGTGAACCAGTAATCGGTTCACTCCTGGGAGGTAACAATATTGCTACTGCTGCCGTTGTTCCTACCTCTGCTGCCATTGGTTTACACTTTTACCCCTTATGGTCGGCTGGTTCTGTAGAGGAATGGCTCTACAATGGCGGTCCTTATCAATTAATTATTTTGCACTTCCTGATTGGCGTTTGGGCTTATTTAGGCAGACTTTGGGAATTATCTTACCGTTTGGGAATGCGTCCCTGGATTGCTACCGCTTTTTCCGCCCCAGCAGCAGCAGTAACAGCAATATTTTTGGTTTATCCCATCGGTCAAGGTAGCTTTTCGCCAGGAATGCCTTTAGGTATTACTGGCACTTTTAACTTTATGTTGGCATTGCAAGCCGACCACAATGTTTTAATGCACCCATTCCATATGCTAGGAGTAGCGGGAGTTTTTGGTGGCGCATTCTTAAGTGTAATGCATGGTTCTTTAGTAACTTCTAGTTTGATCCGAGAAACTACAGAAGTTGAATCTGTAAGTAAAGGCTATAAATTCGGTCAGAAAGAAGTGACCTATAACTTATTAGCTGGTCATGTAGGATACTTGGGCAGGTTACTTATTCCCTCAGTAGCTTTCCGTAACAGTCGCTCCGTACATTTCCTCTTAGCAGCTTTACCCACCATCGGTATTTGGTTTGCTTCCTTGGGAATTGGCACTATGGCATTTAATCTCAATGGGTTTAATTTCAATCAATCCATTCTCGATGCTAGCGGTAGAGTCATCCCCACTGATGCCGATGTTTTGAACCGCGCTAACTTAGGAATCCAAGAAATGTATGCGCCCAATGCCCATAATTTTCCTAAGTTGCTCTAGCATTGAACATTGAGCATTGAACATTGAGCATTGAACATTAAACCTCGAAGCACTTGCTCTAAATTAAACTACAGACAAGAGAGAGAGGTTGAGAGAAGCTAGTTTGCAAGTCTTTCCCTCCTCTCTCTTTACCCTTCAAGTATTGTTCCACCAGAAAACAAATTAACCTTTCAATTAATAGGAATAAAAATCATGAAAATCGCAGTTGCCAGCCAAAATAAAAGCAAAGTAACAGAACATACAGGAAAATGCCAAAAATTCTGGATTTACGAAGTTAAATCTTCTGAAATTCTGGGTAAAGAGCTTTTAGAATTGCCCAAAGAGCAATCTTTTCACAATAGTTCTCCTCACGATCCCCATCCTCTCGATAATATTCAAGTTTTGATTTCAGGGGGAATGGGCAATGGATTAATGCGTCGTCTAGAGAAACAAGGAATTGAAGCAATTATAACTGAAGAAAGCGAACCCGATTTTGTAGTTAATGCTTATCTCGACGGTTCTCTTGTCCGAAAAACATTAGAACCTTGCGAACATGAACACGAACACGAACATAGACACAATCATCAGCATCGTCACAGACACGCTCATTAATAAAGCTGGGTATGAGTCTTTAATTTAAAGGAGTTTTATATGACATCTATTGCAGATTCTCAACCACAAGTTATTGACTTATCGCCACAAGAGTTTAACCAGCTACCCAACCCGCCACGGTTAATTGATGTTCGCAGTAGCGTCGAGTATAGAATGTTTCATGCGACCAATGCTATCAATCTCAGTTTGCCTCGCATTTTGATGGGGAGTAATTCCTGGCTGCGTCGTTGGGTTTTACCTCAATGGTTTCAGGAGTTACCCGAAGATGAGCCTGTAGCCCTAATTTGTCTGACGGCTCACCGTAGCCCCATCGCTGCCGAACAACTTATTAAAGCTGGATTTACCGAAGTTTACAACGTTACGGGTGGCATGATGGAGTGGCAAAAATTAGGGCTGCCTATTTCTCAAATGACGAATGACGAATGATAAACAAAAAGAATTTAAACCCATGTGGAAAATATTATCGGCACTAAAAAAAAATTTAGTTTGGTCTGTTCCTGCCTTTATGATTGCAGGGATTATCTTTGGTGCTTTGGCTGATGCTAGTTTCCTCAAAGCTGCGATCGTTCCCCTCACCTTCTTGATGGTTTATCCGATGATGATTAACCTTCAGATTGCTAAAGTCTTTTCGGGAGGAGATTTTAAACTGCAAGCCATTACTCAACTAATTAACTTTGCCGTCGTACCCTTCTTTGCTTTTGGTATTGGTAAACTGTTTTTTAGCGATCGCCCGTTGGTTTTATTGGGATTATTGCTTACTTCTCTACTTCCCACCAGTGGCATGACAATATCTTGGACTGGGTTTGCTAGGGGAAATCTCAATGCTGCGATTAAGATGACGGTGATTGGCTTAATTGCTGGTTCTTTGGCTGCGCCTCTTTATGCCAAATGGCTCATGGGGACGGCAGTAGAAATCCCTTTAGCTGATGTATTTAAACAGATTGTAATGATCGTCTTTCTGCCGATGCTATTGGGATTTGTCACCAAAAAAATCTTAATTGCTACGGTAGGGGAGAGTAAATATAATCGCAATCTCAAGCAAAAGTTCCCTGTCTTTTCTACCATTGGCGTGTTAGGCATTGTGTTTGTAGCAATGGCATTAAAAGCCAAATCCATTGTTAGCAATCCCTTAGAGGTTCTCTCTTTCTTTGTACCTTTATTAATTATTTACGGTTTCAATTTTGTTTTAAGTACCATAATCGGCAAAGCTTTATTTAATCGAGGAGATGCGATCGCCTTAGTATACGGTACAGTGATGCGGAATCTTTCTATCGCCCTGGCGATCGCCATTACCGTCTTTGGTGCGGAACAGGCTGCGATTAAATATAATCCCCGTCAAACCAGTATCGAAGATATTCAGAATGCAGTAGAAGAAGCTGGATACTCCTCTTACTCCCTTCAAAAACAAGAAATGGTTACGGGAGAGGACGATCGCGAACAAGCAGCCCGCAAAGCCGAATCTCGCGATCTCAAGCTAAAAATAATCGTTGGTGGCGTAATTAGTCTGATTCTAATCTTTGGTTCGCTGCCGATGATGATCGGATTCGAACTACCCTTCATCCCTGCATGGTTACATAACCCCTGGTTACAGCTAATCTTGACCGCACCCGTACAGTTTTGGTGTGGTTATCGGTTTTATGTTGGTGCTTGGAAAGCCTTTAAACGCCATGCTGCCACAATGGATACTCTAATTGCTTTAGGTACGAGTGCAGCATACTTTTATTCTTTATTCGCTACTGTCTTTCCTAACTTCTTTCTCAATCAAGGCTTGATGCCAGAGGTTTACTACGAAACCGCAGCCGTAGTTATTACTTTAATCTTACTTGGACAATGGTTTGAAAATCGTGCTAAGGGACAAACCTCAGACGCGATTCGTAAAATGATGGGTTTGCAGGCTAAAGATGCCAGAGTTATCCGTGATGGAAAAGAAATAGATGTCCCCGTCAATGAAGTACAGATTGACGACATCATATTAGTACGCCCAGGAGAAAAGATTCCCGTCGATGGTGAAATAATTAGCGGAAATTCAACCATAGATGAAGCGATGGTAACTGGAGAAAGCATTCCTGTTAAAAAACAACCAGGGGATGAAGTTATTGGTGCAACTATCAATAAGACAGGTAGTTTTAAATTCAAAGCTACGAGAGTCGGCACAGATACAGTGTTGGCGCAGATCGTTCAACTGGTACAGGATGCTCAAGGCTCAAAAGCACCCATACAAAGACTGGCAGATAAGGTAACAGGTTGGTTTGTTCCTGTAGTAATTGCGATCGCTATTAGCACCTTCATCTTGTGGTTTACCGCTATGGGTAATGTCTCCCTGGCTTTAATCACTACCGTCGGCGTGTTAATTATTGCCTGTCCCTGTGCTTTGGGTTTAGCTACTCCCACTTCTGTCATGGTAGGTACGGGTAAAGGTGCAGAAAACGGAATTTTAATTAAAGGTGCAGAAAGTTTGGAATTAGCTCATAAACTGCAAACTATTGTTCTTGATAAAACTGGCACAATTACCGAAGGTAAACCAACTGTTACTGACTACCAAGCAGTTCGAGGCGTTACAGATAATGCAGAATTAAAACTATTGCGCTTAGTAGCAGCAGTAGAACGTAGTTCCGAACATCCTTTAGCTGAAGCTGTAGTTAGATACGCCCAGTCACAGGATATAGAAATACCTGAAAGTGATGATTTTGAAGCAGTTGCAGGTAGTGGCGTACAGGGTACAGTTTCAGATCACTTAGTCCAGATTGGTACTCAACGTTGGATGTCTGAATTAGGTATTGAAACCGATACTTTACAACAACAAAAGGATATTTGGGAAGGAGAAGCAAAAACTGTAGTGCTAATTGCCGTAGGTGGCGAACTAGAAGGCATTATGGGCATTGCCGATGCCGTAAAACCTTCTTCCACGGCAGCAGTTAGGGCATTACGCAATTTAGATTTAGAAGTAGTGATGCTTACAGGAGATAACCAGAAAACCGCCGAAGCGATCGCCCGTGAAGTGGGTATAGTTAGGGTAGAAGCTCAAGTGCGTCCCGACCAAAAAGCCGAAAAAGTACGAGAATTACAGCAAGAAGGTAAGACTGTAGCAATGGTGGGAGATGGCATTAATGATGCCCCAGCACTAGCTCAAGCGGATGTGGGAATTGCGATCGGTACGGGAACGGATGTAGCGATCGCAGCTAGCGATATTACTCTCATTTCGGGTGAATTACAGGGTATCGTTACTGCCATACAGTTAAGTAATGCCACAATTAATAATATCCGTCAAAATCTCTTCTTTGCTTTCGTCTATAACGTTTTGGGTATTCCCATCGCAGCAGGTATTTTGTTTCCTTTCTTTGGTTGGTTGCTCAATCCGATTATTGCGGGAGGCGCGATGGCGTTTAGTTCGGTGTCGGTAGTGACTAACGCTTTACGGTTGCGTAATTTTAGTCCCTCAAAATCGCGGTCTTAACTAAGGAGAACAAAATCAGTTATGTTGAATAAAAACAGAATTGCCAGCAGTTTGGCAGGATTGGGATTTTTCCTTACTTTAACTATTAGTAGCGTATCGGCGCAACCGAGTAAAGAAGTGGAAATGCCCGCTTTGGCAGGAGAGCAAACCAGCCAGTTTCAAAAGATAGAACAGCCTTTAGGGTTAAAAATTGCCGTGGCGTTAGGTGGTTTGGGTTTGATTGGGGCAGAACTTTGGTGGTTTATGTTTAGCAAAACAAAATCCCAAAAAGCACGAGTCGAACAAGGCATTCAATCAGTAGATATTGTCGTAGACGGTGGCTATACACCCGACAGAATTGAGGTGACTGCTGGTGAACCAGTTAAATTAAATTTCTTTCGTAAAGACCCTAGTAGCTGTTTAGAACAGGTATTATTACCCGATTTTAATAAGGCATTAGATTTGACTTTAAACCAAACTACGACCGTAGAAGTCTTACCAGAAAAACCAGGAGAATACACTTTTACTTGCGGTATGAATATGTATCGCGGGGTAATTGAAGCAGAAGCTGATGAAGTATCCTAATTCTCTATATGGGTAATCTGACGGTAAAATTGCTGCCTTTATTTATTTCGCTTTGTACCTCAACACTACCTTGATGAGCCAGAGCGATCGCACGAGCAATAGCTAGCCCAAGTCCAGAACCGCCTTTACTTTTGGAACGAGCTTTATCTACACGATAGAAGCGGTCAAAGATGCACCTTTGTTCTTTTCTGGCAATACCGATACCTGTATCCCGAACAGCAATTATTACATCATCGCGATCGCCAGTAATACTTAATGTCACTTTTCCCCCTGCTGGGGTGTATTGAATCGCATTAGTAACCAAATTAGTAATTAAACGATATAACTGTTGGCGATCGCCAAGGACTCTAATCGGCTGAGATACTTTTATTTGCGAAGACTATCGTGGAGAGTTCCCGCTACTGATTCTAATTCTTGGTTGACGCTGATGCGATGAGCATGGGCAACTGCCTCATACTTTTGCCCGAACATCTTCGTATGCTTGCCAAGTTTTCCCCTCAAATACTAACGATCTCATTATCCGAAGGTGTATCCTTTAGGGCTAACTCTTCTTGACTAGGCTTGTATCCTTGACTTAATTTGTGAGTTGATTGAGACTCAGCAATTTGCTGCATCAAGCTGTGATTTTGCAAAACATATAAGGTTTCTCGTTCTCGTTCCCAGTCTTCTGCGCTAATGACGACAAAATCCTCACCATTGCGACGAGTTACTTTTAAAGGCTGATGCTCTTGAATGACTCGTTCGACACAGTGCTTTAATTTTTCTCTAAATTGATTGACGCTAATGCTATCCATCTTGGTTGCTTTTTAAATTATGTACGGTAATTCCGTACATTTTACCAAAATTAACTCTGAAATTAGTTGGGGTTAAAGGCGATCGCAAAAAAAGTCGGTTTTGCTTCACGTTTTCATATGTTTACTGCAAAATTGAGTCAACGGAATACCATCCAATAGCGGTTTTGGTATTGTAGGCATACTCTTGTTCAAGAATTTTCCTATACACTGTGCAGTAACTTCACATATTTCTAAAAGCTCCCTGACGTTGCAGACGCGGTACGCCGAAAGGCAGTAGTAAGAATTGCTGCTCCAGGAACCGCGCCCCGCATAAGAGAGCGATTATCATAACTAAAATCAGGCCAAACACGCCCATCTGAGGGCGCATTCTTATAGTTTTTATACCAAGTCAATTAATGGACTATCAACAGCCTCAAAATCTAGTCTCCATGATTCAAGCTGCGGGGGTATTAGCCGATTTATATCTCCAAGCATCCTCAGCGAACGCCAACACTCTCACAGGGAGGTCATTGGATGATCGAGCCCCCCAGATAATTGAACAGTTAATGCCTTTTTTTAGTTGGGTATATCAATATTATTTTCGGGTGCAAAGCGATGGCTGGGAACATATCCCCAAAACAGGAAAAGTGCTTTTGATTGGTTCTCATAATGGTGGATTAGCTGCTCCTGATACGGTGATGATGACCTATGATTGGTTCCGAAAATTTGGCGCAGATCGTTTAGCATATGCCTTAATGGAACCCAAAATTTGGCAAGTTTTTCCAGGGTTGGCGCGTTTGGCGACTCAAGTTGGCACTATTCAACCGCGTCCAGATTTGGTGAGAGCTGCCCTGCGTAAAGATGCTGCTATTTTAATTTATCCAGGGGGAGCTAAAGATGTGTTTCGCCCTCACTCGCTGCGAAACAAGATCTATTTCCATGGTCATAAAGGATTTATCAAACTAGCTTTGCAGGAAGAAGTACCGATTATTCCGTTTATTTCTCATGGAGCCCATTCTACCTTGATTGTGCTGGCAGATATTTATCCTCAATTGCAGCAACTACATCAGTTGGGTCTGCCTTGGTGGGGAGGTATCGATCCTACTGTGTTTCCTATTTACTTGGGCTGGCCTTGGATAGTTGGCTTTGGTCCGTTACCAAATATTCCTTTCCCACTTAAACTGCACACTAGGGTCTGCCCAGCGATCGCTTTTGAGCGATATGGTGAGTCAGTAGCGCGCGATCGCGAATATGTTGAGCAATGTTATCGTCAAGTATGTGAACAGATGCAACAGGAACTAGATCGATTAGTTGAAGAAGAAGAGGGATCTGATGGCAAATTATGTTGCTTTTGAACTCAATCTTCAAGACCAAGTGCCTGCACCACCGTCTTTTGAACGGCAGGGTTATTCATCATAAAGGTATGCATGACTGGTAGCTGAACTAGATGGTCGTGTTGAGATAATCGAGTTTCATTGAGGGCAACAATACCGTCATTAAGTTCATCTCCAAACGGACTCCACAATCCTCTCAGTCCTCCAGTTCCTGCCACAATTGTATAGGGAGATTGAATTTTCGGTAGCGATGCAAAGAAATCTGGGTCAGTTAAGTTTAATCCGCACTGACCTGTCCACCATCTAAAAGGAGGTAGTCGCCAAGCATGGGGAGCGAGGCGTGGTGGCTGGTTTGGAGTACCCAGCATCACAATATGTTTAGGCAACTTAATGGGCTCTAATCCTAAAGCTGCTCTGGTCAATAATCCCCCTAGAGAATGGGCAATAATGCCATAAGTCCCTTGACTTGCTAACGCTTGAAGATGGGCTCGAAGACGTTCAACAATGTGATCAAAGGTTTCAGCAACGGCGAGGTAGCTAAATTGTTCTGTTGCCTGTCCCGTTTGTTGTAAGTACCATTCAAGACCACGCAGTGATAAAGGTGTCCGACTAAGACCATGAATTAGCAATATTTTCATCTGGACAAAGATAAAATCATCAAAAGAAATAGTACTTATACTTTAAGTTTAGATCTTAATTTGCTTTTTGATAAGATTAATCAAGAGAAAAAATTGAGGTTAGGCAAGACAATCGAAATGGTACAAACACCAGCTAAAACAATCTATGTACTAGCTAAAAATGTCCGACAATGAACATTCAATAAGAAACTTAAGTTTAGTAGCTTTCTATGGCGATAAACCTGTCGAATTAATTAACTTGATTCATCACTTGCAAGAACATCTAGCAAATCATCGGTTAGTTAAGCATAAATTTGTTCCCTATCAGCTACAGCAAATACATGGAACGATTATTGGTTGTGAAGGATTCAAAACAGAGTTAGGAATAATCAGCAAGTGGTTTTATGAACATAGACAAGAAACTAGATCTATCGATTTTTCTGGTTTAATTGATTATCTTCGGCATCAGGCTGATCTCCCCTTATCTATTCGCTTTGGTGGCTTCGATCGCAATACGGAGTATAATTTCCTGAGTCGAGATCAGCATTTATATTTCCGTTCTTGGCAACTCCAGCCAGCAGCAGACCAAACGATTCCTGTATTAATTGGTTGGTCATGGAAAAACGAGAGTGTTTCTCTGGCAATAGATAATCTGCGTCGAGACTTACAGCAATTTAATCTACTGCACAAATATCATGCAACTCCTCATGCGATCGACAACGACTTTTATTTGCGTTTAGGAACGATCGATCGCAAGTTAACCTCTAAAGAAATCGCGGAAATTGCCACTGACATTCGCGATCTATTAGAAACTCTCCCTGCTTTGTATATTCCGCTTAACTTAGAAAACTTAGTTTTGGTTGAATATCAAGACTTGTCCCTTACTCCAGCCACAACCAGAGTAATCCCTGTTAGCGAAAACCTATAAGCTATAATTTATAAGCTTTTGAGAGATTTTTACTATTTTGTATCTACTTCCAGAAAGAGGCGATATTATTAACTCGACTGTTGTGATTTGGATTATGCGATCGCCATATTGAAATCAAAGAAGGCAATTACTTAGTTTTTTGAGTTAACTTCACATAATTAAACAATCTGTCAGGACAATCAAACCCTTGTCCAATGGTAAGCTAACAGTTGCACTAAAAAAAATATTAAATAGGAATTAAATTAATAAGATGAGCGAAGTAGATAATACGCCATTATTGTTAAGAGCAGCCCGTGGCGAAAAATTAGAGCGTCCTCCTGTATGGATGATGCGTCAAGCGGGCAGATATATGAAAGCATATCGAGATGTTAGAGAAAAGTATCCTAGCTTCCGTGAACGTTCAGAGATTCCTGAAGTAGCGATCGAGATTTCTTTACAGCCCTGGAAGGCTTTTCAGCCCGATGGGGTAATCATGTTTTCCGACATTGTTACTCCTCTTCCTGGTTTAGGCATTGAAATGGATATCGCTGAAGGAAAAGGTCCAGTTATTAGTTCTCCCATTCGCTCTCCGCAGCAGGTAGATGCGCTACAGCCTTTAGAGCCTGAAGAGTCTCTGCCTTTTATTAAAACTATCTTGCAAAGCTTACGTTCAGAAGTTAACAACCAATCCACCGTATTAGGTTTTGTCGGCGCTCCCTGGACTCTGGCTGCTTATGCCGTGGAAGGTAAAGGCTCGAAAACCTACTCTAATATTAAAAAGATGGCGTTTTCCGATCCCACAATCCTACACCAGCTACTCAGTAAGTTAGCAGATTCCCTGGCAACCTATATCTGCTATCAAATTGACTGTGGCGCCCAGGCAGTACAGATGTTTGATTCTTGGGCAGGACAACTGTGTCCCCAAGATTATAAGGTCTTTGCTTTACCCTATCAACAGCAGGTATTCCGTAAGGTAAAAGAGACTCATCCTGATACACCGCTAATTCTGTTAGTTAGCGGCAGCGCAGGTTTATTAGAGATGATGCCCTCTTCTGGAGCCGATATCATCAGCGTGGACTGGACAGTTGATATGGCAGATGCCAAACGGCGATTAGGCAAAGATATGAAAGTACAGGGCAATATCGATCCTGGTATCTTATTTGGTTCTCATGAAGTGATTCGCGATCGCATTTTAGACACGATTCGCAAAGCAGGCAATCGAGGACATATTCTTAACTTAGGACATGGTGTACTAGTCGGCACTCCTGAAGATAATGTTCGCTACTTCTTTGAAACCGCCAAACAAGCCGATCAACTATTGACTCATGCCTAGATCAGTGAACAGTCAGCAAAGAACAGTCAACAGTTTGATTCGATTGCTACGTAGTTAAGTATAGGTTTGTCAGGCTAGAACAATATTGAACGAGAACAAGCAAGAGAAGTCACGGGACTAATTAACTCTTGCTTGTTTTTCCTTACTTATTACTTAAACAAAGCTGGCTTGCGTTCAGGATTACTAGGATTACTTGGTTTTGGTGCGGCGGAATTGCTTTTTAACCGTTGTCCTGTACCACCATCAGCAGGATCTAAGAAAGGTCTGAGGTCAATATTTTCAGGAGATTTACTGCCTGCATTCCTGTTTTTTCCGCTGGTGCTATTGATTACGTTGCCAATTTCGCCTAGGATATCGCTTCCCGATTGATTATCACCAAAAGTATACACGCCCTGAGTTGATCCACCATCATCTGCTACCAACAAGTTATCAAAAATCAGATCGCGAGTTAATTGAGGATCTTGTCCAGGAGGAACGGTCAAAACAATACGGCAGTCTGTAGGATCTAATTGAGTAGTAACACAAACAGTATCATAGCCATTTTCTTCTCCAGTAGTTAACTCTAGTAATCCGTCCTGACGATAGGATTCAAAACGCGCAGTAATTGCCTCACAGCGTTTCTGAGGAGTCCAACCACCGCCTAACTGACTGGGAATTGCCCAAGGGCTGCCCTGATTAGGCTGGCTTTCGGGATAATACATTACGGTGTATTCACCATTAACCACTTCGCAGTTGAATCTAGTATCTGCATTGCGAGTAGTATTAGAAGGAGGAGAGGGAACAGAGTCAGAGCTATTAGGTTCATTAATAATTACTTCTGGTGGCTCACTATTCTGACTCAGAACTTGTCTCAACTGTTGAATATTGCTGAGATTCAAATCATCAACCGAAAGAGCATTTACTCTGGGGGGAGAAGCAATTAAGGCGATGATCGCACCTGGGAGGGTAACTAGAGAAACCAGGGTTTTAAATTTTAAATGGCTGTTTAAATTCATGAGTTGTGGTGACAATTTAGTTAGTTCCTGAAACACTGCAAGATTAATAATTTTGATGTTGCCGATCTTAGGTCTGAAACCGATAGTAATATTGTTCGTAGTTGTTCGTAGCTAATAGCTTTTTTAAGATATACATCAAGTTGAAATCTTCATAAGTTCATGTTTCAATTCAGCAACGCCGTAATTTTAAATATTACGAGGGCGTTAATCTCTGCATCTGTCTCATATTTATTTGACGATAGAGAAGTGTAAATGTTTCTGAGAAACCCCAAAAGCTTTTTTCGTCGGAAGCCATCAGACAATCAGTAGATCAAAAGTAGCCCCAGTGCTAGAACTACATTTGAATAGAGACAGCGCAATTCTCAAAGATCAATATGCAATAGGCGAGGTAGAAGTTAAAGTGTATTTTGCACGGTCATAACTTGCATTTTTTTATACCTTATGTATCAGTGTAAAAAAAGCTCGGATTGTGATCGTTTGAAGTATAGTACAAGCCTTAATCGAGCGTATGATATCTAGAAAAATTCTGTTTGCCCTATTTCTGGTCATCATTTTATGTGGATCGTTCTTTTTCCTGCAAAAAAGAGTTACCCAGCCTATTACATCTTTGAAAGAGAAATATCGCTCTGCTATAGAAGATGCAGCTTTAGTTGAGAAAGGAGAAGATGTTGATAATTTAGTTCAAATTACGCCAGAAAACCCGCTACTAAAACCATATTGGGATGAAACCAAGACTAAAGTTCTGGCAGTGACATGGAAAAGTCAAAATAGTTATGATAAGTACATTAAATCTGCCAACAATAGCCCAAAAGATGATGATACTGATCAACCTAAATTAATTTGGGTAACAGTTGCTCCTCAAGTCAAAGAGTTTTGTAAAAAATACTTGAGTAATAATCCCAATGGGACAGAAGAAGACTTAAAATTGCGCTTGAAACAATATCTAGGGTTAGATCCTGATTGGAACTATGATGTATTTGTAGAAATGTGGGTTAGTGCGAAAGATCTATTTCGACCTTGTGCCGATCCCGAAATTACAGATGGAAGATGCGAAATAGATTTTAGAGAAGATACCAATCCTACGGTAATAGGATCTACTCAGAATTTAATTATTAAGGACTATAAAATGTTTTACAAAAAATTGTATTACAACTCTATTCGTCCTACAATACAACCTTTTACTGGTCTAGGTTATACCTATGATTGGGGCAGTCTCAATAATAGTCGAGTTGGTGCAAGTGAATTCATTTTAGTTCCTGGAGCAACTTACGTGGTTAAAGAAGCCATACCTACTCTGCAATATTGCCAACTAAACCGCGTCTAGTTTGAAACCTGTAGTTTTCGTATTTGTTTGGGGGAAACGGTTAAAGGGAAAAGGGAAAAGGTTTTACGGGATCTGTCTTTTTATTTCAAAACTCCAGTTTTGAATGTGGACGCGGTTTATCAATCAGATTTAGTAGACTTAAAACAAAAAAAGCCAGAGAGCTAAAAATAGCCACTGACTTTAAAGGCATTGCTGAATCGAGATCTGAAAAGTAGAGTTATTATCTTTGTTGCACTCTTAAAAAGCTAAAAGCTACCCTAACCAGTTAATCATCTTTCCCCAAACGAAGATTACTCAGGAGACTTGCCTTGAGCAGCATATTTCCCTTGCTGTTGGATTAATTTAGCCACTACTCCTGTCCAACCTGTTTGATGACTAGCCCCAACTCCTGCACCAATATCCCCATGAAAATATTCATAGAAGAGAATATATTGATTCCAGTTAGGATCAGTTTGAAACTTCTGCATTTCGCCATATACAGGGCGATCGCCTTGAACAGAGCCATTTTCTTGAGGAATAAAAATGTTAATTAATCTGGTGGAGATTTCTTCAGCTACTTCCCAGAGATTCAGCATATTTCCTGAACCAGTGGGGCATTCTACTTTAAAATCATCTCCTAAGTAGCGATGAAACTTTTGCAGAGATTCAATCAGCAAAAAATTCACAGGCATCCAAACAGGACCTCGCCAATTAGAATTTCCGCCAAATAAGCCAAAGCGTGATTCGGCTGGTTCATATTCAACACGGGGACTAATCGTGCCATCTTCGGAATTGATTTCAAAAGGTAATTGATATGGCTGTTGATCTGGGGCATGAATTTTTGACAATCCCCGTATCCCATAAGGACCAAAAAATTCTGCCTCATCGAGCATTTTCTGAAGAATTAAGCGTAGTTTTTCAGGACTGACTAAGGATAAAGAAAGTCCTCCGTCCATAAGATTACTGTCTGTATTGTGTATGTAAATATTTTGATGTTCGGTCAAATCTTTACGGTTGTTGATGAACCAGTCAAACCGATCTTTGAAACCGGATTTTAAATGTTTATCCAAGGTTTCTTGATCGATCGCTTCCACCGCAAACAGGGGAATTAGTCCCACCAGAGTGCGGAGTTTCATGCGGAAAGAGAAGGGATCATTGCCATTAGGCAAGGCATTACGAGGAACTTTTAAAATATCGTAGTAAAAATTGTCTTCGTCATCCCAAATATTGACCTCATCTCCGCCAAGTTTATTCAAAGCTTCGGCAATTAGCAGAAAATGCTGGAAGAACTTAGATGCCATATCGCCGTACACTTTCTGATCAGAATTTCCTTTAGCTAATTCCGTTGCCATTTTCCACAGATTAAGACAGAACATCCCCATCCAGCTCGTCCCATCAGACTGCTCGATACTGGCACCAGCAATTCTCAGATTACTGCGATCAAAAACGCCGATATTATCTAACCCGAGAAACCCCCCGCCAAACAGATTGTTACCGTCTTCATCTTTGCGGTTGACCCACCAAGTAAAATACAGGGATAATTTTTGGAAGAGTTGCTCCAAAAAAGTACGATCTGTCTCACCGTACATTGATTGTTCGATCTTATATACCCGCCAAGCTGCCCAGGCATGAACAGGAGGATTGACATCACTAAAGTTCCATTCATAGGCTGGTATTTGTCCATTAGGGTGCATATACCATTCTCTAGTGAACAAATATAGCTGTGTCTTGGCAAAATCGGGGTCGATTAAAGCTAAAGGAATAGTATGAAAAGCTAAATCCCAAGCTGCAAACCAAGGATATTCCCATTTATCGGGCATGGAAATGATATCCTCGTTGAACAAGTGAGTCCACTCGCCGTTTCTGCTGCGACTTGCAGGAGGGGGATTATTTGGATCTCCATCAAGCCAATCCTGTACTACATAATGGAAAAATTGCTTACTCCATAACATCCCTGCAAATGCTTGTCTCTGGACATTTCGCATGTCAGCGGAGAGCTGTTTACAAGGAGTCACAGCTTGATAAAATTCGTCTGCTTCAGCCTTACGAGTGGCAAATGTTGAGGCAAATTCAGCGCCAAAAGGGGTAGCTAAATTTTGAACATCACTCAGCCTTAGTCGGACTATTTTAGTTTCCCCAGGCGCAAGATTTAATTTATAGTAGGGTGTAACTTTAGTTCCTTCTTGCTTGGGATTTACGGCGACGGTTTGACCGTGAACTATATAGTCATTAATGCCATCTTTGACGTATCCAGAATTCTCTCCCCAACCAAATCTTACATTATTGGTTTCGTTCTCCGTATAAAGTATTTCATCGGAATTCTCGCAATAGAGCCATTTTTTGTCGATGCCTCGTTGCTTTAGTTTAGAATTGGCAAAATCAGCTTCGATGACGCTGAAATCTGAGGTAGATGAAATTCCTTTAAGAGATGGTTTCTCTTCCCCCTCAATACCCCAAGACCAAGTGTTACGAAACCAGAGAGTTGGTGCCAGATGTAACTCTTTCGCTTCTGAGCCACGATTAACCACCGTGATTTGCACCAGAATATCTTCGGGAGAATTTTTAGCATACTCAACGAAAACATCAAAATAGCGATCGCCGTCAAATACCCCCGTATCCATCAGTTCGTATTCTAAGGCGCGGGAATCTGTTTCTTTTCTGCGTTTATTTTCGTCAATTAAATTTTCATAGGGGAATCGTGCTTGGGGATATTTATATAGCCCCTTCATATAAGAATGGGTGGGGGTATTGTCTAAATAAAAGTAATACTCTTTGACATCTTCCCCATGATTGCCTTCATTGTTAGTTAAACCAAACAACCGTTCTTTCAGAATCGGGTCTGCCCCATTCCAGAGAGCGATCGCAAAACAGAGACGTTGATGATTATCGGAAATTCCCATCAGTCCATCTTCTCCCCATCTGAATGCCCGAGAGCGGGCTTGGTCGTGAGGAAAATATTCCCAGGCATTACCTCCTGAACTATAATCTTCTCGCACCGTTCCCCATTGGCGATCGCTTAAATAAGGACCCCAGCGTTTCCAGTATTTGTCGCGGTTGTGGTCTTCAACCAGTCTTTTTCTTTCTTGTGTGGCTTCAATTGATGTCATGGCTGTTTGAGATTTAAGAGATAAACTGTGGGAAATGGTCTTAATTGTCCAAATTTTTGGCTATTTCTAGCCAAGCCCGTAAAACTTCGGCGACAGACCAAGCTTGAGCAATACAACCTCTTGGAGGATAGGGGGCATTCCCATCAAAAATTTCGCTGATGCTGCCTAATCCTCTGCTAGTCAAGTGATAGGCCATCGGCTCCAAAAAACTGAGAGCTTGATTAGGATCGTTATAAACTCGCAAATGGGCAAGGGCAAAAGGACCCATGAGCCAGCCCCAAACTGTTCCTTGATGATATGAACTGTCTCGATGGTATTGATCACCACCGTACTGACCCTGATACTGAGAATCTTCTGGGCTTAAGCTTCGCAGACCATGAGAAGTTAGTAGAAATTGCTCACAAGCCTTGATGACTCCCAGTTGTTGCTCTTGATTTAGAGGGCTTTCGGGTAAAGATAGGGCAAAAAGCTGGTTAGGTCGCAATGAGACATCATTTGTGCCATCAGGAGAATCTAGAACATCGAAGCAATAGCCCTTTTCCTGATTCCAGAAACGTTCAAACCCCTTTTTTGCGGTTTGAGCCATCTCGTCGTACTGACTAGAATCTTTGCCGAGAGTTTTGGCAAATGCTGACATCGTTAGCAAGGCATTGTACCAAAGTGCATTAACTTCAATGGGTTTACCCCTGCGGGGAGTAATCACTTGACCATTTACTAAGGCATCCATCCATGTGAGTTGCACCCCTTCTTCCCCAGCAGCAATTAGTCCGTCCCTATCAAGCCTAATGTTGTAGCGTGTTCCTTGACGATGGGAGCCAATGATTTCTTCGAGTTTGGGAAAGATCTGATTGAGAAAGTCATTATCTTTAGTCTGGGCATGATAAAGACGAATGGCCTCGAAATACCACAAGGTTGCGTCCACCGTATTATAGTCTGAGTCCGTCAGGCTATCATCATTAGGAAAACGGTTAGGAAGCATTCCTTTACTAACATATTGAGCAAAGGTTTCCAGAATTAGGCGGGCAATTTCCTGACGACCAGTAATCAGGGTTAGTCCGGGGAGACTAATCATCGTATCCCGTCCCCAATCTTCAAACCAATGGTAGCCTGCAATGACTGATTTCCCTTCTCGATTATCACCTAAACGACGGTCAACAATAAATTGATCCGCAGCTAGAACCAATTGCTTAATCCAATCGGGCGCTGTTGAGGCAACTTCACCATTAGTCTCTTGCCAAACCTTGAGTAGTTCTTGTTCATAATTACGGCGATTTTCTAAGGATTTCGCCCCATCTAGAACCTTGGCTAAAGCCTCTGTATTGTTTACATCTAATCGACCAGCCATCAAAGGATTTGGGTCTTCAGTGCAAGCGACAAAAGTCAGAGATTCTCCTGGTTGAAGGGTAACATCAAAGGTGGCAACATGGAGATGACTATCGATGTCGTTGAGTCCTCGGTAGTTCTCTATGGGCAGTTGGAAATTATAGTAAGGTTCGTTTGCCAAAGAGGTGTTACCTTTATCCACGAATAAGTAAAATGGCTCGACATTTTCCCTATCCATGATGATGCGAACCCCCTTTTCTAGAGATTCCTGACTTTTAAGCCCTGGCAACTCTCCACCGTGATAACTGCGATAGTTGACAAGTGCTTTGAGAGATAAATTGATGGGCTCACTAGCACGTTTAAGCGTGTAATACATGTAGGTTGTATTGGCTTTGGGCTGCATCCAGATACGCTTCTCTAATACTGCATCACTGAGGGTAAAATCCCACACAGGAATTGTTGCTTCTAGATGAAAACTTTGGATATATTCATAACCCTTAGGATCGACGGAATTTCCCTGCCAACGATTGCTAAATAAAGGGTAAGATTGCCCATTGTATTCAACAGTATCATCAATTTTGGTTAAGAGTAGAGTCCTCTCTAATGGTGGTTGAAGGGCTGCTATGAGGAGTCCATGATAGCTCCGTGTTAGGACCCCTGCCACTGTGCCAGAAGCGTAACCTCCAATGCCATTAGTTACTAGCCATTCCCTCTCCTGTGCTGTCTCAATCTCTCCACAAATTTCACGTCCAAAACTAATACTCATTGGGTGATTTCCAGGAATTAATACACCCAAAAATGGCTTAAATTCCCAGCTATGTCAATGATAGGTTTACCTAATCAAGGTACATTCTTGATCAGAAATCACTTTGTTTTTCCTCACTTTAAGCTCAAACTAAATGAGTGAGAAAACTAATGCTCGGAGCAAAGAAATATTCCCCTCCTTGCATAAACGCCCAGAGTTTAAATAAATAATCTTCGGTATCCGCTTCTCCCCATTTTTTTTGCCATTTTTGCACCCCTTCTGGCTGACCAATTACCGGATCAGGACCCACTCCCACTTTCACAAAGCGATTAGCATTCGCCCATCTCGCTTGCATAAAATTAAACTGATTCTCAATATTGGCTTGGAAACAAATAAATAACAATCCTGAACCTTTTGATGGCTCTTGCGTTAGGTCGTTTTCCCCATAGCTGATCGCTCGACGGGCAATGCGATGGGTTTTTTCTACTGCTAATGCTTCATCAAAACCTGGTGAAGACTCAACTCTACCAGTATCTCCTCGGGGATTAGTTTTGCGAATATGAGCATGAAAGGGGCATTTAGTAGCAGCAATATCCTGATCATAGTTAAAGTTATTCGGTGGGGTAGCTGGATTAGTAGCATTATCAGACTCGGTAACAGGAGTTCCATCAGGAAAACGACCCATTACGTAAGCCCCCGCTAGCTCATAGTCAATATTCAACTTTTCCGCTAGTTGCTGTTGGTCGATGCGAAATGCTTTGACATCTTGCTCTAATTTGCGATAGACCATATAACTGCCATAGCTATCTTCTGTTTTGCCGTTATAATCCTTGACCAAGAGAATATCTAAGGAAGATCTGGGGTCCCACTTACTAAAATCAGAGCCGTTGGCTTTCGCCCTATCAATATCTCGTTTAAGGAATAGAGGTTGACTAACCCCATCCACAAATCCAAAATGCTCGATCGCTTCTCCTGCATCATTTCTGATCACGAAACCATCTTCTCGATGAAGAATTACTGCCACTTGGCGTAATTCTGCGGAAATCTTATTTACCGTTTGCAATAATTCATTAACATTATCATCAGCTATCAAGATGAAAGCATGAATCTGATCTCGATAACCTGGTTCCCACTCTTCAACTACAGGATCTCCCAAAAAACCTCTAATTTGCTCGTTTTTCATCCCCATGGTAAACGGCTGATCTTTGGGAACCTCAAACGGTTTAAATCCTAATGCCTCATAACCAAATCGAGTTAGGCAGAAATTGGCAAAAAGATCGCCAGCGATTCCTTGCTCTCGATAAATTACAGCTTCATCAGCTTGCTGTTTAGCTGAGGTGACATAGGTTTGGGTAAAAGTTTTGATCCATTGTTTTGCTTGAGGGATTTTATCCCCTTTCCACTGCACAAAAAGATGTACACTATGCTCCCGCCCATGTCCTTTTAAAATGTTGCCTTGTAAATCTTCTAGTAGAACTTGATACTTCCCAGGATTTTCGGTATCGATTCCTGTTTCGGGAATATTTTTTAAGTCTGCTTCGGTTAATGGCATGATGCTTGATGTGGATTTTGTGGATTTACTGCGTTCAAATACGGTGGTTGTTAGCTGTTAGTCGTTAGTTGTTAGTTACTTTTGATATTTCTCCAATGATTAACTTTCAAGTTTGACCATTTTGGCGTGGGAAGGTTTGCCAAGATCATTGAGATAAAACATCATGTAATATCCTGGTGGATATAAATGTGCGTTGGTAGGTGCGGTAAATGATAAAGAGGATTCATTTTCTGAGACTTTGAGTGGTAACTCAACTAATCGTTGTCCATAATCAAAGGAATGGGTAACTGAACCGAGTTTGTTAAGCACTAAAGACCCATTAGCAGTAAAATTTTCAACGGTAATAGAGCCTGATTGTCCATATTGAATAGTATCGAGGGCGCTCAAAATTTCAGGACGTTCCCCAGGCTTAAATAAGTAGGGTGGACTAAAGATCTCTCCTTGCCAAATTTCTGCGGGAACAAAGGGTTCTGGATCACCTTCGGCAAAATAATGTTGCGGATCTTTATAGAAGGTAGCAATGTCAAATTGTTCTTTCTCCCCTGCTTTAGTCCTTAAGTCAGCTATTTGGAAGAACTTATTGGTATCTCCCACAACATCTTTCTTGGTGTCTCCCACAACATCTACATGAACCGTGCCATCTTTTTCTCTAGCAGCTCGATTAGCATTCCCCCCAATGATTAACACCCGCGCATCAGGTAGTAGGACTGCACCATTATGATATAGTCTCGGAAATTTACCAGGGTTGAGAGACGTAGTTTTATAGCCTGCTTTTGCCTTTTGATCGGGAGTTAATAATAAAGGCTCATAAACAGGTTTATATTCAGGATATTGACCCCCGTTAGTTACCAAAATTTCTTGGGTGGGCAAAATCACCGCTTGTAAGTTTGCTCTTGGTTGAGTCAGAAACTTATCAAAGATTTCCCATTTGCCATTCTTAGTCCCGCTATGTTCGGGAGAAATCCAATGTTGCAAACTAGTAGCGACTCTCGACCCAGCAGGAAATCCTGAAGTATTACCACCCCGTCCAAAACTAACGCTATTAGTGCCGATAATGCCACCGAAGAGCAATACCTCTTCCGAATTAGGAATTTGCAAAGCTGTACCATAAGCTTTAGAAGTTTCTTGGCGTTCGTCACCTACTTCAAAACTTACCGCTATATCTCCTGAATCAGTTGATTCTAGACTCATGATGTAGCTTTTTTTGCTGAAATGAGGCACTAAGACTCCTGCAATACCAGCGTCATCGCCAGTAATCAAAAGTCGTCCATCCGTTAAAGGAAAGATACGAGGATAGAGATCGATACTGTCATAGACATCTTCATTTTCTACTTTGGTGTTGAAGGGACTGTTTTCGATTCTTGTGAGATCGATATACTGAAGTTGGTTAGTTTCAGGATCGTAGATTTCTAAACTGGGATTAATTTGGTTAGGTTCGTCAAATTTCAAACCAGAAAAAATTGCTACTTTACCATCATCGAGAGTAACGAGAGTCGGATACCAACGCCCGTCTTTCATCTGTCCAACATTAGACCATTTTCCTGTCCGCCAGTTATAAAGATTCAACCATTTACTGCCAGTAAAAGCACCGCCAGGATAGTAGCGTCCTGTTCCCCCAACAAATAAGACATCACCATTCGCTAGCTGCACATGACCGCCACAGAAAAGATCGTTAGTTGTCTTGTGTTTAAGGTCTTGATCGTATAGCATTGCGGGAGGAGAGGGAATGCGCTCAAATTTTCCTGTCACAGGATCGAGTAACCCAGTATTATTGATGACATCGTAGTTAGTGAGATCTACACCCTCAATAAATTTATACTCGCCCTCCTCCTTAACTAAGGTGCTGCGAAAACTACTACCATTGACCATCAAAATTTTGCCATTAGGCAGCAGGGTAGTATGAACCGACTGGATACGATCGCCTGGGGATGGCATCGGAATAGTTGACCAGGCTCCCATACTGTCTTGATTACCTTCAAGAGCGATCGCAGGATGCACCCTAAAAAATATTAGACTTAAAGCGATCGCGAATACCAGAAAAATTGCAATTAGGCGCGATCGAAAATTTAATGACTTGGCTATCATCATAAGCATCTTTAAATTAAATAATTAAATCCTGGGCGTTGCTAAATCGGGGTATGAAAAACGAAGTTATTGGACTTGTTGTGTTTATCAAAGACTAAGAGCTAAAAACTAAAAGCAATGAAAGTAATAATTAACACTGAGAACTATCTAGAATTTGCTTAAGTTCCCTTTGAGTTGCTTGAATCGCTGCATCAGCAGTTTGATAGGCACTGGGATAGGAATTGGCTTCATCTTCCCCTGGTATCCAAAACTTGCGTCGTGACAGACGGAGAGAACTGGCAAAGACTGGAATAGCATTGAAAATCTCAATAGCTATGGGTCCTTGATAGACCTCTAAAATAGGTTCTAAGAAAGGCTGCCAGGGAATCCAACTGGTATGCAATGCACCGCGATCAGGAGGTGAAACTTGGACATAATGGAGTCTTTCTTGTTGGGCAAGTTTAGTTACTTGGGTTTTAAAGATTTCTGGTCCATCTCCGTCTAGGGTTTCGTGGGCGCTATCAATCACAACTCCGACTTGTTTACTTTCTACCCCTGCCAGAAAATCCATTAATTGAGATAATTTATTTGGTCCAGGAGTTTCCCAATGGGTAATCGGTTCAATGGCTAATTTTACTTGTTTCCCTTCGGCATATTGACCTAATTCATTGAGGATAGGTTGAGCAGTTCGATAACGTATCGCTAACAGATCTTGCAGGCGATCGCTCCATATTGGCTCATTAAAATCAGTGGTGGGAAATACCCCATAGGGAATGACAATGGGACCCATCATGATTTCTCCCTTTAAAGCCGCAGTGATATCAACTCTCGATTTAAGATACCTTAAGGCTTCTTGTTGCTGTTGTGGATAGGGAGAACTGGGATCAAAGGTTCTGGTTGCCCCAACATTGGTGGCAATTTTAACCGACTCTAACCCTTGTGAGTCTAGATAGTCTCGTAGATCCCGATAGTTTTGGATATCCTGAGTGTAATCTTGAGCATAGGTGGGAGCAATGGGAAACTCGAACCCGCTATAACCAAAGGCTGTTAGCTGTTTAATATGCTCTACCACCAGATCTCGATACGCTGCATCATCGGGTTTCATATCCGTAGTGAACATAAAAAAACTGAGATAAATATCGGACAAAGATGACGGAGTACTCATGTTCTTGTTTACCGAATATTAGCTGTTTATAAGAGCCAAGGCTTTTTGAAAAAGTATCGTCAGGTAGGCATTGCCCACCCGATAATAATGTTTCTAGTAACCTTTTCCTGTCAGCCAAGGAATCAAGCCTTCAGGATCATCCACGATCGCTTTTGGATCGAACATCGGCCAAACATAGACAATACCTTGTTCGTCAAGACGAAAAAAGTTGTTCAGAGTATATAGAGTTCCTTTGGTAGTCTTCATTTGCCACACTCCGCTGGCTGTGGGATAGTCAACAGTAGTCGAGAGAATATTTACTTCGCTAACACGAGTTGAGACATCACTGACGAAATTTACCACTGCTTCAACTCCATCAAAGGTCGATTGACTGAGAGGACTAAGAAACTGAATCTCAGAAGAGAACTTTACTTGAGAAAAGTCTCCAGTTTTAAAAGCCTTAAAGTAATCTTCAAGTATGACGCGGTATTGTTCTTTCTCCATGGTTCAAATCTCCAAAATTTACAAAATGATCAGGATTAAAACTTACAAGGGCTTGTTATTCCAAATTTGACGATTAATTTTCCAGAGTCCTTGCACTTTTTTCATTAACCATAAAGCGCGAAATTTTGCCTGTTTGCTGGGGCTGCCATCGCTAGGATAGATAGTTGCGATGGAAATACCAATTACATAACCAAAATCACCCATAACTTGAATTTCATCAGCGGTGAAAATAGGGTCAATATCTTGGTTGGCAATCGATTCGGCAAACCCTTCGACGATATCTTCTCGTCCACAGCGATCTGGCACATTCGGAGCCATCCAGAGAGCATCTTCCGTATACATCTCACCGTAACCTTGAAGATTCTTAGTTTTTACATTGTCGGCATAAACTTCTTCAAATACTCTTCTAATCTCGTCGTGATCCGTAGGGTACGTGGATGCGTAATCACTCTTTTCCATGTCTAATACCATTAGTTGAAAAAACTAAAAACTGATAGCTGACATTGTGCCCTTGTGGTATAGCTGATAGCTGATAGTGAGACAGTTGCGTTGGGGGGAGGTCACATGGGACTAAAGCCTTTGTCGACTTGAGTAAACTGTCGAACCCGAAAGGCTGATAGCCACGAACTAAGTTACAAACCAGTCTCTTGACGCAGATAATTCCGCGCCATCAAGGCATACTGCAAAGGGTTAGCTTTGTTGGGATCTTGTTCTGCTTCTACTACTAACCATCCTTCATAGTTGGCTTTGCCCAGTTCTTCTAAAATTGGCTTGAAGTTGATTACTCCTGCCTGATCCCCAGGAACAGTAAACGATCCTTCACGGATGGAATTTAAAAAACTAAGCCCTTTGGCTATAGACTTATCTAACACGCTCTTACGGATGTTTTTGAGGTGAACGTGTTTAATGCGATCGGCGTATTTCTGGGTAACGACAAGAGGATCAACCCCTGCATAGTAAAGATGCCCCGTGTCTAGAAGTAACTTCAAATACTCAGGATTAGTCCCTGCCATCAGGCGATCGATATCTTCGAGAGTTTCTACTCCCGTTCCCACGTGGGGATGATAACATAGCTGCATCCCTGCTGCCGCTGCTTCTTTGCCGATCTCGTTTAATCCTTGAGTTAGTTTATCCCACTGGCGATCGCTAAAAATAGGTCTGTTAGGTAAAGGTGCAACAGGTTGTTGGTGAACTGCACCACCAAGTTCAGCAACCACGAGGGTATTACCACCGATTTCCTTCATGAACTTCAACTGCTCATGGAAGATTTTTTTGCTATCTTCGTAATCATCAATGGTAAAGTAAGTCCCTACCCAAGGCTCAGAAATAGTAAAGTCACGCAGTTCCAACTCCCTTTTCAAGGTTTCCATGTCTTGGGGGTATTTCCCAGACATTTGCGAACCTTTGAAGCCAGACAAAGCCATTTCACTGAGAATCTGTTGATAGGGGATCGGAGGAACTAAATCAATACTAGGATCATCACTGTTACTCCAACCTGTGGGAGTAATTCCTAAACGAACTTTCTGAGGATCAAACATCGGGGTTGTGTTTGACTCAGAAACCAAAGCAACTAAGTTGGGATTGTCTTTTGTAACCGCAGCATTAGCAGGTAGTATTCTGGTTGAATCCATCAAAAAGAACAACATCAAGACGAAAACCCATAAACAGCCAGTTTTAATTTTTTTCAACATAAGCACGTTCAAAAATGTAATTAAGTTTGCGGAATGATGATTCGGTTGTAATTCAAAAAGACATGAAAATAAACCATAAAAACTATGAAATAGTCCTGTAGCTCAAATATTACGAACAAATCTGAATATTTCCCTGGATACAATCAGTAATTGTTGCAAAACAGCTTAATTGTATTTCAGTTTTTCTGACAAAAAAACTACTGATATAAAAGTTCACATCTGCTCCTTTATTACTTTGTTATTTTTGCCTAAAATTACTTTCCAAACACATTCTTGATCAATATTTGAGGTAGACTATCAACATGTAATTTATACTTTGTACAATTACTAGCCAGTTAAATATCTGTTCCTTGATAATCAATTACACACTCTTTTTCATTAATGTCGCTTTTTCGATCTACCACCGCAACCTGAATTGTTTATAGATATAAGACACTGCAAAACATAGAGTAAATCGATTTGTTTATTTGTTTATTTGTTTGGTTTTGCCGTAAAACTCGAATTCACAAGTATTGAACTGATAGCCTTTAAGGAGCAAACTATGAGCCAAAATCAGACCACTATTAAAGTAGTTGATTGCCAGATTGTTACTGATACCGTTTACGATGCGGTCATCGTCGGATCAGGAGTAGCAGGATCAATTGTCGCTAAACAATTGAGTGAACAGGGACATCAAGTTTTAATTCTGGAAGCAGGACAGGAAAAGGAGCTGACTCTCGAAGGATTTCAAAGTTACGTTGACACTTTTTACGGTGCAGTAGACAAGAATGCCAATTCGCCCTATCCTCTAAATCCCAATGCTCTTAGCCCCACTGATGGAGTTAATCATTATTTTGAAGAGAAAGGCGACCTGCCTCTTAGCGGTTCTTATACAAGAGTCCCTGGTGGAACAACTATGCACTGGGAAGGGAAAACCATCCGCATGTTACCCGAAGATTTCAAGTTACGCACTAAGTATGGACATGGTCTTGACTGGCCAATCAGCTATGAAGATTTAATGCCTTACTACCGCAAGGCGGAGTATGAAATCGGGGTTTCAGGGAACACAGAAGGACAAAAAGGTCTAGGTGTACCCTTTATGGATGGTTATGTTCTACCGATGTTAGAGCTTCCCCCTTCTTACTTAGATCAAAAAGTTGGTGAAAAAATTCATGGCACTACCGTTGAACTTGATGGTGAGACGATTAAATTAGACCTTAGTACTTTTCCCCAAGGTCGCAATAGTATACCCAACCCTGATTATCAAAACTACAACTTCGGTGACAATTTCGTTCCCGATGGTATAGCCAGCATCAATCCAGTGGAATACGGCGAAAGATGTCAAGGTAACGCTAACTGTGTACCAATTTGTCCAGTTCAAGCCAAGTATGATGCCAGAAAAACCCTAAGTTCTGTCGCCTTTCCCGAGCGAGTACATTTTCTGCCCCAAGCTGTAGCTTATAAGGTTGAATTAGGAGAGAACGGTCGTGTCACTGGCATCCACTATAAGAAATATCAGGATAAGGATTCTTCCGACCATACCTTGGGAATTGCCAAGGGAACTCTATTTGTCTTAGCTACCAATGCAGTAGAAAATGCCAAGTTAATGTTGGCTTCAGAACTGCCTAGCACCAGTGAACTGATGGGTTGTCATCTGATGGATCACCCCTTCCTCTTGGCTTGGGCTTTGATGCCTGAAGTGACTGGTACAATGAGAGGCCCCCTGGTTACATCAGGAATCGGCACATTTCGCAAAGGTGCGTTCCGTAAAAATCAATCTGCATTTGCGGTTGATATCCACAATGATGGCTGGGGTTGGTCAGGAACAGGTGCCACTGATGTGGTCAAAGATGCGGTGGATAATGGGCATAAGTACGGGGTTGAACTACGCCAAGAACTTATTAGTCGGATCTCACGACAGCTATTACTGGCATTTATGTGTGAATTACCAGCCAATCCCAGTAATCGAGTAACAATCGATGCCAAATATATGGATCAACTGGGTAATTACCGTCCCGTCATTCAATTTGACGTAGCTGATTACTGTAAAAACGCGTTTGCCTATGCCAGAAACCTCTCTAAGACAATCTTTCAGCGTTTGGGAGCAGAAGATCATACTAAATATGATGATCGAGATCAAAACGGTAATCTAGACCCTGCCTATTTTGAGTATGAAGGGGAAAGCTATTGGTTTAGAGGTGGCAACCACTTTTCGGGGACTCACATAATGGGAACGAGTAAAGATAACTCAGTAGTTGATCAGAACCAGCGTTCTTGGGATCATGAAAATCTGTACTTAGTTGGTGCAGGAAGTATGCCCAGTATTGGGAGTTCCAACACAACCTTGACTCTTGCCGCTTTGAGTTTTAAGAGTTCAGAGCAAATGCTGAAAGATTTAAAATCTTAGTTACTTTAAGTTATCGCAGTAAGAATTAAAGCTAGAGAAAAGAACATAAAGCTAGCACCAGTTTACGATCTTTAAAAATTGAGAACATTGAGAACACATTTCCAGGAGCAATATAATGACCAGCAGTCAGGAAAATGACCTAATTCAGAGTGTTGACGATCTACATTTTTATCTAAAACAGGCGATGATGGTCGAGCATTCCACAATTCCCCCTTACATGACGGCGCTCTATTCGATTAAGCCAGGAAGCAATATCGAAGCATTTCAAATTATACGTTCTGTGGCAGTAGAAGAAATGCTCCACCTAGTTTTGGCGGCAAACGTATACAATGCTGTCGGCGGAGATATTAGCAATACCCTAAGTAGTGATGACTTCGTTCCGAAATATCCCACCTTCATTCCCACTGGCGAAACAGACTTTAAAGTTGGCTTAGGCAAGTTCTCTCCCCCAACCATTGATACGTTTCTCAACATTGAACGCTCAAAAGAAGTGGATGAAGGTCAACCAATAGTTGGACCACGACCCAATTCCAATAACTTGCTAGCAGTTCGTGATGGTGATCCTCAATATAGCTTTTATAGCATTGGGCTGTTCTATGCAGAGATCATTCGTGGACTCTATGCCCTGTATGGGAAGATGGGGAATGATCTTTTTTGTGGCGATCCGCAAAAACAGATTACCCCAGAATACTACTATGATGGTGCAGGAGACATCATTAAGGTCACAGATTTAATCTCAGCAATCAAAGCCTTAACAATGATTCAAGAGCAGGGGGAAGGTTCTGTGATTGGAGAAATTTATGATGCAGAAAGACTACTTTCCCATTACTATCGCTTTGACCAGCTTAAACAAGGTCGATACTATGTGGTAGATAAAGATAACCCATCGAATTCAGATCAACCCCATCAGCCCACTGGTGAAACCTTTGAAGTAGATTGGGATGCAGTTTATCCTATTAAGGAAAATGCTAGCCTGAGTGACTACGAAGGGCAATCCGAATTGCATAGTGCGGCACTAGAGTTCCAATCGTCATACAGCGATTTTCTGGCGGAAATTGAACACTCTTTTAATGGTCATCCAGAGACTTTACTCCCCGCAATAGGAGGAATGTTCAAACTTAAGTATCAAGCAGAGCGTTTGATCAAAAACCCGATTCAGGGAATGGACGGAGTTAATGCGGCACCTATCTTCAAATTAAACTAGCTGATTAGCATTGAGTCTCAATTAATAGATTAATAAACTGAAACAAGGTAACGGCACAATTATGAATATCACACTTTGGTTTCGTAAACTATATGCTGCTCTTCAGGGGATTTTCAGTGGAGGGCAACCCGAAATAAGTCCCCAGACGACTGCAACAAATCAAGAACAACCAAAAACTAATCTGGATCAATCCCAGATGAAGGAATATTTTCTGGATTTATCAGTAGCTTTAGCTGGCTTTTCTAAGTTTGATTTACAGGGTACAGGTCAAGCTGACTTATACTATTCAACCGTTGAGCAGAACATTGGTAATGAACTTTTTCAAGAATTACTGCAAGCATTCCATAATCTTGATCTAAAAGCAAAAAGTGCTAATGATCAGTCAATTTTGGATCAAGGGGTGCGCTCCGAAATATTAGAGTCGGAAAAATTTAGCGTGATCGCTCATAATATCATCAAGCTTTGGTATGTCGCCACCTGGTATCCCCTTACTCAGCCAGAGAATAAAAGTGATGAAGAACCTTTTATTGTTAGTCCCCAAGCTTATCCAGAAGGACTTTTGTGGCGGTCTATTGGCGTAAATCCTCCTGCGGCAAAAGCTCCAGGATATGGTACTTGGAGTGAAAAACCTTGCGTTACCCTGAGCTGAATTCCCAACCGCTATCACTAAATTAGAGAAAGATAAAATATGAGTATCAAACCTTGGTTTCGTAGACTGTATGCGATCGCTCTAGCGATTGTCTTGAGCTTAACTATATTCCATTTGCCTGCTGCTGCTTATAGCGAAAACGATCTCCAGCAACTAAAAGATACCAATGGGTGCAATAATTGCGATCTTTCAGATTACGATTTCACCACAGCTGGTTTTGGTTTATATGGCAGTGCCCTCGTGGGAGCAGATCTTTCGGGAGCAAATCTTCATAAGGGTTTACTAGTGGGGGCGAATCTCTCAAATGCTAATCTCACGGGAGCAAATCTATCGGAAGCGATCGCTATGGGCGCAAAATTTGAGTCGGCAGATCTGACGTCAGCAAATTTGACTCAAGCCCATTTTGATAATGCCTTTATGGATAAAGCTATCTTGCAAGAGTCTGATCTGACTGGGATTATTTTAACTTCTGCCCAGTTGGCAGGAGCATATTTGGCAAATATTCAAGCTGAAAATGCCAAATTAGATCGAGTAATTTTAGCCAAAGCAGTCTTAACTGAAGCAGATCTATCTCGCTCCAATTTGAGAAATTCCAATTTAGTCGATGCTAATTTAAGGGATGCCAATTTAACTGGAGCCAATTTAACCAATACCAAGATGCCTGACTCTACTATTTATGATGGTGATGTTTCCCAGTATGGGGCTTATCAGTGAGGCTTACAGCCGTTTTCAGTTGAATAGAATGCGATTTCAATGAGCTAGTTCGTCTATCACGGATACCGCTACGCATATAGCCATCAGCTCTTAACTTAGAGGCGTGATTGGATATGCTGAGATAAATTCTCAGGGCGTAATAAACTGCCGATCGCATTGAACACAACGATAATTTTGTTTTCCTTTTTTTTACCGTTTTTCTGGATGTGATTAGATTTACATTCTGGACATTGCATAAGTCCCATAAACCTTGGTTAAGTGAGGGGGTAAAGGTTAATGGGTAAGGGGAAAAGGTTATTTTTAAGTTCCCGTACCCTTTTCCCTTTCTCCTTTCCCCTGACTTCTGCAAGAAGTCTTGTGATTTTAACTTTTCTTCGCGATCGCAAGTTGGAAAAATCATACCTTAATTCAGCAACGCCCTTTCTTTTTACCTGCTCATTGTAAATGCTATAACATTACGCATTCACCAACGCCTAAAATCTTCTTGATACCCTAGTTTTTTTTCTAACATTAAGAATCTAAGTTCTTTGGACGCTCACGTTCAGAAAATGCCTCTTGAATTAGGATGGGAATTTCGCTAGGTTTTTTGGCTACTTTAATTCCTATTTTTTTAAGTCGATTAGTTGTTTGGCGATCGCGATTGACAACAGGAATCGATGCCGACAAATGATTACTGATAATTGTCGCTGCATCACGATAAACCTTCTCTTGAGGTGCTTTTAATCCTGCTAAATAAAAGATGACAGGTTTGTCGTAACCATGATTTTTGCTATGGGCGGTAATTTTCTCAATTTCATTAATTCTTTGCCCAATAGAAACAATAACTTTAGTATGGGGATCTTCATTTAGAACCGATAACCAATGGGCAAAACTGGAGCTAATAATGCGATCGTTGCCAAGACTAACGACTATTGATTGTCCAATACTAGCAGCATTTAGCTCAGTGGCAACTTCGTAACAAAGATGCCGACTAGAGGTAATTAAGCCGACTGTTCCTGGTTGATAAAACTGGGGTTGTAAATTGCCCAACCAAACCTGCTGAGGAATAACGATCCCATGACTGCCAGGTCCCAAAATCAAGGTGTCAGTCTCTCGGGCGCGTTTGATTAATTGAATGCTGTCTAAAGGCGGTACTCTGGGGGTGAAAATAATAATACGAGGAATACCTGCGGCGATCGCTTCAGTTACCGCATCAAGCACCTGAAAAGAGTCAACAAAAATCAAGCTGATATCTATTTTATCTATCTGAGCTTGTACCTGTTCAACCAAATCAAATACTGGTATCCCTGACAATTCTGTGCCACCGTTACCAGGACTTACCCCCGCCACAATATCTGTACCATAAGCTTTCATTTGTACAGCACAAACAGCAGCCTGATATTCGGTTATTCCTTGAATAATGACCTTGTTAGGTGGAAACCAATTCATAGAGTGATAATTTTCAGTTAAAGATTTAACGTGCGGCTGAATAAAAGATGATCAATCCAAAAAGCTGGCGCGGTTGGAATCAGGATCAAAAAACATCAATTTGGTAATAGCTTGATCTTCTTTCTTGCTTCTAACAAGTTTGACCAGAAAATTCCTTTAATTTAGATTTAACCACAGCGATTACGCAATTCCCAGGGTACGGATCGCTTGCTCGATCACCTCCTCCAAATTGCTAGATAAATAAATCCGCCCTGATCTGGATAAATCGTCAAGGTTGTCCTTGTTTAATAAGCGCAAAATGAAGTGAGGCTGGGCTAAAGTTTTTTGGTCAGATTCTCCAGACTGTTGGTTTGATTTACCATCCCTGAGGGCGATCGCACTATTGACTAATAATGGCTCTTCTCTGGAGAGGAGAGCTGATTCTTCGGCAGCATGACAGTAGTCAATAATAGTTTGCACAATTTCACGACTGACGGCTTCTGACTCCCAAATATTGAGTAAGATTACTTTAATTCCTTTGAAGGATTCTAATTCAGTCAAAATATCTAGTAACTGTTCTCGATACAATTGTAAATTACTGGCTTCGGCAGTTAGGCTATTTTCTAATATCGCACTACAAGCAGGAGTAGCTTTATTTTGTTTTAATAAATCCCAGGTTAATAATGCTGAGTCAAAACTGTTGCAAATCATTGCCACTTTACCAGTTTTATGATGCCAATCGAGCCAACGCCAGCTAATTTGACTAAAATCTTTGTTTGTTTGCCATAAGCTATGGTCATTACTTTTTCTTTGTTGATCAGAAAAATTCAAAGTTTCGATGATCGGTTGCCTTGCCAAAGCATGATCATTCATGGTGATTTTGCCATCCAAAGCCATCAACTCACCTCTTGTATTCACTCCTAAAGGATTAATTTCGATCAGGTCAAGATCTTTTTCTTGAAACAAACGGTACATCTTGGCAATAATCTCACTGACCGAACAGATCAGTTTTCCTGACAATCCCATACTTGCAGCCAAACGTCGGGCAAAAAACAAAGAAAATTCTGTGTTGACTACCACTTGCTGTAAATTTGCCAATAATGAATCTACATTCATGCCTCCAAAAGCCGATCCCAGCAAGACAGGACATTGAAGATCGTAATCTAAGACAATCGCCAGAAACAATTCTCTCTCGGTATTGTAGTGAGCTTCCGCCAAAATAACTTCTGGATATTCTCCTAAGATAGATAGATTAAAAATACTGCGTGCAGCTGCGATCGCATCAATTGTGTTGCCTACAAATCTTACTCCTCCAGCCTTTCCTCTACCTCCAGACCTAACCTGAGACTTCAGGACTACAGGATAAGGAATTTGTAACTGCTTAATTTTTCTGGAATCCTTAATTGTCTGAGAAGGTAAAATAGGAATACCTACCATTCTAAATAATTCTTTAGCCTGATACTCCAGTAGTTCCATGTTTTAAATTCTAGTTGTAAATTCTAAATGTTCTTTATGATTATTGTCCTCAGGCGATCGCTAATACATATTGATGCGTGAGGTATCGACTAAATCCAGTTGTTTGTATTGATCTTCAATATTAGGACAAGCAGGATAACCAAAATTATAGCGAGAACCTCTATAGCGTTGTTGTAAGATATCGTGGATATTATCTGAAGAATTAAATAATGCGATCGCTTTCTATCTAATTTTAATAAAAGTTGACTAAACTATTTTAGATATTGTTGGTTGGAAATACAATTTTCTATGTTTAGTAATATTTCTCTTAGGTAACAAACAACTCTTTTTTGAATTTCTACTAATTCATCTGCCGTAGTGTTTCTACCGATTTCTTTAAATGATTGAGAACCATGTGCCAAATCATTTCTATGATTTTTAATGTTTATCAGATCATTTCCATCTCTATTTTTTTTATGAGTTTGAGCACAAAACCCATAACTTTGTGATAATTCTTTAATAACTTTGTTATTAACATTACCTGAAAACATTTTTTTGTTATCCAAGCCCTCTGATACAATATTGACTGAAATATTTTGTATTTTTCGAGCTAGATCTTTTGCAGATTTGTTCTTGAAATTTTTAATAATAATTTCTCTTAATTCATCTCTTAGATGATCAAAATTCTTTTGATCATCTTTAATTTTGTCATTAATTGCCTCAATTCCATTTGTCATTGTAGATTCAATTAAATTATAAAGTAATAAAAAGCCCGTTGCCTTTAGAGTTTTTAATAGTTCAGTATCTATATCTTTGATTTTTGTATTCTCCTTTCCCATCTCTAACTTAATTGAACCTTTTTCTAAATTTTTAAGGAATAAAAAATATTTACTAACTTCTTGAGAGCGTTCATCAAAATCTTCAAATAAACTACTTTTCATCAATTACCTAAAAGCTGGTCACGAACATATTCAATATGACGAATAACTTTCTTTTTAGAGCTATTTCCATCACCTTTAGTAAAATCTTTAAATTCTTTTGAATTCAAAAAAGATGTTGATTTAGGTTTAAGTTGTTTATTTTCTCTCAATGCAAGGGCAAAACCTACAGAAATTGATTCAAACTTGATACGAGTTGTTGGTTCATATTTATTTTTCGATTTACGATAAATACTTAAAGAATTAGGAAAATTTTCTTGTACAAAATCCAACATCAAAAGAAATTCTTTTTTCATTTTTTCAGTGTCTAATGAATCAGAATTATTTTCGTTACTCAAATAGTCATCTAAAAATTTATGAATTTTTTTAGCATCAAAATTTTCATATTTTTTTCCATTTTCATTTTCGTAATTATTTAAAAAGGCGAAAAACCGTAAAACAAATTCTTGTGGATCACGTTTTTTAATTTCAGCTTCAGTAAAAGAACATAAATTGCGAAATTGCTCTAATTTTGATAATTCTTCAACTATATTAAGAAAGTTTCCTGGTTTACTACCTCTCCGTTTCTCCATTTCATTTAAATCAACACTACCAGTATTGATTCTTTCAAATAAATCGCGTCTTACTTCTTCATCTGCTTCCTCTGTTAATTGGATCATCCTAATAGTTGTTCTTTGAAAACGTCTTTGACGCGAAAGTGGTAAATCTTCAAAAGTAAAACCATTAAGAGTTATCAGTTTCTCAAGATTATTTAACATTAGCTCATTGTTGATAAATCTAGCTAAAGTACGAATACGTTGAGTACCATCAATAATTTCTAAACGTGCTAAATCTTCATCTTCTGATACATCTGCAACGAAAATATAAGGTATTGGTAAACCTAAAAGAACTGACTCAATAAATTTTGATTGTCTATCTTCATCCCATGCCATCTCTCGTTGATAGTCTGGAATAAATAATTCGTTCCTATCTTCATCTATTCCATCAAGGTATTTCTGAACAAGTATTTCTATAGGGTATTCTAATGTATTGTAATCAACGCGCTTTCTTTTTTCACGTATCTCTGCTTCAGCAGTTTCTTTCTTTTCACTTGTGATTTCTAGCTGAGTTACCATACCGAGTAGTTTGTTATATTTAACACCATATTAGACAAAAATCTGATTGAGCAAATTCATTATTTTTTTTGTGCATTTATATAAGACAAAAAAAGGTGGGTTTGTTCCCACCAGAATAACTTATTTATTTAATTTATTAAGCACTAAAATACCTAGCCACAGGATGATGACAGACGATCGCCGTGGTAGATTGTTCAGGATATAGTTGCTCACTCTCATCCATATACATATTGATCCGCTTCGTATCTAATAAATCCAATTGCTTGTATTGATCTTCGATATTAGGACAAGCAGGATAACCAAAACTATAACGCGATCCACGATAGCGTTGTTGCAAGATGTCGCGGATGTTTTCCGACTCTTCCGCTGCAAAGCCCAACTCGTTACGAATTCTAGCGTGTGTCCATTCGGCTAAGGCTTCTGCCATCTGTACCGCCATGCCATGATAGTAAAGGTAGTCCGTGTAGTTATCAGCTTTAAATAGCTTTTGGGCATATTCGGTTGCTACTTCGCCTACTGTTACCGCTTGCATCGGGAAGACATCGATTTTACCCGATTCTTTGGTGGCAAAGAAATCGGCAATACAAAGACGTTTACCTGAAGGCTGGCGGGGGAATTCAAAGGTTTTTACAGGGTTGATAAATTCCGTGTCCGCAGGATCATAAACATATAGAGTATTCCCTTCGGCGTTGCAGGGGAAATAACCATAAATTACTGTGGGATGTAAGAGGTTTTCGGCAATAACTTTTTGTTTCCATTCTTCCAAAATTGGATGAACTTTTCTGGCTAAAAACTCATCGTATTCTTCCCGCGATTGGTCTTTTGGTTTACGAAATTGCCACTGTCCGACGAATAAAGCTTGTAAATCTAAATAAGGAAAAACTTCTTCAATTGGTATATCCTCGGATTTCAATATTTTAGTTCCCCAGAAAGGAGGTGTAGGACGATCTATATCTAAGGCAACTGCTTCGGAACGCTTCGTATCAATTACTAAGGGTGCTTCTTGCTTACTCACCTCATCAACAAAAATTTTATCTTGATTTTCTCCTTCAAATGGTTTTGCATCATTTTCTTCTTCTGTAGGAGATAGATCAACCTCATTTAAAAAGCCTTTGATATCATCCCAGTTATCTTCGGCTTTTGCTGGCATTAGTTTATCCATGAAATGTAAATCTGCAAAAGCATCTTTACCATAGATGACTTTGCCTTTGTAGGTATTTTGACAATCCTGATTAACAAATTTAGGAGTTAATGCTGCGCCACCCAAGATAACAGGAATGGTAATACCTTTTTCATTAAACACTTCTAAATTATCTTTCATGAATGCCGTAGATTTTACCAATAAGCCACTCATAGCAATGCAGTCTGGTTGATGTTCCTCATAGGCTTTGATAATATTATCTACTGGTTGCTTAATACCTAAATTAATAACTTTATAACCATTGTTAGAAAGAATAATATCAACTAGGTTTTTACCAATATCATGAACATCACCTTTTACCGTGGCAATGACAAATTTACCTTTGCCACTATCGTCAGCCTCTTCCTTATCCATATGAGGTTCTAAGTGGGCTACCGCAGCTTTCATAGTTTGTGCCGACTGAAGCACGAAGGGTAACTGCATTTGTCCCGAACCAAATAATTCCCCGACAACCTTCATGCCATCTAAGAGGAAAGTGTTAATAATCTGTAGAGGGGGATATTCTTGCAAGGCTTCGTCTAAAGCTTCATCTAAACCAATCCTTTCCCCATCGATAATATGTTGCTTAAGACGTTCATCAAGGGGCAGATTTTTATCAACTGCTTCGGATTTTCTTGCTTTCTTTCCTGCAAATAAAGTTGTTAATTCTCCTAGAGGATCATAAATACAAATATTGCCATCAAATTCCCGTTTGTCATAGATTAAATCTTGACAAATCTTTTGATGTTTAGGATCTATTTTAGATAGAGGTAAAATCTTGCTGGCGTTAACAATAGCCGAGTCTAATCCTACCTGCATACATTCATGTAAGAAAACTGAATTAAGTACTTGTCTGGAAGCAAGGTTTAAACCAAAGGAAACATTAGAAACCCCCAGCAAGATATGACAACCTGGTAATTCATCTCTGATTCTTTTAATTGATTCGACTGTGGCTTTACCGTTTTCTCGATCTTCTTCGATACCAGTAGATACGGGTAAGGCTAAAGGATCGAAAAAGATTTCATAAGGAGGAATACCATACTCTACTGCTGCATCATAAGCCCGTTTAGCAATGGCAAACTTTTTATCTGCAGTCCGTCCCATACCATCTTCATCGATAGTACCAACAACTATCCCCGCACCGTATCTTTTGGCTAAATCTAATACTTGATAAAATCTTTCTTCCCCATCTTCATAGTTAGTTGAGTTGAGGATACATTTTCCCCCTGCAACCTTTAACCCCGCTTCCATCTTTGTCCATTCAGTAGAGTCGAGCATCAGGGGGAGGGTGACATTATTAACCAGACGGGATGCAAGTTCATGCATATCCCTTTCTCCGTCTCGCCCTACATAGTCTACGTTAACATCAAGGATGTGTGCGCCTTCTTTTACTTGGGATTTAGCTAATGCCACTAGACTATCCCAGTTTTCCTCATTAAGTAAAGTACGGCATTTTTTAGAACCACTGGCGTTTAATCTCTCCCCAACAATTAAGAAAGAATTATCTTGAATATATGGTTGAGTACTATAGATAGATGCTGCGGAAGGTTCATAATGGGAATGGCGTTCTTTAGGTGTTAAATCTTTAGCTGCTTCTGCTAGTTGTTGGATATGATCGTAACGAGTACCACAACAACCACCAATAATTTGTACTCCCAAATCTTCGACGAAGTGCATTAACGCCATGCGAAGTTCTATAGGCGTTAACTTATAATACGCTTGTCCGCCAATATTCTCAGGTAATCCCGCATTAGGAACACAGGAAACAATAAACGGTGAGTGTTCCGATAAATGTTTAACGTGTTCCTTCATTAGGTCTGGTCCTGTAGCGCAGTTCAGACCTAAAATATCTATCGGAAAAGGTTCTAGAACTGCAAGAGCCGCTTCCATAGTCGAACCAGATAGCATAGTACCCATTTGCTCCATGGTAACAGATACCATTAAGGGACGGCGATCGCCTTTGGCTGTAAATACTTCTTCTATACCATTAAGTGCCGCTTTTATCTGCAACACATCCATACAGGTTTCCACTAAAAATAAATCTACGCCACCGTCATACAATCCTTCTGCTTGTTCTTTATAATTGGCAAGTAAAGTATCATAGTCAATATGTCCCAAAGTAGGTAACTTAGTACCAGGACCCATGGAACCCGCAACAAAACGAGGTTTTTCAGGAGTAGAATATTCGGCGGTAAGTTTTTTGGCTAATTTGGCAGCAGCTTTGTTTAAATAGTAGGCTTGATCCGCTAAATCGTACTCAGCCAAGACAATAGAAGTTCCGCCAAAGGTATCGGTTTCAATTACATCCGCACCAGCTTCGAGGAAACCACGATGCACTGTTGCTACCGCTTCAGGTTTGGTATGGACTAAATATTCGTTACATCCTTCATATTCTTCCCCACCAAAGTCATCTGCGGTAAGATTTTGGACTTGAAGGTTTGTCCCCATTGCACCGTCTAAGACAAGTACGGGACGTTCTGGACTATTAAGACGATTTAAAAAGAGACTGTTCATTGCTAGCGACTGCTGATCAACAGGTTAAGTTACATTAAGACTTATTATATGGATTTATTTGAATAAAGGGAATTTATTTGGCGCAGAGGTGCAAAGATTGCTTTAATCAGCTTATGATTAAATTCAATTATCCTTAACCTTCTCTTTAGAAATTTGTTCAGAAATTCGGGAAATGATGCAACCCAACAATTCAGTCATTATAGTCTTACTGGAGAATATTAATCTGGAAGAAGCAACAGCAGAGATGAAAAATTATCAGGGGAAAATTATACATACAAACCTTGCTTTTGACAGTGAGGAAGAACTATTAAAAGCATTATCTTGAGATCTAACCCACCTCTAGTTTGAAAACTATAGTTCTTGATGTGAAATTTTGTTTGTATATAGAAAATATTTTTGAAAAATAGCGATCGCAACTTCTCTAAAGGAGAGCAGAAGTGAGAGATTATCGCTCAATTTCCACTCTCCATCAAAGAGTTATTTATCTTGCAGCAACTTCATGCCTTTTTTAATGGCTTCTCTATTACCAACCCGATCGAGCCATCCTTGGATATGAGGAAAATCTTGGGCTAAATTATCGAGATTTTGTGAATAGGCAGCAACCCAGGGAAATACTGCCATGTCTGCAATAGAGTAATCCCCTGCCAGAAAAGAAACTTCTCCTAAACGTTTTTCCATTACTCCATACAACCTCAAGGCTTCATTACTATAACGTTCTATGGCATAGGGAATCGATTGCGAAGCATTTTTGAAATGATAGGCTTGCCCTAACATTGGACCAATACTACCCATCTGAAACATCAACCATTGGATTACTTGATAGCGTTCGGTAACCTCTGAAGGCAGAAAATGCCCTGCTTTTTCTGCCAAATACATCAGAATTGCCCCAGATTCAAACACGGAATAGGGTTTACCATCAGAAGTGTCATAATCGACAATAGCAGGAATCTTATTGTTAGGACTAATTTTCAAAAACTCAGGCGCAAATTGTTCGCCTTTGCCAATATTCACGGGAATTACATTGTATTCCCAGCCTAATTCTTCTAATAGAATAGAGATTTTGTAACCGTTAGGTGTTGTCCAAGCATATAGATCAATCATGGTTAGTTGTTTAGATATTAGTTGTGTTTGATAGTAATGTTGAGATTAATATGGGGAGCGCTCAATAGTTACCAAGAGCCTGTGCGGTCTAGAAAAGGTGAAAAATCTGGATTTGCTTAAGTTGATTTTTGGCTAGCAATTTTTTTAACGGCAGTTTTAGGAGGAGTGCTGCGGCGAATATCTCGCCAGATCTCAGTAGCAGCTAAAGCCCCATCAGCAGCAGCAACCACAACTTGATTTAGCCCTACTTTTAAATCTCCAATAGCAAAGATACGAGGATGAGAAGAACGAGCCATCTTATCTGTAACCAGATTGCCTCCATTTTTCTCCAAATCAAATTTATCTAAATAAGTAGCGTGATACTGAGAACCCATGGAAATTAAGCCTGTTTCCAACTCGACAATTTGACCATCAGTTAATTCCACACCAGTCATTTGATGGTTTTCTCCCAAAAACTGCTCAATGGGGGTTTCGACAATTTGATAACCGTTTTCTTCAATTCGCTTGCGTAATTCATCATTGACATCAAACAAACCTTGAGTAAATAGAGTGATCTTGGGCGTAAACCAGCCCACAGGAAAGATCACTTCTGCATTACCAGCACTACTAGCAAATACTCCCACTTTTTTGTCCACCATTTCATAACCATCACAAATCAAACAGACATGGAGGTTATGACCTGCGTAATCATAGACATTACGCATATTTTCTAGAGCTGGTAGATAGTCAATAATGCCACTAGCGGCGATTAAAAACTTAGCGCGAAAAGTATAATATTCACTGTTATGGCGACCAACTTTAACCCTTACTGCAAAGGTTTCCCCTTGATCAACTATCTCTTCGACATAGGCATCAAGTAAATCTCCACCAAGAGAAAGATAGTGTTCTTTACCCTGTCTGAGTAATGCTCGACCAGGAGTCTCAGGAGGTAAACCTACATAATTATGAAGTTCCGTCATCCAAAAAGAGCGAGCTTTTCCTTTATCGATAATTAGAGTATTGAGTAAATAGCGTTGCAGATAAACTCCTGCGGAAAGACCACCTGGACCTCCACCAACAATAATGGTGTCATAGATTTTTTCTGAGAATGGTTGCAAATTCTGTTTGGTGAGTTTCATGATCTTGTCTCCTGATGAGTTGGCAATGATGAAGTTCATGCTCGGTTTTACTGACGAGTAGACGAGTAAGATAAGCGACGACTATCTTACTTAGTTGAAAAGTTTTACCTCAATTAGCCTGGAGGTTCTACAATTGAGCATAACCAAAAGTAACGTTAAATTCCTGACACCAAACTGCGACAGAAGCATACGTACTTAAGTCCACTCCCTCTGGAACTTCATAAAGTTGTGTACCTTCAAAGCTTTGTATTGGTGCAATAGTCACATAATCTTCTTCATTAATGTTCACTGGAACAGTTTCATTTTTATGGAGAATAATTTCTACCGCAGGGCCTTCAACAGTCTGAAAGTCATCACCCAACTCAATATATTGTTGACCATTTTTTTGAATGACTTTTAGCGTCCCTGTTGTGGGATGTCCTTTTTCAGCAGTGACAAATTGACTATTCGTTTCGGCTTGAGCCACTAAAACGCTGTTATTGCCTGATATAGCTGTTTGGGTTTTGTTGACAGTCTCTATTGCTTCGACACCAGACGTAGAAGCAAGGGCAACAGAAAATGCGATCGCGGTCAAAAGATTAAAACGTTTCATGATCTTGTCTCCTTAGATAGATAAATATTTGAACTTAATAGACAGACTGGTTTGTCTGTTAAACTACAAAAAAAATTAGCTCAATAACTCACTCACAGCATCCTTACTCGCCTGAATAGGCCATAGGTCATGATGAACACGACTTTCAATTAATGCTGCTTCAAAGAGTAAATATACGGCAGTTGCTCTAGTCTTAGCTGATGCTGCGGAAATACCTTTGGCTAAAGTCTTCAAAACTAATTGCTCTATATATTCCCTGAGTTCGGTTTTAAATTGAGCAATTAAGATACGGGGTTTACTCTCAGGTTGGGAAAATTCTGACACTATATTCAGAAAAGTACAGCCTCGAAATTCAACTTGTTTAGCAAAGTCGGCGAGCAGATCGAATAAAGCCAAAACATTAGCTCTTGGTTCTGTGAACTGTTGCTCCAACCGTCGTAATTGCTGAAAAAAGTTGTTGTTATAAGCTTCGATGTATGCCAATACTAATTCCTCTTTGGAGGGAAAGTGCTGGTAAAAGCTCGCTTTAGCCACTTGTGCTTCGGCAATAATTTGGTTGACTCCAGTTGCAGCATAACCCTGTTCGTAAAACAAGCGATCTACTGTTTTGAGAATCCGTTCTTTTGGTGTTAGTTGTTTAGTAACTGTATCCATGATTTAACTATAGAACAGACAAGTCTGTCTGTCAAGTAAATAAAAGAACTTTTAACGCTTTAATTTTCTAAAAATAGATGTTCTATGATTCTAGTTAGATTAAGATACATCATACAATTGCACAAAAGGCGATCGCATTATGACCAATGCCAAAACCGGTAACTCGCTGTCAATTCCGATGCCAGGTTTGAAAAAATTACTGTCTTATCGTAGTGACTGGTTAAGGGGAGACGTGTTAGCTGGGTTGACGGTGGCTGCCTATTTAATTCCACAATGTATGGCTTATGGAGAATTAGCAGGAGTTGAGCCTGTGGCAGGTTTATGGGCGATTTTACCGCCGATGATTATCTATGCTTTGTTTGGTTCTTCTCCTCAGCTTTCCATTGGTCCTGAATCCAGTACCGCCGTGATGACGGCAGCGGCGATCGCGCCCTTAGCAGCAGCGAGAACTGATGCTTATATTGGGCTGGCTGCTTTACTGGCAATTATCATGGGATTATTGTGTATCGCTAGCTATTTTGCTCGACTGGGTTTTTTGGCTGATTTACTTTCCAAGCCAGTCTTAATTGGTTATATGGCGGGGATTGCTCTAATTATGATTGGGGGACAATTGGGTAAAATTACTAAAGTCGAGATTGAAGCCAATGCTTTTTTTGGTCAGATCAGCGAATTTATGAACAAGCTAGGGTTAGCCCATACTCCCACTCTGATTTTAGGCATTGCTGTCTTAGTCTTTTTGTTTACTTTCCAGGGTCGTTTTATCAATGCGCCCATCCCTTTAATTGCTGTTTTACTATCCACCGCAGCAGTAGCCATTTTTGATCTTGACGCTCGTGGAGTGGCGGTAGTGGGAGAAATTCCGGCTGGATTACCTCACTTTGCTATTCCCCAAGTATCTATTCGTGATTTAAGTTCCCTAGTTGCTTCGGCGGTGGGAATTTCCATTGTGGGTTATTCGGATAATGTCTTGACAGCAAGGGTATTTGCTAATCGTAATAACTATAAAATCGATGCCAATCAAGAACTACTAGCTTTGGGTGTAGCTAACTTTGGTAATGGACTTTTGCAAGGGTTTCCCATCAGTAGTAGCGGTAGTCGGACTGTGATTGGAGATTCTTTGGGGAGTAAAAGTCAGCTATATTCCCTGGTAGCAATGGTGGCAGTAATTGTGGTGCTGCTGTTTCTTCGTCCCGTGTTAGCCTTGTTTCCCAAAGCTGCTTTAGGTGCAATTGTAATTTATGCTGCCACTAAATTAATTGAAGTCTCAGAATTTATCAGACTGTATCGATTTCGACGTAGTGAGTTTGTTTTAGCTATTGTCACGACCATTGCCGTATTAGCCACTGATATCTTAGTCGGAGTAGGAATTGCAGTTAGCTTATCGGTGATCGAGCTATTTTCTAGGGTTGCCCGCTCTCATGATGCGGTATTAGGAATAGTTCCAGATTTAGCTGGACTACATGATATCGATGACTGGGAGGGAGCAAAAACTATTCCAGGTTTAGTAATTTATCGCTATGATGCACCTTTGTGTTTTGCCAACGCGGAAAATTTTAAACAGCGATCGCTTTTATCCATTGAATCAGAAATAAACCCTGTTGAATGGTTGATCTTAAACATGGAAGCCAACGTAGAAATCGATATTACCGCGATTGATATGCTATCGGAATTAAGAGATGAATTAGCAGCTAAAAACATTACCTTCGCTATGGCGCGAGTTAAACAAGATTTATATCTAGATCTTCAACGGGCAGGGTTTCTGAGCAATCTGACCGCCGAACATATCTATCCCACATTACCTACTGCGATCGCCGCATTTGAACAACGCCATCAGGAATAGTTAGGAGTTCGCATCTATTCGATAAGCTGATTTAATAATACTGCAAGTAATAAAAAAAGTACTGAAAAATTAGCCTTGCTTAATCAAATAGCTTTTCTCCCGGAATTAATCAACAAATTTTTGTCAATTGCATTGCGATAGGATAACCGAGACTTTATATCCTCGGTGTATGAAAGTTCTTGCTGCAAATATTTCCAGATTGATTCACAAGCTTCATAGCTACCAATAGTTGCTAGTAGCTTTTCGTCCTGATAAATACCCCATCTCTGGTCTGCTGCTTGTTTTATCTTGTAATTCATGTCAGGCATCGCTATAAAAATGAATCCTTCTAAAGTTTAGTATATGCAAGAATCTGTCAGAAGGAAAATAGTATCCGCTCGATAAATCGGGGTAACAGAAAAAAAGAAGAAGATACATTAGGACAACTACTTTCATCTTAATTAAGCTAGATGTTTAAGGCGATCGCTATAATAAACAATTTTGACAACCTGTTATTCGCTAATGTAGTCTAAAATAGACTTAAACAACGTTTTTGTTGTTTTAATCTCTAATTTTTACACAGTTCTCTTCAGCTTATAGCTTGTCCTACCTGAGTTTGAGAGCTTTTAAACCCATAATTAAAAATTGTTTATTTAACAAACAATGAGCGAAACAATTTTATCAGTACGTAATTTAACCGCCAACGTAGACGGCATCCCGATCCTCAAGGGGGTAAATTTAGAAATCAAAGCTGGCGAAGTCCACGCTATTATGGGGCGTAACGGCTCAGGGAAAAGTACCCTGTCCAAAATTATTGCAGGACATCCAGACTATGAAGTCACTGGTGGAGAAATCATCTATCAGGGTCAGAATATTATCGATTTAGAACCTAACGAAAGAGCCAATAGCGGGATTTTCTTGGCTTTTCAGTACCCTCTAGCAATTCCTGGGGTGAGCAATTTAGACTTTATGCGAGTTGCTTACAATGCCAAGCGCAAGTATCAGGGTTTGGAAGAAATTGACACCTTTGACTTTGAAGACTTGATTGAAGAGAAGCTAGAGATAGTCAAAATGAAGTCGAGCTTTTTAGAAAGAAGTCTTAATGAAGGGTTTTCTGGTGGAGAAAAGAAACGCAACGAAATTCTCCAGATGGCATTATTAGAGCCTACTTTAACTATTTTGGATGAGATTGATTCAGGTTTAGACATTGATGCCCTGAGAATTGTTTCTGATGGCGTAAATCAGCTAAAGACTACTGAAAAAGCCTATTTGGTAATTACTCACTACCAGCGTTTACTGGACTACATCGAGCCAAATTTTGTTCATGTAATGCAAGATGGCAAAATTATTACCAGTGGAGGAAAAGAACTTGCATTAGAATTGGAATCTCGCGGTTATGACTTTTTGGATGATAAATCTGCTGCGGGGGTAGGAGTCTAATGGCAGTACAAATTCCTTGGACAACTATTTCCCAGGTTCCGCAAAATACTGTAGTAGAGGATATCTTCTTCACAGGTTTACTAGAACAATGTCAAGTAAATGAATCAGCACCTCAATGGTTAACAGATATTCGTCAGCAGTCCAAAAACTGGTTATCTCGTCTGTCTGTACCTACGCGCCAAGATGAAGATTGGCGTTTTATCGATTTATCATCTCTGACAGTAGCAAAATTTGTTACTGTACAAAACCCAGAAGAGAAAAGCTATTCACCCTTACCCGAAACGAAAAACAGTCGTTTGGTGTTTGTCAACGGGATCTACAATACAAAACTATCTGATGTATCTGGATTACCTGAAGGCGTTTATGTAGGTAATTTAGATAATTTACCTACAGACTATAATGCAGCACAGTATTTTGCTGGGCAGCCAGGTGCAGATGCCTTCACTGCATTAAATACGGCAGGTGGTAATGATGTGGCGATAGTTTGGGCGAATAAAAATTTAGTAGTAGATACTCCCATACATCTGGTCTTTATTGCTGATGGAGAATCGCAGACTAGCTTTGCTCAACCTCGCAGTTTAATAATAGGGGAAACAGGATCTAGTATTTCTCTGGTGGAGGAATATATCGGTACAGGAGAATACTTCACTAACGCCGTTACTGAAGTATTTGTCAAAAGTAATTCTAGAGTCAATCATACTCGTATCCAGCAGGAATCGGCAGCTAGCTATCATATTGGCAAAACTGCTGTCTCTCAAGAACGTGATAGTCACTACACTATAAATGAGATTAACTTAGGGGCAAAACTCTTGCGTCATAACCCTGAAGCATGGCAGCAGGGAGAGCAAACCGAAACTAACCTCAATGGTTTAACGGTAGCCACAGGAGATCAGACATCTGATACCCATAGTATCGTTGCTCTTACTAAACCTCACGGCACTACTAATCAGCTTCACAAATGTATTGTCGGCGATCGCGCCCATACAATCTTTAATGGTAAAGTATTTGTACCCAAAGAAGCACAGCTAACAGACGCGACACAGCTAAACCGCAACCTGATGCTTTCCTCTAAAGCTAGGGTAGATACTAAGCCAGAATTACAAATCACTGCCGATAACGTTAAGTGCGCTCATGGTGCTACAGTCAGCCAGTTGGAAGCAGAGGAAATTTTCTACCTTCGTAGTCGTGGGTTGAGTGAAGCTGATGCCAACCAGCTACTAATTGATGCCTTCGCCGCCGAGGTTATCGATCGCATCCCCTTAGAATCTTTGAGAAGTAGAATTACCCAGACTATTGAGCAGAAAGTAAAGTATTAATCAGTAACCAACAACATGACTTTTACCAAAGAAAAGACTTTAGGCGATCGCGTTAGAGATGATTTTCCAATCCTGCATCAAAAAGTTAACGACAATCCCCTAATTTACTTTGATAGTGCTGCCTCTTCCCAAAAACCCCAGGCAGTACTTGATGTTCTGCAACATTATTATCAAAGAGATAACGCTAATGTTCACCGTGGCGCACATACCCTTAGTGGCAGGGCTACAGATGCCTATGAGGGAGCCAGGGATAAGGTTGCTCAGTTTATTAATGCTGCTTCCCGCGATGAAATAGTTTATACTCGCAATGCCAGCGAAGCGATTAACTTGGTGGCATATAGTTGGGGATTAGCTAATCTTAAACCAGGAGATGAAATTATTCTCTCAGTCATGGAACACCACAGCAATATTGTTCCTTGGCAGCTGATCGCGCAAAAGACTGGTGCGGTAATTAAGTACGTTCAACTAACTCCCAGCGAAGAGTTTGATTTTGAACAATACAAATCCCTATTATCAGATAAAACCAAACTAGTATCTGTAGTTCATGTTTCTAATACCCTTGGTGTCATTAACCCCGTAGCAGAGATTATTCAGGAAGCTCACAAATACGGCGCAAAAGTATTAATCGATGCCTGTCAAAGCGTCCCCCATATGCCTATCGATGTTCAGGCGATGGATTGCGATTGGTTGGTAGCTTCAGGACATAAAATGTGCGCTACCACAGGGATTGGTTTTCTCTACGGTAAAAAAGACATTTTATTGGCAATGCCTCCCTTTATGGGTGGTGGAGAGATGATTGATGAGGTATTTCTCGATCATTCCACCTACGGCGACTTACCCCATAAGTTTGAAGCGGGAACTCCTGCGATTGGAGAAGCGATCGCGCTGGGTGCAGCAGTGGATTATCTTAATGGTATCGGTATGGACAAGATCCAAGCCTACGAAGAAGAATTAACTGCTTATTTGTTTAAGAAATTAGCCACAATTCCTAACCTGAGAATTTACGGCAACAAGCCAACCCCAGAGAGGAAAGGTAGGGCAGCCTTAGCAGCCTTTAACGTACCAGGTATCCACGCCAGCGATTTAGCTACATTACTAGATCATGATGGTATTGCAATCCGTTCAGGACATCATTGCACTCAACCCCTACATCGTATTTTAAACATCTCTGGTAGCGCGAGAGCTAGTCTATATTTCTATAATACCCGTGAAGAAATCGATGCTTTTGTAGAAGCTTTGAAAAGTACCATTGATTTTTTTCAGAGTATGAGTGAATAAGTAGCAAGTATCGCAGTACGTTAATCGGTTAGGACAGAAAAGTTAATCCCTCGTAATTTAGACTCTAGCAGTTTTAGCTTGGAGGGAAACTATGAAATAGAAAGCTCGGATGAATCAAGCGAATCCATCGAATCCGTCAAGATCACCTATGGCTACTCCAAAGACCATCGACTCCTCTTTAAAACAATTTATGATGGATGTGATTTGCACAGGAGATGGAGATGTGCCACTGTTTTTGAGGATAGGAGATGGTAACGAATTTTTGCAACACTACCCTAATTCCTGTAGGCTTTCACGACTTAGATTGGCGTTATGTAAATTAGCTAGTTTTAAATTTGCTCCTGTCAAATTAGCACTACTCAAATTAGCCTCAACTAAAATCGTTTCATAAAGGTTAGCTTGAGAAAGATTTGCGCCAACTAGATTCGCACCTTGTAGATTTGCCCCACTCAAGTCTGCTGCCACTAAACTAACGCTACTCAAATTAGCACTCCGCAGATTGGCTTCTGTGAGAATAGCATTCAAGAATGCTCCACTAAAATTAGCTCCCTTCATCGATGCATGACTGAGGTTGGCACCACTGAGGTTAGCACC
>CALNYB010000018.1:0-23781 GCA_942490675.1 Cyanobacteriota bacterium | reverse complement strand
GTCTGTCGGGCTTATGGAAAGCTGATGTAAACTATGCTAAATGTAAATTAGGCAGAAGTGACTGGGAGAAGGCTCATCAGCAACAAATTTATCGAAATTGATAGGACTGTAGCGATCGAGCTGCCCAGTAATATGGAAGGGTGGCTGGATACAAATAGCCTGGCTCGCTTTGTGGTAGAAATTGTCGATCAGTTGGATACCAGTGAAATAGAAGGGGCTTATAAAGGTGGTGGCAGTGCCCCTTATCCCCCCAAGATGATGTTGGTCTTGTTGTTTTACTGCTATGCCAAAGGGATATTTGCCAGTCGCCAGATAGAGAAAGCAACCTATGAGCTAATCCCAGTGCTCTATATTACTGGTGGCACTCACCCTGACCATGACAGCATCAATAAATTCCGCAAGCGTTTCTTAGCACAATTACAACCCTTGTTTGTACAGATATTGGAATATGCCTGCAGTCTGGGGATATTTAAGCTGGGGGACATCAGTATCGATGGCACCAAAATCCAGGCCAATGCCAGTAAACACAAAGCAATGAGTTGGGATGGGTGCCAACAAACTCGAAGTTCAGTTACTTGCAGAAGTGTCAGCGTTGTTGCACAAGTCCCAAACAGAAGCAGGAGAAAGCTTTGGGGACATAGACATTCCCCAAGAACTCCAAAGGCGGCAAGAACGCCTGGAAAAGATCGCTCAGGTCAAGAGAGAGATTGAAGCACGGGCACAAGCCAGAGCTGACCAGGAAAAAGCTGAATACGAGGCCAAATTAAGAGAGCGGGAGGCTAAAGAAAAGGTCCGAGGTCGCAAATTGGGAGGCAAGCAACCCTTAGCTCCTGAGGCAGGTCCAAAAGCTAAAGACCAGGTGAATTTCACGGACGGCGAGTCGCGGATTATGCCAGTTTCAGGAGGCGGGTTTGAGCAAGCTTACAATGCCCACGCTTCTGTGGATATGGACACGATGCTGATTGTAGGAAACCATATCAGTCAAAACCCCAACGATAAGCAGGAAGTAGACCCAGCGCTGGAGCAACTTAATCAACTACCTGAAAATCTGGGCCAAGTTAAGAGAGCGGCTCTGGATTCGGGGTTTTTCAGTGAACACAATGCCAAGCGACTGTCAGAAAACGAGATTGACCCCTACATCGCCTGCGGTAGGGCTTGCCATAACTTAACCCTTGAAGAACGCTTGGCTGTAGCACCAGCCCCACCAGAGAACCCTGATACGATAACGGCGATGAAGCATCGCCTGAAAACCGAAGTCGGTAAACAATTCTATGCTAAGCGCAAATCGACAGTGGAGCCTGTATTCGGCATTATTAAGGAGGTGATGGGTTTCCGCCGTTTCCTACTGCGGGGGATTAATGCCGTGACAGGTGAGTGGACTCTTGTCTGTATTGCCTTCAATTTGAAGCGTCTTTGCACCATCAGTGTGTAAATAACCAGAAATTGGCCTCTAAAATCCGAACTGGAGCGATCGCAATGGCACTTGATCGCCCCAAAACAGTACTATTGTATTGATCCAGGTGACTTCCAGTGCTTTTTAATGTCAAAGAATTCCTAAGTCCGACAGACTCCTAGTTTACTGACCGTTCCTCGACGGAAAAACAAACAGCTAGTATTACGATAGCCGAGCATAACTACCGCCGTATTGCCTTGGTGAAAATAATCAGCCGACTCACATCTGGAGGTAAATTTAGCAATGCCATACCCTTCAGGCTTACATGAAAAACTGGAAAGCTTAACTTTGAATAATCGATCTTGAAAATAAAAGCTCGACAGAGCAGTTTTCAATTCACTCGACCAATCGTGTGAAGAGCGATATTCACTGTAGGGAAGTAAGATTCCCAATTTTAATTTAAAGTTGTTGCCTAACTTTTCTCTTGATGCGATTGCTCCTACCGCAGCCAGGATCTTAAACGGCAGAGATTCATGCTTGAGTTTTTTAATGCTAACGTCAGCCCGATAATTACTCGCCACAAAACCCACAGCATGACATTCATCTGATGAGGATAATCTAACCCAGGCATTATCTTCAGGTTGACCCATACCCGAATCAATCGGTAAAGATTCAGCACTCTCACTCGGTAAAGACAGATACTCCGCTCCCATCGTCATCCACTTCACCGTACCCTCATTGACAACGTAGAGAATCTTCGATAGTGAAGTACCAGGGTCAACAACTAGCTTAAGAATCGGTTTCGGTTTCGATTTAGCTTTTGGTTTAAGCTCAGCTAAATTATCTTGCTCAATATTATCAAAGGTCATCTAATAAAAGATTTTTAAATTACAATATTAGATTGCCCAAAAACACCTATTTTATTCAACTACGATCAAAGCGTATTAATGGTTGTTTTTCGTTATTTAACGTTACTCAAATGTATTGAATACCCCAAATAACTTAATTTAATAGCTCGAAGTAGCTGTTAATCAGACAAGAATTAATAACGTTTAGCACGCCTGCACGACGTTTAGTAACAATGTGTTTAACTAGAGCTAGTCAAAAAAGTCTAATTTACTTTAATTTTTGGCTATTAAAATTATTTGGCAGAGTCGATAAATAAACTGAATTAAACTTACGGCAATTCAGTTATGTGTTTCCCCCTAAAAATCAAAACTTTATAAACCGATTAAAATCTTTTTTTTAGCTTTAACTAATTAGTTATTGCCGATGTTAGCCTCGATCTAACTAACACTAAATATGCCTTTTTGGTTGCCTAAGCCAGCCGACCCTTACGTGCAACATTAATACTACTTCGTTGTTCATGAAATGTCGGGCTGGCGGGGGAAAGGATTCCCCTCGACCCCTTCTGGCAAAAACCAGGGGAGATTTGGTCAAAACATGGTTTAAAGGTCAATTTATCTAGTTAAATACTTATTTTTATGCCTACTAAAGTCAATAAAACTAATCATATCGGTATCAGGGCTACTGATGATGAAAAGCTCAATTGGGAGTTAAAAGCCCATGCAGAGGGTCTAAAAACGTCTCAGCTTGCTCGATACTTATTGAATAAACATTCAACAGGCTATGCTTCGGATAAACGATCAGCTTCGCTGGTGCGCGGAGCGCAATCGCGACAAGAATTTAATTTACAAGTAGCCCGTATCGGTAACAATCTCAATCAGATTGCTCGTTGGGCTAATACTTATAAAGATGATGCTGAAGCGACTCAGGTGATTAGCAGTTTAGCGAGAATTGAGTCGGCTCTGCTTGCTCTTAATCATCGTGCTGGTTAAGTTTTTTGCCAGAGGTACGGGTGGCGGTCGTGGGCCAGTGGAGTATATTACTCGCAGAGATGATCCAAGTACGGGTTCGCTACGCTCTCCTGCCCCTGAAGTCCTCAGAGGTAATCCAGTTATTACTCGTAGATTGATTGACGGACTTGAGTTTAAACACAAGTATCGGAGTGGCGTACTCAGCTTTGCGACTGAAGATGCACCGACAGACCAACAGATTGAGGCTTTGATTGATTCTTTTGAAGAATATGCTTTTGCTGGACTTAATAAAGATGCCTACAACACCCTTTGGGTTAAACATACTCATACGGAGAACAACCGAGTAGAACTACACTTTGTCACTCCCAGAGTCGAACTGTATACGGGTAAGAGTCTTAATATTGCCCCTCCAGGTTGGCATGGTTATTTCAAACCCTGGCAGACCAATTGGAACATCTCTCAAGGATGGGCCAGACCTGATGACCCAGCCAGAAAAAGGATTTATGAACCTGGTTTTCAGGCTTTGATTAATGCTGATAGAGAAGCCAAAGGCAATGAACCGATTGCCGATACGAGAAAACTCCTGACGGAGTATGTCATAGAAAGAGTCTCGTGCGGTTTGATTAACAATCGCAATGACATTATCGAGTTGTTTAAAGAAGAATTAGGTCTAGAGATTACCAGGGCTGGTTTTGACTACATCACAGTACTAGACCCAAAAACGGAAATAAGATGTCGCTTAAAAGGAAAACTTTATGAAAGAGAATTTAGACCTCAACCAGAGATTACAGCAGAAATTAGACCAGGAGCGACAAGTAATTCAAGAGTTAACTCAAAAGAGTTACCAGCAATTACAAAACGAATTAAAAGCAACTACAAATACCGCTATAAATACCATCAAAAAAGATATGGAGCGTCAAAACTTGGTTCTGAGCTTGATGCTGGGCAAGTTCTGGCTAATTCCAGCCTCAGTGGGATTGAGCCTTTGTCTGGGTATCTTCGGCGGCAGTTGGGGGATGACGCAATATTTATCGAGTCGGATAACCGAGAGACAGGAGACGTTAGATTATCTGGACAAGAAAATCAATTCCCAGGTAATCGAGTTGAGACAGCAACAACAGACTCTGGATTTACTACAAGAGTCAACAGGGGGGATAACTATCACTCAAACGGACAATGGAACATTTCTGACTCTTCCTCCCTACTCAACTCTGAACCCTGGTTGGCAATGCCAGGGAAAACCCTGTATGAAATTGTCGCCCTAAAGGACATTGCCCTAAAGGATACACCTTCGGATATACCCTTGTGGTATACACCTTCGGATATAGAAGATGAGCGAACTGGAAAACAGATTAATGACCGCTTTGTCAAAGCTATCGCAACAGTACAAGCAGGATCTGATGAATTTGTCCCACAAATACAGCACGGACATGAATCGGTTAGAGAAGCAGAACAAGCAGCTTCAAACTCAAGTGATGGACTTGAACAAACAAGTCAAGGGCTTGAACGGGCAAATCGAGAAGTTGAATTTATCCAACAACAAACTGATTTCAATCTTGAAAGAATCAGGGGAGCTTTAAAGAAAAAGAGAGTCAAGCAACTGGAACGGTTTAAAATCGAGATTAATCTCGTTGATTATGCTCAAAGCCAGGGATATGAATATCTGACAAGAGAATCTAGCCCCAATAGCGCAGTGCTGCGTCATAACTCAGGAGACAAGATTGTAATTGTCACTAATACTCAGGGACACGGTATTTATTTTTCGCTCAAGGGTGATAAAGATCAGGGGACAATTATTGACTTTGTACAGCAACGTAATAATTTTAACTTGGGTGAGGTGAGAAAAGAGTTACGTCCTTGGCTTAATAGGGGCGATAAGCCTGACGGCATGGCTTCGCTACGCCATGCGGTAGAGAATATTGCCAAACCACAACCGACGAGTAGAGACAGAATATCTTTAATCAAAGAGTGTTCAAGATTTTCTGCCCCAACTTCTAATTCTTATTTGGCTAAACTGGGAATTTCTGACTCTACGTTAGGGAGTGATAGATTTAGAGGTCGTATTGCCATTGACAATAAGGGGAATGTGATTTTTCCTCACTATGACCAAGATGGACTAACTGGATACTCGTACAGGAATAAATGCGAGAAGGGTTTTAGTCCAGGTGGAACTAAAGCTCTGTGGAAATCAAACCGTGATGAAGAGGATACTCGCTTGGTAATTACGGCTCGTGCCATTGACGCACTGTCTTATCATCAATTATTCCCTCACGAACATACTCGCTATATTTCCACAGAGGGGAAGCTATCTAGTTATCAAAGAGAATTAATAGGCTCGGCGATCGCCGAGCATCTAGATGCTGGGAATGAGATAATTATCGCCTACTCTAATGATGAGACGGGTAAGCAGCTAGCAGATACCCTTGTCTCTTTAGCTCCTGATGGTATTCAGGTGAAGCGTCATGTACCTTATCGTGCTAGGAGTTGGAATGAGTATTTACAAAGACAAAAACACTTCAACCAGTCTTTACCCCAGCAGTCTAAACAAAAACAAAAACAAAGGAAACAAAGTCAACTAGAACCTTAGAATAGAGAAGAGTAGTTCCACGCTTATTAAAAAACAAATTTTACTGCCTTGGTTACTGAAAATTAGTGATTATATGCTTATAAATCTCAAGCAGCAGTTGATTCAGGTGCGGGTTTAGGCTCTTTCTTTTTAATCTCGAAGATATTAATCCCCGCATCAACTAATTCCACCACCCCATCTGCTGATATGCTCTGCATCTTACCTGATAGGGCAGCTACCCAATTCTCCCAGGTATCCATTTTGTCTACTACTTTCTTCAAGCTTTTACGATTGACCTCTGCTTTGACGGCGATATCGTTTTCACCCTTGACTTCAATCGTCGCTTTTTTTCCTTCTGTTGGAACATTCTGGGGTCGTTCGGTGAATTTTATAGTTAGTTCTGGTATTCTTCCGTTAATCATCTTTGTTCTGAGAAATAATAGACAGCACAAACTTGTAGACAAGCTATTGCTATAAGCCTAGCGATATTCAGAACTACTACCTCAAAAACTTCAGGTTAATTTAGCGTTATTTAAGCTATTTTGTGTGACTCAAGTCTCGATGGAACTATGAGTCACAAACTTTATTGGATTATTGAGATAGCGAATTAGCACTTTTTGTATTGGATTTAGATCCAAAGTTGGGGGAAATAATCCTCGAATTACATCCTTTCCTAGATCTACTAAATCCGTCAACAGAGTTAGAGTTGCTTGCATCTTCTCTATGACCCAAGGCGTATGGCTTTCACCCATATCAATCCCCTGCTGTTTATAAGGAATATTATTATTACCACTGGGGGTTGATATGGCTTCAGTCGGATAATCAGTTTTAAATTGAGTCGCCATCATAATTTGATGCAGATAGTTTTCTGATTGGCGTTGTCGTTGGCGTTCCTCCTTGAGAATGCGCTGCTGCTGTCGGTACTTTAAGACTTCGCGAGCAAAGATCAGTTCTTCAACTGCCAAGCTGTAATGTAGAACCTGCTGACCGCTACTACCTCTTTTACACGATTTAGTTTTTAATCCCAGCTTGTTAATTAACATTCCCAAAATCCAAGTAGGACTTGATTTAGTTGGAATCCAAAAACCTAAGACAGCTTGAATTTCTTGACGATATTTACCAACTACTTCTGCTAACTTAATCACATCAGGATCGCTCTTTGAATACTCTTCACCCGCAAATAAACGCTCTAGGATTTGAGTAATGCCCAAGGAGTGCCAAATAAACCATTGAGCGCAGAAATGCTGTCTATCGGGTAGGAAAGGCAGGTTATCTAATTCCCAGAGGTCTTTGTCCATAACCAGCTTTGGTGGGATTGGCATTCGTCGCTTGGTTTTTGGGTCAATCCTTTCTCCTTGAGGCGGTGAGAGAACAGCTTCTAAAGTAATTAATTGACTTAGTAATGTCCCTCTACTATCTCGTTTGACCAAATCCTCATCGACATCTTGCCCGTAGCTATCTTCAAGACGAAAACGTTCCATAGCAAACTTTTCTTCGGGAGTGAGATAAGGCTTATTCTTCAGTTGTAAATACTGTCCTCTATCGATTTTCTCTGCCACAGTTACCTGCTTAATGTGATGTTCGTTGACTTTTTTTGTAGCTTCCTTAATTTGTGCTTTAGCCTCATCGTCAGTATCAGTTTCTACTACTGTTATCTGATAGCCCATTCTTGCCAGTAGCCGATGGAGATGGTCACGTAAATTATTGAGGGAGCGATTGGATTGAGCTTCTATCTGACAGTAAAGCTCAAATGCCCAGTTGAGAATGGGAATATTTTTACCAGTATCGGGGTCGATATTTAAAGCGAAATTGTTAAAGTCGCTTATCTGCCACTTTTTATCTCTGATAACTTGAGCATTAGTGTCTTTATAGCCAAAACTAGGACGAGGAGCTACCCAAATATGAAGGGGTACGGGGTGACGGTAACGGTGGAGGGCTTGAAGACAGTCTGTAGCCGTCAAAGCCACTGCATTAAAGAAGCCATAGACTTCATCAAAATGGTTTCCTTGAATATCTACCCCAGTACAGAGACTGGGAGATGCCAGGAAGACATCTACATTTTTAACTGAGTCAGAGATGTTATTAATAAAGTGTTGATTCTCTTCACTACCACTATTGTCAGAATGGATCGACCAGATTACTTTAGAGTCACTTTTATCCTCGGAGTGAGTGATAAACTTATCAGTTAAAACCTGCTCTATTTTTTCAATCGTACTTTTAGAGTCAGATACTACCATCACCTTTTTACCCTGACTGACAGCCTGGGTAAGTTGGGCTAATTGGGCAGTATAGTCTTTACCCTCGTAATAAAAAACTTCACGACTGGGATGCTGGTAGGTATTTTGGATAATTAAGGGAACTTCTCCTTCTTGGCGCATCGAGAGGAAGAAATCGACAGTATAGTCATCGAGATGGGCATCGGCAATAATTACCTGACGGGCTTTTCTAATAAAATATTGAAGTTTAGAGATAATGTCCTGGCGATGTAGTTTGCAGGTGGTAGCCATCAGAATGTGTCTGAGTACCTGACGAGCTTCATCAATAAAAATACAGTCATAGTTATTGCCGTAACTTTTGAGTTTATGAAAACTATCTACGGTAATCGATAAAGCATTTTCTCGCTCCATCTTGCCTATTTGAACGTCTGAATACATAGTGGTATTCAGCTTGTTCGGCTGGGAAAGTTCCCTTAAAAGAGTGATACGGTGTCCGATGACCAGAAAACGTTCGTCGTCTTTTGCGATACGGTGTTCTTTGACCCTTGTAGTTTTCCCCGTAGCCATTTCCGATTTGATAGCGATCAGTCCTGGGCGATCTAAGTTAACAAAAGCCGAATCGGTTAGGTACTCAGTACAAATAGTATTCTCAGGAGCGTATCTAATTAGCTCCTCATCGTTAGGATTAGCCAGCCAGCGATACTCTTCCAGGGGATGAGCGTTAGTAATGATACGGCATAACTCTTTGGCTGCACTTTCTCCCCGTGCGGTAATAAAGTCATCTACCCCTTTCTCCTGTCCTGGCAAGAGAGCTACCTTACAGATAGCTCCAGTGGCTTCAATGGCTTTACCAGTGGCGAGAGTAGCCTTGTAAACTGCCTCACGGGTTGACTGTTTCTGGTCGTAGTCAAACAGGATGATAAAGGTACGTCCCTTCCCTGCCAAGGGCATTAGGTCATCGTGTAGCTTTTGCTCTGGGTCTTTTTCTTTGGAGTTGCGACCGCCCCAGATGCCAGGGAGGGAGATAGCAGCATAACCTTGAGATAATAATGCCCCCGCTTTTTTCTCTCCTTCAGTGAGGATTATGGGAATCTCAGGGGTATTCTTGACCCACTCCCAGAAGTTAACGGGCTGCGATCTTGCAGTTAGACGTAGAGCTAGGGGAGAGTGATAAAGCTTGATGCCATACCGTCCAGCTATTTGCCTCCAAATAGGTAAAGGAACGCGGAAGTAAGTAACTCGGTTGGTCGTATTCGGTGGAGATTCATACTTGATTGGTTTCTCATTGCCGTCAATACGAGGGCGATCGGGTTTAAAGCGACCCCAGACCATTACTTCGATCCAGTTGGTATCAGGATCTAGTCCGACAACATACCAGCCTCCATGTTCGAGATGTTGGTATTGTTTCAGATAGCGATCGCGCAGTCTGCCATCGTTACGACGCTTATCTTGAGAGATCGCATATAGGAGTCGTTCGTGGGGTTCGTACCCAGCCAGAGAGGTTATGTTATCTCGGATTAGTTGCTCATCAACCGAGCTTGCTCGCCATTCTGACTGATGGTGGTTGAGAGGCTGGTAAGGGAGAGAGGTTTCGCGGTGGGAATTATCCCCAGAATAGGTCACGGTTCTATTTTCAATTACAAAGTTTGCAAAAGATGAAGTGATGAACCGTATTTGATGTACCTTGTGCTAACCTGTTCTATAATATAAACAAGCACAAGGTACTGTTACGCCAAAGTCGTCTATCCCTAACAGGAAAAACGCTCAAGGGCGCAAACGGATTGTGTTTTAAATCAAAAGTCAAAATCGCTTGATCCCGACATTCGATTCCAAAAACAATTGGATAAATATAATGACTAATTGTTGGAATTCTCAAATCGCTTTATACATCGTCACATCTGAAAAGTTGTCAGCTCCTTCAGGTGTGATTTGGTGTATGGGTAAGAGAACTCGAAAAAGTTGTTACATTCCTCTAATCCTAAATCACTTCATTCATTGGGTAGATTATCCAACATAAACGGGTAAATAGCTTACTTTCTTGCTATTTCTTAAAAGGTCTTAATCATTCTCTAGCACGATCGTGTTAGGGATATTTGCTATTTAGAGATATTTTTGGGTGTAGAAGTCTGTTTTGTAGGGGTGTCAGGAAACATGGATTATATTGTAGGCGATCAGCTTCGAGTAAAGTGCGCGGAGCGCAATCGCTCGCAAATGTTCGGGTGTAGAGATGTAGTAATGTGTACTTGTTTACATGAAGACATGAAAATAATTTCAGTACTTTCTCAAAAAGGTGGAGCAGGTAAAACTACTTTAGTGGTTCATTTAGCAGTGGCTGCCCTGATCGATGGCAAATCAACGGCAGTAATCGATCTTGATGCCCAGGCTAATGCTGCCGAGTGGGGAGATTCTCGCGAGCTGGATGAACCAGCAGTAACCTCTGCCCAGGCTACTCGCTTACCAAAGATTTTAGAAGCTGCTAAGAACGCATCAGCAGATCTAGTCATTATCGATACTCCAGCGAGGTCTGAAAGTACGGCTTTAGCTGCTGCCAAGTGTGCCGACTTAGTTCTGATTCCCTGTCGTCCATCAGTCTTCGACCTTCAAGCAATCAGGATGACGGCAGATTTAACTAAGCTGGTTAACGTTCCCACTCGTGTTGTTATCAATGCAGCCCAGTCCAGCTGCCAACACAGACCAAGTTAAGAATGCTGTTTCAGTTGAAGTGGAGTCAACCTCAGAAGTAGCCGCTCCAAAAAGTACAAAATCCCCAGCCCCAGCCAAATCAAAGAAGCCACCTTCTCGGATTAACACCAAAGCCATAACAGGTCACTTCGATCCTGATGTCTCCAAGCAGCTTAAAATGTTGGCAGTGACTAAGGATAGTACCGTTCAGGCACTTCTCCGCGAAGCTCTTAATGATTTGTTCGTCAAGCACGGTCAGAACCCAATCGCTTAGAGTAAGTCTAGCTGTTCCGTGAAGAGAATATTTTTATCTACCCATATTTTGAGCTTTAGATCGGACTCGATCCATCGCCTCAAAGCTCTGCTCGTTTGTATCAGCGTTATTCCCAAAATGCCTCGTAAAAATATCTGTCAGTCATAACGTAGTGGTAGACAAGCGCGAAGATATGTCTGCGGGTTGATAGATAACTTTCGTGCGCTTGGCTAATGACTGGCTTGGGGGTCTGGGGAACTCCCCAGGCTGGGATTACATCTTTTCTATTAAAGTTTGAATGACTATGACTGACGGCTACCGTGTACACACAAGTTGATTCTGAGAGAGTTTCCAGCCCCAGAAAATAGATTCAAATCGCCTGAGTCCATGAACTAGAGTAGGCATCCCAGGAGGTCTCTGAGAGCGATAACCAGACCATCCACCCAGACGAGCAATCAACCAGGTAGCCCAGGGTAAAGAAGCAGGAGGATAGGGGTTTTGTTGTTTTGGGGTCTTTCCTTGATAGGAAGGTGCAATTTGGGATAAGCATTCTTGTTGTTCATCATCAAAAGCAACAGAAGCAGGTAATTCACAATTATCTCTTCCTTCAACCATTTGAAGAGTTCGTACCGCAATCGATAAAGCGAGGACAGTTAGCTTTTGAATTGCTCTGGGAGATTCTAACTGAGTAGCTTCGAGATTTAAGCCGGCTTTTTTGAGGGTGGCAAACAACTGTTCAATCCGCCATCGCCATTTATAGGGGTGTGAGTAGCATTTGTACAGAAAACAACGCTAAGGCTGAAAGCCTTATCCTGTAAGTATCCTAGAAGCTCATCTCGCGATCGCTATTAGTGTATCAATTAAAGTAAGGTCTATTTAGTACAGAAAAAATGAACGAGATTTCAAGGGTTTGAGGTGTCTAATTTCTAGAGGGTTTAATTGGTACATTCCTTAGCGTGGTTTTCTGCGCGGTTGCTACTCACACCCCTCTATTCAAAAAGCTCCCAAGATTTTAGTGTACTGGGTAATATACATCCTCATCAAATCAATTCTTCAAGAGAGTGGAAACTTATCAACACAGATCAAATGCATTTACTGTGGAAAAGTCAGGTTATTCCTGCGGGAGCTAATGTAGTCGTGTTAGATGGTAAAACTGTCGCTCCTTATGATTACCAGGATGATATCATTGCTGGCTTTGAAGAGATATATAAACTATTAATCCAACATAAAAAGACTCTGTTAAAAACAGGGACATTTTTAGCTAATTTCCAATTGGCTAAATCGCGATTTATGACCCGCTCTAACTTAAGTTATACCATTGCAGCAAAAAAAAGCCTTAGTCCACAGTATTTAACTAATGGTTTTGACTATAGCTTGCTGATTGATATCTTAAATCTAAATTATTCAACCAAAACTAAGCTGAATTATCAAGGAATTTTAACTGCGGAAGCCAACTCTCTACAACAGCAAGACATTCCTTACTTTTCTGTAGCTTGTGACAGCAATAGTTTACAAGTTGAATCCCATCAATCTATTCCCAGCTTTTTTGCCACATCTAGTTATCAACAACTAATTTCTCGGCTCACGCATCTGAATCTAGAAAACTTATCCTTACAGCTAAAAATGATTCAGTTAAGCCTTTATGCTAAAACAGCCCATCATAATAATAGAAAAATAGTTGTATTATTTACAGCTTGGTTAAAATCAGCCATTTTATAGAAGAACCAAAACTTATAATTAATGCTCAAGATTTGGCAAAGTTGATTACTCCAGAAGTTATTGCCAAAGATCAAAAGTTAGATATTGTTTTTGGCGTAGCAGGGGCAATACCAGGTTTATTATCTCTTTACCAGGAAACTCAAGATAAAAGCATTTTCGATACAGCTATTATCTGTGGAAATCACTTGTTATCACAGCAAACTGGTACTTATCCAAAAGCTTGGAAAACTTTAGCAGAAGCTAAAGACAATCCCATGACAGGTTTTTCTCATGGTGCGTCGGGTATTGCTTTATCTTTATTACGCCTCTATAGTGCAACCTCAAATACAGCCTACTTAGAAGCAGCTAAAGAAGGGATTGAATACGAACGTAGTGTCTTCGATAAGTCACTAAAAAGATGGACAGATTTCCGCTTATCAAAACAGACAAATCAACTTGATGTCATATATGCTTGGTGCAATGGGACACCTGGTATTGGCTTAGCTCGTTTAGGTAGTCTGCCAATTATCGCAACTGAAGAAAGCTATAGTAATATCGAGATTGCTTTAGACATGACTCAGAAATACGAACTATTTAACGGTAGTCGTGATGTAGATTATTTATGCTGTGGTAGTTTAGGTAGGACAGAATTATTTATTCTCGCCTCTGAAAAACTTGATAACCAAGATTGGTTAACGTTTGCCAGACAAAATACTGCATTAATCGTTTCACAAGCTAAGGAAAATAGCGAGTATCGCCTCCTACCTCATTTACCTGACTCTGCTTTAAGTCCTAGTTTTTTTAAAGGGAGTGCAGGATTAGGCTATCAGTTTTTACGTCTGGCAAATCTACAATCTTTACCTTCAGTACTTATTTTGGAGTAGAAACAGAATATTTATCATGATTTGAATTAAAGACATATTAGTTACTAGTTAAATTATAGAAATCAGCTTACTAAAATTAATAGGCTGATTTTTTTGTTTATTTTTAATAAGACTTAGAACATAAGTAAATTAATTAAATATATTAAAACAGTCAAATAATTGCAGGTTAGTTTGATTTTAGTATTCAAATGGCTTGAATCTATATATATTAGGCAAAACTGCATTTAAACAAACACAATAAAATAATAGTTTTTGCATTCAAAACAATAGTTATTCTTGTGGATTATCAATCATAAATTGTTTACTATTAAATCAGAAATCAAAAATAAATGATTTCTGTCAATCAACAAATTCAAACTTAATTGGAGACAAAACAATGGCTAATATCAACATCGAAAATATCTCAGACTTAGCTCTAAACGGCAACGATTTGTTTACAGATTCTGAAAGCTTTATTACTGAACTTAGTGATGATAGCGAACAAGAATTTATTATGGGTGGTATTGTTGCACCAGGGCCAACTTGTGAAAATAGTTGTATTGAAACTCCTTTCCCTTTACCCATTCCCCCCTACACAACATGTTAGTTAAGGATTAGTTGTACTGTAACTGAAATTAAAACAAATCAGTAATTCAGAGAAAACTATCTCTAAAGATATATAAATTTTAGAGACACAAAGAAACGGAAGCATCCTACTTTTTAATACACATATTTTTTATCATAAGTGGGATGCTCTCTTCTTGCAAGCTTTTATGGCACGTAACAGTTTATGCAAAACTATAGATTCAGAAATATCAATTAATTTACAAAAGCAGATTACTGAAGACTTTTCTAAATACACGTATCTACCCAGTATTTTAAAAACGTGATATCCTAATAAATTATATATTTATAACTATTTGATAGAGAAAGCGATCGCCTGAATCTAGATTGCGATCGCTTTAGTGCATCGTAATTTTGCAGATACTCTAACTTCTAAGATTTTTTATCACATAAAACTGTAGATTTAATGTTCATAATTATTATCTATTTTACAGACTTATAAGATTATTTTACTTACTATTAGATCAGAGATCAGAAATGAATGATTTCTAATGATCAACAAAAGTAAAATAATTGGAGCAAAAACAATGGCTAATATCAATATTGAAAATATCTCTGATTTAGATCTAAATGGCAATGAGTTATTTGGAGATTCAGAAAGTTTTATGACTGAGGTTGGTGATGATAGCGAACAAGAATTTATTATGGGTGGTCTTGTAGGATCGGACACTGTTGCATGTTGGATTTATGAACCCATCCGTCTTTTCTGCTAAATTATATATTTAAAACTATTTGGTAGAGAAAGCGATCGCCTGAATCCAGATTGCGATCGCTTTAGTGCATCGTAATTTTGCAGATACTCCAACTTCTAAGATTTTTTATCACATAATACTGTAGATTTAATATTCATAACTATTATCTATTTTGGTAGACTTACAAGATTATTTTACTTACTATTAGATCAGAGATCAGAAATGAATGATTTCTAATGATCAAAAAAGTAAAATAATTGGAGCAAAAATAATGGCTAATATCAATATTGAAAATATCTCTGAATTAGACCTAAATGGCAATGAGTTATTTGGAGATTCAGAAAGTTTTATGACTGAGGTTGGTGATGATAGCGAACAAGAATCTATTATGGGTGGATTACTACTAGGAAAGACTTGCCCAACTTTTGACTGTATTTTAACTGATATTACGCAAATATGAGCTATTTGCTCTCGAAAGAGAAGCTAACTTCGAGTTATTAATTCGAGACAAGTATAATCGTCGCATCAAGCATGAACTGAAATTTGTTAAGGAAGCAATGGCGCAAACTCCTTCGAGTGGTAAATTGCTTCCTTATTTTTTGTTTATGTTTATCATTATCGGCTTACTCAAACTAGTAGGTTAAATTTTTATTGCTTTTAAAAAAAAAATAGAACACAAATATACTATTTTATTTCTAGTAAAATCAAAATACACTATGGTTTTTATTGTTTTGATTCTCAATCGATTTAAAAATTTATTGATTGACTTCTATATATAGTTTAAAATTTAAATTAATTGTATTTTTTATGTTCTAGCTTCTTTGAGATTTTGTAGATTATTTAGATTGATTTGTTTATTATTAAACTAGAAATCAAAACAGAATGATTTCCAACCAACTATTAAATCCAAATTAATTGGGAGACAAGAATAATGGCTAATATTAACATCGAAAACATCTCTGACTTAAATCTAAATGGTAATGACTTATTTGGAGATTCAGAAAGTTTTATGACTGAGGTTACTGATGATGAATTAAATATTATTGGAGGTAAAGCTTTTACCGATAAAACGTGGCATTGGACATCAGTAGTTCCTGGTTCGGGGCTCGTTGTAGCTACTGTAGCCATCACTATAGGAGATACCAAGGATAATAAAGATAAAAAATAGAGAATAGTATAACAGTCAAAAATACAGCTAAATCAAAGTCAAGCCAGTCAGAATATTAAGTTATATGATTGGCTTGAGCAATTATAATAGTTTAATTTTTTTTTAACTGAACTCAATCTACTTCTTTGCTTGTTTCAATAGACTGATGACTTGAACTTTCTCCGTACGTTGCTTAAACCATTCAGAATATAAATTAAGCATAATTTTGTTTTTTAGCCTATTATCTAATTCTGCTTGAATAATCTCCTCAACCAAAACTAGATATACGCCATCAGCAGTGATAATTGGCTTAAGCAGTTGTGATGATGTAGCAGCAAAAACCGCTGCTGAAACTTCGGGCTTCATATCTGCGCGTTTTACTTTTCCTCGATAGCCTCCTTTGCGTCGCAATTCAGTATCTTGAATATACTGCTGTGCAGCTTCAAAAAAGCTAATTTCACCCTCTTGAATTTCATAATAAAGCTCGATCGCTTCATCTTCATCATCTAAGATAATTTCATAGATAACTGCACCAGCATAATCTAATTGATGTTCGTAGAAATAAGGTTCTACTCGATCAGCAAATAGATGATTAATTAATTTTCTAGAAATTAGAGTAATATAAACAATTTCTTCAAAATCATCAAGAGAAAGACCATGTTTTTCCAACCACGACCAAGTGGCTTGAGCATCTTTAAGTTGACTCATCGCTCTCATTTGATCCGATGCTACTTGTAATTCCTCCTTAGTTACTTCAATTCCTGCCTCTTTTGCTGTGGAGATAATAATTTTACGTTCAACAATTTTTTCTACCATTTCAGGAATTTTGCAAGACAATTGAACCTGGTGAAAGATATCTTCTTTGGTAATAGTGATAGTTTTGTTGGAATCGATTAGTGCTTGTGACATGATTTCCTCCTTTATTTGAGTATGTAAAATGAAAAGTTTGTGGGAGTAGAAGAAGAACTTACAATAGAGAAGTAAGAGATTAGATTTTAAGCATTAGCCTGACTACCGATAGTCAACGAAATTACCCATGCAAATAACTTCAACGCCTACCCTAGAAGAATTTTTAAAATTACCAGAAACGAAACCTGCAAGTGAATACATTGATGGGACAATTTATCAAAAGCCAATGCCACAGGGAAAGCACAGCCGATTACAAACCTGTTTGTCTACTGCTATAAATCAAGCAGGAGAACCTCAAAAATTGGCATTAGCATTAACTGAACTGCGCTGTACTTTTGCTGGAAGATCTATAGTTCCCGATCTAGCAGTATTTGAGTGGCAAAGAATTCCTTTAGATGAGAATGGTCAAATCGTCAATAGATTTGAAATAGCCCCAGATTGGACAATCGAAATTCTCTCACCAGAACAATCGGCAAATAAGGTTATTCGCAAAATTGTATTTTGTCTCAAAAATGGTACAAAATTAGGCTATTTAGTTGATACCGATGATGAATCGATTACAGTCTTTCAACCAGATCGATTGCCAGAAGTCAAAGAAAAGCAAGATATATTACCCATATTAAATGTTTTGCCAAACTGGCAATTAACAGTAGAAGATGTATTTGACTGGTTGAATTTCAGCTAAATTTTTCCTTTGTTTTTTTGTTTTTTACAAATCCAAACCTCCCCTTTGTAATTTCTTAAACGGATCGAGAATAAGATCGATAATGCGACGCTGACGGACAATTACTTCTGCTGTTGCGGTATCTCCAGGACGCAAAGCAATACATTTATTAGCCGTAGGTAGACAGTCGCGGTCTAGTTCAATTTCTAGATTGTAATTAGCGACTTGTCCTTGCTCGGTATCCGTTATTTTGGAGGTAGGAGAGATACGGGTTAGCTTCCCTGTGACGATTCCATAATCTTGAAATGGATAGGCATCAAACTTGAGCTTGACGGACATTCCTTTAGTTAAAGAGCCACTTTCTGCTGTCGCCATCTCTGCCATAACTACCAAAGGTGAACCTTCGGGGGCTATCTCTGCTACCATATCTCCTGGCTGTAATACCTCCCCTGACTTTTGAATTGGTAGATCGAAAACTGTGCCTTTAACGGGGGCTTTAAGCAACCTTTGTTTTAATTCATATTGGGCAGAGGCGATCTGACTTTTGCTTTGGGCAATTTCGGCGGTGAGAGTAGCAATTTCTGATGCGGTGTTTTTGAGTTGCTCTTGGCTACGTAATACAGCCAAGTTTCCTGTATGAGTCAGAGTGCGATCGCTTTTTTCTTGTTCTTGGAGTTGTAATTGAGCTTCATCAATATCAGACTCTGCTTGACGAACTACTTGGGCATAACTATTTTGTTGTTCGGCTAGGCGAAGTTGTGCCTGTTGCAGTTCTGATTGGGCTTGATCAAATGCTTGTTGCCTTTCGGCGATGATGTCTTCCTGCTCGACTACCTGAACTTCAGAAATAATTCCTTGTTTTAAAGCTTGATGATAGCGTTCGATTTCCTTTTGGGCTTTATCTAAAACTTTTTGGGCTGAGTTCAAAGCAGTTTGAGCATAAGCAAAATCTTGTTTTGCTTGATTCACCTGAGCTAACTTTTCCTCCTGCTGTGAATCGTAGGATGTTTGATAAAACTTAAGCTGTTGTTGAGCCTGAGCCACTTGAGCTTGTTTTTCTAGCTTTTGCCCTTGATTCTCTTGTTCTTGAGTATCGACCATTAATAATAGCTGTTTTTTAAGCAATTCCAACTGATTTAGCTGATTTTGTTGACCTAATAATTGAGTTTGTAACTGTTGGAGTTCGGCACTAACTAGGTCAGATTCAAGCTCTAATAAACTTTGTCCTGCTTCTACAAGATCACCTGCTTTGACGTTAATAGCTGCTACAGTGCCAGCTACGGGAGCGTCTAGGATAAAAGTTTTGCCACTGGGTTCTAATCTGCCTCTGGCTGTCCCCGTTTCATCGACCTGAGCCAGCATTGCCCAAGGAAGAGCGATCGCTGTAAAGATTGCTAGAAAATATAACAATCCTCTTGTCCAGACTCTGGGTAAAGTATCAATTAGTTCTTTCGTTTGACTTGACCAATCATAGGGCTGTATTTGACTGGAACGTGATAGTACAATTTCTGAGCTATTCTGGGTAGCTGATTGAGCTGAAGAGATCATCGCTTTGCCTGAATCAATTTTTTCCCATAGCCCTGGAGAAAACTGCAAATATCCTTGATGGACAAATCTAATACTATGAGCCAATTCTTCTATAGGAGTGGTTTTTAACAAATAACCCTTTGCTCCTGCATTGAGAACTCGATTAATATATTTTTCTTCATCATGACCGCTGAAAATGACTACTTTAGTTTGAGTAAACTGTTGAGCGATCGCTCTAGTGGCTTGTAATCCGTCCATCCCTGGCATTTCAAGATCCATCAAGACAATATCGGGATTCAAAGTTTTTATTTGTTCTATAGCTGTAGTGGCTTGCAAAAGCTAGAGCCTCGGCTCGCAAAAACTAGCGTTTTCGGCTCAGATTAATCTGCAAAAAATTGGAGCTTCGGCTCACAATAAATCCGAATGGACTCTCATTAATTTGCAAATGGCTCGCAAAAACTTTTTCTGGCTCACAATATCTGCAAAACCTGTACAATCATTGTCAGCAGATGAATTTGAGCCTTTTGAACTTCAAATGTCCAGGTTAAAGGATGGTATTAACTGGACGTTAATACAGGCTTGTTTGGGTATAAACTAAATAGTATGCGTTCATTTAAATTCCAGACATAGTTTTGTTTGGAAAAGCTAATTATGGTTGCCTATGCCTATCTGCGAGTCTCTACCGACCACCAAGATTTAGATAATCAGCGTCATGGCATTTTTGAATATGCCAACACCCACGCCATCAGTCATCTCAAGTTTGTTGAGGATAAAACTTCTGGTCGTTTGAAATGGCGATCTCGAATGATAGGAGAGTTGATTCTAGAAACTGCGCAGGTAGGGGATATCGTTATCTTTGCTGAAATCAGTCGCATGGCTCGTTCTACCCTCCAGGTACTAGAAATACTAGAGTGCTGCGTTCAACGAGAAATTAAGGTTCATATTGCTAAACAGCAGATGGTGTTAGATGACTCCATGCAAAGCCGAATCACTTCAACAGTATTGGGTTTAGCAGCCGAAATCGAAAGAGAATTTATTTCCCTGAGAACTACCGAAGCCTTAGCCAAAAGAAAGGCAGAGGGAAAACCACTAGGAAGACCTAGAGGCAGTCTTTCAGCCAAACTCAAACTGGACAATAAGGAACAAGAAATTAAAATGTATCTGGCAAAAGGAATTAGCAAACGTTCCATTGCCAAACTCTTAGACTGTTCTCCTTCTACTCTTTATGACTGGTTGGCAAGAAAAGAGCTGCATCCCAAACAACTCAAATCTAGTTAGGGGGAAGTAACATCATGGCAAAGAGAAAAATCCCCCCAGAAGCAGTCATTCAACTACGCCAAAGACTAGAACAGCAACCAGCTTATAGTTCCGAACGTAGAGAATTAATTCAGGAAACAGCTAATCTTTACGGAGTCTCTGAAGACACCATTTATCGCATTCTGAGAGAACGTAAAGTAATTAAATCGGCTCGTCGTGTCGATTGCGGTCAACCTCGCGTGATGCCCAAAACCACCCTAGAGCGATACTGCGAAGTAATTGCTGCTTTAAAAGTGCGAACCTCCAACAAAAAAGGTCGTCATTTATCTACCAATAGAGCCATTCAACTCTTGGAAGAAGAAGGAATTAATACCCCCGATGGTCATTTACAAGCTCCTGGAGGAATACTCAAGAAATCTACCGTTAATCGCTACCTCAAAAAGTGGGGTTATGACCGCAATACCTTACTACGCCAACCCCCTGCTGTGCGCTTTCAAGCAGAATCGAGTAATCAATGTTGGCACTTCGATTTGAGTCCTTCCGACCTCAAATACGTTAAGACACCAGCTTGGATAGAACCAGGAAGAGGTAAACCATTACTAATGCTCTACAGTGTAGTGGATGACCGTAGTGGCGTATCCTATCAGGAATATCATGGGGTTTATGGGGAAGACGTAGAAGCTGCATTACGATTTCTGTTTAATGCCATGTCTGCCAAGGAAACAGAAGCTTTTCCCTTCTCAGGAATTCCCACCATGCTCTACATGGATAATGGTCCAATTACTCGTAGCTCTATATTTCAAAAAGTTATGAGCTATTTAGGGATTGAAATACGCACCCATCTGCCCAAAGGCAAAGACGGTCGCAGAGTCACAGCCAGGTCAAAAGGCAAAGTAGAGCGACCTTTTCGCACCGTTAAAGAAATGCACGAAACCCTTTATCATCTCCACGCCCCAGAGACAGAAGCCGAAGCTAATGAAGGGTTAATGCGTTTTCTTCTTCATTACAATAGCAGACCCCACCGCAGCGAAGCTCATTCTCGGATGGAAGATTGGCTGACAAGTTTGCCCAAAGAGGGAATTAAATCCATGTGCGATTGGGAGAGATTTTGTACCTTTGCCAGAGAACCCGAAAAACGCCGAGTTGGTATCGATGCCAGAATTACCGTTGATGGTATTTTCTATGAAGTAGAGCCAGACTTAGCAGGAGAAAAAGTAGTTTTGTGGTGGGGACTATTTGATAGCGAACTCTACGTCGAACATCAATCAACTCGCTATGGTCCTTATCATCCTGTAGGCAATCCTATTCCCCTCGGTCGCTATCGCAGCTTTAAGAAAACTGACATCCAAAAAAGAGCCGACCGCATTGAAGTTTTGGCAAAAAAGTTATCTTTGCCTACGTCATCTACAGGAGTAGCCAAATTGCCAGCAATTTCCGAGAACGTAATTCCCTTTCCCGTTCAGTCTTTTGTTGACCCCGATCCCTTTGGCGAACTGTTCTTTGCCAATACCATTGCTGCCAAACACGCCATTGCCGATTACCTAGTCAAACCTTTAGCCAAACTAATCCCAGAACAAATGTCAGCAGTCAATTCAATTCTCGAAACCACTCTCAATAAACAAGAGGTGATGAGCCAAATTCGAGCTTACTTCAGTGATTCAGCAGAGGAGGTGTAGGGATGTTTAGCGAAGTAAGGTCGTATTTTGGCTTGGAAAAAGAGCTAGACCATCTAGGCTTTTTTGAAACCGAAGCTCAAGCTCATTTAGAGAAGGAACTTAAGAAAATCATCGGTCAAGGCAGGTTAATTGCCTTATCTGGCATTGTGGGTTCGGGTAAAACCACCTTCTTACAACGCCTAATCAATGATTTGGGCAGCACTAAAGAAATTATCGTTTCTCGCTCTCTAGCTGTAGAGTCAGATAAGATCAGCCTCTCAACTCTCATTACTGCACTGTTTTACGACCTATCAACGGAGAAAGATTTAAAAGTTCCTACTCAACCAGAAAAGCGAGAAAGAAGACTGCTAGCACTGATTCAAAAATGCCATCAAACAGTAGCTTTATTTGTGGATGATGCTCATGGACTGCATCACCGTACCTTGGTAGGACTAAAGCGACTGATTGAGTTGGTTCGTCACAATGGAGGAACTTTAAGCGTTGTTTTAGCAGGGCATCCCAAGCTGAGAAATGACCTCAAAAGACCAGCACTTGAAGAAATTGGCGGACGTACTAATGCTTTTGCCCTTGAAGGCATTCGCGGTCATCAAGAGGAATATATTGAATGGGTTTTAGGACAGGCTACTAAAAATAAGCTTCAACCGACAGAAATACTGACTGAAGAAGCGATTGCCTTTTTAGGAGAGCGATTATCAACTCCCTTACAAATTGAGCAATATTTGACTCTTGCTATGACTGAAGCCTATCAGGTGGGAGTCAAACCAATTACAGCCGAGTTTATGGAAACGGTCTTAGCTATTGGCTTGAATGACCTCGAACCAAGCTTAATTCGTCATGGTTACAATGCCAAAGCTTTGGCTGAGTTGCTGAATATAAGAACATCTGAGGTGCGTTCTTTTTTACACGGTCAGCTACCTCCAGGTCGAACCACTGATATGAGAGAGCAGATGCTCAAGATTGGTATTCCTTTATAAGTATAGGTTTTGCAGATAATGTGAGTCTGAATTGGTTTTTGTGAGCCATTTGCAGATTAATGTGGGTCGGTCTGCAAATATTGTGAGCCGAAGCGGATATTTTTGGCAGATTAATCTGAGCCTAAAACCAGAGTTTTTGCGAGCCGAGGCTCTAGCTTTTGCAAGCCACTACATGTAGCAATCGATTTTAAATTTAACTATAATTTGACTGAAAGCAACCTAAGCAAATAGCTTGATTTATTTAACTGTAAACATAATTTTAAGTAAGGAGAAAAACCATGGAATCTACATCACAGATTAATAGCAATCTACAAATCATTAAGCCTAAACCAAATCCAATACCTGGAGGAATTGTTAATTTGAGTTACCAGGGAAATGGTGATAATCTTGTAGAAATTAAAATAGAGGGAAATAATTCTGGAGATATATTTACTCTTACTGCTTTCACTAATGTTAATTTATTAGACTCTAATACGATCAAAATAATTAATTTAAATGATTTTCAATTTAGGTTGCAAGAAGCTGCTAATAATAATAGTTTAATAAATATTTCCTATGAAGATGACCAGATATTTTTATTAGAAATCATTTTACCTAAATTCGGGTTCGCAAGTGCAGGTATTCCAAGTAGAGGTAGTAATGGTAGTGGCAGTGGTTTACAATAGAACGGAAAAAGATATAACCATGGTTTACTTATACTTTTTTACCTAGAGATGTAATTGATTGCAACAATTTTGATTGCAATAAAATCGCCTTTTAGTTAATATCAAATTTAAAGGAAGCAGATTGGTAAAAAAGTCCCCTAGGATTGGTGGATTTAGGG
>CALNYB010000017.1:0-6339 GCA_942490675.1 Cyanobacteriota bacterium | reverse complement strand
GCAATCCCACAAAGGCTTATTCTTACAACACTTACTCAAGTTCGGGAACTTCCACAATATAGTGACCAGTGACCCGATCCCTGATCCCTACCTACAACATGCCCATGTTAGCTCAAGTTTAAACAGCATCAAGTACTAAACAATAAGTTGACATCTATATCTAAAACTGTTTAAACCCTTGAAAAATCAACATGTTAATCGAGCTTGCGAAATTGGTTCCAGTGTAGCTTTAAAAGAGTTTAATCAACTTTTTAGATAACAAACAAATCATATTCCTATCTCACGTTGGTAACGGCGATCGCATTTCCCTTGCTCTGGAACTGTCTGATATGTATTAAATTAACTTTTTTGTTGAGGCGATCTCTTTCTTTGTCAAACCTTGTAAACTTAATCTAGCCTGATTTAAATCGTAAGGAAAAGGTCTAACAACTGGTTGATAATCCCTGGCGCTTGGTTCACCATGACGCAAAACCGCGTTGACTAACAAACAATCTTGATCACTAAAATTTATCGAACCGTGTAAAACTCCTCTGGGAATAGTCACCACTTGAGGAATATCTTCACTTAAAGGAATATATTGGTACTGGCGATCGTACAAAACCACTAGAACAAAACTCCCTCTAACTACTACTAGTAGTTGATCAGTCTGATGTTTATGCACAAATAGATCGTCGATACTATCAGCAGGTACTTTAACCACCATTGTCTCATCACTAGATTGAGGCGCATAAAATTCTGCCATTCCTCCCTGAATAGATTCAATCGTCTCAAGAGTTACACCTGGAATTAGTCCCATAATTTTTAGTACTTATTGTTCCACAAGAAGCAGTTTACGTTTCATAAACTAAGATTACGAATATTAACCATTATGGCAAAACAATCTTGACAAAACACATCGATTAGTATCCAATTACACGCTTCTAGTAATCTTTTTTGACAAAAGTAACGAAGTACACATTTAATCATTCATACTTTAAATTAGCAACGCCAATTAAATGTAACGTTATGAGCAAGGATCAATTTACTCCTCAGCCGACTAAGGACGGTTCTTATACTTTCTTTTCGGAGAGATTCCAGGAAGCTTTTCACTCTTCTTTTGGCGCGAAACAGGAAACAGAGGTGAGATATGTTGAACCCTGCTTAATTAAACAGCTCGCACAACAACAATCTACTATTCGGATGTTAGATGTTTGCTACGGCTTAGGCTACAACAGTGCAGCTGCATTAGAGGCAATTTGGTCAGTTAATCCTCAATGTCGAGTAGAGTTGATCGCTTTGGAGATAACTGCGGATGTTCCTGGACAAGCAGTAAAGCATAATCTTCTAGCGCAGTGGAAATCCCCTATTCCAGAGTTATTAGCTGAATTATCAAATAAATCTGCAGTTATAAGCGAATTATTGTCAGCCAAACTATTATTAGGTGATGCCAGGCAAACAATTCAGACAGTAATGAAAGAAAGTTGGCAAGCTGATGCGATCTTTCTCGATCCTTTTTCTCCGCCGAAATGCCCTCAACTGTGGACTGTTGAATTTATCGATCTATTAGCTAAATGCCTGTTGCCGAAAGCAAGATTAGCTACCTACTCTTGTTCTGCAGCAGTCCGCACTGCATTATTTGGTGCTGGGTTAAATATTGGCTCGATAACGGGTGCTGGTCGTAAGTCTCCAGGTACCCTTGCTTCCTTTGAGTATAAAAGTTTACCTCCACTGTCTGTTAGAGAACAGGAACATCTACAAACCCGTGCTGCAATTCCTTACCGCGATCGCTCCTTGCAAGATACACCAGAACAAATTATCTATAATCGACAACAGGAGCAACAAAACAGTGATTGGGAATCTACTTCTCAGTGGCGCAAGCGCTGGGAGAAGTCACAAATTTAGCTTGGGACATACCGTAGATTTAATTAAGTATGATCTTTTACACCTGAGTAAACCAGTGATATACAGCTCAAATTAAGTACTATGCCCGATCTCAAACAAAAAATTAACATTCATAATTATATGTATCAATGGCAATTTTTAAAAACTTTGTATCAATTTTGTCGCTTGAATAAAAGATCCGAGTTAGGCTGGGATCAATAGCGCAGAAATCTGAATCCTAATTTCTCTAATCTTGGTGATTTTGAGTTTAGGCGGTATCAGTTGTTAGCTGTTAGCTATTTATATTTAAAAAAAAATTTTCATTTTTCGAGAAAAATAATGAAAGAAGTTGGCGAATTTCCACTGGCTACTAAGATAGGTTATTCAGTGAGCAATAACTCTAATTTGACGACTGCTAGAATTTTGATTGTTGATGAAAATCCTCTAAGTCGCATGACAGCATTTGATCTTCTATCCCTAGATGGTTATCAAGTGAGCGAATTAGATTGTGTAGAGCCGATTTTTCAAGATATTATAGACCGACAGCCAGATCTTATATTGCTGGATGCGATGATAAGACAAGTAGATAGCTTTAGCTTATGTCGCCAACTGAAGGAAAATTATCTTACTGCCAATACACCGATTGTGTTTACGACTTTAACCGACAGTAGAGAAGATCGGATTAAGGCGATGGAAGCTGGTGGGAGTGATATTTTAGTCAAACCCCTCAACCGTATTGAACTATCCAGCAGGGTCAAATCTTTGATCAATCAAAAATGCCTTAACGATGGGCTAAACCAAACCGAGCAGGTATTGTTTACCATTGCCAAAGCGGTAGACAGCAGATCGGTTACCAAAGGTGGTAGTATACGTGTTGCTTCTTTAGTAAAGTCCTTTGGTCGATATCTTGCCTTGAGTGCAGCAGAAATTGAAGATCTATCTTTTGCAGCCCATCTCCATGATCTTGGCATGATTGCCATTCCTGACGCAGTGATGCTTAAGACAGGAGAGTTGACTGCTGAGGAAAAAGAATTGATTAGACAGCATGTTTTAATCGGCGAGGAGATTTGTCAACCACTGCGTAATCGTAGTGGCGTTTTACCTATTGTCCGTCATCATCATGAACGATGGGATGGCACGGGTTATCCCGACGGCTTATCTGGTGCAGAAATTCCCTATCTGGCTCAAATATTTCAAGTGATTGATATTTATGATGCTCTGACTAGCGATCGCCCTCACAAGAGAGCTTACAGCTCAGGTGAAGCATTAGAAATCATCCATGAAGAAACGCAAAAAGGCTGGCGCAACCCTGAGCTTATTGAGCAGTTCAAGATCTTTATTCGTTCACAAGAGCATTGACACTAGCTTTTGTCACAGAAATTGGTTAAAAGATACTCAATAGCAGATAATAGTAGGCGGGGATTCTGATTAAACATTTTAACTACCCATAAGCCATGGTTAAGACTAAGCGTAAAACTTTTTTACTAGATTTTGAGAAGCCTCTTTGCGAGCTGGAGTCTAGAATAAAGCAAATCAAAAACCTAGCAGAAGAGAACCAAGTTGATGTTTCTACTGAAATATTGCAACTTGAGAATAGAGCAGATCAATTGCGCCAAGAAATATTTAGCACTCTTACTCCAGCCCAAAGACTACAGCTAGCCCGTCACCCTCGTCGCCCGAGCACTCTAGACTACATCCAAGCGATCAGTGATGAATGGATCGAACTACATGGAGATCGCGGAGGCTACGATGATCCTGCTCTGGTAGGAGGAGTTGCTCGCATTGATGGTCGTCCTGTGGTGGTAGTGGGACACCAAAAAGGTCGAGATACCAAAGACAACGTGGCGCGTAATTTTGGCATGGCTTTCCCTGGTGGCTATCGTAAGGCTTTGAGACTAATGCAACACGCTAACAAGTTTGGCATGCCTATTTTGTCCTTTATTGATACTCCTGGGGCATGGTCTGGAGTTGAAGCAGAAAAGCTCGGTCAAGGAGAGGCGATCGCCCATAATTTAAGACAAATGTTTAGTTTTGAGGTTCCGATCATCTGTACCGTAATTGGTGAAGGTGGTTCAGGAGGAGCATTGGGCATTGGCGTAGCAGATCGCCTGTTGATGTTAGAACATTCAGTATATACGGTAGCTAGTCCCGAAGCCTGCGCTGCAATTCTCTGGAAGGATGCTCAAAAATCTGATCGTGCCGCAGCAGCTTTAAAAATTACCTCCTGGGATTTAAAAGAACTGGGTTTGATCGATCAGATTATTCCTGAACCGAGTAATGGCGCACATGCTAATCCTGTGGAAGCGGCAGCAAAATTAAAAGAAGTTATTTGGCAAAACCTTGAGCAACTGTGGCAGATGTCATCACAGCAAAGACAAGAATTGCGTTATCAGAAGTTTCGCAATATGGGTCGTTTTGAGATAGTTGCCAGTTAAGCAACATCCATATCGATACAAGGTTTCGAGGAAACCATAACAGTCGGGTTATTGCGATCTCTTGACTATTGCCCTCAATACAGATAAATATTCAGTGGTGCTATAATGCTAAAGCAACATTTTGTTACATTGTTTCTAATGTAGCGTTGTAGAAGATGTACTAGTTTGTTACAGTTCTTTATAAGAGCAGAGTATCAAACACAGAGGAATTAATGGCAGTAAAACAAGTTGTATAAAAATTTGTAGCATTTTATTTTTATCATCCTCAGTAGCAGACAATACTCAGCTAGATGAAACTACTGGCGATTAACAACGCAATTTTATCTAAAATAATTTTAAAATTATTTCCTGGATTATTTCTGCATCAGTGCATTTTTATATTTATTGAGTTTGGCAAATCATAATAAATCATAATGAATCCACCCTCAAATCAGCTACGAGCAATTGTGACAGGTGCAAGTAGTGGTATTGGAAAAGCAACTGCTTTAGAATTTGCTAAATCGGGTATTGAGGTTGTTTTAGTGAGCCGTTCTGCGGATAAGTTAAAAGCCGTAGCGGAAGAGATCCAGCTGACAACTCAAACCAAAGGAATAGTTTATCCACTAGACTTAGCACTCGTAAACCAAGTTACCCAGCAAATGGCTGCAATCTGCACTTCATTCGGCCCTATTGATATCTTAGTCAATAGTGCAGGAATGGGTTATACCAATTTTTTAAGCAAGACAACTCTAGAAGATTGGCAGAAAGTACTGGAGCTTAATCTCACCAGTGTTTTTCAATGTATCCAGGGAGTTTTACCCCAGATGCGCGATCGCTCTTCGGGCACTATCATCAATGTTGCTTCAATTGCCGCATTTAATGCTTTTCCCGAATGGGGTGCCTACAGTATTAGTAAAGCTGGATTGGTTGCACTAGGGAAGGTTTTGTCAATAGAAGAGCGAGGTAATGGAATTCGTACCATAACTATTTCTCCTGGTTCTGTAAATACCCCTCTTTGGGATACAGATACCGTGCAAGCAGATTTTAATCGGTCAGCAATGTTGACCCCAGAAATTGTTGCCCAATCAATACTTCATACGGCTTTGCTACCCCGTCAGGCGGTTGTGGAAGAGATGATCGTTATGCCTAGTGGAGGGGCATTGTAAGTAATGATCGTCACCATTAGTGACAGTAAGCTCCCCCATAATAATACGGGGGACGATCTGTGACTAAAGTTAACAGCAAGAGAGAGTTTTACTCAAATTATTCAATTATGACAACAGTTTCTTCTAACGGTTCTAATCGTTCTGAATCTTTTAAAAATGGATCTAACCCACTAAAATCTAGTTTGTTAGATCCAATCTCTAGTAGACCCGATCGCAACACTCATAATGGAAAAGCTGCCCAAATTAAGGCAACTTCAGAAGTTGCTAAAGCGAAAATGATGGAAGCAGTCTACACTATGCTGGAATCCGTAGGCGAAGATCCAGAGCGAGAAGGATTACTGAAGACCCCTAAAAGAGTCGCCGAAGCGATGCAGTATTTGACTAGTGGCTACAACCAATCTTTAGATGACTTGGTTAATGGAGCTATTTTCGACGAAGGACACAATGAAATGGTCTTGGTGAGAGACATCAATTTCTTTAGCCTCTGTGAACATCATATGTTGCCCTTCATGGGTAGAGCGCATGTAGCATATATCCCTAATCAAAAAGTTGTTGGTCTTAGTAAACTAGCTCGTATTGTAGAGATGTATGCTCGTCGTTTACAGGTACAAGAGCGCCTAACTCGTCAAATTGCCGAAGCAGTTCAAGAAATATTAGAGCCTCAAGGAGTTGCCGTAGTTATGGAAGCAAGTCACATGTGTATGTCGATGCGCGGAGTACAAAAGCCTGGCTCTTGGACAGTAACTAGCGCGATGCTTGGAGCCTTTCAAGATGAGCAGAAGACTCGCGAAGAATTCCTCAATCTGATTCGTCATCAACCTAATTTTGCTTAAGGTTGAGAACTTATAATTTTTCAAAACAATATTTTGATTAACGGTGGGCAATGCTCACCTTTTTTT
>CALNYB010000016.1:0-26577 GCA_942490675.1 Cyanobacteriota bacterium | reverse complement strand
ATTGAGGAAAGCGAGTAGAATGCCAGATAGCTTAATTGAGAATCACAAGCCTTCACTGAAGCAGTGTGATCCTTTTTGAACTGCCGGAGGAATGAAATGAAGGCCAGAGAAACCTTGGACGAAATTCGTAAGACCCGTGAAGAAATAGCCCGTAAGTGCGATTTTGACCCCCGGAAGCTGGTTGATTTTTATCTTGAGCGGCAGAAAAAGAAGGCGGCGGGTATAAAACAAAAAAAACTCAATACGGAAACTCAGTATGGGGCCTGAGAAGGAAGCGCAGGGGAGGATTGAGGAGATTAAAGTGGAGCAACGTCAAGCTTTCCTCCTTATTCTTTTGGGTTATTTAAAATTGCAGCTTGCATTGATTAGGTAGATTGAAAAATGGGTGTAAAATTTAATTACGAGCCTACTCCTATAAATAGGGAGTTGAGGATCAATATTCTTGAATGCGCTATAAAATTAGAGGCAAACATCAACACTCTCTTACTAGAGCTCTTGGATATTCCTAATAAGGTAAAAAAGAAATCATTATCCGGCAAAACTGGTTCGCTCTCATTTAAAAATAAGATTGACCTGTTATTCGACTTGGAAATAATAAATAATGATGAATATGGAGATCTTCTTCTACTTATGGAATTTAGGAATAAATTTTTGCATGATCTGCATTGTAACTCTTTCAAGGATGCTCTTTCTTTATATGGAGAACATAGAAATAATAAAATGTTAAATTTGCTGTATGGTGTGCAGGCTAGCAAACAGTTTAGCAAGAAAGAGAAAAATAGTAAGATCGTTGAATATAATTCAAAAACAGAGCAGGAAAAAGAGCAAGTATGCAGAGAATCATTCAATAATCTTTTTAGTCGAACTGTAGATATATTCACAAACAAGATAGAGTTATCTGAAAAAAAAATTCAAGATAGAATAAATGTAATACGGAAATTTAACAATGCAGTGAAATTTTATCTCACCAGATATGGTGGTTTTCTTGATTCAATAGATAAGTTGTCAAAGAAATATAACTTACCGGATGAATTGTTAAGGGTTATAAGAGATGAACAAAAAATCTTTCTTTATTCCGAAGAAGCCCAGGAACACCGCAAGATAGATTCATCCTGTGTTTCTCTCTTTACTCAAAAAAGAAGACAAGAATCTCAACAAGATTAAAGAAATATCAGGGATAAGAGAGAAACCGACTTATAAAAGGGAGGCGGTTTCTTTCTCTACCCAGCTCTACCTTTTTCCCGTGCCACTGATATGATCTGCTCTAAACAGGCCAAGGCGTTATTTAATGAGCTGATTCATCTCGAAAATAGGCAACAGGATAGAGACAACAATAAAACTCACTGCCAGTCCCATAACCAAAATCATGATCGGCTCAATCATTGAGGTCATAGCCAGTATTTTGGTTTCCACCTCCTTTTCATAACTATCCGCAGCCTTGCCCAACATTTTTTCTAAGGAACCACTTTGTTCTCCCACAGCAATCATCTGAACAAGCATGGGCGTGAAGTACTTGTTGCCGCGCAAGACATTGGACAGGCTTTTCCCCTTTTCTAACTCGTCAGCAGCCAGATCCATAACTTCGGCTAACAGTATATTGTTGAGAATATTTTTAACAATCTGTAATGAGGTAATCAGGGGTACCCCTGATTGCAACAGGCTGGACATGGTCCGTCCCAAGGTGGCTGCGGCAATTTTTATATTCAGATCCTTGAGTATAGGAAGAGAAAGTTTCAGCTTATCCCAGATTCGTTGGCCTTTGGGTTGTTGAATAAAAAAACGGATGCATAAGATCAGTCCAACAAGAAGAACCGCTATAATGATCCAATAGTCTTGCAGAAAATGACTGAGGTTAATCAGGATAGTTGTTGGTAAGGGCAGGGCCTGGTTCCGGTCTGTAAACACCTTGGTAATGGAAGGGACAATAAAGGTGATCAGCAGAAAAAGTACACCAATGCCCACCAAGGCCATGAAGATCGGGTAAATAAGGGCTGCGGCAATCCGTGAACGCATGGCCTGTTGTTGCTCACCGACCTCGGCTAATCGTTCAAGAACCACATCCAATGAACCAGATGCCTCGCCAGCCTGAACCATGTTGACATATATTTTAGAAAAGAGACGGGGATGCTCTGCCAGAGAAGAGGTCAGGGAGTTCCCCTCATTCACTGAATCCTTAATCTGGGTGATCTTGGTTTGCAAAGACTTGTTGGTGGTTTGTTCAACCAGACCACTCAGAGCCGGGACAAGAGGAATTCCAGCACCGAGCAGGGTGGCGAGCTGACGGGTTGCCACATGAATTTCCTGTTGTTTGATCCGGGAACCAAGGTGCAAGGAAAAGAGATTTTTCTGTTCACCTTGTCTGTGTTTTTTCCTTCCTCGGGGAACGGTTTCCTGTATATCAACAGGGTAGCTGCCGTCTTTGCGGATTTTTTGGCGAGCCGCTGACATGGAGTCGGCATCTAGCACGCCTTTGTGTTTTTTTCCTTGGGCATTGAGTGCAGTGTATTCGTAAACAGGCATGATGCGATGTGAGAGGGTAGGGGTTGATACGCAGAAAAAAAATTAGCGAAACATGACCTGATAGAGAATATAGTTGAGATGGGTATGCTCTGCAAGCAAATGCTGCCTGTTAAGTTGATTCCAGAGTTGTTGTTGATGGGGGCCTGCATTGTTGAGCCATTGTGCCATCAGATCTGTCCGAACAAGGATATAGGCCATTTTTCTCTCTTGAAGTTTCTCCAGAACAGTTGCCAGGTTATTTTTTGGGTTGTTCAATAAGGCCAATAGTCCTTTTGGTTTGCCGTAAGTATCAAAATAATGTGGCCTTTCCAGGTAATATCCCCGTCTGCCCATGAAAATGCAGAGAATCTTTGCAGACTCGGGCAGGTGCTTATTGGCGTATTGCATGATTGGATATTCAGGGAGCTGTTTGCTCAGATACTCATCCCGACTTAAACGGCCGGTAATGTAGCTGAGAGGATCAATCACCTGAAACTGCTGCCGGATATAACTCACATTCCAGAGGAGCAGTAGACACACGGTCAGCGGCCAGACCAGCCTGCTCGTTTTGTTCTGTGTATATTTTTCAGCCAGCTTTTCCGCGTTGTTCAACCCGTACATAGAAAGAATCACCAGACACGGTACCATGGGCACCAGATAGCGGACACGGAGTACCCCGGTGTTAAAGGCGAAGAGAAAATAAAGCAGGCTGAAGGCGGCTAGGGAGATCTGTTCCAGCCGTACCTGCGGTTCTGTTCGGCGCACAAAAGCTAAGAGGGGCAGGAGCAGGAGAAAGGGATTGAGTCTGCCATCAAAATAGCGGGGATCTCCATCCTGGCCTTCAAAGAAAATCCGCACCGGTAAGAGAAGGAGTTGCCAGATATTTTCTTGATATAAAACATAGCGTCTGGCGAACACACCTTTAACGGGGGTACTTTTTTTTGCCTGTTTTTTTTTGAGATCAGCAGGGGGAGTTTGTTGTTGTTTCGTTTTGATCGCTGTCGTATTGACAGTGTTGCTCTGGTTGATCTTTTTAAATACGCTCTTATAGAGGGGATAAAGCGGATTACCGGTCCAGACTGTATTTCTGATCAGCAGAGGAGAGGCCGTAAGTAGGGCAGCAAAGCAGAAAAATATTATTGCTTTGAGGGCCGGAAGAGCAACCTTTTGTTCTTGTTCCTGGCTTCTTATGAACAGCGCCGGCACCATGAAGGTGAGAAGAAAGAGGATGAGCAGACCGTTATATTTGGTCCCGATGGCCAGGCCGCAACAGCCTCCTGCCAGTAGTAGATCCCGGAGCCGTTGTGTTTCCAACCAACGAAAGAGCATGAGTAGAGCTGCTGTGCTGAAAAAGATCAAGCCCAGATCTACATAAACAGTGATTGATAGCTTGATAATGACGGGGATACTGAGGAAGAAAACAACGCCCAGCCAGGCATAGGTACTGGAGAGTCTTTTGCGCAGGTGGCGATGCAGGAGCAGGGCAGTGGCAAAGGCAAAAAACATATGGATGTATTTGGGCAGGATATCGCTGCCCAGCCATAAGGCCCATAAATACAGCAGTTGCAGATTCATGGGGTAATACGAGAAAAACAGGTCCGGCAGCTCATACATACCACCGTGCTGGAGGTAGAGCTTGGGAACCTGGAGATGATGGATCAGGGCATCCCGACTGATGGGCGGGGTGCAGGCAAGCACGACAATACAGAGGACAACAAGAGCAAGTGCTGCCTGCAGGAAATGCTGTCGTTTCATTTTTCCGGCAGTGCGTTGATCTTTTGTAAAATTTCCGCCGGAATCTGTCCCTGATAGACTTTGCCGTCAATCAGAAAGGCCGGAGTCCCGGTTATCTTCAGCTTCATGCCTTCCCGAATATCCCGGCTCAACCGTGCGTTGATGGCGGGATGAGTGAGGCTGGCAGCAAGCTCGTTCATATTCAAGCCTGTTTTGTCAGCAATTTCCTTGAGCGGAATAGTTTTGATTTTATCACCGTTTCTGCGGATTATTGCGTAGAGCAGATCATTGGTTTGCCAGAATTTATCCCGCATTGCCGCCAAGATGGCGATCTTAGCCAGTTTACCTGAGCCTTCATGAAACGGTTCCGGAACAACCACCGGATTCACTTCATGATCCAGTGGATAATGCCGATGAACAAGGCGGAGGGTCTTCGGGTGGGCGGCCAGAAAATTCCGCAGGAGAAAATACATCTTGCTGCACTGGAAGCATTGGTAATCGGAAAACTGGGCAATGGTCAATAGCGGTTCTTCCGCACCGATCCACGGGTGTCCGTCTTCTGTCAGGCCATGGGCCAGTTGGCTTATGTCGGCAGATGTTTCGGCAGCGGATAGAAGCCAGTAGCGAGGCATGAGGCCGTAGAGAAGGAGCAGGCTGATGCAGAAGACTCCGGCAGCAACGCTGTAATTTCGCAGCGCGTCTTTCAGGTTGAATGCAGCCGTGACATTGGCAGCCGCCCCCTTTTCCATCGCTTCTTTGCACCGTCGCTGTCCGAGCCAGCAGATATAGGTCAGGCCGAATGTGACTATATATGTGGCAAGACAAACTAAGCAAAGGGATTTAATTTTCCAGACCGAAATCCCTGCCAAGCCCAGCGTAACTGCCGAAGAAATGGACATGACCATGAGCCACCTGCGCCATGCGGCAAGGTTGTAGCGGTTTTCGGTCAGCAGGATCAGCAGGAAGAAAAGATAAAAGAGAACGCCCCACCAGGCAACCGGAAGGTCAAACATGATCGACCACGGACTTTGGGCGACAGTATCACAGTTGATCGCTTTGCTGATCGCGCAGAAGCTGCTGTAAAGCGGATCAGTATAATTTTGATAGTGGCTGTGGGCCGAATAAAGGGCTATCAGAAGACCTGCTGTTGCGAAGAACAGGGCGGCGAGCCAGTAGCGGAGGATGATGTTGGGGTGTTTGGTGTTATGCATAATCAGAAAACGATTTTTTATCAATTGAGCGTTTTTTGAGCTACCTAAGCCAAGAAAAAAGTTCTTGTTCAGATCTCCTCGTGTTCTGCAAAGATCCGGCAATGAACAGTTTGCAACGGTATGCACAATTGTTTGATTCTGCAGGCTGTCCCGTCTTACGTTGTTAGCTTAATTGTGCGGAACCAGTCCCTTAAATAAGTCGTTAATGATTGAAAAGTACATAATGCAAAAAGATACAATTCAGGACGTAAGGGAACCGAGTATCTTGGCCATGGAGCGAAAACAGTGTAAAGGAGCGTATAGTAAATTATTATAATGAATTGAATATTTAGCAAAGGATGAATACTTATTTTTCTGAAGTTTTCATTAATTATAATTAGAATTCCACTAAATGTTGCTATCAGAATAATAGTATGAAAGTACTTCATTAGCAATTTTAATAAATTTGCTGATGGATGAAGATAATAAAAAGAAGTTTTAACAGGGTATATATATATGTCACCTTGTCCCTGTAAAATATTCCAACTCCAGAGATAGTATGGTTTTTCCAAAAAGTACCAACTTAAATATCTGGCAGGTCTTTCTTGAAATCTTTCGAGCAAAATTTTTGAAAAATTATTAAAAGTGGATCCGAAAACAGGCTGCATTGGATCTTCTCGGTAAGGAAAATATTTAAATTTTTCACTTTTATATATAAAGTCAGGGTATGCGCCATGACTCATTGTTGCAATTGCTCGACTGCTTCCTTTTGCTGTTTCAGACCCAAGATTATGACTGCGCCATATCCAAAGAGCAGGAAATGATGAAAAAATAATTAAATATACAAATATATTAATCAATATTTTTCGTGATATATTTATGTGTTGCAGATAATAAATACTGTAAATTGAAACTATGACGAACAGAAAAGGAAGAAATAAAGCTGTTTCGTTTGTGAGATAAGCAAATCCGAATAACAAACCTGATAGAACAAAGTAAAACAAATGTTTTTTTTCTAAAGCCCAATAAAATGAAATAATTGCTGATAGTAAAATAAAGCTGAAAAGTGTTTCTGTTAACAAATAGCTTGTCATAGATATAAGGTGGGGGCTTATGGCTACCAAAGTAGCTGCACCGAATGCCCAGAAGCGTGAAAGGAAATGTATTCCGATATAAAAGGTTAACGGAATTAATAAGGTGCCTAGAATTATTTGGAAATAAATAACAATAGGGTAGAAACCGTTTTTTCCTCCTAACATAACTGCTAAAGATATAAGAAGAGGATAACCAGGCGACCTGAAAGAATCTGGAGATGGATCTGAAGATAATTCTTTGGAAAAAATTCCATGAGAATATATATTATATCCATAGATTACATACTGTTTGGCATCAGCTATGATCGGAGTGTGAATTACTGTTTGTTCAACATATTTAACACGTAAGAATAACGCTGTAATTGTAATAAGGCATACTATTAATACGGTAAATTTTCTGGAATGTACCAATTGGTAGGGGTCTTTCATGTTTGTTTGTTGAAAAATATATTGATAAATCAGATTTTTAGCAAAGAGTGCTAAGTTACGGGGAAATTAAAAAGTAAAACAACGAACACGAAACATCGTAAATAAAATCTTAAAAATATGGAATGATCGAATCTTTTTCCCCTCTTTGTAGGAACGTCCTCTATAGGTTATCGGCACCTCATAGAATATTTCCCCATTCTTCACAGCTATAGAGAGAATTTCTCCATGTTGCTCCCAGCCTTTTGTTATAATTTTTTCTACGGGCACCAATTCCCTTTTGTACACCAAATAACAACTATAAGTATCAGTAAAAGTTGTATTGTTTAATATATTAAAAAATAACGTAAGCCCTATGTTGCCAATCTTATGCCAAAAATAATACACCCTTGTAAACTCAGGTGCTACAAACCGGCTCCCCATAACTACATCGGCATCAAACTCAATAACTGGACGAATCAGTGTCCTGTAGTCTTTTGGACTGTATTCAAGATCAGCATCCTGAAATAATATATAGTCCCCTTTCGCTATTTTCAGTCCATGAAGAACTGCTCCCCCTTTTCCTTGATTTTTTTCAAGAGAGATCAAAGAATCATAAAGAGGCTTATTTTCCCTAAGCCTTTTGTTGCTATCGTCTTGAGAGCAGTCATCAATCACTATAATCTCAAAAGCAACATCTTTGATTTTCTTTGTTTCTTGTCGTACGGATTGCAATAAGGGAATAACAGTAGTCTCTTCGTTGTAGACTGGTATTAATATTGAAATTTTATTCGTCATTTGTATTTTATATAGTTCGGTTTGTGAACTGTAAATTCTTTTCTTTTGTCAGCCGTTCATCTGCTGCTAACGGTATTTTGGACGTAACGAATTTCTAAATGCTTGAGCCTTTTCATATTGCTCTCTTGAAAGACGTGTTTTCAGATAAGGCCATCCCGACCCGGCATGCTTCCCTTTATAAAAAAGATTTTCGGAATGTATTTCAGGTAATATTGCTACATCAGGTATCTCTCCCTGTTGAATCATGTCAAAAAATCTTGTCCCTTGAAAAGGAGTCATAATAGTTGAGTCAACATGATTTTTCATGGGGCGACCTTTTTCATCTATACCGTTGACTGGATTTCGCACAATAAATTTTATCATTTCTGTGGTATCATCAAGATCCTGTTCATCTTCCCATGGATAAATCATAGTAAATGCATCCACCGCAATACCCAGGCTATTCGCAATTGAAACCGCTTCAATATGTTCTTGAACAAATTGTTTCTTACCGTTTCGCTTATTTATCAAGTCCAATGTGCGTTGAGAACCGGTTTCCAATCCTAATCCGATTCTTCGTCCACCGGTTTCCGCAAAGGGAGCAAGTAATTGTTTTTTATACTTGACAACTAAATACGCATGAGTGAAGGCTCTCCAAGTTGTATAATTGTTCTTTTGGACAAGTATAGATAACCTACCAGCTTGCTGTGGATTCATTAGCCCGACATCATCAAAAAACATTACCGCTTTTTTCTTGTGCCCTAGTTTATTATGTACTTCGGCCATTATTCTGATATCCTGATCAATCATTTTTTCTGAAAATTTACGTACCTTCTCTCGACCGGATTCACAGAAATTACAGGTGAAAGGACAACCTAATGCAGTAATAGTATGATATGCCGGAACACCTGCAATGCTAAAATTATAACGCTTCATCAAAGCAAGCGGGCGAGACGGAGCAGGTGCTTCAGATAATTTTAATGAGTTATCTATCAGCACTATAGACTTTTTGTTTTTTTTAATCTGGCCTGTGGCAATTTTATACATTGGAATCCAGCCATCTTGGGGAACGATGAAATCAAATGCAATAGATTTCGGTAACGCCTCGACATGAGCCTGATAATAGCGTGGGTGAGACCCGCCAATTACAGTCGTAATCTGCGGAAATAAATCATTAATCAACCTGCTGAGAAGATATGCGTCTGAAGCTTGCGGACTCATAACCGACAGTCCAACAATATCGTAGCCCTCAAAGATGGATTGGTCAAAGACACTGTCTTTGCTCATCCCGTCATCGCTTATATGGAGCATATTGAGATGCTCTAATTCAAGTTCTTTTATTATTCCCTTTTCCCGTTTTTTTCTCACTTCATAACGTTCATAAAGTATTAACATGTCAGAACCTATATTATGCTCTGACAAATATGATTGCAAATAATGTGGCCCTAATTGCTGGTAAACAAATTCATCTTCTAAAAACCGATCCGGTGGCTTAACGAACAGTATCTTATTTCTTTTAATATCCAAGCTATTACCTCCTTAAGAAGTCGCTATTTAGTGGCTGAGTAGTTACATTATTTTTATAGAAGCAGATGCACCGATGACGAAAAATGTTTTGTATTGACTCCTCGGTATACAAATGAGTATGACCACCATGCAGCTGCCTGTGGAATACAAGTCGGCGAAAAATCTTTGCATCAACAAACCTATTGTAACACTTGAGCTTCTTGTTTACAACTGCATAGCTCCTTGCATTGGTAAGATTTATTCTTGAAGATACCTTGTAGGTAGTATATATAGTTAATATTGAAATATGTTGCTTGAGCCGAAGCTGTGCTTGTAAAAAGCTATAAAATTTTCAATTTGGATTCAAATTGAGATGGAGCGTATGAATTGAAGGTTTGCATCGTAACAAGCCAGTATGGTAATATTTGGAGCGGTTTGGGCACCTATGCAACGAACCTGATTAATGCGCTGACCGAAAACGGCCATGATGTTCATGTAATCTGTCCTAAAGTCGATAGGAGCAAGGCGCATCCACGAGTCACCCTCGCTGATACATCCAGTATCCAGATCGCGCCCAGCCTTGGCAACTGGATACAACTCTCTTTTTTGTTCAATAAGATAATAGTTGACCTCGTGAATAAAGAGTCATTTGATATTATTCATTTTACCGATGCTAGGGAATCTCTTTTCTGCGGGATTGGGAAAACCCCGGTGATCGGAACGATGAACGACTATTATTTTATTGAAGCCCCCAGAAACCCTTTTTATTATAAAAAAAATTATACCGATTGGATAAAACGCTGGGCTTTTTACAACGTTTCTCATTTTTTCGAAAAACGGGCAATTAGAAAACTGTCTCATATCATTGCAAATACTATGTATGTTGCAACCTCTACTGCGACGGGGTATAATGTTGATTCATCGCGTATTAAAACCATCTACTACGGTCTGGATATTGAGAAAGAAAAGAGTGGTCAATCGAAAAATTTTCTGGACGGGATCCCCAGTATTTTATTTGTCGGTGCGAACTTTCAACGCAAGGGCCTGCCTACTTTAATTAGAGCGGTATCCGAGGTAAAAAAACGCTATCCCCGCGTTATGCTTTATGTGGTCGGCCATGACTCGAAACAAGCCGCAATGGAGCATTTGGCAAATGAGACCGGTATTGGACAACATATTCGTTTCCTTGGCGGGCTGGACAACAAGGAGGTGCGACATCTTTATTATCGGACCATGATATTTGCCATGCCGTCGATGATTGAGGGATTCGGCATTGTTTTTTTGGAAGCGATGGCGGCAGGCGCGGCAACAATAGGCTGTAACTGTGGGGGGACACCAGAATTGATTATCGATGGCGAAAATGGCTTTTTGGTAAATCCCAATGATTGGAAAATGTTAGCTCAACGAATAGAGTGGATAACGGTTGATGAATCATTGAGAACCAAATTAAGGGAACACGGGAAAAATTCATTTTCCCGATTTCCGGTTGAGACCATGTTGGAGGAGACGCTGGCTTTGTATCGCGAAAAATGTTCGTCGTTTTGAATACGAAGAATCCCGTCCAAAAGATATTTTCATGCAAAAATCGCTGTTAGCTTTCATTCGCCCGCTATTGATAGTGATAGCGCTTTCATTGCTCGTCTTTTTATTATCAAGGATAGGCGTTGAAAAATTCTCGGCAATACTGAAATCCCTTTCATTCTCGTGGATTGGCTGCGCAGTACTTTGCATTCTAGCGAACTTCGCTTGCGCGGCGTACAGATTTAAAGTGATCGTTTCTTCCCGGCTTGGATACCTCAATGTTTTAGAGGTGATCATGGCAGGATATCTTTTAAACTATGCTTCAATGGTTCAGGGTCTTGGCGTTGGAGCGAAAATAGGATTGATGAAATCCAAGGGCGTGAAAATAAAACGTTCATTTGCGGGGATTTGGGTTGAGATACTGTTCGACCTACTTTTTACCTTCCCTGTCGCTCTTTTTTGCTTTTTATATTATGATTTTTTTCCGAAATTTCCCGATTTCGGCGATAACATATTGTTATTTTTCATCCTATTGCTGATTTTGTCGTTTGTTGGAGCAATTGTCGCGCCGAGGTACTCGGTATTTTTAAAAGACCTTCGAGCTGAATTCATAAAAATTATCAAAGCTGGAAAAATACCGTTGATTGTTGCATCGACTGCGTGTATTTGGGGAACGGCTGGTCTTGGCTTTTTTTGCATGGTGATGGCCAACGACAGCGGCGTTGCTGTTTCTCCGTTTTTGGCGTTCTCGGCTATTTGTGTTGGTTTTATAACCGGATTGATCTCCATGGTACCCGGAGGCATTGGTGTCAGGGAAGTAACCTGGGCTTATGTGGTGAGTCAAGGCGGTATATCTGTGGAGGTCGTCGGTTTGTTGGCGATCGTGTACAGGTTGCTATCAATTACCCTGATTATTGTCATACTTTTGGCTTGGAATTTTTTTCACGGAGAACAAAATCGAAACGAAACAAATTGAGTGGATTGATAGAGCACTATGCCCGTTATGCGATTCAAAAAGGCGTGATTTTTTATTGGAGAAAGAAGGCGGAATCTACGTACGGTGCGGTCGCTGTGGCTTGGTTTATACTTCGCCCGCCAAGACAGCTGAAAATCTGCAAAAGATAGCTGACGAGTGGGCAGTAAAACATCATGCCAGTTCAGTAAAAACTGTTTGGGAAGGGAATGAACATCTGTGGGAGATTGTTTATGGCCCAAGGATGAAGCGGCTCGAAAGGTATCGCGAAAATGGCAGAATCCTTGATGTCGGTTGTTCAACCGGGGATTTCTTAGCATGCGCAAAGTCAAGAGCATGGAAAGTGCATGGGGTGGAGCTTGCGGAGCATACGGCGAACATTGCCCGTAAAAGGCTTGATTGTGAAATTCGCCATGGTACTTTTGAACACTCGAATTTTGAGTCGGAATATTTCGATGTCGTGACCATGTGGGATGTTGTCGAGCATGTCTTGGAACCTCGTGTAATCGTGCAAGAGGCATTTAGAGTTTTGCGCCCTGGAGGTGCTCTTGTATTGTTTACTCCGAATTATAATGCCTTGACCCGGCGGCTTATTTTTGATCGTTGGTCCGCATTGACTCCAGAGAATCACATGTGCGTGTTTAATAAGTCGACGATTACCCGTTTACTGAATGAATGTGGAGGGGAAGTCGTTTTCATGCGTACTACCGATATCAATCCTTATGAAATATTTCATGGGGTGTCTGATGAATCTGAAGAAGATTTGAAAAACCGACAAGTTGCTATGGGGAAAATAAAAAGTCTATTGTCTAAATACCCCTTGTTGCAATGTTGCAGAAAAATAATCAACGTTTTTCTAAATATCGCGGGTGCTGGAGATGTAATTGAAGCGCATGCGATTCGAAAAATCAATCGTTAAGAATGGTTATGGTGAATGATCAATTAGATTCAGACTTAAACTCAGGTAGCTGTATAAAGCTAGCAAGAGGAGATAAATGCAATCCTTAATCAAAAAGGTTGTCAATTCATTAGTCCAGATTGACTGGGTGTGGAATCTGTCAAATAAAACAATTATCTCAATCGTAAACTATGCTCAGAGAGCTAGACGATACAGAAACCTAAAAAAATGGCAAGAAATCTATCAGACTTCTATTAATGATATTTTTTCTGATATGACAGTGAAGCATGGTGTTTTCGCAGGAATGAAGTATCCCAAAATGGCATCTATAGGCAGTGCATTATATCCAAAACTTCTTGGCTCTTATGAAAAGGAAATAGAACCTTTGCTGCAAAGGATTTGCAATACCAACTATACTGAAATTGTTGATATTGGTTGCGCTGAAGGTTATTATGCAGTTGGTCTGGCAATGCGGGTATCAAATGCAAAAGTATTTGCATTTGATACCAGTACGAAAGCTATACGATTGTGCAGTAGGATGGCTGAACTAAATGATGTTTCTGAAAAGTTGTTCACGGGGGAATTTTGTGATGCCGAGACGTTGATTAACCTTCCTTTTACAGAGAGAGCATTGATTGTCTGTGACTGCGAGGGGTACGAGAAGAAGTTATTTACCAAGGACAATGTCCCTGCCCTTTCTTGTCATGAGTTCCTGATTGAAGTTCATGATTTTATAGACATTGAAATCTCTTCGTATCTCCGAGAACTTTTTGAACCGACTCATAATATTGAAGTATATAGTTCCATTGATGATATAAAAAAAGCTCAACAATATCAATACAGAGAGCTTGACAAACTATCGCTTGAAACGAAAATAGAAATACTGCATGAAGGTCGCCCAACAATCATGGAATGGTTCTACATGTCACCAAAACAGATGATTTCGTAACTTGTTGAGTTGTCGTTAGCAATTTACCGTCTTCTGACTTTTTTCGGGTTAGAAAACAAGGGACATCTATCGCTCTACAATTAAGTCATTAAGAATATCCTTCAGCCTTTCGGCTATTCGCCGATTGGAAAACCGCTCTTGATAAAGCCGGTATCCCTCACGTCCGATTTCGTTCAATCTCCGCCGGTTTTCATGCGCCCATAAAATGGTGTCGGCGAGTTGTCGGGCGTTTCCCTGCTCAACAAGGATGCAGTTCCGGCGATGAACAAGTCCGGTGGCTTCGTCAATTTTTCCAATAACAGTGGGTTTTCCCATGGCAAGGAACTGGAACGTTTTACCCGTTATGACCCGACACGCTTGCCCTGTGCTGCCAAAGGGACCGCCCAAGCATAAATCGGCTTGATTTATCCAATCAGGAAGCAGATGATAATCCACCCAGATTTTATAATGGATATTCCCTGCCTTATTCCCTCTATTCTCGAAAAGCCTTTTCATTCGCTCCCCGCCGCCAATAAAAGTAAACCGGATGCTTTCTTCATGGTTCAGCATTTCGACGGCTTCTAAAACAACATTAATGCCGTGAAGGGGCAAAAAAGATCCGTAATAAAATACATTGAAACGGTCGTCTGGAATTCGAGGCTCACTCCGTTTGAACAGGTTTTCATCAGTGCTTATATGAATCGGGAATATTTTTTCGGGATCAAGCCGAAATAATTCGGCGAAATACTCCTTGTGAAGATTTGTGTCGGTCAGGACGGCATCAGAAAATGTTAAAACGGATTTTTCGTATCGATAGAGTAGGTTGGCCAAAAATCTTCTGGGGCGAATGCATTTTCTCTCATATAATAGGCTGTCATAAGGGGACATCATGTGATCAAAGATCAGCTTTTTCCCAAAAGTAATCAACCGTACCGGCCAAAACAGCTCATATCCTCGAAATCCGAGTATGTAACTATCTGGATTTTCGTTAATTCTTATATGAATCAGCCTGTAAAGCGTTTCCACATATCGAGCTATCCCATTGTTTCGATTGACGGCCTCCGAGACACTGATATTTTCGATTCCTTTCAAGGCGGAAAGAAGGCTATGCGTTCTCACATACGTCGGGAAATAATACGATAGAATATAGCAAACGCTGGTTGGTTTGGATATCATGGTTGGTAAAGAAAGGATGTCGAAACAGAGTGTTGTTTTTTAGCGCAATATCAAACATATAGATATTTTCAAGCGATATCGTTAATTGCTTAATTTAATGTTGTATTATTCCTTCTCAAGGACAATTGTCGCAAACATAGCAACATATTTCATATAAGGCTTCAGTAACAGTTCTGTCTTGCGAAAAAACGGATAAGTCCATTCGGGTACCAGTGTTTTCATAGAAACACCTCCTGATAACAGATATACAAAGGGCCAGTCAAGATTTATTGCAGTTATCTTTAGCTCATTGTACTTATCAAGGAATAAGTCTCTGTCACGTTTGAAAACTATCCAAGGTAAAGCGAGATTAGCACCTGATAATGGGCCTGTGTCAGGAAAACTCCATTGTTTACTTTCTGATATACAAGGCTCATGATGCAACGTGTTGTAAATAACTGCTGACCACGCACTGATCCATGGCTCTACCATAATAATTTTTCCTTTTTCATTGAGGCATCGTATGCTTTCTTGTAAAAATTTGTCCACATCATTTATGTGATGAAAAACATCGACCATAACAATTGCATCAAGTGAACAGGTTGAAAATGGAAGTTCTTTAGCATCAAGAAGAAGGTGAACGTCTTTGGTGAGCTGGATATCAGATGTAATTATATTTGGAATAAATGTATTGAGATAACCACCTCCTGAACCAAGCTCAAGAATTTTTCCTTCTGAATGGTTGGGGAGATGCTGAACAATACTTTGATACTCACATTGAGCGGGTTGCCTTTTTTGAAAAATAGATTAAAATTTACTATAATCCCATATCTTTCACTCTAACTATATTGTAATAATGGCAAAATACTCTGTTGAACGAATTGATCATTTAGGCATAGTAGCCGGAACAATTAAAGATCTTGGACTGGTAGAACTTATTGACTCCTACTTAGGTCATTACGAAGATGAAACTTTGTCGGCAGGGGAAACCGTAGCCGGAATGATATTGAACGGATTAGGTTTTTCTAATAAGCCCCTGTCGCTGACCCCTTTATTTTTTCAGAACTGTCCTCTCTCTTTACTGTTCAGAGAGGGCGTGAATGCCGATGATTTTAATCGCTTTAAAATTGGGCGTGTCCTTGACCGTTTGCATAATTTTGGAACCGAAGCACTTTTTAGCCACATAGCTGTCGATGTGTGTGAAAAAGAACATGTTGACTTTCGTTTCAATCACTTGGATACAAGTGCGTTCAGTCTGACAGGTGAATATCTTCCTGATGCTGATGAGCAGGCGATTTCTATCACCCACGGACATTCCAAAGACCATCGTCCTGACTTAAAACAGGTCATGCTGGAAATGATGGTCACTCAGGATGGTGGAATTCCAATTTTATTTAAGAGCTTAGACGGCAACAGTTCCGATAACACTGTTTTTCAGGAACGGGCGGCAGCTTTGATCAAAGAGTTTGAACAGTCTGAAACCCCTCGGTATATTGTAGCCGACTGCAAGGTATATACTCGGAAGAATGCCAAAAATTTAAGCAAACTGCTTTTTATCACTCGTATTCCTCAAAATATACAAAAAGTTGAAGAAGTTATCATTCAGGCCCTTGATACCCCGGATGAGTGGCTGGAGTTCGATAACGGACGTAAAGTTAAAGAGTTCAATGTAGAACATTATGACATCAAGCAAAGGTGGCTGGTTGTGTCCTCTGAGACGTCCCGGGGAAAAGCTGTCAAAAGGATACGAAAAAAGGTTAAAAAAGAGAAGGTTAAAATACAGAAGGAAATTTTTCACCTACAAGCAGCTCGCTTCCACTGCGCAGAAGATGCAATCAAAGCAGGCGAAAAATTAGCCAGCAAATGGAAGACCCACAGCCTATTATCGTATGAAATCATAGAACATAAAAGATACAAAGGGAAAGGTCGTCCCAAAAAAGGTGAACAACCTGTTGCAATTGATTATCAGATAGTTTTAGCAGCGCAACTTGACAGTGACAAGGTGGATCGACTGCAAAAAATAGCTGCATGTTATGTCATAGGCACTAATATCCCTGAAGAATATCTGTCTGTACAGGAAGTTCTCACTGCCTATAAGAAACAAAACCAAGCGGAACAAGGGTTCCGTTTCCTGAAGGATCCTTTATTTTTTGCGTCCTCCTTATTTGTAAAAAAGCCGTCTCGGATTGCTGCATTACTTATGGTCATGGTGCTTTCGCTCTTAGTTTACGGGATAGCAGAAAGACGAATGCGTAATCGGTTAGCTGAACAGCAGGAAACCGTTCCTAATCAAATTAACCAGCCTACTCAGACGCCTACTTTGCGCTGGATTTTTCAGTTAATAGGCGGAATCAGTCGTATTAAAATCACTGTCGGAAACCGGGTTAAGTATGTCTTTGACGGTATTACCAAGCTGAAAAAACGAATACTATTACTCTTTGGTGATGCTGTGGCTAATATATATCAAATTTCATAAAACTGCACCCGCTCAATGTGAGTTGATACCATTCATTATAAAGATTCTGTAAAAACGGCTTGCTGCGGATTATCTGACGATGGACTGAAGGCGCATCAGGTGAATCAAGGTCAAGATTTTTTGCCAAAGGATGTTGAAGAAAATTTTTCATTTAGATAAACTTAATTTTTCTTGAGGCAAAGATGACCATTTTGAGCAGCAGCCATCCATTACTCCATCTGCTGATATTGGTTGTGCCATATCTGCGTGCTTGGTAGCGAATCGGCAGATCAATGAGTTTCAGATTCATTTTTGCTGCTCCAAAAATGAGATCAAAATCGCCGAACGGGTCGAATTCTCCAAAATAATGCCGATGAGCTGCTAGTATTTCATAGTCCTGTCTCCACATGACTTTGGTGCCGCATAATGTGTCTTTAATCTGCTGATTCAGCAGCCATGAAAAGGCAAAACTGAAGAATTTATTGCCGAGAATGTTGAAAAAACGCATCGCCTCATCTTCCATAGGGTAAACCAGGCGCACCCCGTTGATAAACTCTCCTTTTCCGTCAGCAAGGGCCTGGACAAAGCACGATAGATCTTCCGGCCTCACAGTCATGTCAGCATCAAGAATCAGTACTACATCTCCTGTCGCTTTTTGAAAACCAAGCTGTACCGCATCCCCTTTGCCCTTTCCTTGCTGACGATAAAGAAAAACATCTTGGCGTCCGTTTGATGCAATGTTCTGTTCAATAACGTTGTATGTATTATCAGAAGAGCCTCCCTCAACAAATATGATTTCTGTTTTTTTGCCGATTTTGGGTGTCCTATTGAACAGTTCTTCGATATGGCCAGCTTCGTTACGGGCTGCGATAATAACCGATATTGTCAACTCGTCAATATTTTTTCTTTCTGGAGCAGGTCGGGAAATTGAAAAATTTGTCAGTGCAAATAAGCTGAAAGGAAAAAAATGGACGATAAATCGATTCAAAAAATTCGACAGCAGAGGTACAGGGAGCGGAAGAGCAATGAAGGCTCTGCTTGAAATCTCTTCAAATCCGCACAGATCAAGAAAATTTCTTATATCATGAGGAGAGAGCCAGTTCTGTTCCATAAGAGGTTTTGCAAGTTTTAAACGACGGGCTGCTGCCAGAGGAATTCTCCAGGCATTATTAAAATAATTTATTATAATCCGTGTCCGTTCATGACAGTTCTGTCTGATATTTTGAAGAAGCCTCTGCACATCTTCGCAGTCATTCACAATATCAGATAAAATAATAATATCAAATTTTCCTTGGATATCTGCAGTATGAGCATCTGCACAGAGAAATTCAAGATCAGGGTATTGGGAGGACGCTTTGCTGACCATAGTTGCGCTGAAATCAATACCAACACCGCAGGCAGGTTTAAGATTATGGAGCAGATTTCCTTCGCCGGAGCCCAGTTCAAGAATTCTCAATCCTGGTGGAATAAAAAACTTATAATAATGACAGAGCAGTTTTTGATAGAACTTACTGCAAATACTTGACTGGATATTTTCCGCAACGTTATTCCAGTGAGCTATACGTTGCATCCTGTATTTATTGATCATAATATTTTTCTTCCTCCCTTACCTGCACCGTCCGACGGCGGAATCCGAGGCTGCTGTCTTTACCAGCTCCAGGGTTCTAGCCAGCTGGGGCTGCTCTTGATCCGTGGCGATCCCCTGGGCAAGCTCCAGTGGGTTGAAGTCGGCGATTTTGAGCTGTGGACACAGGGCTTCAATACGCGCTGCGGTTAGTAGCATATCAATCACCGGAGCCTTTGGCGGTAAGAGCTGTACTGTATAATAAAATAAGCGATAGGTGGTTGTCAGGAGATTTCGGTCATCGAACTTCGGATCAATGAGAAGAAAGCCGTTGAAACGAGTGATCTCCAAGTTATCGCTTGCAAGCGGGTAGTGGCTCAAGTCTGGCGAATCGCTTTTTTTGGGCATGATGGGGATGTCGGAGCGCGAGGTTAACCGGATGTCGCGGTAGTAAAACAGCACCAGTTTTGGCCTGGCCCTTAGCCTACCCAATTTATCGACGCTACCGATGCTGTTGCGCAGACTGGGCATAGCTGCCAGCATAGCTGTTCCTGTATCGTATCTCAGGGTTCCGTACATATAAGGTTTCCAGGAATCCCTTCCTGAAAGGCTGTCAAAGATCACCAGTTCATCCTTTTTGGCTTGAGCGGCGATGGTAAAAAGAAGGTCACGCCAGTTCTCCCGTTTGGGGGTGGTCTCGAAATCCCACAGGGTAAAAAGTGCGAAAACCGCCATTCCGGAGGCCAGGAGCGGTCGGGCCAAACGTAATGGTTTCCACCCCAAACTCCAGAGCCGCTCCAGACTGTAAGCACATAACAATAGACTCAGGGCTTGGACACCTACTAAATAGGGAGGTCTGAGTGGGTTACTTGTTTTTGCCAGGTAGACAAAAACCTGGAACACCAAGCTTGCTGGAAGTAGGACCGCAACGATACTGAATACGTGGAGCCGTCCCCGCAGAAAATCCCGCAAGTTGACAACCAGAGCAAAGATTAGAAATGGAGCAGCAAACAGACCGATGGGATCCATCTGGGCCAGATAGGCATTGATCCCTGGCAGCAGATGGAATTTCGAGAGACCATCCAGCAGCAGATCAAGGCCAATGTTGTCGGCACCGTTGGCATAGCGGTTGGCGTATTGCGTCAGGCGTACATGCACGGGAAGATACATGACCAAGGCGATCAGTAGGCTGCCGAGAAAAAGGAGCCGCTCCCTAAGTTGCGAGAACTCCCTCAACCAAAGATGCCTAGCCGACAGATACCCCAGCATAGTGCAGAGAGTAACGATAATGAGCAGTGGCGAAAAAGTTCTACTCAGCAGAAACAGGAAGGCGATTAACAGGATGGTCAGAAAGCCGATTGCCCCTATCGTTCGTCGTACCAAGTACCTTTCGGTGAAGAACACCAGAATCAGGCAAAAAAAGATTGCGATTGCGTAAGGGCGTGCTTCCTGCGAAAAGTAAATTTGAAACGGGGAAATGGCATAGAGGAGGGTCAGGCCGTAAAGTACCCCTCGCCGAACCCGTCCTTGAAGGAGCATCATGAAGATGAGTACGCTACCTGCTCCGAAGAGGGCTGCGGGGAGTCTTGCGGCGAAATCGGTAGTAGAAAGTTTGAAGACAAAATGGCCGAGCCAGTAGTCCAGAGGAGGCTGAACCGTTCCTAATGCGCACTCCTTCACCGCCGCAAAGGGCAGTCCATAGCACGATACTTGATGGATTTCGTCCATGAACAGGCTTTCATGGTCAATCCGGTAGAGATTGACCGCAAGTGCCATCACCGCGATCAGGGTCATCAACAGGCGATCAATTTGCGCTTTTTTAGAGCTAAATGTCGTCATTGCAGAGGCTCCATCCGTGGTGAGGCTAAAATGTCGAAGTAGTCGTGCATCGGTAGTACACGGATATAGTGCGATAGATTTTCCAGAGGGATCACCCCGTCTCTCTGCAGGCGAAACAAGTGATAGCCATGTCCCCGGAGCCACTCTTCAATCTGCGAGACGCTGATCTTGGCATCGTTCAATTCGGTAGGGGCCACTTCCAGAATAAGATTTGGGTGTTCGCCGGTGGCGGTCATCCACTCCTCCAAACCCTCCAATACCGCCATCTCGAAGCCCTGTACGTCAATTTTGATAAGGCTCACTCTGAAACCACTCTGTTTACGCAAGATGCGGGATAATGTGCTGACGTGCGCCGTGCTTTTGACAACATTCTCATGTTTCGGACCGGGGAAATAACAGCGATGATCGCCGGGATGACGCGGGTTAATATAGAAATCAATTTCTCCCTCTACAGCCCCTGCCGCCTGTTCAAAAACAGTTACATTGTTAAGACCCAGCGCAGCCAGCTTTCGGCAGTGCTCCCGGCAGGGATCAATGGCAAGCACCCGTCCTTCGGGCCCAACCAGTTTAGAAAATATCGCTGTATAGAAACCGATATTGGCACCGACATCGACCACCAGGTCGCTGCGCCGGATCAGCTTGGGGAGGTGATGCCTGAACTGGTCTTCCAACAAACGTTTGTAGAGATGGTAGCCACGATCCAGTAGCCAGGCAGTCCCTCTGTTCTTCTGGGCCAGCTCTATAGTCGGCATCAGGAAATTGACGATTTTGTAACTTGTTAATGACATCTGGTAATGGTGTAATTGAATTGAATCTCAGAGATTTTGTCCATTTTATTCAAGTTTTGATATGGCATGTTTGAAAAAATGCACATGCGCTGGATGGCTTATGTTGAAGAAAATGTCAAAAGAAAACAGCCGAGCAAGTTCTGTGAGGTAGACTGCTCGACTGTTATATAAAGAAAGGGTAACGTTTACTAATTCATTCGTTTGGTAAATTTTCCGTTTGTTGCATCCCAGCCAGGCTGTGCATTCATGTAGTCCTCTGGGCAACGTCCGCTGTTATCCGTAACAACAATACTGAAATCGTCCATAGCTCCGTTAATTAGTGCAGTATTGCCTCCCGAAAGAGGCGAAAATTCTAAACCTGCTGGGCCAAGCACCCCCGGAGCAGCTTGAATACCATTGCTATTGATAACGATTGGCGCAAGTGGAATTATTTGTAACCGGGTATGACTTGGAATGGCAAAATAATCTGCTACAGCCGCAGCGATAGACCTAGCATCCGATTCAGCAGCACTGCAGAATGCCTTGTCTCTATATGCGATAAAATTTGGAATGGCAACGGCTGCTAGAATGCCAATTATGGCGATGACGATCATTAGTTCAATTAAAGTAAAACCTTTTTCGCCAATCAGAATCCTCAGTTTATCATTTGTCATGACTTTTCTCCTTCGTTGAATAGATGTCGCATCGACCTGTTTACTGTTTTTTATGCAATATTTGCACCATTCTTTGCAAAAAAAATTACATTTCTTCTCTCAGCATTTTAGCAAAAAATTTTTGTGTAAAAATTAAGGATTCTTGACTTGGAGCATCTGGCTTAAAATTTTGCAAAGCCATTTCAATGACAGGGAGTGGGTAACGATTAAATATATCGCGCAGAGTTTGTTCGGCAGCGTCAAGTTGGTTATTTATATAATAAGCTGCTGCTAAGGAAAATTGATATTCTGCGTTGCTTGGCCACTGATCTACAGCTTGTCGGAGAAAAAAAAGGGCATTCGGATAACTTTTGTATTTGAGCAGAATAAGTCCCATAAGATATAATCCCTTCGGTTTATCTAAGGACTGTTGTATAATTTCATGCATATACCTCTGAGCTTCTGCCAACGCACCTAAACGGTAACTTGCTGAGGCGGCAATATATTTTGCCAATAAATAGGTTGGATAGTCCGCAACAAGAATCTCAGCATCATCCAAGGCTTTTTGCGGTAAATAAAGCTGTAAATATGACCGTGCTCTGTTTGTTAGACAATTACGATTGTTTTTTTCTATATTAATACATTGATTGAAATAGGGAATTGCTTTCTTATATTCCTCTGATTCATAATGCACCAATCCAAGAGATTGGGAAGCTGCTAACTGAGATTTTTTTGGAGTTGGCGCCAGATATGAATTTTGCAGTGCAAATCGGAAATAATAGTATGCTTTTTGAGGTTGCTCAATTTTCTGATACCATTGACCTAGATAACCAGCAGCACGAGGACTTGATGGAGCTTTCTTTATGCTATCACTCCACAGCGTCCCTTCATCTGCCCAAGCAAAATTTCTAGTATAGGTCGCTTGACCAGAGATAATCAAGAAACATACTGTGCCTGCTGCAATGGCAAAACGTCCGACAAAGGAAAATTTGCTGGGAGCATAAATTGCATGGGCAATAAAAACGCTCAGAGGAAGAAAAATGAACAATGAAGGAAGATAATTTCTATGTTCAAAGATTAACTCTAACGGTAAAACCGTTGATTCTATGATGTGATTGAGAAAAAAGAAAAGGACAGGAAAGGCAACAAGAGGATATTTTTTGAGATATCTTATTGATAATATCATCAAGGTAAAAATCACTGCAATTGCAGGTAAGGTTGTCCACGGTGTAAAAAGTGAGATGGACACTTGGATATCATGGACAAGGGATAGCTGGGAAACAAGCGGAATAAATATCTGGGAAAGATACATCAGGACAATTCTCGGCTCTGTCAGGATACGTTCACTTAAAGTAAATGAGCGTTTTTCATAGCTCTCAATAAGGCGGGATGGATCGAAAATATCCAATAAATTTTTGCCAAAAAAGAAATGCATTGTCAATAAGCTTGCAAGTAACATAACAAAACAGGCAGCAGCTATCCAGCCTATCTTTTGTTTTGAAATATGATGCCTAAAAAAAGAAAATTCCAATAAAAGAAGAGAAACCGGCAACATGACAGCATTTTCTTTGCTGCCAATTCCGGCAAGAAAGAACAGAATACAAAGTACAACCCAGCGGATATATTTTCCCTCTGTTCGTGCTTTCAAATAGCTGTAAATAGAAAGAATCGTAAACATTGTCGCTAAAGAAGCCATGCGCTGAACAATGTAGGTGACAGCTTGAGTTTGAATGGGTGCGGTTGCCCATAATGTAGCGCATAAAAGGGCTATGAAGTAATTTTTTGCTTCATCTTTTTTTGTTGCGCCTGTAAGTCGCATTATTTGCAGGAGAACAAGAAAAAGAACAAACGCCGTGATAATATGAATGGTTATATTGACTATATGATAACCAATTGGATTGTCTTGACCGAAATACCAGTTTAGAGCAAAGGTAAAACAGGATACTGGTCTATAGAATTTAGGGTTTGACCAGTCTGAACCCGATATAAGAGTATTTGCAAGTGATTTTGGGTGCAGATCAGTCAGGTGTAGATTTGAATTTAACAGAATATTTAGTTTGTCATCAAAATGCCAAGAGGCGTTGAAGGTATTAGAATAGATGAGGCATATCAAAACAGTTAGCAAAAGGAAAACGCTACTTTTTCTATAGTTTATTGTCTTTTTATAGTGCATTTTCTACAAACCCCAGCTTTTGAGACCTAACCGACAAGAGCAGTATTTTTTTTAAAAAAATTACAGTCTCTTGGTCTAAATCATACTGTCCTATCTTTGCCAATTTTTTATTAATAGCTGACAGTGAGTGTTTGTTAATTAATGCTTTTATTATATTTTCTGCAATATCATCCTGTTCATTTTTATGATGGACTGCTGCAAGGGCTATTTGATACTCTATTATATTAGGCGCTATTTTTTCAGCTTTATTTAAAAATAATAGACTATTACGATACGCCTTTTCCTTTATTAAGTAAATAGCTGTGATATAAAGAATACGAGGGTCATGAAGAGAAGTACGTATTATTTTTTTTATATAACCTGAAGATGATGCTAAATCCTTTGCCAAATAAGCTGCAATAACTACTGTTTTGTTATATTTATAGGTAGAACTTTTTTCTGCTAACTGCTTGGAAGCACGTAACGCTTCCTGATGCAATCCTTGATGAGAATAAAGAGCTACTTTAGCTAATCTACAAACGTCAAAATTATATTTTTTTATACACTCGTCAATAGACTTACCAGCTTTATCATACTGACCAAGTTTAATTGCAGCATTACTTAATCCATTAAGAGCATTTTTTCTTGCGTAGCCGGGGGATGCTGCTGTATCCGCATTGTCTACTGCTAATTGAAAATAACTATATGCTTTATCATATTGACCAGAATTAGAGTAAACCAGACCTATATTATGAGCAGCTCTTGCACTGGAGGGCGCTTTGCGTAGAGCATCCTTCCAGAGGGACTCTTCATTGATCCAATACTCATTTCTTGTGTATGTTGCATGACCTGAAATTATTAAATAAACTGCTCCACAAAACATAATAGCGATGCGTCCAAATTGCGAAAAAGAATTTTTTCCATAGAGAACTTGGGCAAACATGAAGCCAATAGGAAGAAAAAGAAAAAGAGATGGTAAGTAATTTCGATGCTCAAAGACTAATTCTAAAGGAAAAATTGTAGATTCAACCAGATGATTTAAAAAAAAGAAAAGAACTGGAAAGGTAAAAAGAGGCTTTTTTCTTAAAAAGAAAATAGATAAAAAAATCAAACTAAAAATTAAAAAAATAGCTGGCAACGTTGTCCAAGGAGAGAATAGAGATGTAGAGAGCGTAATATCATGTTCAATAGACAGGCGGTCAGCTATCGGAAGGAGGATCTGAGAGAGATACATCACTACAATACGTGGCTCAGTCAGAAGACGTTCGGTTAATGTGAATGACCGGTTCGTATAGCCCTCAGCAAAATCAAAGGGATTCCGACCGAGACCGTAGTAGACCAGCAGAAAAGCAGCTATTAATACAGGGACAAAGAATGTCACAAGATGTGTGATATTTCTCTTTTTGGTCATTGCGTTAAAAAAAGCTATTTCTATAAGCAAAAGAGAAACAGGTAGCAAAATTGCGTTAACCTTACTTCCTATTGCAGCAAGATACGATAAAAGGCAGAGGCAAAAAAACATATACCTTTGCCTCTTATTATCTGTTGTTCTTGCTCGAAGATAGGAATATATACCAAGAACGGTAAACATAGCCGCCATAGATGCCATTCGTTGGACGATATAGGTGACAGCCTGCGTTTGGATAGGAGCTAATGCCCAGAGCAATGTTGCGAAAAATGCCGTCGTAATAACAATAGATTCATTATATTGACAACGAACACTGGCAAACAAATACTGAATAGAGCGGAAAAGAAAATACGCTGTTAAGAGATGTATCAAAATGTTGACTACATGATAGCCATACACATCATTTTGACCGAAGTACCAGTTTAATGCAAAGGTAAGGACAGGGAGAGGGCGATATAGTTGATTAGTTGAGCCATTGGGACTTGCTGACAAAGCCTGGGTTATCTGTTCAAGACTCAGTTCTGTAAGATGAATTTTTTGATTTCCCGTAATATTGGATGCGTCATCAAGATGCCAAGATGAATGAAGGGAGTTGGAATAGACAAACGTAATAAGAATAAAGGATAAAAAAAGCAACACGTATCTTGTCTGAATGTAATGCATTATCATGTATCCTGTTGTTTATCTCCAACATATCAAACTGAGTCACGCCACCTCAAAAAAAATGTTCCCAAGAATTACTTGGGAACATTTTATTCGTTAGCCATTACAGCCAGTATGTCATATTATTGCATTGTCTTGGTGAAGACACCACTACCATTCCAATCGTCAACAGCAGCCTGGTAATCAGTAGGACAACGTGTTGATCCGTCTGTAATTTGGATAACCAGACTATCCACACCTCCTGTAATCAGACCGGTGTTTTGGCCAGAAAGCGGTGAATGAACCATACCGGCAGTATTTGTATCATTTGTACCAATATCGCCGGTAACCGCCGCTGTATGCGTAGGAATCGCATAGTAATCAGCTAACGCCGCTGCAATACTTCTTGCATCCGAT
>CALNYB010000015.1:0-27179 GCA_942490675.1 Cyanobacteriota bacterium | reverse complement strand
ACAACTACCAACCAACAACCAATTAAGACTAATCTCAATTGATAAAATCGAGTGATAGTAGTGAGGTATTTAGCTCGCATTTCTCCTGCTTAAGTAGAAATGTCCTAGAGCGTTGAAATAGGAAATAAATAAGTTCTTTTACAAAACAATAAAAAACGAGCTAGTTTGCTCGCTTATGTTAGATAATTTATTCAAATATATTTGATGAGGTGATATCAGATAGAAAATGAACTCATTGTTATTTTCTTTTCGCCTACACATCAAATCACACCTAAAGTCTGGACGCTTTAAAAGGTGTGATGATGTACGAAACGAATCGAAAGGTAACAGCTAGTCATTATTAATATCTAACCGTTGTTTTGAATTAACTAGACGAGAAGCAGGACAGTTTTTTGTTTAGTTGATTTGAAACACACCGTATTCGCGTAAAGGTTAATCATGTCTATTTAAGGACATACGCCTTCTTGCGGAACAGCTTAGTGTGCTTGTTCATATTATAGAACAGGTTAGCACAGCGATTGTAAAAAACGGTACGCCACTTCATCTTTTGCAATCTTTTTAGTGGCAAAGCACTGTGACCTATCTTGAGGACGATTCCCGTTCAGTAACCAATTCCAATCCAAGCAATCACCGCTCAGATTGCCCCATTGACCCAACAGAACTAGAACAGCGAGATCGATTTTGCGATCTGCTAGAATTCCATCCCTGGGACTTTATCGAAAGATACAGTAATGAAAACTGGTATACCGTTAAGAATTACTATCTCAGTAAAGAAAAGTTCTGGTACAAGTACACCGATCAGGAAATAATCCTCGGCGTTCGATTTGGCGAGTACACTAAGTACGCCCTGATTGATATTGACATCAAGAGCGCAGTCCACCCCTATCAAAGCCTGGAGAAACTGCGAAAGCTAATTCATGCCCTCTATGACCTCGGACTCAAGGACAACATAAAACTCCGCTCCAGTCCCACTCTTGGCATCCACTGTTACTTCTTCTTCGACGAACCAGTCAAATCCTATAACTTGGCTTGCTCCATGCGCCGAGTTATCGAAGAAGCTGGTCTGGAGATCAAACCTGGGCAGATTGAAATCTTCCCCAACACCAAACAATACGCCAATGCAGGGGAGGGCTATAGTCTCTACAACGGTCACAGACTGCCCCTACAGCAAGGTTCATACATCCTCGATCATGAAAACTTTGAACCCATCAGCGACAGCCTAGATGACTTTATTGCCTGCGGTTCATCATCAGCCAAAGCCAATGACACCAGCATTATCAAGCAACGGGCTGCTGAAGACTACCAATGGTTCAAAGACAAATATCGCGGTGGTATGAAGCGTAAGCAGCATAACGACTGGATAGAGAACATCCTGCGACGCATCGCTGAGGGCTGGACTGCCTTTGGGCAAACTAATGACCTGCTGCTGACCATCGCTAATTACGGAGTAGTCAAGCTTAAACTCAAATACCGAGAACTTGTCCAGTATCTCTTCCATACCGCCACCTCAGCCCCCAACTATGCCCAGTACTGCCAGCACCAGCATGAAATAGAAGCTCGGTGTCGTGATGTTGCCAAGGCTGCCCGAAAGTACTGGAGTAAGTACCCATCCAAGCCCAACCGAGATGTCACTTACGCTCAGATAGTAGAGGAACTTGACCAAAGAGCTAAAGAGAGAAAACCCAACCAAAACAAAGTCAAGGAAGTAACCGCCACCAATCGAATTATCGCCACCGTCAAGGCGATCGCCGAAGCCTTGGGAGAATTGCCCCTAAACGTCAAACAGTTAATCGAACTAATCCAACAAAAGGCACGCAGCACCTACGGCGAGGGTATATCAGAAAATACCCTCAGAAAAAAGCACAATCTAAAAATCTGGCATCCTCGATACCGAGCTTTCAAAACCGTACAAAGTGAAAATCTAACCGTACCAGAGCCAGAAAACCCAGCTCAAAAAGACGAAAAACCAGAAGTAGCAGCTTCAGAAATGCTACAGTCACAACCGTTATCTGAAGAAGATTCTAGCGAGCGCGTTACACCCTCAAAAGTAGTACGCAAAAAGCTCAAAATCGTCAAAAAATCAGAATCGCCCAAAACAAGACAGGGCAATAGTTACATAGATCCGCGTTATACCTTGTCCTATATGAAGGGTTTGTGTGTGTCTCTCTGGGAATTTTATGAAAGATGTATTGGTAGAGTTTATCTGACTGAGTTAATGAGAAAGAAGAATCTAGAATTAATCTATCAAAATCCTCATAAACTCAGCTCTAGGAATAGAGTTCGCTTGAAGAAGCTCGTAGAAGGAAAGCGTAACTCAAGCCTTCCAGAGGCACTAGAATTCCGAACTATCGAATCTGGAACTATCGTGGTGATAGATCGGCATAATTATCATTCAAGCCTTTATAGCCATTCTACGGACTTAGTTCTAACCTACATCAAACCTCTGAATACTCCTGGTGAAATTTGGAAAGTGGGAATACCAGTTCCTCTCCGCCATTTGTTTCTTCCAGAATCAGATCCAAAAATCTAAATTTTTCTGCTAACGAGTTGAACGATCGGGTTTACTTATGTCTAAAATTCCGAGGGGCGCAATTCTTTTTCGATAAGCAAAAATTATCTTTCTACTTATGGAAGGCGATCTGATTGTAACTGAGACAAAATGGTGAATGGATTTTCCAGGAATAATTCTAAGTTAACCATTAATTTTCTGGGTGCTAATTTCAATTATCGGTAGTGTAAAGGAAATAGCCTGTTTATCATCTATCTTTGTTGAACCTCTCTTAACTTATGATCCAAGGAAGAATACCAGAACTAACTATCAAATTCACCGAACGTCCTCAAAACATCCCCACTGAAGGCAAAAAAGTCACTATCGAAGTCAAGGGTGAAAACGATATCGCTGTCAAAGCAGAAGTCAATCGTAAGAGCTTAAAGAAGGTAGTTACCAAAATGGATACCTGGGAGAATTGGGTAGCTGCTCTATCAGGTAAGATGCAGAGCATATCGGCTTCGGGGGTGGTGGAATTAGTTGATGCGGGGATTAATATCTTCGAGATTAAAAAGAAAGAGCCTAAACCCGCAGCCGAATCAACTGCTGCTTAGTAGTTAATTCAGATAATCAATAATTTCCATAAACCAAGGCAGTAATGGCTCAGATTAGCAACGAACTCAAATCCACTCTTGGAAAAATACAGCAAAATCTTCTTTCAATCGTTGATGATGCCAAAGCTGCCGAATTTCATCTCTTAGAGCGCGATGGAGAAACTAACCAAACTATTGTTGTTCTAGACGAGTTGACCGCTATTGCAGGACAAGCAGCCGATCTCTATGTACAGATATCTCGATTGCTACTGCGAACAGCAGAGATACAGCCCACCATAACTCCCGATATGTTAGGGTTATTGACAGATAGGGTGGCAACTGTTTCTAATCGCGTTCCTGCTGAAGATAAGAAGTATTCAGGAAATCAAAGCTGATTGGGATTTACTATGAGCCAGCAAAATTTACCCACTCCTCAACAAGTTACACAGACAGTTACTAAATCTCGTCACCATCGTCGGGAACTAGAATTAGCTTCGATTGAATTAGAAGAATTGATTGTTCAGTTGGAGCAGGACAACCGCCAGCGACGTAGTAATTACCTCGTGAATTTATCTTCAAAGAGCGCGTAAATACAGCTTCAAACTTTTAAATGGTTCGTATCAAGGGAGTTGTCAAAACAGCAGAGCGACTAAAAAGCCAATTACAGCAAGGAATTCACCCTCAAGAAGTGGACTCTTTCAAAGCTTTTGTGCTTAACTCCCTACATACCATCGAACAAATCTGTACTGAAGCCAACACTACTCCCGATAGTCTTCCTATTCGCTCTCGTAAAGCCTACTACTACCTCAAGAGTATAAATTGGCATAACTTACCTCTGACCGAGCGATCTAGAGAAGAACTAACTCCAAGATCGTCAACACCTTCTCCAACTCTGCGAATCAAGAATATAGTCAAACAACAAAAAAACATTCAACAGCAGATAGGACAACTAAAGCCCAACCATACCGACTCCCAACTAGAATCAATCGGGCAAACTCTAGCGGACTGTGTTCAAGGAATCGATCGCATCTGCCAACAAAATAAACTTACTCCTGCTGCTTTAACTACGCCTTCCCGTAGAGCCTATGCTTGGATGAAGTTTCTGACTGATAAAGATAATCTCAAGCTACATATTCAGACTGCTAAAAAAGTACAGTATTTAGCCAATCGAGCTATTAAAACCCAAAAGTCAGACATCTTAGAGGTTAAAGTCACCATCACTAACTACAGTGGCTTGTACAAATACAAACAGAATCGCCAAGGAAATATCGAACTACAACTGAGTGAAGGGTTTATCCAGGCTGAGGACGAGATTCTAGAAGCCATCATCAACACCACAATACAGGGAAATAATTCCCAAGATAAAGAACTAATTCGCCACTTTAGTTCAACAGAAGCATATAGCGATATCATCCTCGAACTAGACCTGATAGCCGATCTCGATGCCGAGACACCCCAAGGAAACTATTACGATTTAGAAGCCTTATTTCAGCCAATCAATCAAGAGTACTTTGCAGGGGAGATGGTAAAACCCCGTTTAACCTGGAATAAAACCTTAACCCATCGCAAACTGGGACATTACGAACCTCTGCGGGATAGGGTAGTCATGAGTCGGACATTAGATAGTGATCTCGTACCGCAAATGGTTGTGGAATTAGTTCTCTATCACGAACTACTGCACAAACATCATGGGGCGAAATGGATGAATGGGAAAAGGATGGTACATACCCCTGAATTTCGTCGCAGTGAACGCCAATTTCGCCACTATCAAGAAGCCCAGCAATGGTTAGAGAGATCTTTAGTACTGGCAATGTAGTTCTAAACAATTGCTTTCGGCTACTTGAAGAAATCAGTGAATCAGGAACTACTGTGGTGATAGATCGAGATAATTATCACTCAAGCCTTTATAGCCATTCTACAGATCTAATTTCAACCTATGTCAAACCTTTGGATACTCCTGGTGAGATCTGGAAATTAGGAATACCAGTTCCTCTTCGTCTTTTATCTTTTTCCGAACTTGATCCGAAAATCTAAAATTCTCTGCTAATCAGTCGAACGATCTGGTTCGCTTCTGTCTTAAATTCCGAACAAGGTTTGCGTTCTGTTCGATTAAAGCACAAATACAAACGTAAATATACGTAAAGAACTTGAAAGCTTTTTCATTTATATAACGCTTTTAATAGTAGCTTTATATAAGCTTTACCCAAACTTAATATTCTCTTTTATTGCGATTTAAGAGTCCCCCAAAGAAAGTATGTTGCAAAAATTACCTTACGATTATCAATCTACCTGTAGAGTAGGCACCGAGGAACTTCGCCAAATTGATAAAGAGTGTATGTCTTGGGGTGATACTGTTCACTATCAAGAAAATCCAATTATGGTAAAAGGTTGTCAAAAGGATGTGATCTTTGATGATGATGACAACACATATATCGATACGGGTATGTGGCACTCAAGTTGCAACTTTGGATATCGCAACCAAGCCATTGAATCAGAAGTATTTAGGCAGTTAGGTAGTCTTCCTCAAGTTTGTGGTGACTTTTTGCATCGAGAGAAACTATTAGTCGCTAAAGAAGTTACTGACGCAATTTTTGAAAGAACAGGAATTAAAGGTCGAGTCTCTTTCAATGTTGGCGGTTCTTTGGTCGTCGAAGATGCTTTGAAAATTGTTCGCAAGAATACTGGAAAAAACAAAGTAGCCGTGATGATGGGAGGTTATCATGGTCGTTCAATGGGAACCCTTAATTTATCAAGCAGTCATCGTTACCGACAGTATTTTAACGAGTTTCCCGAACGAGCGGTTATGTTTCCATTTGCCAATTGCGCTCAATGTTTCTATGAGAAAGAGCAAGATACATGTGATTTGTATTGCGCACGCATGATTACTAAGGCATTCTCTAATGAATATTATGGAATTGCCAGTGCCACTAGCTCTGAAATTGGAGCAATGGTTATCGAGCCTTGTCAGGGAAGAGGCTACACTATCCCCCCAAAGAATTTTTATCAGAATTTCCTTGGCGAACTTCGAGAGAGGGGAGTTCTTATTGTGGCTGACGAAATCCAAGTAGGAATGTACCGTACTGGAAAATTATTCGCATTTGAGCATTTTGGATTCGTTCCAGATATTATTACCCTGAGTAAATCGTTTACCAATGGATTAAGTCCAGTTAGTCTAGTGTGGGCTAGGGAAGATTTAGTGTCTCCCGAAGTTATTACGCCAGGACATGCCCATAGTAATTTTGCCAATCATCCTTTGGGAACTGCTGCTGCTTTAGCCTCTTGGAACTATATGATGGGACAGGACTACGAAACTTCCATCCCAGAAAAAGGAGCATACTTTCTTAGCAAACTACGTCAATTAAAAGAACGTTATCCCTTTATATATAGCGTAGATGGTTTGGGATTAGTTCTGAACGTGGTTTTAGCAGATTCAGAAGGTGTTCCTCACAATGGTGCATCTCAACTAGCAGCCACTATCGCTCAAGATAACGATTTTATCTGGGAAGGCAAAACTTGGCGAATGCTCCTACAAGCTGGAGGATATGATCTTAATGTAATTAAATTAGCACCCTATCTAGACATTACCAACGAAGAAATAGATAGAACTATTGGGGTTTTAGATCGAGTCTTCAACAAGCTTGCTCCCTTACTATCTTCGCCAATTACTGTTTAAGGAGGTGTTTTTTGAAAGCTGCCGTTTTATCTGGGGTTAATAAAGTTGAAATTCGGAATGTCCCCGTACCGAGCCAAGCTAAACCTGGTGAAGTGATTGCTGATGTGGAATATGTGGGAGTCTGCAAAACCGACCAACAAATTACCACAGAAGGTTTAGAAGCAGAATGTATTCTTGGACATGAAGTAGTCTGTAAAGTTCCCGATACCAGCGAACATTTTGCCCTGAATAACGAAATTTCCTGTGGTCAATGTAGCTACTGTCAAGAGGGGCTAACTAGTCATTGTCTCAATTTGTCAGAGTTGGGAGTTAACCAGAATGGGGGCTATGCCGAAAAAATACGCGTTCCTCAAAATTCTTTATACCCTTTTAAATTTGATAACCCCACTTTGGGAGTGCTAATCGAGCCATTAAGTTGTGCGATTAGAGGTGTGAAACGTATTTTGGCAAGTGCTAATTTATTGTCGGTAGAACAACCACAAGTATCAGTGATTGGTGGAGGGATGTCAGGAGCGTTAATTTGCTACTTGCTAACTCACTCCCCCAATTTTGAGGGAGAAATTGTCCTATACGATATCTCTACTGCATCACTTCCCTGGGTTGACAAATTAGGTATTAAAAGGGTTTCAACTCCAGAATCTGCTGTAGCTCACATTGCTATTGAATGTTCTGGTTCTCCCAGTGGTTTAACGACTGCTCTGAATGTAGTCCGCAACGCAGGAATAGTATTTATTTATGGCGTTCCTAAACCTGGCATTCACTTACCAGTTTCTCCCCATGAATTATTTATGCGAGAAATTGCTATTGTTACCTCCTTCGCAGGAGCAACCGAACAAACTATGACCGAAGCAATCTCAACTATTAAACGCGATGAAGCTTTTTTTAAACAAATGTTGGGTTGTCGAATCTCTTTACTACAACTTCCTGGAGAGTTAACCTCCTGGAGTCCTCAACCAGGTACACGCACATTTGTCGATTTGAGTATTTGAGATAAATCGTGATGTTTAATACTGGCATTATCTTCGACATGGATGGCTTACTAATTGATAGCGAGCCATTTTGGTGTCAGGCAGAGGTGGAAATATTTAATGACCTTGGAGTCCCATTAGAAAAAACCATGTGTATCCAAACTTTAGGTTTACGGATCGATGAAGTGGTTGCTCATTGGTATACACAATTTCCTTGGATAGATGTTAGTCCTGAGACTGTCTCCCAGCGGTTAATCGAACGAGTTGCCGAACGAGTCGCAAGGTATGGAAAAGCTATGACTGGAGCAATTGAAGTTGTGGAACTTTGTCAAAGCCTCGACTTACCTTTAGCTTTAGCTACATCATCGCCCATGATTTTAGTTCGCTCAACACTGCAACGGCTCAATTTACAAGATACCTTTGATGTCTTGAGTTCTGCTGAAAATGAGGATTTTGGCAAACCCCATCCTGCCGTTTATCTAACTGCTGCTAGAGATTTAGGCATACATCCAAGTTGCTGTATTGCTTTTGAAGATTCTATTACAGGCATGACTAGTGCCAAAGCAGCAGGAATGAAATGTATTGTCGTTCCTGCTGCTGAGGAACGGAACAATCCAGAATTCTTAAAGGCTGACAGACAAATAAATTCCTTGGGGGATCTTGACCACAAGTGGTTTAAGGAATTACTCAGCCAAAATAGTGCTTTAAACAAGCAAAGATTGAAAAATCATAATTTTAACCATAATCGAGAAAATTCTGAGAATGAAAAAACTTGCAGATAAAGTCGCTTTGATCGTAGGAGCGAGTTCTGGTATTGGTCGGGCTACAGCCCTAGCCTTTGCTAGAGAGGGGGCAAAGCTAGTTGTTGCCAGCCGACGCGATCTAGAGGGTGAGAAAACAGCACGGTTAGTTAGAGAAATGGGCGGTGAAGTCTTATTTATACAAACTGATGTTGCCAAATCTCTAGAAGTAGAAGCTTTGGTAAAAAAAACGGTCGAACTTTATGGTTGCTTAGATATCGCCTTTAATAATGCTGGTGTGGAAGGACCAATCCGCACATTGACCGAACAAACTGAGAAAGACTTTGATGAAATTATAAATATTAATCTGAAAGGAATGTATTTATGCATGAAACATGAAATATTACAAATGCTCGAACAAGGAAACGGCACTATTGTTAATACTTCCTCCATATCTGGATTGATTGGTATGCCTGCCTCTGCTATTTATGCTGCCAGCAAACACGGCGTGTTGGGACTCACTAAATCAGCAGCTTTAGAATACGCAGAATTTGGTATCCGCATTAATGCTGTCTCCCCCGCAGCGATCGATACGCCGATGTTAAACCGTTTTTTAAATAATAACCCTTTCTTAGGTAGTCCTGAAGACTCTAAAGAACTATTCAAAGAAAAACATCCCTTGGGACGAATTGGGCAGCCAGATGAAGTGGCGGAAACAGTAGTTTGGCTATGTTCAGATGGAGCTTCGTTTATCACTGGGCAATCTATAGCCATTGATGGCGGATATACCGTGCAGTAGTCATACATATTATTGACTCAATTTAGTTTCTAGTAAACCTATCACCTTTCGATTCAATGAAATGGTATAACGAACCTCCAAATTGGCAGATTGTGGGTGACACCATCCAAGTAACCTGCGATCAAAATACCGATTTTTGGCGCAAAACAGAATACGGATTTATCAGTGACAATGGACACTTTTATTATGAGACTGTTACGGGAGACTTCTGCGCCGAAGTTAATGTTAGAGGTCAATATAAAGAACAGTACGATCAGGCAGGACTGATGGTACGCTCAAATGAAGCTCATTGGCTAAAGTGTGGTATTGAATTCATTGATGGGATTCAAAATTTTATGACTGTAGTTACTCAGGATTACTCTGATGTATCGGTTATTCCCCTATCCCCTGATTCGCCTCTCTTGAAAATGCGCGTACTGCGACGAGGAGAAGTTTTGAAAGTCTCTTATTCTCTGGAAAAAGACAACTACACTGCATTTAGAATGACTCGCTTTACATCTGCTGACATAGCAGATGTGGGCATTATGTGTGCCTCCCCAACAAAGGGGAATTTTTCGACAGTCTTTCAAGGATTTAAGATTACATCCGACCCATCAATATCAAAAAAAGAAATAGTTTAGCGAGAAAACAATTAAAGAATTTATGGCAAGTTTAAAATTTGAAGATCTCCAATATGCTTGTGCAGCCTGGGGATGGAGAGAGTTGGAAATTCCAGATTTTTTCCATCATGCCGCTAAACTCGGTTTTAATGCCGTAGAGGTTAATGCTCATTCCCAAACACCCAAACATTTGCTCGATACTCGTAGTGAAGAGGCGGTAGAAAAAGTTGCATTTTGGGCAGAGAATGGTGGTGTAGAAATTGCTTGTTTGGCAGCAGAAAGTGATTTCACTCTTACCAATCCTTCAGACTTAAAGACGGAGATTCAGAAAGTTTGTCGCTTTGTAGATATGGCACAAAAATTGCAGACCAAGATAGTCCGAGTTTTTGCTGGAGGAGAACAAAAAGATTGTCTAGATCTAGAACTTTTAAAACAACTACACTGGGCTTTTAACTGTATTGGAGATTATGCAGAAACTCGTGGAATAACCCTGGTGCTTGAAAATCATGGTGGAATAACTGGTACAGGTCAAAGAACGGCTAGAATTATGGAAGGTATTAATAGTCCTGCTGTTGGAATCAATTACGATCCAGCTAATTTCTTGATGTCAGGTTCAGATCCTCTGATGGCTTTGCGTTACATTTTACCCTGGATTAAATACACTCACTGGAAAGATGTTCGGTGGACTAACGGTAAACCAGAACTATGTGCAGTTGGAGAAGGAGAAATTCGTTGGCAGCCAATTATAAAAGAGTTGTTAAACGCCGATTACCAAGGGTATTGGAGTATCGAGTATGAAGAAGTTGAAGATGTACAACGAGGAACTCGCGACAGCTTAACTCATCTTTCTGGCGTATTTCAAGAGGTTATTTAGAAGAGATAGAGTCTTAGTAATTATCTGAGTAAGAGTATTTAGGAGCAATGAATCTTCAACGAGATAGAACAATTTTGGCTGGCGATCTTGGTGGAACAAATTGCCGACTCGCTATATTTGACGGGAACTTTTCTCTGGTTGCTCAAAAATCTTATAAATGTAGAGATTATTCTAGTTTAGAACCAATGGTTAGAGATTTTCTTAGCCATGAAAGTTTTACTCCCGATTTTGCCTGTATTGATGTACCTGCTCCAGTGCATGAAGGAGAATCTCAACTCATCGATCTGCCATGGCACGTCAAAGCCACGTCTTTAGCAGAAATTACACAATGTTCTGTGACGCTACTTAATGATATAGAAGCTGCTGCATACGGATTGAACACTTTAAAAGATGAAGAGATAGTCACCATCAAAAATGGTCGTACTATACCTGGAGGAAATCGTGCTGTAATTGCTGTAGGTACTGGTTTAGGAGAAGCATTAGTAATTGAAGTAGATGGACAAAGTCGTGTCATTGCTTCAGAAGGGGGACATTCAGATTTCGGTGCTTTTGATGAACTTCAGTCAGGATTACTGCGCTATATTCAACAGCAGTATCAACGAGTTAGCTATGACATGATTCTTGGAGGTCTTGGGTTAGTACAAATTTACGATTATCTTATTGCTAGTGGCTATGGAGTCACGCCACCTTGGTTATCACAAAAGATCAACCAGGGAGAAGCTGCTGCTGCTATTGGTCAAGCAGGAGTCAATAATGAATGTGAAGTCTGCGCCAAAGCGATAGATCTATTTGTCGCTATTTTAGCGGCGGAGGCTGGTAATGTAGCTCTGAGATTTTTAGCCAGGGGAGGAGTTTATATAGGAGGTGGTATTCCGCCTCGAATCGTCAATAAGCTAATGCAGCCACTTTTTATAGAGCATTTCATCAATAAGGATAAAATTACTCACCTGTTAGAAGATATTCCTGTTTATGTTGTTCTTAACGATCAAATGGCTTTGCAGGGATCTGCTTGGTATGCCCTACAAAATATACTAGGTGTAAGTCACTTTTAAAAGTCTCGTCAATTATTAATCATATGACGAAGGCAATCTTATGTAATTAGTGGATAAAATATAGCTTATTTTAGAATGTCCACAAAGTTATAACTTAATAGACAGCGAGAAATTGCCCCAAAACTGTAACTTTCAGAATTAAGTGGCGTAAAATCTTTAGAGTTATTTGACGTAATACAAAAAAACCAATATAGCGTCAAAAAGTCCATATAAATTATGGACAAACAAAATTATCATACAAATATCTCGCTCGGAATTCTTATAATGCGACTCATAGTTAAACTGTAGTATTATTGCAATTAGCTCGATTTAAGCTAAATAACTACAATGACTCAACCAATCTTGACGAATCCACAGGAATTAGAAACTTGGATAGATGAGTTTATGGCGGAACAGATGGATGAGTTACACATTCCAGGTGTTACTTTTTCTGTTGTACAGAATGGCGAACTTTTTTTGGCTAAAGGTTATGGTTATGCAGATGTAGAGCAACAAATACCAGTAGTGGCAGAGCGCACCGTGTTTCGAGTGGGTGGCATATCTATGTTGTTAACTGCCACAGCAGTTATGCAGTTAGTAGAAAAAGAATTAATTAATCTAGATGATGATGTCAATCAGTACTTGCATAATTTTCAGATTGAAAATAATTTTCCTCAACCTATAACTATTGCTAATTTACTAACTCAGACGGCTGGTTTTGATCGTAACTTTATTGGGATGGGAACTTTTGACAAATCCAGCTCGATCCCTTTTGAAGAATATTTAGCAACTAAGATGCCTAAGCGGGTAAGACCTCCAGGGAAAGCAGTTGTGGGAAGTTGTAATTATAGTCATGGTTTACTTGGCTATCTTGTAGAATTGATTACCCAAGTTCCTTATGCTCAATACATTGAGGAGAATATCTTACACCCCCTGGAGATGAATCATAGCAGTTTTGATTTACCATCTTCTGAGGCTTTAAACTTAGCCTCAAGTTATCGATATCTAAAAAAACAAGACGTTTATCAAGCTTTTGACTATGAATATACCCATATGCCAACTGCTAGTATCAACACTACCGCTACAGATTTTGCCAAACTGGCGATTGCCCATCTTCAATATGGAAAGTTTAAATCTCAAAGAATTATTTCGGAAACTACTGCTCAGCAAATGCAGCAACAGCAATTCACTAACGATTCTCGCTTTCCTGGTATGGGCTTGGGATTTTGGGAACTGACTCCAAATAATAATCAACGGGTACTCGGTAATATGGGCGGAATCTCAGGATTTACCAGTATTTTATTTTTGATGCCCGAACATAATTTAGGTCTGTTTGTTTCGGCAAATGCGGTCGGCAACATCCCTGGAAAATTAATGAAACAATTTATCGCTCGCTATTTTCCTTTGACTGATGAAGATTATGCCACATTGCCAGTATTACCTAGAAATCAGCAAAATCTCCAACCCTATGAAGGTAGCTATCGTAGCGATGGCTATACCAAACGAACTTTAGAAAAAATTACTTTATTATTTTCTACCTCCTCTTTTCGTCTCAAGTTAGAAGCTGATGGAATATTGAGTAATCCTAAAACTTTTAAAAGTCCTAATCCTCTGTATCTTGAGGAGGTAGAGCCACTAGTATTACAGGTAAAAAATTCCCCCTATAGTTGGGTATTAGCCCAAGCAGATAGCCAAGGAAAAATAACTAATCTTGTGTTGGATCATGCAGTAATCAACAAATTAGCCTGGTATGAAACTAATACTTTTCATTGGATACTGATTTTATCGTTTATCCTAGTATTTCTTTCAGGATTAGTTGTTAGTATTTTAGCTCTGATGAATTTTCCTGGAGATTCTATCCATCAATTAGCCCAATCATTAGCAGGGTTGATTTGTGGATTGAATTTAATTTGTGCTTTGGGAATGCTGATACTAGATCCACTAACCAAGAAAAATTATCGACTTCAATGGCAATACGGCTTACCAAAAATAGTTCCTATATCTTTGGGGATTTTTCTGTTGACTTCAGTTTTAGCTCTGGGATTACCTGTTTTAGTTATATTGGCTTGGATGAGTCCTGAATGGTCATTGAGCGAGCAACTACACTATTCTGTAGTTTCATTTTTCGCATTAGGCTTGATTCCTTTTCTTAATTACTGGAATTTATTAGGATTTCGATATTAACTGTCAAAATAAATATTTCTCCTAGTAGATTTCGTTCAATAGTGATTTTTTTATTTCCGTTGTATTCTAAAGGATTCCCTAAAGGGTACACCTTCGGATAAGCTAGCGCGTCGCAAAACTTGCAAGTTTTGCCACACTTTCTAAATTGATGATTTTCTTGGCTTTTTTCTGTTGCAAAAGTTAGTGGCAAAATCCTATGATTTATGCACTATATTTTGCCTGTAAATTTCAGGAATAAACGAGACTAAATCTTTAGAATTAAATGACACTCAATAGTAACTTTGAATTACTTCTTCAGATATCTGTAAACGCTAGCTTTAGACAAGTTGTAATCAGCCATCAGAGTTTTAATTAGAGTGCCCGACTTTCTTCGCTCGATTAGCTCCTCAATCTGCTGGTTTGTCATCTTTTTCTTTCTACCAAAAGCTACACCTCTCTCTTTCGCCTTGTTAATTCCATCCATCTGACGCTCGGCGCGAATTTCCGTCTCAAACTGGGCGATCGCTCCGAGCATATTGAACAGCAGCCGTCCCGTAGCATCGTTAGTGTCAATATTCTGGTCGAGTACCTGAAGATTAACCTGTTTCTCTCTGAGGGTTTCAGCAATCTGACAGAGGTGCAAAGTAGAACGAGCTAACCGATCCAAGCGCGTCACCACCAAAGTATCTCCTTCCCTAACATATTCCAGGCAGGCTTGTAATTTAGGACGCTTTTGATTCGTCCCACTTTGTTTTTCCTTATAGGTTTTGTCGCAATGCTGTAATTTATCCAACTGCACATCGAGACTTTGACCTACCGAACTCACCCTTGCATATCCAACGATCGCCATAATCAGAATTTGAAACTCTATTGTAAGAGCTTACGGACAAAAACTAGAACAATATTACTAACGTATTGACTCGTAATGTCTCATAAACTTTTAGACCTGGTAAGAATTATATTTTGAGACATGAATTGAGACAAGCTAAAAAATACGTCCCAAAATGTACACATTCTGAGACGCGAGCAAAAGACAATTTCCTACCGATGTAACGTTAGTATTGCCTGAATAAGGTTTTGAGGAGACAAATTGGTTTTTCCCTCGGCATATATTTTTATTTTTTTTTGATTTTTTTTTTTTATTATTTTTTTTTTCATTATTTTCCATTTTTTTACCTTTTAACCAATTATATAATTAGTTTTTTTATATATTTTTTTCTAGATTTTTTTATTTATTTTTTTAATATATTAAATTTTTATATTTTATTTTAGTTCTTAATTCTTTCCCCTTTCCCCTCTTTTTTTCTTTTTTTTTGTTTTTTTTCTATTTCTTTTTTACTTTTTATAACTATTCTATTTATTTCATCTTTTTATTCCCTTTTTCACTTATTTTTAATATTTAATTAACTGATTCCTTTCTTTCCCTTTACTCCTTTCTTTGCGATTTCGTATTTTCCAACCCAAATCTAAAATTTCTTAATTGCATTATCCCCATTTTTATTTTTTAAAACCTCATTTCCCTAATAATTCAATATATTATAATATTTTATTTTCTTTTACTATTTCTCTTTTTTTTTTTCTATTTACTCTCTTCATAATCTACAATTTTTTTTTATTTTTCTTTTGTCTTTTTTTTCCTTATTTTTTTTTACTACTTCTTATCCCCTTCGCCCTCCCCCCAAATATTTTCTCTTACACCTAACTTTATCTTTATTTTTATTTTTTTTATTTGGATACTTTTTATTTAAATTTTTCAATAATTTTTTATTTTAATATTCTTTATATAAGTTTCTCCACTCCCCTCCCCCCTCCCAATCGCTATTTATATTTTTATAGTATATTTATACTAATTACACCATAATTTCGACCTTTCACACGCCACGTTTCGTTTTCTCATTTCCTCAATTAATTTTTTATTTCTTTTTTCGTTCCCCGCCCCAACCCCACACCAATTACCTCTACCCCAATTACACACCCTCAAAACATAAATAATCTAACATATTTTCAACTTCTCCTAACTTTAATACCTGTATATTTTTTTTTTTTATATCTTTTATATCTATACATAAACTTTTACACATTCCTTTTATTACTCTTTTACTTTTTCCACTATCACCATTATAAATATATTTAGACTGAGAGAGTAAGTTAGCGATTCGAGTATTTAGTTTGATCTGTTACTATGAACACTCATATATATTACCTCTCGTGATTCCCAAATACACAACATACACATTACATCAACATTAGCGCCAACAGCACTCACACCTCTCGTAATTGTTAAATATTTCGTATTCTTGGATACGTTCCTTGACCATTCAACATTTTACTAATAAACTAAAATATGATATTATTTCTAGTCTCCACTTGAGCCAAATCAAATAGGATATTGATTAACACCACAGACCACCCCCCCCCGCCGCAGCCATAGAGCAAATATTTTGGGGGGTGAAAAATTTATCTATTTCTTTTTTTTTTTTCATTTTCTTTCCCAACTCTAATATACATGAAAAGATCGATGGTGGTTCATGATGCACACACAGTGTAGTCAGGCTGAGGAGAATTTGTATGTTCCATTATTGTTTTGTGCGTTTTATCCTCATACTCGCCAAGGAATCATCAAAAACATAAAAATAAAAAATAAAAATTTTTATGGTTTATTTTGTTCTATCATCTTTGGCGTTGCCTAGTAATCAACCAAAAAACAAAAAAAAATATTATTTTTGCTTGGTTGGTTTCACTACCGCTCTCGGGCGGCGTTGGCTCGCGGCCGCGGCACGCGTTATTTATTAAATTAAAACCACAAAAAACAACCAGCGGAAGGAGGGTAGAAAATTAAAAATTATAAAAATAATATATAAATTAATTTAGTAGATAAAGGAGGGGGTGGGGGGATAAGAGTATAAAAAAAGAAAAAAAAGAGGAGAAATAGTTGGTTTATTTTTTGTTTTTTTTGGTGATTTTTTGTTTATTTTTTCACAATTTATTAGGGGGGCGGGGCGGCTGGTAATAAACTTTTAACATTTTTGCTGCTGGAGGTTTTTTCAGGGGTGTTTTGTAGTTTTTTGTGCGGGCGCCCAAATATATGGAGTTTGTGGGGGGCATAGGCCCACGGGGGTTTTTGGGGGGGAAAAGGGGGAAAAAGGTAGTGTGCCTCTGTGCAATGTTTTTTTTTTTTTTTTTCCGGGGGCCCCGGGGGGGGGGGCCCCGGTTGTCTCCCCTAACGGTGGTAAAACCGATTTTACTGCCCCATTAAGGTGGGCGGGGGGATTAAAAAAGGCGGGTTTTCTTTTTTTGCTGTTGGCGGGGGTTGGTTGTGCCTGGGTTTGCTGCTCGGCGTTCCCTCCCGCCCCGCACGGTTCTAACAACGCCATCTCATCTTGTTATATTTCCGCCACCTAAGCCGAAGCTTTTTCCAATGAATAGGGCTTAATCAGTACTTCGGCGGGAATGCCGAAATCTTGATTCAAGCGTCGGATAATATCTAAATTCAATGGCTGTTGTCTGTTTAAGATTGCCGTTACTTGTTCTATTTCGCCAATTGATAATCCCGGCTTCCAAATCTTGATGAGATAATCCACGAGCTTCTAAATAATACTCGATCGCCTAATACAGATAGCCGAATCGATCTGGGGCATCAATAGGATAATGCTGCTGTTCGTTAAGCCTCTACCAATGTAGTTAAAATATCCAGACGATCTAATAGGAGCGAATTAGGTTTGTGCATCAAACAGTCTTTCAATTTCAGTTAGGGCGTTTTGATAATCAGATTCGGTTTTAATCGGGCGTAATTCCATAGCTATAACTTCCTAAATAGTCGTTGCGTCTACCTTGTCGTACTCTTTATGAGTTCCAATAAAGCGAATAAAAATAATACTTATGTCATATCTAACATGAACAATTAATCGATAGTCATTACCTTTAATGTTAAAAACAACACGATTATTTGCCACAATACTAGCATTACGGTAAAGATTTTTAACATCTGAAGGGCTTTGCCACGAAGCACTAGATGCCTCGCTAAACCAGGCTTTTAAAGGTTGTTCGGAATCAGGATATCTAGACCAAAAAGCGCGTAAAGTACTACGGGCGATAATTCGCATAAAATAAATATATTACCTTTGAAAAAATAACTTCAACTATTATATAATTGGTAGCAAAGATATCTTACCAAAGCTAGCAACTAAAGAACCAAAAAAGAAAAGTAAGCTAGCCCACCCCAAGTTATACATTAATCCACTATCGCTCTAGATTAAAGTACTTGGGGGGCTAGCGGGGGAAAGTCTTCCCCTCGACCCCTTCAGGCAGTAGGAAAAAGAAAATATTCGCTCTACCAAACTAACTTAAAAGGATCTCAATCGGTCAACCCATGCCTAGAAAAGTACAGCGTACCAAACCAATAGCAGTAAGACTAACAGACGAAGAAAAATTAGACTGGGATTTAAAATTTTCATTCCGCACTTCAGTTTGTAGTTGGTAAAAAGTGTCGGTCTGAATGCACTTTTTATCTCTCGCTCAGCAACCAGCAACAGGTGCTTTTTGGGCGACAAAATATTTTGCTCCAAGTCATTCTCATTAACCAATAATTATTGAGAATAACTGGGCAAGAGAATATTATTTCTCGCTCTTTTAAGGTTTAAAATATTAAGTAAAACTCTGAGTACTAGCCAGATAAAATATAATATTTTTGACAATGCTTGGAGAAATAATTAATAGTTTTAACTCTAGAATCAGTGAGATTGACAATTTGCTTGACTCCATTTAAAACAACTACATGAATGCCCTGAAAACATTGAAATATCCAACGTAGTGTCGGTCGATCTGTAATTTTACCTAACTGATTTTTCACCCCTGTATTGTTCTGTTTTAGATTGGCTCTAAGTTGTCTTTGACCAATAGTATAAACCAATAAAGATAACCCCATTAACATCGCCATAGTTTCTATTCTTGAGGGATATTTTAAAAAAACTGAATCAGCAAAAAATAAAGGATCTTTGAGAAATCTAAATCCTCTTTCACAAGATTGTTGTCCTTTATATGCCGTCAGAATTTCCGAGGGACTTAAATTCTCTAAAACATTAGTAGCTAAGATAAAACGACCATCTTTTTTCGATTCTTCAGCTATTTCTTCAGATTTTTTCTCGAAAATTATCGTAGCTTTATAAACGGTCTTCTTAGTTTTCTTATCTGTTGTTTTAGCCACATCTTTTAAGACTAAATTATGATATTTTAGCTTTTTTTGTTCTGCAGTTAAATACCGCTTTTATTTCCGTTCTATTTTCATATTTTTTCGGGGATAAAGAAGTAACTAAAGAATTGGCTTTTGCTTCATCTTTAATCATTTTTTTGGCTAACTGTTTTAAATCAGATTCTTTTCTAGCTGCACTTTCTATTATTAACCATTTTTGTTTTATTCCAGCATAATTACTCTCCTTCTCTACTGCTTTATAACCTTCTCTATCAGTTTTAATAAATTCAGAATCTGGGGTCTCTCTCACATAAAATTGAGCTGCTTTTATTGATAGTGGGACTCTAGTTATCCATTTTAAATGCTCGATTACTAATAAGTTGTCGGCGGTATAAAGAGCGCTGTCCGCCACAAATATACTCTCGAAATCTACTTGTTTTTTAAAATTAGATAATAGTTGGGCAAATTTAGCTTTATCGTTATCATTACCATTTCCACATTCTAAAAATAGGGGTACTCCTCCATCGCTACTTGCTATCAAATTAATTAAAAATTGCTTTAAATCTGGTCGTTTATCCTTTGAATATCCATGAACTATTTTGATAGGTGTAGGTTCTAAATTTTCTGATGTTACAGTTTGACAACTAGCATAATCTCCTTCTACAGAAATCGACGTAGAATCTAAATGGAAATATTTATTATTAATTCCATATTTTTTCAAAGCTGTTAAAGCAATTACTAGAAAAATATTGGTCAATCCAAATTGGTAAAGTTTATCCATTACTCGACCAATTTTATCATCATTAAAATCCTCTGGAACTATTCCCTCCCCGAAGAGATGTTCTGTAGCTTTATCATTAAAAAACTGTGTAAATAAATACAAAGGTCTTGAGACAAAACCCAGGGCATTTAAAATTATACTTTTAACAATTATTCCATTATTTAACTTTTCTTGGGGTTTAATACCTAACTGTTCATTTATTATCTCTACTATCCCTATTTCATCTATTATTCCAGCTATTATTCCTAAATGATTAATTGTTTGGACTTCAATATTGGCTAATTGATTCATTAAAATAAAGCTTTAACAATTATTTTTGTTCAAATCATTTTCTCTCAGTTTTGTCTTTTTTTCAATTCTTTCTTGAGTATTTATACTTAAAAAATCTTGCTTTTGGCGATCGCAAAGTGGCGCTGCGCGATCGCTCACCTAGGCAGGAAATATAATCTCAATGTATGACATTTTGACGTGCGGAAAGAAAATTAAAAGCTCACGCAGCAGGATTGAGTATCTCAGAGTTAGTAAGACAGGCAATGAGTAGAGTCCGAATTCACCACGTAGGCGATCGCATGATGCAAATAGAACGCACCCGCCAAATCGCTAAAATAGGTAACAATCTCAATCAAATCGCCCGCTGGGTTAACCGCTACAAAACTACCGCCGATACGGTAGAAGTAGTTACCCACCTCGTCGCTATAGAACAAGCATTACTGGCTTTGAGCGATATCAAACAAAAACCTTAATCTTGGCGGTATAAATATCCCTTGAGGTTATTCGACAGCTAAAATATAAACAAAGGTATTGAGACTAATATGAAGACAAATCAAGATTCTCATCACTCCTCAAAAACAAAACTGGCAAACCAAAACCCCTTAGCAGATATTGCAGGTAAATTTGGTGGCAAATATTGGTTAGAAACACAGTCAGAAATAGAACGTTCTAGATTGAGAGATCGAGAAGAAACAGAACGATTGTTGAACAAATCTTCTGACCAAGAAAATTAATGTATCTACTTGATACCAGTATTGTTAGTAACTTCTTGGACGAACGACGCTTCTATCCCCAACTAACAGCTAAGATTCTGAGTCAACCGCCAGAATTGATTTTTATTAGCGTTATTACTGTCGAAGAAATATTACAAGGTGCTTTAGCTTCGGTGCAAAAGACAAAAAGAAAGCCATCAGTAGTGCCTGCTTACCAGTATTTAGAGAAATTATTTTCTGCACTAAATAAATTTCAAATTTTATCCTACACGGCATCCGCCGAGCTTATTTATCAATCTCTCAGTGCCAAAATCAAAAGAATCGGTACGCAAGATTGTCGGATTGCTGCGATCGCTAAAGCTAATGAATTTACTGTTGTGACGGTAAATGTGAATGATTTTGTTGCTATTGGTTTGGCTGATGTAGAGGATTGGACAAATTAATGCTGGTAAAATTCTTCGCCAGAGGAGTGGGTAAAGGCAGTGGTCCCGTAGAATATATTACCCGCAAAGATAGCCCCAACACGGGACAACTTCGAGAACCCGCCCCAGAAGTCATTAGAGGCAATCCAGAACTTACCACCCAGTTAATTGACGGGCTAGACTTCCAATACAAATACAACAGCGGTGTCCTGAGCTTCGCTGTCGAAGATGCCCCCACAGATATTGAACAGCAAGCTATCATCGATTCCTTTGAAGAATACGCCTTTGCTGGTATTTCCTCTGACTGTTACAACACCCTCTGGGTACGCCATACCCATACAGGAAGCGACCGCGTAGAACTTCATTTTGTCACTCCTAAAGTCGAACTAGATACAGGAAAAAGCCTCAATATCGCCCCTCCTGGTTGGCACGGATACTTCAAACCCTGGCAGACATATTGGAATATCAAAGAAGACTGGGCAAGACCTGACGATTTATCTCGTAAACGAATCTATTCACGGGGCTACCAAGCCCTAATCGATGCCGAAAACCAACGGGCGGGAATATCTGCCTCTCCTAGCCCCAAACAGCAGCTAACCGATTACATCACCCAATGCATCGAAGCGGGACTAGTCACTAACCAAAATGATATTGTAAAATCCTTTGCCGAACTAGGTTTAGAGATACCAAGACAGGGAAAAAACTACATCACAGTAGTAGACCCAGATACCAACAATAGATATCGACTTAAAGGGGGAATATATGAAGCATCTTGGAGACTTGGGGGACAATCTCAAGAAGAAGATAGAAGCCGAGAACAAACGCCTGGAAGAGACAGCAGAGGCAGAACAACAGAAACTACGGCAACAACTCAAGACCCAAAGCAAAAAGATCTCGACCAACTACAGTCAAGAATCAGAGAACTTGCTGAGGGCAGAGCAAGCTACCATATCTCGCGCTATGGAGGAGAACCACCGAGCCTTCAAAAAATACTTGAGCCAACAATGGATTTGGCAATCTCTAACAGCAGGGAGTCTTTGTCTGGGTATCTTGGGCGGAAGTTGGGGGCTGATAGGATTCTCGTCGATGCGGATTACCCAGAAACAAACCCAACTAGATCGACTAAACCAAGAGATCTCACAGCAACAAGAAACCCTCAATCATCTCAAGAGCCAAACCAAGGGGATAAAGATCGGAGAAACCAGCAACGGAACATTCATCACCCCTCCCCCATACCAACAACTAACCCCAGGTTGGACGTGCCAGGGTCAACCCTGTCTGAAACTAGAGTAAGAGGAGTAAACCATGAGCGAACTAGAGAATCAACTGAGACTATCCTATCTACAGCTAGCCAAGGAATACAAAGAACAAATAACCAATCTATCCAACAGGTACGAGGAGGATATGAAGCGGTTAGAGTCGCAGAACAAACAGCTTCAGAATCAAGTCAACGGCTTGAGCGAACAAGTCAAGAGCTTGACCAAATCCATCGACAAATTCACAGAGATATTGAAAGAGGCAGACGAGCCTTAAAACGCACCCGTATTGAAGAACTAGAGAAATTCAAAACCCAAATCAACCTAGTAGAATATGCACAAAGCCAGGGATACCAATACATCAGTCAAAAGTCCAGTCAAAACAGTGCCGTCCTCGCCCATGACAATGGAGACAAAATAATAGTTGCCACCGACACCGACGGACATGGCGTTTATTTCTCTGTCAAAGACGATCATGATAACGGTACGATTATTGATTTCGTACAGAATCGCTCCTCCGTAGGACTCTCTGAAGTTAGGAAAGAATTACGAAACTGGAATCAATTACCAAGAACACAACCAGCCAAATTCACCCCCAGAGACAAACCCCAACCCATAAACAGCGATCGCCTAAAAATCATCAAAGCCGTATCTAGATTTAAAGTAGTCCAAGAGCATGACTATCTAGAAAAAAGAGGTATTGACCAATCCATCCTAAAAAGCGATCGCTTTATCGGAACAGTAGCCATAGATAGTCGTGGTAATGCTATCTTCCCTCACTATGACAGTAATGGAATAACAGGCTTTACTGCCAAGAACGAAAACTATACAGGATTTAGTAAAGGAGGAACAAAAGCCCTATGGCGTTCCCAAACTCAAGAAAGCGATCGCCGTTTAGTAATAACAGAAAGTGCTATTGATGCCATGAGCTACCATCAGCTTCATAGTAAAGATAATCCCCATACTCGCTACATATCAACTGGGGGAACAGTATCCAGTTCGCAACTAGATTTAATCAAAACCGCTATGGCAGATATAACAAAAATAGGTGGTGAAATAGTCATCGCTACAGATAACGATCGAGCAGGAAATAAGTTAGCGCAAACCTTAACAGTTGAAGCTCCATCAAAATCTGCTGTATCTCGCGAGCTACCCCAACAGGGCAAAGATTGGAATGAATTATTACAGCACAACAGACAGCAGGAAATAGCTCGTAATACCCAAGATAGAGGCTGGGGCTGGTCGCGATAAAAACTAAGAGTAATAAAAATAGAAACTAAAAATAAGCTACTGAGTAAACAAAAAAAATATCAAAAAAAAGCTAATTAAATTAGCTAATTGCAACGAGTTTAACCACTTAAAATATACATTTATATCCGTAGCTTAATTTATTTGAATAATTATTGTAGAGCTTAATATTTCGCTATCTACATAACTAATTTTCGCCATGATAAAAATTAACCAGAGAAGAAACTAGGCGATTAAATAAGCTAGATGACTAAAACCCAACGCAATCAGAAAATTCATGTCGATACAGTAAGCACTACTATAGCTCAGTTAAAAGAATTAGAAGCCAAACCAAAGCTGAAGCTGACTCTGCGAGAAACTATCGCAGAAATGGAAAACGAGCTAAAAAATGCCATCAAAAAAGGCTATAGCTATCAAGAACTATCCGAGGTACTAGCAAAACAAAAAATAATGATTTCGGCGGGGACATTAAAACAATACATGAGCGAGCTTAATAAAAGCTCTTCCTCACGTAAGAAGCAAAAATCGACTCGTAAAAAAAGTAACGTATCTCAGACCGACATAAAGCCAGTAGATAACAATAATAATAATTCAGCCAAAGAAAAGTTGGAAAAGGGCAAACCAAAAAGCCAAAAAACTAATAAAGAAAAAGCAATTGCTATATTAAATGCAGATATAAGAACTAACTCAGGCAATAACGATAAAAAGTCAGTCGAAGACAAAAGAACTTTAGCAGAAAAACTAGAAGATACATCATATGTAGAAAAACTGCAAGATCCATCATATTTTGATAAAGAAGAAGAAGAACTTCGCCAGGAGTTTAATCAATTCTAAAAATGAAAGACACCGCAGTCTGAAAATTAAGTTCGAGCGTTATGATACATAAAAAAAATAAATAGTCGATCTAAATTAAAATCTTAATTCTATGTACGATTTTGCGGTTCAAATTCCTCTACCAAAAGCTTATAGCCGACTAACTTACCCGCTAAATATCTTTTTTCAATAATTTCCAGCTCACAAAGCTTTCCAATTGAGCGAGAAACATTACCAGGAGTAAGATTGAGCTGACGAGCAATTTCAATCTGAGATATTTCTACCGTTGTACCGTAAGCAAGATTTCCCAACAGAATCAGAAAAACCCTCAATTCAGTCCATTTCAAATTTTGGTTAGAAGCGATAGATTCAAGCCAAGCCCGATATTGGAAATCAGTCATCTAAGATATCTCATGAGATAAGTACAATATCTTATAAGATATCCTGAATGCTCGATCTTACTGGAAAGTTAAGACAGTAAAAACCGTTTTTTTATCGATCTACTGGGTAGACTAAACTATTGCTGTATAAGACTTGTAGATTAAAGACGATTGTTATTAATCTGAGTCACTATTGGTAGCTTGATTGGTAGTTGTATTCGTACCAAGCTTGGTATCAACTTGATAGGTGTTGGTAGACAAATATGGAGGTCGAGTAGCAAGTGTACCGATTCTTACGCTTTTGGTTGAAACTCTATCTCTGTAAACGTTTTGGAAACCCTTTTTTGGATATACATTGCTGTATCATTTAAACCTTCCTTCTATTAAGCCAGTGATGAATAAAATAGCTGCTTGAAACTTATCCTTCTTCTTCACGTTCTAACTTCTCAATTACAGCTTCTAGTAGCCACGTATGGCGAGGTAGCTTGAACGCTCTTTTTTGCAGTACCGCTTCAATACGATTAGATAACTCGCTAGGAAGTCTTAGAGTCACGGGAATAATATCTCTCTTATCCTTACTTTTAGAGACTGAACTGGCAGGACTACCCCCCTTCTGTATTAGTGCTTGAACTTCCGATTCCGATTTATTTTTCTTTGCTGTGGGCTTTTTAGATATAGACATAAATTTTCCTCTCATATATAAATTCAAATTGATATGCGATCGATACCTAATAGATATCTAGTTGATGTTTATTAGATATCTATTAGGTATCAAACAGATACTTATATAGTGTCTTAATTTCACCTACTGCCTTAGAGTCAATTGGCTTACTCTCCACTACCCCAAGCCCCTTGGCAGCAGCATTACTAAACGCTTTTCGGCTACCTAACGGACAATCAATAAATTCCAGTTCTGCCGTATCTTGAATAATCGAAGCAGCTTCATCATTATCCCGACCAGCAGGGTCGGCACGGTTGATAAAAGCGTAAGCCCTCAATTGAGGATTAGCCGTTCTCATTTCTCCTACTAGTTCCGAAACTTTCTCTAGTGTCCAGACATCAAAAGATCTTGGGACAAAAGGCACGAGTAGCACATCAGCAACGCTTAATGCTGCTCTTTGACTGGCGGTGTCCCTACCTCCCGTATCAATCAAAATATCTTCGTACTTATCCTTTAATCGCTTAGTCTCAGTCCTAACTGCCGAACCCGATAGTCTGATGCTAGTGTATCCCGCCCCAGATTCTAAGTCGGAATTTCGCAAAATAGTAAAATCTGAAGCTGTTTCCTGGTCGTCTGCATCAATCAGCAATAAGTCTTTTACTTTTGAGCGAATCACAGCTAGGTTAGTTGCTACTGTAGTCTTGCCAGAACCTCCTTTTATGCCCCCTACCGTCACAATCATATTGACATCTCCTTGAAATCTAATTGATATTTTTTTGATATCTATCTGACATTAAAAAGACACCTTATTAAGATGTCAAGGAGACTTTAAATAGATATCAATCTGAATTCAAATTGATTGACGGGCGTGACCGAAACACTGTTCAATAAAACCAAGCGAACGACAAGCGGTTATCAACGTGAAAATAGACCGTCACGGAAGGGCAAAAATTCTTAGTACTGATGATATTCAGCTTCTCTTCAATGAAGGTTTTACCCTGAACCCCATCAGAGATAGAACTCTCTTCGCCATCTGTCTCTATACCGCTTGCCGTATTAACGAATGCGTCACTCTCCACATCCAAGATGTATTTGATTCCAAAAGACGAGTTCGCCCAGAACTGATTATCAGAAAAGGCTGTACCAAAGGAAAGCTGGCTACCCGCACCATCCCTATCGTCGAGGATTTGAAAGTCAGGCTCGAACAATACCGACCATCTGATACTAGGGGCTATCTCTTCCCTGGCAGACACGGTAAAGGTCATATCAAAAATGATTCTGCCGATTGGATACTGAGAGAAGCCTGTAAGCGAGTCGATATTGAAGGGGTCAGTACTCACAGTTTTCGTCGTACTGCCCTAACGCAAATGAGTAATGCAGGTGTACCACTACGCATCATCCAAGAAATTTCTGGTCACAGAACTCTCGACGAACTTTACAAATATTTAGAAGTCAGACCAGATCAAGTAAGAGGTGCGATCGCGAATCTTTCCATGCTTACTCCCGTTGATGAAGATGT
>CALNYB010000014.1:0-289981 GCA_942490675.1 Cyanobacteriota bacterium | reverse complement strand
TCGCTTTGTTAACAAAGCGATCGCCTATAATTTTCCATTTATCTCCTCTCAAACGGCTGAAAGCCTTGTAAAGATTATTGTTTGCTTTGTTTATTAAGCAACTCAATTTTAAAATGAGCGAACGGTGAGTCTATATTCCCTAATTGCTGCGCTACTTCTTGAGCATTTGGTGTAGTCATAATCTAAAACCCATAATCATCTAATAAATCTTCGTAATCCAATACTTCTACTTTGGGTACTTCTTTAGTTGCTGGTGCCATTTCCTCTTCTTCAATCTCATCTAAATTTTCAGTTTGGCTAAATCTGTTCTGCGACGGTAATTGAGCTTGTTCCTCTTTCTGCCTTTGCTTACGAGTTTTCTTATCTGGTGGCGTAAATAAATCGCGGTCGCGTATCTCATTTAAAATTGAGCGATTACTAATAGCTTTTCCTGCTTGACGTACCTTACGACTACTTGCCTTCGCCTCATCCAGAGAAATACTTTCAGTCTCTAAATCTTGAGCAAAAGCTCTTGCCAGAAATACCTCTTTATTGTCTTCCTGGCGATAAACTAAAACTTCTGTAATATCTCTCGGTTGGTACCTTAGAACAATTGTTTCACCTGCATAGCCTGCTAGATACTCGCCACGATACATCAGATTTTCAAACTGAATATAGCCACCTCTTTGTATTCTGCGTCTGGCTTTCTTCATTAGACAGATATCAAGCTCTCTAACAGAAAGAACATCTTGTGCAGCAATTAATCCAGATTCCCATCTTTGAAATCTAGTCTGATCTTTCATTTGCGCATCGAGACGTTGATTGTAGTTGTCTACAATGTAGCGAACAAACTTTCTTTCTAATTCCCATAAGGTATAACGAGCTTCTTTTTCCGCATCTTCAGGACGTTCTTCTGTATTAGAGCCTGTGTATCCTTCCAAAGTTGAAAAAAATTCAGTATTAAAAGTTCCAAAAGGACGCTCAATAATTCCTCCCTCACTGGGACGATCGCGAAGGTGACAAACAAACCCTAACTGTACTGAAATTTGACTGAGATGATTGGAACGGAAATCTTTACCCCCATCAGTTAAAAGATGCTGAGGTAAGCCATAAGTTCCCCATTCCTCATGCAACTCATACTCTACGCCATAGCTCTTCGGCAAAACAGCATGACGTAGTGCTAGAGCAACTACTTCAGAACTAGGGGCATCAAAACCCAAGTTAAAACCAACGATACAACGGGAATAGGTATCAGCAACAGTTGTCAGCCAAGGGCGACCTAAAAGCTCCCCATATTTATCCACCAGCAGGATATCAGCGCGAGTATGATCGCACTGCCAAACATGATTGCTGTATTCTACAGATAGATTTTGTCCCGCACGAGTCTTGACAGATAGTTGCGTACCTCGCCAACCAGGACTGCGAATACTTTTGTCTTGCTCCTGTTGGTTTATTAAAGGTTGCAAAACTCGATATACAGTCATATGAGAAGGAGCTTTAAGACCCAACTTTTCGGCTTTTATCTTGGTTCTCAAGTAAACTTGCTTGCGTGTCATTCTTTTACTCTCTTCATTACCATTCTCGTAAGTCTTCAGAATAAATGTCTCCAGTTTATTATTTATTCGATGACTGCCTTTGTCCGCACGTTTGGTTTGAGTCAGTGCCGCCAAACCTTCCTCTTCCCATTTTTTGACTAATCTTTGTACCGTTCTCTTTGATTTTCCCAGTTTTTCTGCTGCTTCTATCAATCTTTTGCCATAAGTAGCGCGATCGCATGGCTCAAGTAGAGTTTGAATTACCTCTAGTTTTAATTGAGCTTCTTCGTCAAGTTCGGTAACAACTTCGTTTGTTTCTCGCGCTACTACAGAATCGTCACTTTCAATAGGATTCATCATTTTTTCACAATTATGTTCAATCGCAACATATAAGTATTTTATAATTCAAACGACAAACAACTTGTTAATAAAGATTAAAAAGCTGAAAATAGTTGCTTTCGGAGAAGAGATTAGTCTCATGTCAAAGTCAAAGTTCTACTATGCTGTAAACAAAAGATTATTGGAGTTTTAATGGTGGCATTCTCTCGTAAAAATCTGGTTTATCCTCATACTGCTCAAGCAGAACAAAGTGATAATTATCATGGAGTAGAGATCAAAGATCCTTATCGCTGGTTAGAAAATCCTGACTCAGATGGGACTAGAGCCTGGGTAAAGGCGCAAAACGAAGTTACAACTGGCTATTTAGAGACTATTACTGCCAGGGACAAGATACAGCAAAGATTGACCCAGCTATGGAACTATGAAAAATATGGCAGTCCCTTTAAACGTGGTCAGGGTTATTTCTATTTTAAGAATGATGGTTTACAAAATCAAAGCGTTTTATATACCCTCAACTCTTTAGATGAAGAGGGAAAAGTTCTCTTAGATCCTAATACCTTATCGGAGGATGGCACAGTAGCCCTAGCAGGATTATCGATCAGCGATGATGGCAATTGGATGGCTTATGGTTTATCTAATGCTGGTTCAGATTGGGTAGAATATCGAGTTAAAAATATTGCCACGGGTGAAGATAATTGTGATCATCTTAAATGGATTAAGTTTTCTGGTGCATCTTGGACAAAAGATCATCAAGGTTTTTTCTACAGTCGTTACGATGAGCCTAATGAACAAACCAAATTGGAAGACGTTAATTACTACCAAAAGCTTTACTATCATCGTATAGATACAGAACAAGCAGAAGATACTCTAATTTATCATCGTCCAGATCACAAAGAATGGGGTTTCAGTGGTAGCGTTACCGAAGATGGCAAATATTTAATTATTGGTGTCTGGTTAGGTACGGATAGTAAAAATTTAGTCTTCTATAAAAACCTGGAACAGCCTGAGAGTGAAGTAGTGGAATTGATTAGCGAGTTTGAAGCTAGCTATGGCGTAATTGATCATGATCAGAATGTTTTTTGGGTGCAGACAGATTTAAATGCTCCGAAAGGTAAAGTAATTGCCATTAATTTGTCTAATCCTCAGAAGCACAATTGGCAAGAAATTATTCCTGAAGCCACAGAAACCCTTGAAAGCGTGGGACTATTAAACAATCAATTTGTCACTGATTATCTTAAAGATGCGCGATCGCAAATTAAAATTTATGATTTAGATGGTACTTTTGTCCGTGAAGTAGAACTACCTGGAATTGCCTCTGCTGGAGGTTTTGATGGCAAGAGACATGATACTGAAACTTTTTATACTTTTACTAGCTTCACCACTCCTGCAACTATTTATCGCTACGACATGACCACAGGAGAGAGTAAACTTTTCCGTCAACCCCAGGTAGATTTTAACCCCGATGAATATCAAACCCAGCAGGTATTTTATACCAGTAAAGATGGCACAAAAGTTTCCATGTTTATCACTCATAAAAAAGGGATTGAGCTAAATGGCAACAATCCTACTTATCTATATGCCTATGGTGGTTTTAATATTTCTTTGACTCCCAGTTTCTCCATCAGTAATTTAGTTTGGCTGGAGATGGGGGGAATTTATGCCGTACCAAACCTACGAGGCGGTGGGGAATATGGCGAGGCTTGGCATCAAGCAGGTATGAAGGAGCGAAAGCAAAACGTTTTTGATGATTTTATCGCCGCCGCAGAATGGTTAATCAACCAAAAGTATACCAGTAAGTCAAAATTGGCGATCGCTGGCGGCAGTAATGGTGGCTTATTAGTAGGTGCTTGCATGACTCAACGTCCTGATTTATTTGCGGCGACTATTCCCGCTGTCGGTGTCTTAGATATGCTGCGTTTTCACAAATTTACGATTGGTTGGGCATGGTGTTCGGAATATGGTAGCCCAGAAAATGAACAAGATTTTAAAACTCTGTATGCTTATTCTCCACTGCATAATCTCAAGTCAGGTACAGCCTATCCTGCCACTATGATTACTACCGCCGATCACGATGATCGCGTTGTTCCTGCCCATAGTTTTAAGTTTGCTGCTGCCTTGCAAGCTGCACACCGAGGAGATAATCCTGTTTTAATCAGAATCGAAACTAAGGCTGGTCATGGTGCGGGGAAACCTACTAGTAAAATAATTGAAGAAGCTGCGGATAAATGGGCTTTTTTGGTGGCAAATCTGGGGATGGAATAATTTTTTTGTGTAGGGGCACTTGTTGAATACCCTCAAAGCGATCGCTAAACAACAGGCTGTAGCGGTGACCATAACCTACAAAATCCCCGTTATAAGTGAAGGGGTAATTAATATTGAAGTTTGCGATCGCCATATTCATTGATCCACAGCTTAGAGCTTGGAGCTTAATGGTAGGATATCTAGCAGTCACAATCGACAATATCGACAATCAACACAATGACCAATCTCAGCGTCAATCTGAATAAAGTTGCCCTCATCAGAAATACCCGTAATATTGGTATCCCCAGCATTACTAAGATGGCAAAAATCTGTATTGATGCTGGTGCCCAAGGAATTACGGTTCATCCTCGTCCTGATCAAAGACATATTAGACCAGGGGATGTTTATGACCTAGTGGATGTGGTAGCCCCTGTAGAATTTAATATTGAGGGAAATCCCCTCGAAATATCTTTTATGGAGATTGTACGCCAAGTTAAGCCAACACAGTGTACTCTAGTCCCTGACGCACCCGACACCTTTACTTCCGATAGTGGCTGGGATTTAACTAAAGATCAAGCACGTTTAATGTCGATTATCAAAGAGTTGCATAGTCTTGGTTGTCGAGTTAGTTTGTTTATGGATGCAGATCTAGAGCAAATTGCTCTGGTTCCTGGTACTGGTGCCGAACGGATTGAACTATATACTGAACCCTACGCCACTGCACATCGAGAAAACCAAGATTTAGAGTCCACTTGGCAACAGTTTGCCAATGCAGCTAAAAAAGCTCAAGAATTAGGGCTAGGAGTCAACGCAGGGCATGATCTTAGCCTGAAAAATCTACCTAAGTTTTGTACCATCCCTGGCATTTTAGAAGTGTCTATTGGTCATGCTTTAACTGCCGAAGCATTAGAAATGGGCTTTGCCAAGACAGTACAAGAATATAGCAAAATTTTGGATAAATCAGCCTAAAAGTTAGTGTAGCATTTCTCAGTTTACTGAGATACATCTTCAGATTCGATACAGATTTACAGATTTTGTATCGTGAGTATTTTCGCCGTGTTTTATAAGTTTAATTTTATCCCTAATATTATTGCTTTAAGATGGTGCCCCTTGACAAGCGATATAATATCTTTAACAATTGTTGCCCAGAGTATTTCATGCCCGCAGAACTCCAGACTGAAATTGAACAGGCTGTATCCAGTCGTCGTAATTTTGCTATTATTTCCCACCCTGATGCGGGAAAAACAACCCTGACGGAAAAGCTCTTACTCTACGGGGGTGCAATTCATGAAGCGGGGGCAGTTAAAGCCCGACGCGCTCAGCGCAAAGTAACTTCAGACTGGATGGAAATGGAGCAACAGCGGGGGATTTCGATTACCTCGACAGTGTTGCAGTTTATCTATGACAAATTCCAGATTAATTTATTAGATACTCCTGGACACCAAGACTTTAGTGAAGATACCTATCGTACCCTAGCTGCTGCGGATAATTCGGTGATGCTGATTGATGCAGCTAAAGGTTTAGAACCCCAAACTCGTAAATTGTTTGAAGTTTGCCAATTGCGATCACTCCCCATTTTTACCTTTGTCAACAAGCTGGATCGTCCTGGTAGAGATGCCTTTGAACTGATCGATGAAATTGAGCAAGAGTTAGGCTTGCAGACTTATGCGGTCAATTGGCCCATTGGTATGGGCGATCGCTTTAAAGGAGTATTTGACCGCCGTGAACGCAAAATTCACCTGTTTGAACGTCGCTCCCACGGGAGTAAAGCTGCCCAGGATACGGTAATTGAGCTGGGAGATCCCCGTATTGAGGAATACCTCGATCAAGAAATTTATCATCAGCTAAAAGAAGAATTAGAAATTCTGGATGAGATTGGGGCAGAATTTGATTTAGAACAAGTTCATGCAGGGAAAATGACCCCGATTTTCTTTGGTAGTGCCATGACCAACTTTGGAGTCGAGCTATTTCTTAAAGCCTTTTTGGAATACGCCCAGCAGCCTGAATCTCATAATTCTTCTATCGGGGTCATTGAGCCTACCTACGAGGAGTTTACGGGGTTTGTGTTTAAACTTCAGGCAAATATGGATCCCAAGCATCGCGATCGCGTGGCATTTATCCGCGTCTGTACAGGCAAGTTTGAAAAGGATATGACTGTGCAGCACGCTCGTACAGGTAAAACTGTGCGTCTATCCCGTCCCCAAAAGCTATTTGCCCAGGGTAGAGAATCTCTGGATGAAGCTTTCCCAGGAGATATTATCGGTTTAAATAATCCTGGAGTATTTGCGATCGGCGATACGATCTATAATGGTAAAAAGATTGAATATGAGGGAATTCCTTGTTTTTCGCCCGAAATCTTTGCTTATCTCAAAAATCCTAACCCTTCCAAATTCAAACAATTCCAAAAAGGCATCAAAGAATTACAGGAAGAAGGTGCGGTGCAGATAATGTATTCGACTGATGAATTCAAACGTGATCCCATATTAGCTGCGGTAGGACAGTTGCAGATTGAAGTAGTACAGTTTCGGATGCAAAACGAATACAATGTAGAAACTGCCATTGAGCCTTTGCCCTATAGTGTTGCTCGTTGGGTACATGGTGGTTGGGAGGCTCTAGAGAAAGCAGGACGAATCTTTAATGCGATCGCCGTTAAAGACAATTGGGGTAGACCTGTATTATTATTCAAAAATGAATGGAATCTGCATCAAATCGAACAAGATCAACCAGCCCTTGAGCTAAAATCTATTGCTCCCGTCGGTTCGGGCTTACAACCAGATTCTAAAGACTGATAACTGACAAAGGGTTTGTCCACATCTACTGATGTGTTTCAGATGTGGAGCTTCGTACCCTAAGACTCTCTTTTGTCTTTTTGTCACAATTTGGCGAATTTACGTTATTTCAGGCAGGGAAAAACCAAGGTTTTAACCCAGTTTGGCAAAAGAGAGATGATTACGTTTCCTTTTACACCATTTCTGATTTCTAGTGAATAAAATAAAAACGATCAATTTGCATCATTAATCGGGTTTCATTTTATGGCTAATTTACAACAGATTCAACAGATAGCCTCTCGAATCTATCTCACTTTAGATAATCCTCAGTCAGTTCGGAACCAACTCCAGCGAGTCAATCAAGCACAAAAACAACTCCGCAAGCTAAAACAAGAAGTTAATGGCAAGTTGCAAGAAATTAATCAACCTGTCAACTCCTTTGGTTTAGACGAAGCAGCATCTATTGGACTACATATCTTGGGACAACACCAAATTGCCAGGGCAGTAAATAGACAAGGTAATATAGCCGAACGCCAGGAAAAAAGACAACAAAAACAGGCTCGCCAACCCTATATCAAGATGCGAGACTTAATTGACAACTATATTTTTGAGGGCGATCGTCTTAAGACGATGGCGCAAGACTATTTAAAAAATCAAGCTTAAAAAATCAAGCATCGAACTAGAAAATTAACAATGACACAGTAGTCCCTATTCCACTTTGCTGAGAATAGGGATTAGACATTATTTACTCTAATTAATTTTACCCACCTACTTTACTGGTAACTAATAACTGTTTTTGTTGCTTATTTGTATAGCTTCATTTAATGTATTAAGAGTTTAGAAGCAATTGTTATTTAACAGAGTTACTGTATGTTTGACTGTATTATTGTGGGTGCTGGTCCTGCTGGAGGTAGTGCTGCTTATCATTTGGCAAACCAAGGACATTCGGTTTTAGTATTAGAAAAAGCTAATTTTCCTCGTAGTAAGTCTTGTGGAGGAGGAGTTTCTCCTGAGGTAGCGAAGTGGTTTGATTTTGATTTTTCGCCCGTAGTGCAGAATCATGTTTCTCAGGTTAAATATACTTTTAAGATGGGTGATCCCGCTGAGGTGGAGTTAAAAGATGTTACTCCGATGTGGATGGTACAGAGATCGCAGTTCGATAATTTCTTGATGGAACAAGCCACAGGCAAGGGAGCAGAATTTCAAAGTGGCGTAGAGGTTATAGGGGCTAGTTTACAGAGTGATAACTTGGCAAGTTCAAACCAGTGCAGGAACATTTGAAGGTAAATATTTGATTGCAGCAGATGGTGTGAATAGTATTATCGCCAAGCTATTGGGGATGATTAACACCCCAACCATTGCAGCAGCTAGTTTACAAGTACCTGGAACAGTTAGCGATCGCCGTAAAATGACAGCATTTTTTGATTTTGGCTCATTGAAAAATGGCTTTATGTGGTGTTTTCCCAAAGCTGATGGTTATTCTTTGAGTGCTGCCTATGTGCGTAATCCGAAAGGAAAACCTGATGAGCTAAAAAAACAGCTAGCTAAGTATGCTGAACTATTTGATTTAGACCCTAGCCAAGGGGAATATAGAGAACATCCTCTTAATCTGTGGCAGGAAAATCGGACTCTACATAGTGATCGCGCATTGCTAGTAGGAGAGGCAGCAGGAATAGTAGATCCTCTGATTGGAGAGGGAATTCGCCCAGCTATGTATACAGGAATTAAAGCAGCAGAAGCAGTTGTGGGCGCACTCAAGGGTGAAACTAATGCTCTAGCTGAATACACAGCAGAGGTAAACCAATTATGGGGCGCGAATTTAGCTAAAGCTGACTTCTTAGCTGGTTTGTTCTTTAAAGCGCCTAAAATCGCCTATAAAATGGGGGTTAAACGTCCTGCTGCGGGGCGGTTGATGGGTAAAATTCTCTGTGGGGAATTAAGTTATTCTCAAGTTGCAGATAAAGCGACGCAGAAATTAAAGTTTATTCCTGGCATAGGGTAAATGACTAGTAATTACTGATTACTGATTATCTCGATGCGGTTTAACCGTGTTGATTACTAATCATTCAAAGCCCTAAATACTCTTTTAGTGAGTTACCCATGACATCGACAGGGACTGGTTGTTGTAACCAAATTTCGAGGGCAGCTACTCCCTGTTGCACCAGCATTTCGAGTCCGTCAATTGTTGTTATGCCTTGTGTCTGAGCTAGTTTAAGAAACTGGGTAGGGCTAGGAGTATAGATAAGATCATAGGCGATCGCATTTACCTTGAGTTTCTGCATTAGAACCTGATCGATGGGGGAAGCATCGACATGGGGCGACATGCCCACGGGAGTTGTATTGACTAGTAAGTCGGCAGCAGGAATTAGGCTACTTAGGTTATCCCAGCTATGTATTCTGAGCAGGGAAGTAATATCAGGGGCGTGCGACCAACTTTGATAAAATCTGGCTAATTTATCAGGATTACGTCCAATAACATGAATTTCTTGACAACCTAAATTGGTTAAACCTGCAATCACGGCTCTAGCTGCGCCACCGTTACCTAAAACCACAGGAGTTACTTGTGTCCAGTTGCGGGACATGGTTTTTAGAGGAGCAACAAACCCAACCGCATCGGTATTTGTCCCTTTCCAGCCGTTCGCAGTACGCCAAACTGTATTTACTGCACCGATATTGGCTGCATCATCGGAGATTTCTGTGAGGAGAGGAATTATCTCTTGTTTGTGGGGAATGGTGATGCTGAAACCTACTAGATCAACGGCAGTGAAACCTTCAATTGCCCTAGATAAATCCCCCTGTTTGACAGGAAAAGGGACGTATATATAGTCTAGTCCTAAACTGGCGATCGCAGCATTATGCATTACTGGCGATAAGGAGTGTTCTACAGGATCGCCAATGATACCCAGTAGTTTGGTTTTTCCTGTGATTGGTTGCATCAAATTTAACTATTATTCCCTGGCTGATGGATAGCCTCTACCTATATAAACATGATCTAAATGATAACGAATCTTAAGTTTGTTTACCTAAAAGCAGTCTAGCTTTTGGCTCATTTGGCATTGATCCCCCGCTTCGTAGGGAAATAAGTATGGTCAGTATTTAACTGATTGCCTGATTGATTGTTGCAATACTGTCCTCAGTTTTCTTTTATTTTAAGAATTGCGTAGAGGAATAAGGATCTATATTAATCTTGGGTGCTACATGCTTATGGAATAACTTTTTGTTTTAAAGAAAGTGTCTATTATTGAATGTTATTCACCATTTATCTGTATTCTGCTAACTGCTAATTAATTTATGTCTCATCTATGTCTCATCCTCTCTACGTAGCTTTTGTTTGGCATCAACATCAACCTTTATACAAGTCTAGAGAAGCAGACGCAAATGCTTGGGGGCAGTATCGGTTGCCCTGGGTACGTCTACATGGTACCAAAGATTATCTGGATCTGGTTTTGATGCTGGAGCGCTATCCTAAGCTACATCAGACAGTAAATCTGGTACCTTCGTTGATGTTGCAGCTAGAAGACTACGCTGAGGGAGAAGCGATCGATCCTTATTTGGCTTTGGCTTTAACTCCAGAGGATCAATTAAAGCCCAAAGATAAGCAATATATTATCAAGCACTTCTTTGATGGTCATTTTCATACCCTAGTAGAACCCCACCCTCGTTATGCTCAACTGTATCACCAGCGTCAGTCAAAAGGTGATGCTTGGTGTTTAGAGAATTGGACCCAGCAAGATTATAGTGATTTATTAGCGTGGCATAATTTAGCCTGGATCGATCCTTTGTTTTGGGATGATGCCGAAATTGCTACCTGGCTCAAACAGGGTCAAAATTTTACTTTGAGCGATCGCCAACGGATTTATTCTAAGCAACGGGAAATTATCAAGCGAATTATTCCCCAGCACAAGAAAATGCAGGATCAGGGACAGTTGGAAATTATGACTACTCCCTATACTCATCCCATTTTGCCTTTGTTGGCAGATACGGATACTGGAAGAGTAGCGGTGCCCAATATGAACTTGCCCTATAATCGTTTTCAGTGGACAGAAGATATTCCCCGTCATCTGAGTATTGCCTGGGAAATGTATTTAGATCGTTTTGAGCAAGAACCTTATGGATTATGGCCTTCAGAACAGTCTGTTAGCCCGATAATTTTGCCTTATATTACGCACCAGGGCTTTAAATGGATTTGTTCCGATGAAGCGGTATTAGGCTGGAGTATTAAGCATTTTTTCCATCGTGATGAGGCGGGTAATGTTTCCGAGCCAGAATTGCTTTATCGTCCCTATCGTTTGGAAACTGAACATGGTGACTTAGCAATTGTTTTTCGCGATCATCGTCTCTCAGATTTAATTGGCTTTACCTATAGCGGGATGAGTCCCCGTAATGCTGCTACGGATCTGATTGGACATCTAGAAGCGATCGCGCGATCGCTAAAATCTCATCAAGATAATCCTGATGCTGCCCTAGATAAACCCTGGTTGGTCACTATTGCCCTAGATGGGGAGAATTGCTGGGAATACTATCCCCGTGATGGGATGCCATTTTTAGAGGCTTTGTACGAAAGATTGAGCAGGGACGAAGATATCAAGCTGGTAACGGTAAAAGAGTTTATTAAAGAGTTTCCGCCGACAGCGACAATTCCTGCACAACAACTACATAGTGGCTCTTGGGTAGACGGTAGTTTTACCACTTGGATTGGCGATCCTGTAAAAAATCGTGCTTGGGATTTACTGTCAGCAGCGAGAGAAACCCTAGCTAGACATCCAGAGGCAACAGAAGAAGCTAATCCCGAAGTTTGGGAGGCTTTATATGCTGCTGAGGGTTCAGACTGGTTTTGGTGGTTTGGCGAAGGGCATTCTTCCAATCAGGATGAGATGTTTGATCAGTTATTTCGGGAACATATTGCTGCCATTTATCAGGCATTAAACGAACCCGTACCCAAAAATATCTATCAGGCTGTGGATAAACACGAAGTAAAAGGCGATCGCTCCCCCCAAAGCTTTATTCACCCGATTGTCAACGGTATTGGGGATGAACAAGACTGGGATCATGCTGGCAGAATTGAGGTTGGTGGCGCCAGGGGAACAATGCACCGTAGCAGCACCGTACAAAAATTATTCTATGGTGTAGATCACCTTAATTTTTATCTACGTCTGGATTTCAAAGCAGGCGTTAAGCCAGGAAAGGATATTCCAGGGGAATTACATCTACTTTGGTATTATCCCAACGTTACCAATCATAATAGTCCTGCACCCATCGCTAACTTGCCTGATGAAGTTCCTTTAAATTATCATTTCCACCATCATTTGGGTGTTAACCTGATTACTGACTCAGTTTGGTTACAAGAAGCACACAATTATGGGCAATGGCATATTCGCGCCTGTCGTGCTGAAGCAGCTTTCAATCAATGCCTGGAAATTGCAGTTCCCTGGGCAGATTTACATATTGAACCCGACTATTATTTGGAAATATTAGCTATATTTGCTGATCACGGTGAATTTCATAGTTTTGTTCCCGAAGACAAGTTTATTAGGCTGCAAAGACCTTAATTTGGAGTAGGGGCGAATCGCGATTCGCCCCTACGATGTATATGTAAACTTAAAATCCTAAATCTGCTTTAGCAACTTCCGCTGCTGCATATACCTCTTCATTGGGCATTTCTTCCCAGTCAGTGCAGCCAATCTCACGATAGAATTGAGCATCATAAGAGCGAGTACGCACTACCACAGGCATCGGCACCGCATGACCTAAGATCAAAGCCTGTTGTTTAGAATCTAATTTAGCTAATACTGATTTTAAATTAGCTCCCCCAGACACACCTGTAAAGATCGCATCGATATCTTTTTCGTCATTAAGCAAGCAGGTGACGCGAGTACCAATCTGAGACATCACTTCGTTATCAATTCCCGATGGACGCTGATCCACCACTAGAAGGGTTACAAAATATTTTCGCATCTCACGGGCGATCGTACCAAAGATAGTTTGATGGACGATACTAGAATCGAGGAAACGGTGTGCTTCTTCGATGGTGATGACTAATTGGCGAGGTTTATCGAGGGGGTTTTTAGTTTGCAAAAAATGATCGGCTTTTTTGACGTAGCTAGCATGGATACGACGGGTAATCATATTAGTAGCCAGCATATAAGACAGCATATTGGATTGTGAACCAAATTCAATGATCACATTTTTACCCGCAGCCAAATCTTGAATCAACTGATCGATATAGTTGTGGGGGCAGGCTGATCGAATATATTTTAGGGTATCAAAGCGCATTAATTTACGCTGCAAAGAAGAGATTGAACCTTGGTGCCCTTGTTTGGCTTCGCAGAACATTTTGATATCTTCGTTGGTCATGTTCACTAAGCGCATGATCCACGACTTACCATACTCGTTATACAAAATATTGGCATTATCGAGGGCAGCTTCCGAAAGACCTAACTCTGAGGATACTAATTTCAAATCTGCAATCTCAATCTGATCGTAACTAAGATAAAGTTCTTGTGCATCCCTAACCCCTCGACGCTTTGTCGATTCAGGATCGAGGGTATACATGACTACCTTACCTGGGAAAAGCTGACGTAAACCTTTAACGGTACTTACTTGTTTACCTTCCTTCATTGCTTCCCAGCCATATTCGGAGTGCATATCAAACATCAGATTAACGGCTGCATCCTTGCGAATCACTCCAGATAATAACAGGCGGGTTAAGAATGATTTACCTGTGCCAGATTTACCAAAAATACCGTTGCTTCTTTCCACAAAGCGGTCAAGATCGATACAGACAGGAACATTCATATCTAAAGGACTACCAATGGAAAAATTGCGACGAAAAGGATCATCTTCCCAACCAAACACGCTGCGAAAGTCAGTTTCAGTCGCTTCGTAAACCTGGCTAAAGTGAGCCGGAATTGTTTTTACGGGTAGCAATTCTAGATCCGTACTAGTTTGAGCCTGTAAAGAACCTAAGCTAGTATTAGTATCTTTATCGGGATCTATAGGTAGGCTAGAAAAATCGTTGTTAGTGGCGGTGGGGGTAAACATCAACATCGGCGAAAGATCAACCGTACCGTAAGTACCGCTTCCTGCCAGGACATCCCGTAAAAAGGTATCTTCAATAGGGGGTGGATTAGCAATAATGCGATCGCTCGAACAGCCTAATGAGACATCGGTAAGTAAGCAAAAGAAACGTGACCTAGTACCCTGCACCACCAGGAATTTGCCGACTCGCATATCTTCCACTGATATATCAGGGTGTAATCTTACTTCTAAACCTTTGGTTAAAGAACCTTGAATAACCGAGCCTAAAGGAAGTTGCGAGTTCATATTATGCCTGCATTAAAAATTAGTTGAGCAAGAAAACGAAGAATCTAGATACCTCAATTGGACAGATATTGATTGGACAGATATTGATTAATTGTTTTTGAGTTAGCATCTTTATTTTTGACGCACTATATCAATCTAGAATTTAATTGATTTCGATATGGATTATTTGCTTAATTATCGATATTTTTGAGAACTTTCGCCACTTCTAGCCGATTTAATTTTTAATATCCTATCAAATTGACATAATAAAGTTATCATGACAAGCACTAAAGAACTAATTTTGCCTCCCATGGGTTGCGGGACTTGGGCGTGGGGGAATCGCTTACTGTGGGGTTATAACGAGAGTATGGATCATCAGCTACAGGAGGTGTTCAACCTCTGTGTTCGTAGCGGTGTAACTCTGTTTGATACTGGCGATTCCTACGGTACAGGAAAAATGAATGGTCAAAGTGAAAAGCTGTTGGGGAAATTTGAGCAAGAATATCAGGGAGTTAATCAAGAAAAGATTTGTTTGGCGACTAAGCTAGCGGCTTATCCCTGGCGCTTAACGCCGAAATCAATGGTCAAAGCAGCAATGGCATCGATAGAACGGATGGGGAGAGTGGATCTGGCACAGATGCACTGGTCAACAGCTAATTACTTTCCCTGGCAAGAGGAGCAATTGTTAGACGGCTTGGGAGACTTATATGAAAAGGGTTTGGTCAAAGGCATCGGACTTTCTAATTATGGTACAAAGAGATTGAAGCGAATTCACGCCAAATTTAGCCGTCGTAGTATTCCCATTACCACCCTCCAGGTACAATATTCTTTACTTTCCACTTATCCCGTAACTGAATTAGGCATTAAGGAAACTTGCGATGAATTAGGCATTAAATTAATAGCCTATAGTCCTTTGTGTTTGGGCATCCTCACGGGAAAATATACCGAGCCTAGTACTTATCCCAGAGGCTTGCGTGGATTACTGTTTAAGAGATTAGTTCCCGAAGCAAAATCCCTATTAGATTGTTTAAGGGCGATCGCTCAATATCGTAATAAAACCATGGCGCAGGTAGCAATCAATTGGTGTATCGCCAAAGGCGCAATTCCCATTCCAGGAGCAAAAAATAGTCAACAGGCTGAGGAAAATATTGCAGCCCAAGATTGGTTGTTAGATGGGGGGGAAGTCGCCGAATTAGACCGCGCAGCAGCAGGAATTGATAAACCGATGGTACAAAATGTGTTTCAGACTAATTAGGGCTTACTGAAAAAGGCATTACTGATCCGAAATATACCACAAGAGTGCAACATGAAACCGAAAAGTAATCTGGGCGCTGGTGAGTGCGTAATGCTTTTGATGCAAGTATCCAGGAAAAAGCAATGTTTCAAGGATCTGATTTCTTGATTAGCATTCTCTATTCAGCAACGCCCTTTTCAGTTTATCCAATTGATCGTGAAAATGAAATTAAAGGCATCAGCTTAAAGATAGATTGGCGATCACTTAAGCCAAGAGTGCGATCGCCGATCTTGTAGATTTGGTTAACTTCAAAAAGGATATGGATGAACTAAAATAAGGTTAATAAGTTGAGCTAGCAAAGCTGGAGGCAAACCCGAAATGGTACAAGCACGCTCCAAAATGCTGACATTAGAGGAGTTTCTGAAATTGCCAGAAACTAAGCCTGCTAGTGAATACATTAATGGTCAAATTATTCAAAAGCCCATGCCTCAGGGTAAACACAGTAGGATTCAAGGCGAATTTGTCACAGCTATTAATGCTGTAGTTAAACCGAAAAAAATCGCTTGTGCATTTCCTGAGTTACGCTGTACCTTTGGAGGTCGCTCAAGTATACCTGACATTACAGTATTTGTTTGGAATCGAATTCCCTGTGATGAAAATGGAGAAATTGCCAATGCATTTTCCCTCGCACCAGATTGGACAATTGAAATTTTGTCTCCCGATCAAAGTCATACAAAAGTAACTAAAAACATTCTTCATTGTCTGAAGTATGGAACTCAGATAGGATGGTTGATTGACCCAGATGAAAAAACCGTGTTAGTTTACCGTCCTAAACAAGAAATTGAGGTGTTTGATGAGCCAGATGCCTTGATTTCTGTGCCGTCATTTATGAATGAACTAAATCTTACAGTTAAAGATTTGTTTGCCTGGTTAGTACTTTAGAGGAGCGATCATCGACAAATTAATAATTCATTAACTGCTTATAAACATTTAGTGCGATCGCAGATCTTATAGGGTGCATTTGTGGGGTCGGCACACCATTTACTTAGTGGAAAGCTGCGGGGGCGACAACTCGGATTGATTTACTCTCTTAAATTAACCAGCAGTTCTTTCATTGCTATGTCAGCTAGATGTCAATTTTGACAAACCTATACTAATAGGCAAAAAGAACTTAAATGTACTGCCTACTCCTAACTGACTTTCGACAGATATTTCTCCTCCATGCAATTCTACTAGCCGTTTGCAGATTGCTAGACCAATTCCTGTACCACCATATATTTGAGAACGAGATTTTTGCGATCTCCAAAAACGTCGAAAAATATAAGGTAATTCTTCTTCTGTAATTCCCGATCCTGTATCGGTGACAGAGATCCAGACTTTATTTACATCAGACCAAACTTTGAGAGTAATCAAACCCTGGGGAGTATGACGAATGGCGTTACTGAGTAAATTAACTAAAATCTGCTCTAAGCGATCGCTATCTGTCATGACGTAGGGTAAATCATTCGGACAGTCTAAACTAAGAGAGCGATCGCTATCAATTAGCTGATCGCCAAATCTTTCGGTTAAAGGCTCAAGAATTTGACGTATGTTAGTCGGCCTTAAATTCAGAGACAGACTACCTGCTTCTGCCTGAGATAGTTCTTGTAGATCGTTTAATAAACGCTGTAAACGCTTAGTTTCCCGAATTAATCGGCAATAGATTTGGGGAGTAGCGGTAATAATACCATCGGCTATTTCTTCTAACCGTCCGCGAATAATCGTTAAAGGAGTTCGCAATTCATGGGTCAGATCGTCAATTATTTCTCTTCTTATTTGTTCTACCTCTTCTAAACTGCTTGCCATGCGATTGAAGCCCATTGCCAGACGATCTAATTCGGGAATTTCTAAATGAGACATTCTCTCGTCTAGTTTACCGTTAGCAAATCTTCCAACGATAGTTTCCATTTGATTTAACGGCTGAACGATGCGCTTGGCTAGCCAGTAACTAAGAATTGCTGCTGCCAATGTACCGATTAATAATGACCAAAAATTACCTCTCGCCCACGCTGTTTCAAAGACATCTAATAATTGAGAGTGAGCAGTACGAATATTTAAACCTCTTCCTTCTAATTCTCGGACATGGAATTGAAAAAATCGAGGAGAAAAGAAATTCCCCACCACCGAAGATGCCGTTACCCCAACAATAGTCACTAAAATATGAGAGAAAAAAAGTCTAGCTTGTAAATTAAGTTTGTTCACATTGCTTTGTTCTACTAATTATTAACAGTCTTCAAATTTATAACCGACCCCCACAACGGTCTGAATAAATCTAGGTTTACCCCCAGCAGGTTCGACCTTTTTTCGCAATCTAGCTATATGGGTATCAATTACTCGTTCTTCACCAAAAAAATCATCTCCCCAAAGCTTCTCAATTAATTGCCCCCTTGACCATACTCTACCTGGATGTTTGACAAACAAAGTCATCAGCTTAAATTCAGAAGAAGACAAATCTAGTTGTTGGGCTGATTCTTCATCGATATGGCAATTAATACAGTGCTGTTCTAGATCGATAGTGAAAGATTTGGTGCGAAGAATTGATGGAGAGCGATCGCTTTCTCTCAAACGGCGACGTAGTAAAGCTCTTACCCTAGCCACCAATTCTCTGGGACTAAAAGGCTTAATGTAATAGTCATCTGCCCCTGTAGATAAACCAATAATGCGATCGATCTCTTCTCCCCTAGAAGTCAACATTAGAATGTAGGGATCGTTGGTTACTGGTTGGGCACGAATTTGAGTACATACTTCTAAGCCATTCATTCCAGGTAGTCTCAGATCAAGAATAACTAAGTCTGGCTGGTGTTCGCTATATAATCTTAGGGCAGAATGACCGTCATGACAGACTCGGCAGTTAAACCCTTCCGCCTCCAGACATTCTTGAATGATTTCTGCTATTTCTCCCTCGTCCTCAACAATTAAAATTTCCATAATGATTACTGAATAATCGGATCTTGAGCATAATTTAAGCGTATTTGTTCTAGCTGCCTAATTTTTTCGATCGCAATTTGAATTTCCTGATAGTAGTATTCCATTAGCTGGAGATCTGTAGCTGGATTGAGATTTTGTAGCTGTTGAGAACAGTAGATTTGGCGTTTTTGGTAGTTCACCTGTTCCAAAGAGGCGATCGCTTCTGCTACGCGAACTTCTGCCCGAAAGACATCTTCTTTGGTTTTCTCGTCTAAATGAAACAGCTTCGTCACAGCCATCATACTTTCAGGGAAACTGAGACTAAGATTGTGTAACTCACTCAGCAGAGGATTGCGATCGCTCATGGATGGAGCTAGTATCTTTGCCTCTACAGTGATGATCTGTTGCCAGAGAAACCGATGAGCAGCAACATTAAACAGCAAATCTTTGGCTTCTAACTGTTCGATAATCTCTTTTCGATATCGATGATGGTGAATATAGATGCGTAACAATAGAGCTTCTGCCTGTTCTAATAGTTCGCTTTCAGGATCAGTAGCAATGATCAATGCGGGCTGAGAAACAGACTTGTTTTGTTTTTGTGGGGAATAGTTACCTTGATATCTAGGGCGAACAGACTTTATTTGTGATTTAAGAGTAGCTAAATTCTGTAAAACTAATCGAGCATCTCCTAAACTTAGTAATTCAGCACAGTGGGTAAGGTAGTGGTTGCGTTGGTTAGCATCCTGTAGTTTATTGAGCAGTTGAATCATGCCTGCTGCTACCTGTTGAAACTCGTCCGCAGCTTTAGGATTCTTATCTGCTAATAAACGATTAATTAGCCAATCTAACCATAAGGGAGCCGTTTCTAAAGCCTGATAGTAAAGTACGACACCATCCTCGCGACTTTTAATAAATTCATCAGCATCCTTCCCGTCGGGAAGATTAAGGATACGTAGCTGCACCACGCCACCGTAAACCAGATCTTCTACTTCCTTAATCGCTCTTTCTGTAGCTTTATTTCCTGCATTATCGGCATCAAAATTAAGAATTACCTGTTTAGAAGGAGTAAACCGTAATAGCTGCTTGAGCTGACTTTGAGTAAAGGCTGTCCCCAAGGAAGCTACGGCATTGGTAATTCCCGCTTCATGGAGAGCGATCGCATCAAAGTAGCCTTCTACTACCACAGCAGAATCTGCCTGGCTAATATTACTGCGAGCTTTATCTAGGGCAAACAGGGTTTTACTTTTGTCAAATAAAGGAGTTTCAGGAGAGTTGAGATATTTCGGCTGATCTTCGTCTCTGAGGCTACGACTGCCAAAACCAATAATTCTCCCCTGGAGATCCATGATCGGAATAATTAAGCGATCGCGAAATACGTCATAATATCCACTACCTGTTTTACGTGGTTTGATTAATCCTGCCTGTTCTACTAAATTTACAGGATAACGCTTTTGCTCTACTAGATAGCGATAGAGAGTTTCCCATCCCCCAGGGGCATAACCAAGCTGAAAGCTACTAATAGTTGCCTCGGCGATGTTTCTTTGCTGACGGAGATAAGTAAGAGCAGTTTCCCCCTGAGACTGATGAAGAGCATGCTGGAAAAAACTGGAGGTGAGTGCCAATATTTCGTATAGCTGTTCTTTGAGAGTAAGCTGACGCTGAATTTCCTGTCTTTGTTCTGGTTCAACAGTTTTAATCTCTACCTGATAACGACGAGCCAAATCGAGAACTACTTCGGCAAAAGACTGTTTGCCAATTTCCATCAAAAACTTATAGGTATTTCCCCCTGCACTACAGCCAAAGCAATAATATACCTGCTTATCTTGACTCACGCTAAAGCTTGGTGTCTTCTCGTTGTGAAAGGGACATAAGCCCAAAAAGTCTTTGCCTCGCTTACGTAAGACGATATGCTCTGAGATGACATCAACAATATCAACTCGCTGTTGTACTTCTTCGATAGTATCTGGATGCAGGCGGGGAACTTTCACTCTAATTATTTAGCCCAAACAATTCATAACTCTTATCATAGTCAATTCTGAGTTCTGGATATCCTGCGATTCGAAGGCTAGGGGGAGGCTAATCGCTGTAACAAAATTCTGCTTTAATTTCTGAGCACTGAAACGATATTACTTGGTATTCTATGAATATCAAATAACTTTCGCCCCTACTGTATTTATAGCAAGCGATCGCACGTCAGCTTCAATGTCCATATTTGCCCAGGTTTCAGTCATTGATTCGACTACCCGATCTACCTGTTCAGGATTAGTCAGCGCTAGTAAAGTAGGACCTGCGCCACTGATTACCATACCGTATGCCCCAGCGTCAATGGCTGCTTGCTGAACTTGGTCATAACCCGTAATCAGTTTTTGACGGTAGGGTTGATGTAACTTATCTGCTAAGGCTGTTTGGAGCCATTCACCGTTATTTGTTGCCAAGGCTCTAATTAATAGTCCCATGCGAGAAATATTAAAGATGGCATCGCTACGGCTATATTCTGTGGGCAATACTGAACGTGCTTCTTGAGTAGACAATTCAAAATTGGGAATAGCCACTACAGGAATAATATCCTGATGCCAGGGAATTGAGCTAATCTGCCACTTACCCGCCTCTTCCACAGACAGTAAACAGTTACCACATAAAGCAGGAACAACATTATCAGGATGACCTTCAATAGCGATCGCCATTGCCATAATTTCCGACTGACTAAGAGGATTTCCTGCTAGATTATTTGCTCCTAACAAGCCAGCAATAATTGCCGTTGCCGAACTTCCTAAACCACGAGACAGTGGTACTCCCAGCTGAATTGTAATTTCTAGATTAGGAGGGGTTTGTCCAATATGTTGATACAACTGAAGCAGGGAGCGATAAATTAAATTAGTTTCCCCAGCATCTACCTTGTATGCTTCGTCTCCTTCTACGATAATTTTTAACTTAGTATCGCTATCAACCAGCACAAATTGAAACTCATTTGCCATAGTCAAAGCTGCACCAAGACAATCAAAACCAACTCCTAAATTAGCTGTGGTGGCGGGTACACTAACGGTAATTTTGTTCATATAACTGTTAAATATGACTTACTGATTATAAATTAGAATCACTCCAGGGCTAAATTCCATCCTAATGAAATTCAACTACAAAAGAATCAAACATAGTTGCCAAATATCATTGATGGATCGCTATTTACTAGAGGAGTTAAGCTGGTTTTTTCTGTTTAGCGTCAGCTTACTAACTTCCTCGGGAGTAGCCATTGGCACAGTTTCCGATTTAGCGCATAAAATTACCGAAGATCAGCTACCTATTCCTGTCGCCATCCTAATTTTTTGCTGTAAAATCCCCGAATATGCAGCTTATGCCTTACCGATTTCGGTTCTGTTAACAGGTTTAATTATCTATAGTCGTTTAAATAGCGATCGCGAATTAGTCGCATTACTTAGTTTTGGCATCAGTTTCTATCGGATCATTTTCTCTACTTTTATATTTAGTCTGGTGATCACGGGAGTTACTTTTCTGCTAAATGAACTGATTGTTCCTGCTGCCAACTATCAGGCAAACTTGCTGCAAAATCCTTTTATTACTGCAACAGAATTAAATCTACAACAGCAAGATATTTTTTATATCGAGTATGAATCAAGTAAACCTAACGATAGAGTGAAAAAGCTGAAAAATATCTACTTTGCCGAAAGATACGCCAAACCAAGCTTATTGGGAGTAACGATTGTTGGTTTTAAACAAGATCGTATCAACCGAATTATTACCACTCAATCGGCTCAATGGAATCACCAACAACAGGTTTGGGATTTAGTATCAGGCACAATTAATTCCTTTGATGTTAATCGAGAAAAAAACATCATTGAAGAATTTATCACCAAACAATTACCCTTCCCAAACACTATCTTCGAGATTGTCAATAAAGAACGTAGTCCCGAAGATATGAACATCCGCCAAGCTAGAGAATATCTAAATCTGATTAAAGATAGTGGTAAACCAACAGATATTGCCAAATTTGCGGTAAGAATTCAACAAAAATACGCCTTCCCTTTTATTTGCGTCGTATTTGCTTTAATTGGTTCAACTTTAGGTGCGAAATACTCTCAACTTAATCGGGCTAAAAGCTTTGGTTTATGCGTGGCCATTGTATTTATCTATTATTGCTTAGGTTTTGCGATCGGTTCATTAGGAATTACGGGAGTCATCTCTCCTTTTTGGGCTGCGTGGCTACCAAATCTTATTGCTTTCATTGCAGGTGTTTACTTGCTGGCAACAGTTAATAATTAATTTTACAACTGAAGTTTTAGATACTGAAGTTGCGATAAAATACAAATCGCTTGAATATTAAAGCCAGGGCATTATGGGTAACACATTCGGACATCTATTTCGCATTACAACTTACGGTGAATCTCACGGCGGAGGTGTAGGTGTGGTTATTGATGGCTGCCCACCACAGCTAGAAATTAGTGAAGCAGAAATACAAGTAGATTTAGATCGCAGAAGACCAGGACAGAGTAAGATAACTACACCCCGCAAAGAAAGTGATACCTGTGAAATAGTTTCGGGTGTCTTTGAAGGAAAAACTCTGGGTACACCAATATCGATTTTGGTGCGGAATAAAGATGCTCGTTCCCAGGATTATAATGAGATGGCAGTAAAATATCGTCCTTCCCATGCTGATGCGACCTATGATGCTAAGTATGGTATTCGTAACTGGAAAGGTGGTGGACGTTCTTCGGCGCGGGAAACTATTGGTAGAGTGGCAGCAGGTGCGATCGCCAAAAAAATTCTGAAGCAAGTGGCTGGAGTGGAAATTGTCGGCTATGTTAAGCGCATCAAAAATATTGAAGCAGATGTAGACTCGAATACCGTAACCTTAGAAGAGGTGGAGAGTAATATCGTTCGTTGCCCTAACGCCGAATGCGCCACAACGATGATCGATCGCATTGATTTAGCCAGAAGAGAACAAGACTCTCTAGGAGGCGTAGTGGAATGTGTTGCCCGTCATGTACCCAAAGGTTTAGGCGATCCTGTATTTGACAAGCTAGAAGCAGATTTGGCAAAAGGGGTAATGTCTCTTCCTGCTACTAAGGGTTTTGAAATTGGTTCTGGCTTTGCGGGAACAACCATGACAGGGAGTGAACACAACGACGAATTTTATATTGACGAAAATGGTGATACTCGTACCGTCTCTAACCGTTCAGGAGGAGTCCAGGGAGGCATCTCCAACGGCGAAAATATCGTCATTCGGGTCGCCTTTAAGCCTACTGCAACTATCGGCACGGCACAAAAAACAGTTACCAACAGCGGAGAATCAACCATATTAGCTGCCAAGGGCAGACACGATCCTTGCGTCTTACCCAGAGCAGTCCCCATGGTAGAGGCAATGGTAGCTTTAGTATTATGCGATCGTCTGTTATATAATCAAGCTCAATGTAAGACTCTCTAAATCCAAATCTAGTTTTAGTGTTCGTATCTCTCGTATGCAGCCACGATTTTTTGCACTAAAGGATGACGCACCACGTCTGCTTGAGTCAGTTCGCAAAAAGCAATCCCTTCAACATTACGCAGAATCCTACGGGAAACAATCAAACCTGAATCGAGATGAGAAGGTAAGTCAGTTTGAGTAATGTCTCCTGTCACTACCATCTTAGAGCCAAAGCCTAAACGAGTTAATACCATTTTTAGTTGAGCAGGGGTGGTATTTTGTGCTTCATCTACAATCACAAACGCATTAGAGAGAGTGCGTCCTCGCATGTATGCTAGGGGAGCAACCTCAATTTTTCCTCTTTCTATTAGGTCGGGAATTTTTTCGGCATCAATAAATTCATAGAGGGCATCATATAAAGGACGCAAGAAAGGGTTAACTTTCTCTTGTAAATCCCCTGGCAAAAACCCCAACTTTTCTCCTGCCTCGACCGCAGGACGAGTCAGTATAATTCTGTCACACTCATCACTGAGCAATGCCTTGACTGCTAGTACGGCAGCTAGAAAGGTCTTACCTGTTCCCGCAGGACCAATAGCAAAGGTAATATCGTGCTTTTGAATTGCCTTGATGTATTGCTTTTGTTTAAAAGTTTTAGCTCGAATTACTTCCCCTTTCTTGGTACGGGCGAGGACATTCTTTTGTAAGTCGCTATATTCTTCGGTTCGGTTAGTGTCGATCGCTTGAAATGCAGTCAATATATCGGGTTCATATAAAGTTTTTCCTATAGACCACAAGGGTTCTAGGGTTCGGATCGCTTTGGCGCACCTTGTTACGGCTTTTTCTAGACCCGTGATTAATAAATCTTGTCCCCGCAATACCAGGCTAACTCCTGTATGATGAGAGAGCAATTTCAGATTTTGCTCGTTGTTTCCTGCTAGGGCGATCGCACTTTGACTGTCGGGTAATTGTATAGTTTGAGACGTTTGGGTCATGTAATGATTTTGGACTTTAACTTTTATCTTACCAAAAAGCTATAAGCTACAAGCCCTAAGCTACCTCAGTGCCCCTTAACGGTATAAGTATTATTGTGAGCGATTTCACATTATGTCCTTGTGGTATACATTCAATCTCCAAAGTCCAGCACCTATTTCTAAGATGCGATCGCAGTTGCGAAGCAAATATCAAGTAATCAGCTACAAATAGCTATCATAGATACAAAACATTTAAGTAATCTACATGAACAGGATTTAGTATGAGATGGTCTTAAGTAAGCTTTTTCCAGTCAAAAAAGATAAAAAAGATAAGTGGCAGCCAATAGTTAAACAGTTAGAAGCTATAGTCGGCAAAGATGGCGTAATAAAGCGCAAAGAAGAACTACTTACATACGAATGTGATGGTTTGGCTAGCTATCGTCAGCGTCCAGCTTTGGTAGTCTTACCCCGCACCACAGAAGAAGTTGCTGCTACGGTTAAAATTTGCCACGATAATGACCTACCTTGGGTTGCCAGAGGCGCGGGGACAGGGTTATCTGGAGGAGCATTGCCTCATGAGAATGGCGTATTGATAGTTACGGCTAGGATGAATCGAATTCTCCAGCAGGATCTCGATAATCACTGTATTACTGTGCAACCAGGAGTGATTAATAATTGGGTGACTCAGGCGGTTAGTGGCGCAGGTTTTTATTATGCACCCGATCCTTCTAGTCAAATTATCTGTTCCATAGGTGGTAATGTCGCCGAGAATTCTGGAGGAGTCCACTGTCTTAAATATGGTGTAACTACTAATCATGTCTTGAGCCTGAAAATAGTCACCACTGATGGTTCAATTATAGATGTGGGTGGCATGATCCCTGAGATGCCTGGATATGATTTAACGGGTTTATTTGTGGGATCAGAAGGAACTTTAGGAATTGCTACAGAAGTAACTCTAAAGATCTTGAAACGCCCTGAATCAGTATGTGTTGTATTGGCAAACTTTCCCAGTGTAGAGGATTCTGGGGCAGCAGTCGCAGATATTATTAGTGCGGGAATTATTCCAGCAGGCATGGAAATTATGGATAACCTAACTATCAATGCCGTAGAAGATATTGTTGCTACTGGTTGCTACGACCGCGATGCTGAAGCAGTGCTGTTAGTAGAATTGGATGGCTTAAAAGCAGAGGTCAAAGCTTATAAACAAAGAGTTGAAGCAATTTGCCATCAAAATAATGCCACGGGTATTACTACTGCCAATGACATTGATACCCGCGCTAAACTCTGGAAAGGAAGAAAGGCTGCTTTTGCTGCTGCGGGACATATAAGTCCTAATTATTTTGTACAGGATGGGGTAATCCCTCGTACTAAGCTAGTGGAAGTGTTAACAGAAATAAATGCTTTGAGCGATCGCTATGGTTATAAAATTGCCAATGTCTTTCATGCTGGAGATGGCAACCTCCATCCACTAATTCTATACGATAATGGGATACCAGGAGCATTGGAAACCGTGGAAGAAATAGGCGGTGAAATACTTAAGCTTTGTGTTGATGCGGGAGGAAGCTTGTCGGGAGAACATGGTATTGGTGCAGATAAAAATTGCTACATGCCCTATATGTTTAATTCTACTGATTTAGAAACCATGCAATATATTCGCACAGCACTCAACAACAAGGGATTAGCTAATCCAGACAAAATTTTTCCCACTCCCCGCAGTTGTGGAGAAGCAGCTAACGCTCAGAAGATGCAGCAATTTAAAGACGCTGAACTATTCTGACTCAGCAGGTTATTTATCTTATGACTCGACCTTTTCTCGAATATCTCAAGTCATAACCAGCTTACATTGAGCTAAATCTCTGATCAAAGGTGTCCTGTCAGCAATATAGTTAGCCAGTAGATTAATATCTTCAGAAGCGAGAGGAGATATACTTTCAACTTGCCGAATTAAATTTTGTACTATTTCTTCATCAGATAGCTTGGCAATGGTGTAGGGATTTGCAGTCTCTACAAATCGCCACATCCTACGTAGAATCTTAATGTCTAAAGTCATATTCCTTACTAGAAACTGTACAATCATAATAGCTTAAGTATAAAGAAAATCTTAAGAAAAAACTGTTGCTAGCAAACATATCTATGGAGGTACTTATATCAGGCAGTCAGGGTCGAGACTATTAACAGTGTGGTTATAGTTTAATTTACTGATATATTTAGCTTGGTAACGAAACAATATATTTATTATCTATGACTATTCTAGTAACTGGAGGAGCAGGATATATTGGCTCTCATTCTGTCCTGACATTACAAAAAGCGGGTTATGAAGTAATTGTACTGGATAACCTAATATATGGTCATCAAGACCTAGTAGAAACTGTGTTGGGAGCTAAATTAATTGTAGGAGATACCTGCGATCGCGCCTTGCTACAACAAGTATTTTCAGATTATAAAATTGATGCTGTAATGCACTTTGCCGCTTATGCTTACGTAGGAGAATCAGTTACTAACCCAGCAAAATATTACCAGAACAATGTGGTGGGAACTTTTACGCTTCTAGCAGCAATGCTAGAAGCAGACGTTCATAATTTTGTTTTCTCTTCTACTTGCGCTACCTATGGTGTGCCTGATTCTGTACCAATTAAGGAAGAACAACCCCAAAACCCGATCAATCCTTATGGTGCTACAAAATTGATGGTCGAAAGAATTTTGCAAGATTTTGATCGTGCCTATGATTTTCCCTCAGTATGTCTGCGCTATTTTAATGCTGCTGGTGCCGATCCTGAAGGCAGGCTAGGTGAAGACCATAACCCTGAAACTCATTTAATACCATTAGTGTTGCAAACTGCTTTGGGTCATCGTAAATCAATTTCAATTTTTGGCACTGATTATGACACCTGGGATGGAACTTGTGTCCGAGACTATATTCATATTTTGGATATTGCTCAGGCTCATATTTTAGCTTTAGAGTATCTTTTGAATGATGGTAAAACCGACGTGTTTAATTTGGGTAATGGCAATGGTTTTTCAGTCAAACAGGTCATCGAAACAGCCCGTCAAGTCACAGGAAAAGAAATTACAGCAGAAGTGAGCGATCGCCGCCCAGGAGATCCTCCTATCTTAGTTGGTAGTGGGGAAAAGGCTCGGAAAATTTTAGGCTGGCAACCTCAATATTCTAATTTAGAAGATATTATTACTCATGCATGGCAATGGCATCAAAAACGACACCAATAAATAGTTAAGTCAAAAATAGTTTCAAGTTAGTATTTCTGGCTCTTCTAGACTGGTTATAGGAAACGAGTAGTTAAAATACGCTTAACCTCTTGAATCGTAAGAAATTTAACAAAACAAAAAGCCTTTTTTATTAAAATTGCTTTTTTAAATTACCAAAAAGCCTCGCTCAAAAAGGCTTTTGGGGCTTATTTCTTATTAAATTATCATAGCTACTCTAGAAGAGCCATATTTCTAATTTTTTCTAATATCAGATCTTGCTTCAAATTAGTAACACTATATTTATGTCTCAGATCTTAGCTTCATCTGATTGACATTAGATCTATAAAGAAACTTCTTATAAATCTAAAGCTAGTATTTTTATTCTGATAATGATATAAAATTAATCACAATTAATAATTAATAATTAATACATTACATAAAGCTAATTATCATGAATACTCATATTGTTACTGGTGTTGCAGGATTTATAGGTTCGCACTTGGCAGAAACTCTTTTGAAACAAGGCATTGAAGTAATTGGAATCGATCAGTTTAATGATTACTATGATCCTCAACTTAAACAAAAAAATGTAGCTAATCTTCATCAATTTGACAATTTTAAATTAATTAAAGGTGATATTGAAGAATTAGATTGGCAGCAGCTTTTACAATCAGTTGAGGTGGTCTATCATCAAGCAGCACAGGCAGGAGTCAGAGCGAGCTGGGGAAAAGGATTCTCTAACTACACTACCAAAAATATTAATGCCACCCAGATCATCTTGGAGGGAGCCAAACAAGTTAAATCACTAAAAAGAATTGTCTATGCCTCTAGCTCTTCTATCTATGGCAATGCAGCTACTATGCCTACCCCCGAAACCCTCTGTCCCCAACCAGTTTCTCCCTATGGCATCACTAAACTAGCTGGAGAGCGTTTATGCTGGCTATATCAGCAGAATTTTGCTGTACCCGCTACGGCATTACGCTATTTTACAGTTTATGGCCCACGTCATCGTCCTGACATGGCATTTCACAAGTTTTTCAAAGCAGTAATTGATGATGATGCTATTTCTATTTACGGTGATGGACAACAAACTAGAGATTATACTTATGTTAGCGACGTAGTAGCAGCTAATTTAGCTGCGGGGAAAGTACCAGAAGCCGTTGGGGAAGCATTTAATATTGGTGGCGGTAGCCGAGTTACTCTGATGGAGCTACTAGCCATTATGGAACAGGTTATGGGGCGACCAATACGTAAAAATTATGTCGAAAAAGCAACAGGAGATGCACGCCATACCAGCGCAGATATTACTAAAGCTAAGAAGATTTTAGGTTACTCTCCTAAAGTTTCTTTGGCGGAAGGTTTGACCAAAGAGTGGGAATGGATTCAAACTATTTATACTTAGGAAGATTGTGCTGATTTTTTTTCTTCTGCTCTGGAGATCCCTCTAAATATCTCTGTAAAGTTCCCTGATAGTTATGACCTAAGATTTCTAGAAGTCTAAGTAATTAAAAGTTCTGGCAGATCAATTTCATTGTGAGCAGCTTAGATAATGTTTAGCAATCATCTCGGTGCCGTTAACTGCTAACTCTGCGAGCGTAGCACTGTCATATCCTAATCAATAGCTCTGGTTATACCAGAATCACAAAGTATATAAGGAATGAGTGAATCTTAAGCTATAGTTTTTTTGTCTATAGTAATTGTTGCTTTGCCGACTTTATCTGTTTTGATCATTTGCCCTGATGAATCTTTGGAGGTGTTTATCTACACCAGGATTTCCAAATAAGTTTAATGGAATTACTATATACGTAATTCTACGTAGCAAACAAAGAAACATTGCGAGCAATACATTGTGCTCTAGATATATTGCAATTTATTTGAATTTTAATTTATTTAAGATCGAAAAGATATATAAAGCGTTATGACTAGAAATTATTCCAGGGAAACGGTATTAACAACTGTTGATACAGAACCCTATATTGAACTAGATAATCAAGGTCAAAAAAAGATTCTTACTCTGGCTAGAGATATCAACTACTTAGGCAGAGATCCTGCCTGGGCGAATCTGCAAGTTCCTAGAGACTGGAACATAATCTCTCGCAAACAGGCGATTATCGAGAAAGAAAGCAATAATTTTCGGATTTATGATGGAGATCGCCATCATAATAAGCCTAGTGGAAACGGAATGTTTCTCAATCAGTCTCGGATCAATCTTACCGAAGGACACATTCTCAAGAATGGAGAGCAACTGCATATCGGTCAAGATCCTCGTCAGCAGATAACCTTGACCTATTACAATCCTAAGCGAGGAGAGATGAGCATTCCTACTGTGCGTCGCCTCACCCTCAAAGGATTACAGAATTGGCCAGTGGAACTTGGGCGATTGCCTAATAGTTCGTCAGCAATAGAATTAGATGCGCCTACTGTATCTCGTCTACACGCTACAGTTAATCCCGATGGCAAGGGACGCTATATAATACAGGATCGCAGCAGTAATGGCACTTTTGTCAACGGCGATCGCTTAGAAAAGCCTTATTTACTTGATAAAGGTGACATGATTGTGATCGGTCCCTATGTTTTGCTATTTACAGGGGAAGCTCTGGAGTTAACTAATGCCAATAATCGAATTCGCCTCGACGCTCACCAGTTAAACTTTAGAGTTAAAGATAAAAATGGCGAAGCCTTGACGATTCTCAATGACGTTTATCTAGTGTTAGAGCCAGGGCAGCTAGTCGCATTTATCGGCGGTAGTGGTGCAGGAAAATCTACCTTAATGAAGGCTTTGTTGGGTATCGTGCCGATATCTTTGGGTAATGTGTATCTGAACGGAGATAATCTCCGCAAAAACTGGCCAATTTATCGCTCTCAAGTAGGCTATGTTCCCCAAGATGACATTATCCATCGTGACTTGACAGTAGAAGAGGTTTTAGACTTTGCTTGTCAGCTTCGTCTTCCCCCCGACACTAATAGCAGTGAGGTCATTACCAATACTCTAGAGCAAATTAAGCTTTCTCATGTTCGTAACACCCTCGTCTCAAGACTCAGTGGTGGTCAACGTAAACGAGTGAGTATTGGTGTGGAGCTACTAGCCGATCCCAAACTGTTTTTCCTCGATGAACCAACTTCGGGGTTAGATCCTGGTTTAGATAAAGAAATGATGCTACTGCTGAGAGAACAGGCTGATCGCGGTAGAACAATCGCTTTAGTAACCCATGCTACAGATAATATTAGCATCTGCGATCGCATTGCCTTCATGGGGCTAGGGGGCAATCTTTGCTACTATGGACCTCCAGAAGAAGCTCTGCCTTTCTTCCAAAAGCATCAGGGAAACTTTGAAGATGAAAAATTTGGTGATTTTGCCGATATTTACATTGAACTCAACAAGGGGAAAAACAAAGCAGCGATCGCTGAAAGAGTAAGCTATTGGTCAGAAAAATACGCTAGTTCTGCTGAGTATCAATCATATATTCAAAACTCTCTCAGCCCAGGTAAAGAGAATCAGCAAGCTGCTAAGTCAAAAAATAAAAACCCTAAGACAGGTATCTCTTCTATAGCTCAGCTATCTCTGCTGTGCAAACGTTACTGGAAATTAGTTAGTCGAGATAGCACCAGCCTAATTTTAACTTTAATAGCAGGTCCAATTACGATCGCTTTAACTGGGTTACCTTTGCGCAATGAGCAGCCTCTCAGCATAGTTGATGCACCAAGTGTTACTCAGGCTTCTTTAGCATTACGTTTGTTATTTATCTTTAGCTGTATTGCCATCTGGATTGGACTATCCAATGCAATCCGTGAAATTGTCAAGGAAGCAGCTATCTATTTCCGCGAAAGATTATTAAACTTGGGACTATTACCCTACTTAGCTTCAAAACTGATCATCAGAGGCGGTTTAGCCCTAGCACAAACCTTGTTGATCTCGGCTGTCGTTCTACTGGTTTTTCAAGCTCCTGAGTCGAAATTAATTTCTTGGCCATTAGGCTTTGCTATTACCACGTTTCTAACCTTACTTGCCAGTACTAGCCTCAGCTTAATGCTGTCGGCGTTAGTCAAAACTGAAAACGAAGGAAATGGAATTTTACCACTAATAATGATTCCGCAAATTATTTTTTCTGGGGTCTTATTCATCCTGGAGGGTTGGTCTAGCAAGCTTTCTTGGTTAATGCTTAGTCGTTGGTCTATCGGGGCTTATGGGTCATTAGCCGACGTAAATGCAATGGCACCCCCAGCAAATTTAGCGCCCAATTTAGAAATGCTCAACGAAATATTTCAAGCCACTCCTGCATATGGCGCTACTTGGGAAAATCTCATGCTAAATTGGGGGTTTTTGATTGTTCACACTTTAATTTACGCTATCATTGCCTTAATCGTACTGCGGCGAAAAGATTTTTTTTAACTATCTTCTATTTTCTACTAGAGTTTTTCACCTTATTTCTGCATAATCAGTATTCCTGCATAATCAACAAAGTTAATGTAAAGGAGTTGACTCAATTTAGTTAAGTCATTGACAGTGGACTGAGGTGTAGGGTATACATTAGTTTGTATCTACGTATTTTCTGTTAAATGAAGATACTTAGTTATTATTGTATAGACTGATTATTAATATTATTTTTTAAAATTCGATTATTTTAGTAAAATTTGGTGTCAAATCATCAACTTAAGACTAATTATATTTATTATCTATTCCAGGTAAAGGATCGTACTGTCGCTACTTTATCAATACTGATTTAGAACTTTAAGAGTAATCCGAAAAGCAAGTTGTTATGTTAGACAAATTCTCCAGTACTCCAGATTATAGGATAGGAAAAAAATTATTTAGCTAATGAGATAGCGGAAAATAGAGATCTGCGTTCTCCTGGATATTTAAAGTTAGCTGAAAAAGAACTTTCCTACAGATTAAAAATAGTTATCTTATTGGTGCTGGACAGTTTTGCGCTTTGGTTAGGCTGGGTTGTTGCTTACGATGATAATTGGCAGCGATTCAGCGTAAGTTTTGTTTGGCAAAACCCCGAAATATTTAGTTTATTTTTGACCGTACTAGCATTTATGGTTTTCCTATTTTCCGCTTACGATTTATATCGGAAGGGAGATAAAAGCCGTAATCTTTATAGCTCAGTTAAAGCAGTTTTTTTGGCTCATTTAGCTATTATTCCCATGGTCTATCGATTTTATGAACCGCGGATTATTTATCAGTTGCTGGAGGCAGGATTAATAACTCTTTTACTGGTGACTTTTCAACGTCTAACTCTCAACTGGATCTGGGCTTACGTTCGCCAGAAATATTATCCATTAAGGCAGAAAATATTATTAATTGGTAACCCAGAAGAATTATCCAGCTCTAAGTGTTTGTTGGAGAACAGTGAAGTATTTCAAATTGCAGGACAGCTAGATCTCTCAGAGTTCGATGATGATGAATCACTTTGTATCGCCTTAGACAGAATCAATTACAAAGAGCTTGATGAGGTGTTTATTTGTTCTTGGGAGGCGGTGAAAGGAGCTGCAAGTTTGTACTGGAAACTCAGAACCATTGGCGTTAACTGGAGAATATTGCCAATTAATATTAAGTTGCCAGAAAGACAAGTCGAGATTGCCACAATTATTGGTGTCCCAACCATTAGATTGGCTCATTCGGCTATCGTCGGGATTGATTTTTTTAGTAAGCGTGTTTTTGATGTTGTAGTATCTTCTGCGTTGCTAGCAGTCATTGGTTTACCAATGCTGTTGATTTCTGTACTGATTAAGCTCGATTCACCAGGCTCTATTTTATATAAGCAAACTCGCGTCGGTCTTCAGGGAAATCACTTTAAGATTTGGAAGTTTCGTACTATGGTAGAAAATGCCAGCGATTTGCAGCAGAAGCTTGAGGCTCAAAATGAAATTCAGGGGGGAATTTTATTTAAAATTAAAGATGATCCTCGGATCACCAAAGTTGGTAAATATCTGCGTCGCTTCAGTCTTGATGAGCTACCTCAATTATTTAACGTTTTGCGCGGTGAGATGAGCTTAGTAGGTCCTAGACCTCTACCAGTAAGAGATGTGGAGAAGTTTTCCCAGAATCATTTCTTCCGACAGGAGGTTTTGCCAGGAATTACAGGATTGTGGCAGGTCAGTGGTCGTTCTGATACTGGCTCTGATAAAATCTTCAATTTAGACTTCGAGTATATCGAAAACTGGTCTTTAGCCTTAGATTTCAAAATCCTGTTACAAACAGTCCAGGTAGTCTTTCGCGCCAAAGGTGCATATTAAAAAACCTAATTACATAAATTTTTCAACCTAAATAAAATTTAATACAGTAAGTTCATCACTTGTAGATTTATGGATTCTAACTTACACATAGAAGAGTATATAGACTTTAATCGTTATTGGCAGGTTTTAAAGCGTCGCTGGATACCTGCAACAATTACTTTTGCGGGAATTGTAACCCTTTCTCTAGTTGCAGCCTTGGCTTCAGAAGATGTTTACCAAGCAGAAGCTCAATTACTAATTAAATCGGATCGTTCCTCCAAGCTTATTGGTATTCCTGATGGTAGTCCAGAGATTAAAGGATCAGTTTTAGAAAAAGATCCCATTGAGACTGAGGCGAAAATTCTCCAGTCACGACCAATTTTGGAAAGAGTAATTAAAGAGCTTGATCTTAAATCGAAAGATGGCAAAACCTTAACTTACAAGCAAACAATAAAATCTTTTACAGTTAGTCCTATTATTGGTACTGAATTACTTCAGGTTAACTACGAAGATCCAGATCCAGATGTCGCTGTTGCCTTTGTGCAAAGAGCAGTTGAACTATATTCTGAAGACTACACTTTGGCAGATCGCACCGAGACTAAAGAAGCTAGCGATTTTATTACCAAGCAGTTACCCAAAGCAGAAGCCTCGGTTAAACAAGCTGAGGAAAATTTTCGTCTGTTTAAAAATCGCAATGGTATTTCCAACTTAGATGTTCAGATTGACGCAAATATTGAGTCAGTTTCTCAGGTTGAAAGTCAAATCAATCAGACAAATGCTCAACTGAATGACGTTAATGCTCGATACAATCGATTGCAGAGTCAATTGGGTATGAGCTGGCAACAAGCTTCGGCAGTAAGTTCTCTTAGTCAATCTGTGAGTGTTCAGCAGACCTTGACTCAGCTACAGAAAGTTAAGGTGAAGCTAGCTCAAAAACGTAACTTTCTGTCGGATAGCTCACCTCAAATCATTAGTTTAAGAGAAGAGCAAGCTGATTTAACGGCTCTTTTAAAGCAAGAAATTGCCAGTACTTTAGGTTCTCAGCAGCAAAGTTTAGCTAACAATATTAATATTCTAAGTTTAGGAGATCTTAAACTGGCGCAGCTGTCAGAATTTGCCGATTTGGGATTGCGCAAAGAAGGTTTAGAGCAGAGGCTGGCATCTCTTAGAAGCGCCCAAAATGACTATCAAAGAAAGTCTGACTTGTCGCCTCAATTGCAGGAACAGCATAGAGAATTAGAGCGCAAGCTCAAAGCTGCTCAATCGACTTATGAAACTTTGTTGAATAAGCAAAATGAAACAGGGTTTCTTCAAGACCGAAATATTGATAAAGTTCGCATAATCTCCAATGCAGTGATCGCTGAAGACACTGTAAATCCTGATGGAAAAGTTATCGTGGCAGCGGGTGCAATGATGGGAGCCTTGTTCGGTATGGCGTTGGCTTTTTTACTAGATCTTAAAGACAACACTATCAAAAATACCCAGGAAGTAGAAGATATGTTTGCATATCCTCTCCATGGTGTGGTGCCTTATTTAGGCTTGGCTGGTGAAACAGGACAACTTCAACTTCCAGGAACTACTACCGAATACCTTTCAAAGGAGCCAGGGATGTTAACATCGACGATGCCTTTGAAAGAAGCCTATCAAAATATACAGGTAAATCTCAAACTTCTGGATGCAGATGCCAAGAAGAAGGTTATTGCCATTACTAGCTCTGTTCCTCAAGAAGGAAAGTCCTCAGTCTCAGCTAATTTAGCAATGGCAAGAGCCCAATGTGGTCAACGAATCTTACTAATAGATTCAGATATGCGTCGTCCGAGTCAACATCGCATTTGGGAAATTCCCAACCTGATTGGTCTGAGTAATGTTCTCAACGGCGAGATTCCATGGCAGGATGGAATACAAAACATGATGCACAATCTAGATATTTTGCCATCTGGCTCGACTCCAGAGAATCCTATCGCCCTGCTGGATTCTCCTTTTTTCCAAGATTTTATAAATAACATATCCCAACATTACGATCAAATTATTTTTGATACACCACCTATTATCGGGATTGCTGACGCGAAGGTGATCGGTAAACTTATTGATGGTTTTCTCTTTGTAGTGCGTCCTGGAGTTGTTGACTATGGTAGCGCAACAGCAGCTAAGAAAATGCTGGATGGGAGTGGACTAAAAGTGCTCGGTGTAGTTGTGAACGGAGCGGACATGAGCAGAGAACCTTATCATTACAGCAGCTACTACTATAGCAATCAAAAATAGTATTGCCAGAAAGCTAATAGCTACCCTAATCAGTTAAGCCCGTTAAATAGTTCTGAAAGTGCCGAAACTGGCACTGGTTCTCGAACAGATGACGAAAGACGAGCGAGTGAGTCTTTACAATGGGGGCGGGTTTAACTCTCGGCAGTTGCATTACTACCTGCTCAGGAATAAAGAATCTTAGAGTTTATTGAACCACACTGAATACCTGATTGGGAAATGGCTCTAGCAAATCACAACAGTCGAGTTATTAAGCAGTTTAATCCATTATCTGCCAAATAAATTAATTCCAACTATCAAGAAAAGAACCTTGACTAATTCCGATCAAACGACGATATTGAATTACCGCTTCTGCTTCGCTCAATCCTGCAACAATATCTACCGCCATCCGAGTTTGTTCTTGGCTTAACTGTTTACTGTTGCCCAAGTTAGCTTCAATTTCTAAAAATTCTCTGACAAAGCGGGCAGGTATAAAGCTGAGATCGCGATCGCTAATTGCCTGAAGATAAATTTCAAACAGAGTTTTAATAATTCTTTTTTGTCCGTAGCGTTGGGTAGCTAAACGAGGATTAGAAATCACATATGACCAGACAATACGCTGGAGAAACTTAAGTTCTTCTTCTCGATTACGATTATATTTTAAATAACCGCGATTACCATATTCGGTGCTTAACTGTACAGACTGGACATAGGTTTGGATCAGTTGAGAGCTAATGCGTTTGATTTGGGCTTTTTGTTCAAAAGAGCCAGGGGGATACTGTCCTCGTAGATTATAAGTAGCATCAAGAAAATTTTGGAATCGGTGAGGATTAGTTCTAACTACCTTAGCCACTCGGTTATTAGGAGACACCCGTAACCACTCATTAATAAAGCGATCTAGTTCGTCCGAGTCTGTTGCCAATAGCTCTAAAGGAATTAAGCCAGCCAGATAAAAATCTTCTAAGTCATGGACGCTGTAGGTAATATCGTCGGCAAAATCCATAATACTAGCTTCAATTGTCTGAGAATCATCTACCTCTTGTCGAGTAAATTCAAAAGCTTCGCGGTCTAAATTATAAATTGAATACTTGCGATGTCTTTTTGAGGTGAGATCGGGCGATCGCAACCAAGGATATTTTAAGACTGCATTCAAGGTTGCTCTGGTCAGATTAAGACCATAGTAATCGATACGATGAATTGCTAACCTAGTTAAGATGCGAAAAGATTGAGCATTCCCCTCAAAACCATCTGATAAACCAGCTTTCCTGGCGCAAGCATCTAATTCTTCTTCTGCTGTGTGTCCAAAGGGAGGATGTCCTAAATCATGCGCTAATGCAGCAGCTTCCACTACGTCTGGATCTATTCCTCCAATTGTCTTAGCTACTTCGGGTTGCTCTTCTACTAGTCTTTCGGCTAATCTACGAGCCACCTGAGCGACTTTTAAACTATGGGTTAAACGATTGTGGAATACATGACCTTCTTGCGCTGTCAGGACTTGAGTAATCTGCGCTAAACGACGAAATGCTGAAGAATACAGAATGCGATCGCGATCTACCTGAAAAGATTTGCGATTGTCCCCTGGCTTATCTCCCTGATTGCCAAAAGGATTATGCTGTCTTTGTTGTCTTTCCGACATAGTAATAAGCAATCATCAACTAAAGTGTGACATTAAACAAGACTACCCTGATCTAGATAGTACGCCTTGAGTAATAATTTAGCCGTATTACAAGTTAGAATTATTTAGAATTATAAGGAAATTAAATTCAATCTGGAACCGCAGCGAGTAATATTTAATCAGCATAAAATTCCGTAACAACTATGGATATCGGAGACTTAAGGAACGAATATACCCTAAAAGGTTTAACCAGAGAACAACTCAGTCGGGATCCTGTTAAACAATTTGAACTGTGGTTTCAACAAGCTTGTGCTGCCAATCTAGCAGAACCAAATGCCATGAGTTTGGCAACAGTTTCCTCTAATGGTGCACCTTCACAACGCATTGTGCTGTTGAAATATTTTGATCGCCAAGGATTGGTTTTTTTTACTAATTATGAAAGCAAAAAAGCCCTTCAAATTGCAGCCAATTCCCAAGTATCATTATTATTTTTCTGGATAGCTCTAGAACGTCAGGTACAAATCTTGGGCAATGCTGTCAAAATCTCTACTGCCGAATCTCTCAAATATTTTGCCACTCGTCCTAGAGGCAGTCAGATCGGAGCTTGGTGTTCACAACAAAGTACAGTTATCTCTTCGCGCCAAATACTGGAAATGAAATTTGATGAGATAAAACGCAAGTTTGATAACCAAGAAATTCCCTTACCTTCGGCGTGGGGTGGTTATCGAGTTGTGCCTCAGAGTTTGGAATTTTGGCAGGGCAGACCCAATCGACTACACGATCGCTTTTTATACTCTCGCTTAGATACTGAATCTGCTTGGAATATTCAACGGTTAGCTCCTTAGCCTTTAGCCTTTAGTCTTTAGTCTTTAGCCACATATCATAAAATTACTACATGTTAGTGACAATATCCCAGTTAAAGGAACAATTAGAAATAGGAAGTATTATTCTATTTATTTTATTTCTGTTGAAAAAAAGCTTTAAGCCTCAAGAACGCTTTATCATATTTATGATAATTGTTGATAAATTAAACGAGCGTTCTATTTTTGATGCCAACTACCATTAACACTGAATATTTAAAAACTCTAGACGATGAACTTTCTAAACGACCTATCGCCCTCGATCCTGGTGGCTACTACATTATTTATCTAGATAGAGATGCTGAATTAATCTGTGCTAAACACTACACCAACGTAATTAATGAGCAGGGTTTGGCGGTAGATCCAGAGACAGGAGAAGTAATTGCTTGTGGCGGCAAAAAAGTAGAACGTACTGTAGAGAAACTCTATACAGGCAGAACTGCTAAAGAGTTATGTATCAAAGTAATTGAATCACCCCAACCCTGCCCGATCACAATGTTAGACCATGCTGCCTATTTGGGTCGAGAGTTCACCAGGGCTGAGTATGCTTTAATTAATGGCACTGAGTATATTCAGGATTAATTACCGAATCCAACGTACCAGTAGTAAGTTGCCATCGGTACAATGGTGGCAACAATCAAAAAGCCAACTACCCAGATAGTCGCACTACCCTGGTCAGTGTCTTCGGCTTTGGTAAAGGTACTTTCAATTTGAATTCCATCTTCTATCACTGGAGGACCTGGATCCTCTTGTCCAGAAAGCACTGCCACAAGGCGATCGCCTGCATCAAGGAAGGCTTGGTTATATTTATCGCCTTGCCGAATATTGTAGCCCACTGTCTCATCAACGATGCTCTTAGCGACTTCTGCACCGATCAATTCTTGGGCGGAATCTCCTGAACGGATTGCAGCGTTGTTAGTCAGAGTATCTAATACTAATAGTGTTTGGTTGGCTTGGGCTTCTGAGTCAGGGTACCAATCTTTAAAGATCTCTGTTGCTAAACTATCTATAGTCTCACCATAGTCTAGGCGACGAATTGCCACCATTCTAATTTCCTGACCTGTTTCGCTAGCTAACTCTTTGAAAGTCTTAGTCAGTTTACTTTCATTCGTATTACTAATCGCCTCAGCAGTATCAACGACCCAAACTGTTTCGGCATCAAAATTGGGTAAGTCAAATAGCCCGGTGGCGATCGCTGGTGTAGCGACACAGGAAATAGTAATCACCAGTACTAGGATAGATAAAGCTGATTTTACTAGGTTCTTTAAATGTGAACCTGGCTGTTTTTTAGACAAGAGATCTGGTTTCATTGTTGCTCTCAAATAACTACTTACTTTTAAAAATATATTTAGCCCCCAACAATATATCTGCTGAATGCCTACATAAATAATAATAAAGCCTAGAGTTACCTCTAGGCTGTAATCTATTCGGTTGATCAGATGAACATCACTGAATGTCTCAAATTGTTTAATCTTGCTTTAGCAAAAAATTAAAGCCCAATTAGCTCTTTAATGCCTCCTAGATAAGCTGAGGAAAGCAGGAAATAAGCGAAGAATGCTCCTCCTCCTCCTCCGATAAAGAAACCTGTAGAAAATTCACTCCAGCCTTCTTTGCTAGCAAAAGCAGAGGAAACTTTGGGGGTTGTTAAAGTTTCACTCGGCTTCCCACCCATTGCACTAGCGTACAACGATAGACATAATGTCAAAATAGTTACTAGACCAAAAGATGCTAACAACGCTGCAATATCTGCGTGTTCAGTATTTCTTAATGGGCCTAAAACCAGGAAAGGGCCATATAGTAAATATCCATGTGCCATTCCTACCTCTAATCCACGACGAAGTGGTGCCAAACCGTCGCGATAGGCAGGAAGGTTACGAATTAGAGCTAAGCTAAAGCCAGATGAGTTTAGGGGAGTAGCCAGATTACCGACTTGAGGATCTCCACCATGTGTGACTGCGTCCATAAAATTGATTTCTCCTAAAATTTGCAGGGTTCTAATGAATCCTTTAAATAGCATCACTCTAACTTGGTTTAAGTTCGCTTTTTGTTAAGAATCTTTATAACTCAACCTAATCGGGTTGGGGTTCACAGTAATATCCATGTTGTCTACATTAATTAGGGAAAAAAATATGATTGGCGATTATGCAGCTTCCTGGTTACCTGTTATCATGGTTCCCCTCGTGGGAATAGTTGGGGCAGCAGTTTCGATGGCTCTTTTGTTTATCTATATTGAAGGCGAAGCCGAAGCCTAATGATTCTGCAATCTGATTGATTGAAGTAAGTTGGATTTACTGATAAAAAGTTAATGCCCTACCCTTAGGGTGGGGTGTTTTCTAGGTGTTTTCTAAAAGTAGGAGGCAGAAGGCAATTATTCAATAAGTAATAATTAAGTACTCATTAGGTAATTATTACTTATTATTAATTATCTTAATATTTGTGCTTGGCGATCGCAAATAAATAATGTTCCTGAAGCAACACATAAGGGAATAGTGACAAGATTAATTAAAGGAATACTAATTAACCCCAAACAAACTAAGCCAAAACTGCCACTAGCAGGGAGACTTTTAAAGACAACTCCTAGTTTTTGACGAAATTTCAAGCGCCTTCTTTCGAGACAGGAATCGAGGAAATCTAGGGAGACTATCGTCGTAGTTAAAATAAATGAGCCAATCCCAGAAATAACTGTACCTATTCCTGGAAAGAAATTAATTAATAGCAAAGAAATACCTACCGCAGCAATTAAGACGAGCTTTTTTAGCTCATATAAGATTGCTCTGCCCAAATCACTGACTAGATCTAATTCAATCAGTTCGACTTTGCCTGTACGATACTTTTCTAATTGTTCTGATAGTTGACCATACCAAGGTGCGCCCAACAATACTCCAAATTGAGTCAAGACAAATCCCGTGACAATAAACAGAATTATAACTAAGAAGAAGCGAATAATTACAATTAAACTTGAGACAAGATAGGTCAGAAATCCTAACCACTGAGGTAGATTGGCAATCAACTGATTTAACCAGGTAGTGATATTCCCCTGTAATCCATCAATAATTTGCCAGCCAAAGTAAAGTAACTGACTATATAGTGCGATCGCAACTACGATATTTACGAGGATTGGAATAGCAATATATTTGATCAGTTCAGGTTTTTTTATAAAAGCAATTAAGGCTTTGAAAGGGTAAATCGCACCATCAAGCGTCCCAAACCCACCCAGTATTTTTTTGATAGTCTTTATCATCTAAATAGATTATTTATCGATTGATTATTATTATAATAATTAAGCTTGAGTTACCATAAAAGTTATAATTGCTTGATTATTAACCGTAAGTTTAAGCATGAAAAGTATTATAAAAAGTATTATAATTAGTCTAAATTTTTAATTGATTTTATCAGAAATAATATGACAGATATTGTTGATATTGCAGCGAACACAGACGGTTTTAGTACATTAGTCGCTGCGGTCAAAGCAGCAAATTTAGTAGAAACTTTAAAAACTCCAGGACCATTCACTGTTTTTGCCCCCAACGATGCTGCCTTCGCCAAACTTCCTCCAGGCACAGTTCAAACCTTAGTCCAAAATCCGCCTCAACTAGCAAGAATACTGACTTATCATGTGGTTGCAGGAAAATTAACTAAAGCAGATCTAAGTAAGGTTAATTCTGTGGAATCTATAGAAGGTTCGCCAATTTTAATTAATTGTTCTGACACTTTTGAAGTAAAAAATGCCACTGTAATTGCAGCAGATATTGAAGCTGACAATGGCATTATCCATGTGATTGATAACGTCATCTTAATGGGATAGTTTTATCAATGAACAATTAATTATTATCTATTAATATTTAATTTTGCATGGTTTCTAAACCGCGTCCATATTCAAAACTGGAGTTTTAAATTAGGGGTCAGACGAACTGATAAACCCTTTTCCCCTTACCCTTTTACCTTTTCCCTAAGGCTTTATAAAAACTATGGTTTTCAAACTAGACGCGGTTTATTTGCTTTATAGCTATGGAAATAAAGCTAAAACAAAAGAGAACAAGAAAGCGATATTGTGAGATTAAATATCTTGTATAGCGGTTCTCGAATTTGTGAGATGTAAAATTGTTCATTTGCAGGAAGAAGACAGAATCCAATTAATGGAGCTAATTTGAACCTACATTTTTAACGATACTCAAAACTTTGGATATCTTCTAAACGTGCTTCGGAACGAAGAAAACGATCCATTTGAGCCACAAAAAAATCGCGATTTTTTTGCAAATGTTCAGGATTAGTATCGTCTAGAGGATATAGCAAAGCTTGACGCAAGGCTTGAATCACAGCAGAAGTAACGTTGTACATTGATCGCTGAAAAGTAATTCCTAGCTGCACCAATGTATCGTCCTCTCCGCGACAGTGTTGTTGATAGTAATCCACTAGATAATCGGGGAGAAAATGCCACATATCATCCATAAGCAGTGTAGGAGGAATTCCCGCCATCCCTACAGGTAAGACATCAGCGTAAAGAATGCCGTAGTGAAAGTCGGACTGATTTTCTGGTACTTGCTTGGCTTGAGCATTGTAAGATTTAGTGCCACGAAACGGGGAAGTCCGATAAAAAACAGCTTCTACATAGGGCAATGCTGCCTCATATAACCAGGTAAAGCCTTGGGATTTAGGGATAATTTCATAGCATTCATCCCTGATATATACATGATGATAGATTGGTCTGCCTGCTACCGCAAAAATGCCGTTAACCAAAAATTCCATCGCTTCCTTAACGGTGGTCATTTTACCCTCATCATAGAGATCTGACATTTCTAAAAACACAGGACACATCACTTCCCAAAATAATCCCAGATTGGAATAGTAGGATAGTTGTCGCACCTGTTCTAAAAACATTTCAGGAAATAGTTTATACATTCCCAACATCGCAGGATTATATTTGAAGTAGGCTTTGATTGCCCGATCTGCATTAGCTTTATATTCTTCACTATCTAAATACCCGTTGAATTTAGGATTAATATCCTGATGCCAAAACATTGCCCGCATACAGGCTTCGGCAAATTCCATATTAATGCGATCGTGGTTTAGGTGATGCAGAAGCTTGGGCATCTTGACCGTTTTGCCTTTGGCAATGAATTCTAAAAGTTCAGGATGTGCCGATGCTATACCCCGCCACACTGGAAGATCTGCATCTTTTCCTGCGTAGTGATTGGGCAAATCTAAATATTTTTGAGGTAAAAAGTATTTAAAAAAGGGAAAAGGATTTAGGAAAACCCGTTCGGCAATATAGAGTAAATCCCGCCAATAAAAGTCCATCGGGATAGCATAGGCTTTATAAATACCAATGATCTGCATCAAGTTTTCGGGAGTATCAGGTAACATTGACTCCCCCGCCTCTAAGCGATGGATGACATCGGCAAACTGATGATTGGAAGGTGGAAGTTTAGTTGTTATAGATTGAGTCATATTAGTTGTTAGATCAGGGCAAACGTTAAGGTAAGGTTGATTCGCTAATCGCCTTTACCGAATTAAGATAATTGTTTTCCGCCACAATAATTGTGTTGGTAGGGTGACTGGCGATAATGCTAAATTCGGTGAGATTAGTCAGCCAAGCTGGCTGTATTCCTAAAATGACAATCAGAAAAGCCAAAACAAATGCGGGTATGCGTTCGGCTAATCTTACCTGGGGATATACAGTTGGAGTTTCGCGACAGTCAATTTTGCCAAAGAAAACTTTATTGAGCAAAATGACGAAGTAGACCGAAGTTAGACCAGTAGCAATCAGGCAAAGTATAGTCAAAGTGGGGAATACGGTAAAGCTTCCTTGAAAAGAAATATATTCGCCGATAAAACCCACCATTCCAGGAATACCTGCACTCGCCATTACCGCCAGGATCATTTGACCACCAATGACGGGTAAACCCCTTTGAGGATTCATCAAACCCTTGAGAACATTGAGATCGCGACTGCCAGTCTTATTCTCTACCACCCCGACTAAGTAAAACAACAGTGCCACAATCAACCCGTGAGCAAACATTTGGCAAATTGCCCCCGATATAGCAATGGAAGTACCTGCTGCCGTTGCCAAAACTACAAAGGCAATATGGGCAATAGAACTATATGCCACCATTTTTTTGATATCTGTTTGAGAAATAGCCACAAAAGAAGCATATAAGGCACTTAAAGTGGCGATCGCAGCCAACCAAATGGCAACGCTGTTCCATAGCTGGGGAAATAAACCCAAACCAAAGCGAATTATCCCGTAAGTGCCTAATTTTGAAAGTATACCCCCTAAAATCATCGATACTGGGGTAGAAGATTCCGTATAGGCATCAGGCAACCAGGTATGGAGGGGAACAAGAGGGGTTTTGATGGCAAAACCGATAATTAAAGTGATTAACAGAATTAGTTGTTTGCTATAAGGCAATATTTGGGTTGGAATTGCCTCGTAGTCAAAACTGCTGTTAGTTAGAAAAGCAATTCCCAGGAAGGCAGCCAGAACAAAAATACCAGAGAATGCCGTGTACAGAAGATACTTTGTGGCTGCATACCCACGATTTTCTCCTCCCCAAATATTAATTAAGAGATAAACGGGAATTAATTTTACTTCGTAGAAAATGAAAAACAACAGCAGGTTTTGTGCCAGTAATGCCCCATTAATGCAACCTGCCAAAATTAAAATTAAACCGTAAAATAACTTCGGTCTAGCAAAATTTGGTTCATTTTTTTGTGCTAAGTCACCGCTATAAATTGCCAGACAAATTAGTAAGTTATTGAGAATTACTAAAGGCAAAGATAAGCCATCAATTCCCAGATTGTAATTCAGTCCTAAAACTTCAATCCAAGGTAAGAATTCAGTTAACTGTAAACCTTGAATTTGAAAGTTATAGCGCGAAATTAATAATAAGGAAGATAATAAAGCGATCGCACTAATTACTAAACTTGTTATCCGTATTAACTTAATTTGTTTTTGGGGTAAACAAGCAACAATTAAGGCTCCTACAATAGGTATCCAGATCAGAAAACTAAGCATGAGTTAAAGTATTGCAAATAAATTAAATAGTTGGTTATCTAAGTGATGATTTCAACTTGTGCTGTATCTAAGTCGTAATAACCACCGACAATTTGCAACTGATTTTCTTCGATTAATTGAGACAGAACAGTAGAAGACTTAACTTTTTCAATTTGAAGCAAAACGTTCCGTTTAACTGTCTTTGCAAGATAGGTTTTATCAGTTTTATTTCCTTCTTGAACAGCTGGTTGAATGGCTTCCAAAATACTACCAATACTTCCTGGTACTGGTTTACCAGCAATAGCAGCTTTAACTGCACCACATTCCTCATGACCAAGCACCAAAATCACTTTGCTACTTAAGACAGCACTACCAAATTCAAGACTGCCAATTTCTTCTGCTGTTGCTACATTTCCAGCATCACGAACTACAAAAAGATCTCCAAATCCTTGATCAAAAATAATTTCTACAGGAACCCGGGAATCAGCACAAGTGAGAACCGAAGCAAAAGGAAATTGCTCATTTACCACTGCTGTGACGCTTTGAACATCTTGATTAGAATGTTGACGTTGATTGTTAACAAATCTCTGATTGCCTTCGATTAATAAATTCAAGGCTTCATCGGTCGTAAGATCTTGTTTGCTAATATCGGGCTCGCTATTTGTTGATTCAGCATTAGCTAAATTAGCTGTAAAACCTTTAGCGGCAATTGTTGTTCCTAAAGCTGCAACTCCATATTGCAAGAATCTTTTTCTGGAGAACGACAAATTATCTTTCATATTGTTATTAAAGTTATTAATTTTAAAGTGTTAAACCAAAGATTAAGCCAAGTAAAACTGTCCCTAATAAAATAGAGAGGAGGTAAAATTGTGATTGACCCGAAGTACTATATCGGAGAGCCTGTCCGCTAAACAAAGTACCGAACCCGACTAGGTTTACTGCGCCATCTACAATATAGCGATCGCACCAGGCAAAAACCTTGGAAGTTACCCCAATCAAACTCACAATTGTCCAACGATAGATGTCTTGAATATAAAGATCGTTAGCCAGTAATTTTTGTAAAAAGGCTGGCACTAACTCTACAGGTTTATTCTTGCTTTCTCTCAGATATAAAAATGCACCTAAGCTAAGTCCAGTAAAACTTGAAGCAATTAAAAGTAAGGCTACGTTTTGATCTAAATTAGCCCAGGTTGGCAAGAGGTTAAACTGCTGCAAAATAAACGAAAAATGTAGGGCAACCCCAGTTAAAATTGTCATCGGGAAAATCATCGTCCACAAAACTTCAGGACAGCGTTTAGTCATTGCCTGAGCTTTACCCCCAAAGACCAAGCTAAATACCCGCATTAAGTTAAAAGCAGTTAATCCATCTACTAGCACCAAAACCCCTAGTAAGATCGGCTGCACTGTGAGCAAATAATCCCCTAGTTCTAATAACGCCCAGAAACCGCCTAACGGGGGAATGGCAATTAAACTAGCCGCTCCAACTAAAAACGTCAGTCCACTTACGGGACGACGACCAAAGATTCCTCCCAGCATCGTAATATCTTGGGTAATATTGCTAATAATAATCGCTCCAGCACTCATATATAACAGGGTCATGGCTACAGCATGAATCAAAATTAACAGCAATGCAGAATGATTTGCTCCCACTGCTACGGCAATAAAGACAAAACCCATATAGGCACTGACGGAATAAGATAAAGTTCGTTTAATATCGACTTGGGCGATCGCAATTAAAGATGCACTAATAGCAGTAAAAGAACCCACGATTATCATCACTAAATTAGAAATAGCTGACTGGGCTAATACAGGCTGTAGCTGAATTAAAACATAAGCACCTGTTGCTACCACAATCGAGTTACGCAACATAGAAGCGGGAATCGGTCCTTCCATGGCTTCATCCAACCATAGCTGTAAAGGAAACTGGGCACATTTAGCCAAAGGACCTGCAATCAAAGCCAAACAGAGTAGGTTAGCCGTGGTTGGACTTAGATTAGCCACCTCTGCCCACTGTGCTAAATCATCATAATTCCAAGTACCTGTAAAAGACCAGAGGGCAATTATCCCAATTAGCAATAATAAATCCCCTACCCGTTTTGTCCAAAAAGCATCCCTCGCCCCTGTAACCACTAAAGGTTGGGCAAACCAAAAGCCGACAATTAGATATGTAGCTAGAGTAAGTAATTCCAAAAATACATAGCTGAAAAAGAGGGAATTACATAAAGCCAATCCACATAAACCCGCTTCAAAGAATCCCATCAAAGCATAAAAACGACCCCAGCCCCAGTCCATTTCCATGTAGCCAAAGGCATATAACTGAGCCAGAATATTTAACCCTGTAATTAAAACTAATGCCCCTACGGTAATAGCAGAAATTTTAATATCAAACGAGATATATAAACCTGCTGCGGTGAGCCAAGGAAATCTTATTTCTTGGACTGGTTGTTGCCAAACTTCTTGCAAGGCAAAAATGCTGTGGATAAAAGCCACACAGGTAATGAGTAAATTAATATACCCTGCTGGTCTAGAGCCAGTTTTTTTAATTATTCCTGGCGACCACATTAATGCTAATGTCGTCCCGACTAGTGCATAGCAAGGAACTAGCCAGATACTTTCACTAAATATCTGCTCCATAATCTTTGATCAATAAATGTTAAATGTCGACTGGAAACTAAGTATTTAGATTGAACCTAGGAAATAGTATAGATTAAAACCAATACTTTAGTAATTTTTATTTGCTTATATCTATGACAAGAATATGCTTGTCAGTGGCTATTGATACTTAGTCGCAAACTCAATCAAACACCATTGGTGACAAGTTAAGAAAACGTACAAAAAGTCAAGCGCTATATATATCGTTTTGTTTGTTACCTAGAACTAAATTATAGATCGAATCTTGCTCGATTAGCGATCGCTTTATTTCTCAGTTTGTCCTCTGTAAATACCTTAAAAGCTAAAACCTAAAAACTAAAAACCAATAAATTTGAAGGTCGCAAATTTACATCAGACTTATGAAATAAGGATTACGCTGAAAATCAATTCCTAGCTTTTTGTGTACCTAAAATAAATTAAGTAAATATTGAATTGAAAGTATATTCCTATACCTAGATCGCCAAAAACAGATGTTAGCATCAATGGCTGAACTGTATACAATTCTTGAGAAAAAACAGCCATGATTACTAATACCACAGCTTATGCCATTGTCGCTCTTGCCTACGTTGCCTTTATTGTCGCAACCTGGTTTATGTTTACCGCATGATTAAACGACTCGGAAAATAAACGGATAGCGAAAAACTTGATCTGGGGTTTGCAAACATTGTATGACTGCCCAAATTGATAAACCCCAGTGAATCAGCAGCCAAATAGGTCCTAAAATAAAGCCAGCCAGACCAAATGATAAAAAAGAAAGTACGGTAATAATGCCTCCGATCAACCAGACATTAAGGTGAAAATTAATTGCTTCCTTGGCATTGTCTTTGATAATACTATCTTCAGAAACAGAGAGAATCGCGATGGGAATACCGATAGATAAAACCAGTGCGCTAATAAAAACTGAGCCGTGAGCTAAAGCGGAAAGTAGTTGTTTCTTATCTGAACTAGATTCTGTTTGCATCTTCCCTCCAAATGCAGAAATAGACAAATTCTAATAATTAAATACTACTAAATATACCGTCTGCTAGGATACTTTAAGGAGTAGAGATTTCACAATAGAATAACGATTTTTATTAATTTTTGTAAAATACTGCGATAAAAAGCTGGAATCCTTGAAATTACGACTCTAGACTAAGAATTAAGGCAAAGATTCTAAATAGAATTATTTTTTAGTCTAAGAGAGCGTTGTCATAAAGTATGATTCCGTTGCAGCTAACCTTAAAAAACTTTTTGAGTTATCGAGATGCTACCTTAAATTTTAAAGGGTTGCATACCGCCTGTATTTGTGGTGCGAACGGTGCAGGGAAATCATCACTACTGGAAGCAATTACCTGGGTAGTCTGGGGTAAAAGTCGGGCGGCGACAGAAGATGATGTAATTAATGGCGGGGCAAAAAATGTCCGTGTTGATTTTGATTTTAACTGCAATAATCAAACCTATCGCGTAATTCGCTCACGCACCAGAGGTAGAAGTAGTTCTTTAGAATTTCAGATAGAAACTAAGGCGGGAAATTTTAGATCGATTACTGCCAAGGGATTACGGGCTACCCAGGATGAAATCATTTCCTGTTTGAAGTTGGACTATGATACTTTTACCAACTCCGCCTATTTACGTCAGGGAAGAGCAGATGAGTTTATGTTACGTCGCCCCAGTGAGCGTAAACAAATCTTAGCGGATTTATTAAAGTTAGACCGTTATGAGCAGTTGGCAGTCAAAGCCAAAGATACCGCCAAAGAATACAAGGGCAAGATTGAACAGCTCAAGCAAAATTTAGAGCCGTTAGAAATCGAACTGGCTAAGAGAAAGGAGATTGCAGCAGAGTTAGAACAGTTTAACCAGGAATTAGCTAGATCAAAAGCTTTACAAGATAGCGATCGCGCTAAACTAGAACAGTTAAAAGGAATTGACTATCAGCGACAGACTTGGGAAAAACAATTCACAATTCAGCAGACTCAACATCAGAACTTATCACAGGATTGCGATCGCGCTACTAAAGATATTAATGCTCTCCAGGGGCAATTAAGATCATTAAATAATTTAATTAAACAAGAAGCAGAAATAACCCAGGGCTATAATCAGCTACTGGCTTGGCAAACTGAAGAAAAAGAACTATCAAGTAAGTTTGCCACACATCAAGAAGCACAGCAGCAAAGACAACAGCTAGAAAAAAAGTTATCTCAGCAGAAAAATCAGCTCAATCTTCAAATCAATCAGATCCAAACCCGCTTAGAAAGTATTGCCCAACAGGAACAAGAAATAACTAAAGTCTTAGCTAAAACCCAAGATGTTGAGTCGGCTTTACTTAAGCTGGAAAAAGCTCGTCAACAGCTTACGGAATTAGATCGGCTACAGCAGTATATTTCTCCTTTAATTAGGCAAAAAAACGACTTAGAAAGGGAAATAAACCGTGAAGAAGCCAAACTTTCGGCAAAACTAGAGCAACTAGATTATGCTACCCAAAAACTAGCTTTAGATATCGAAAAAGTCCCCGAAAAGCGTAACCAACTTTTAACCGTAGATGCTCAAATTGGCGAATTAGATAAAAAGCGAGTCTATCAAAAGCGAGTAGAAGAGAAAGGCACAGAAAGAAAAGAATTTCGCTTTAAGCTACAGGAAAATCAGCGCATCTATGAAAGACAGTTACACGAACTCAAGCAAAAGCTAGAAATGCTGGATAACCCTGATGCTTCCTGCCCTTTATGCGATCGCGAATTAGATGAGCTTCATCGCCATCAGGTAGTCGGCAAAACTCAACAGCAACAACAAGAAATTCAAGAACAAATCTGGGTAATTCGGGAGCAACTATCCACTTGCGATCGGGAATTGCAGCTATTGCGCCAAGAATATCAGGACATCTCTCGCAATATTTCTGCCTATGATTCCTTGCAACAACAGTTTGGACAGCTAGAGGCGCAACTGGAAGCTACAGAAGCCGTATACGATCAGTTGCGAGTAACTCAAGCAGAAAGAGACAATTTAGAGCGATCGCTCCAAAGTGGTAATTATGCTGAGGAGTTACAAGCAGAAATTAAGCGAGTATCAGGAGAGTTACAGACGCTTAACTATGATGAACAAACCCATGCCCTAGTAAGGGGTGAAGTCAATAGCTTGCGTTGGGCAGAAATTAAGCAGGCAAAGATCGAAGATGCGATCAAGCGTCAGGCAAAATTAGATGAGCAAAAGCCACGGCTGCTAACAGAAATCGCTGATCTGCAAACCAGTTTAGAAAAGCTGCATATTAACTCTGAGATCCAACAACAAATTAACTCCATCGATCTGCAAATCAAAGAGTTAGGATACGATCGCACTACTCACCAAAACCTGTTAAACTCCCTGAGACAATCGCAATCTTGGCAATTGAAACATCAAGAATTACAAAAAGCACAGCAGGAATATCCCCAAACCCAGAAAAAACTAATTGAACTAGAGGAATTATTACAAACAAGGCTTCGGGACAAACAAAGAAGTCTCGAACAACTTCAAGATCATCTTGCCCAGAAAGAAACCATTGCCGATAATCGTCAAGAAATTCAAACTCTAGATCAGCAAATTAATCAACGCCGTCAACAACTAGACGAATTAATCTCTCGTAGCGGCAGACTCCAGCAATCTCTTACCCAAATAGATAATTTAAAAGTCCAACATCAAGATACGGGAAAACAGCTTAAGGAATACGAAAAGCAATATCGCATCTATCAAGAGTTAACTCAGGCATTTGGTAAAAACGGTATCCAGGCTTTAACTATTGAAAACATTCTGCCTCAACTAGAAGCCGAAGCCAATCAGATTCTGGCTAGGTTAACGGGTAATCAATTCCATGTGCAGTTTTTAACTCAGAAAGCCACCAAAGGAACATCCAAGAAAAAAACCAAACTGATCGATACGTTAGATATCCTCATTGCCGATGCGGGTGGTACTCGCCCCTATGAAACTTATTCTGGTGGAGAAGCATTTCGGATCAACTTCTCTGTGCGGTTAGCCTTAGCTAAACTTCTGGCTCAAAGATCGGGAACATCTCTACAAATGCTGATCGTTGATGAAGGCTTTGGTACTCAAGATGCCGAGGGTTGCAATAGACTGGTTGGGGCAATTAATGCGATCGCATCTGACTTTGCCTGTATCCTCACCGTAACCCATATGCCCCAGTTTAAAGAGGCGTTTCAAACCAGAATTGAAGTTTATAAAGGCGATCAAGGTTCAAGCCTACAGGTATCTAATTAAAAAATCAACAAAATTAACAACTGTTGTTTAACCTTAGATAATCTGAATTAGAGAAAAGTCGGCTTTACCAAAATGAATACTAAAAGCTACCTGCAAATTTTCTAATGATTTGACTAACCAAGGGGCTTGGTGTTCTGCTACGGTTTCATAGCGGGCAAACAGAATTGAAAATCTCTGTTCTAAGTAAGGTTTAACCTTATTAGACAACAAGACTAGCTTCAGCAATAAACCAATAGTTTTAATTTCCCCTAAATTATTCACTAAATCTAAGTAATGCTCATGATTGGTATTGCTTTTACTTTCTACCACTAAAAATTTGAATAGTTGGCAATAAGTACGTAAAGTCAGAAACTCGTCTAGCTCTCGATGGTCAAAATCGCTCAAGGTATCTCGCAAAAATTTTTGTAACTCATTGCTAAAATGCCGTTGACGATATTCTGAGGCAATTCCAGAAATAATGTATTCATAGAGATCGCCCTTAAATGCTTTGTAGGTTTTAACTTGGCTAGTGTAGGTGAGAAAATTCTGAGATAAATCATAATAGGTAGAATTTTGCTCTACTTTCCCCATATAGTGACGCAAAGCCTTGTCCAATTCGCGATCGCTTAATAATGTGGGGTTATCGACTTTCTTAATTAATCTTTTCGGAATTTTATTTTTATTAGCAGCTTTATATTGCTTTACCAGTTTTGCCATACGTACTCGATGAGTAATGTATTGCGATAAATTCAATTCATAGCTTGATTGAATTCCTGCTTGAATAGTCTCTACTGTTTGCTGAAATTCATCTGTGCTACCTTCGGCTAATAGACAGTGTTGATGTAGATAGGGATAACGCTGAATCAGATCTCCGACGGAGTTAGTCACAATTTCAATACGATGACTACGACGATGCTCAGGCTCAAGACTACCCTCAATTAAACGAGCCAGACGCTGGATTCTGACATAATACTCATTTTTATGGAAATCTTTAACTAATTGTCTTAATTTACGGGAGACACGGGAGTATGCTCCTCCTGGAGGTAGTGCTCGCTCAATTAAGATCGCCAGATCAATAATCTTAAATCTCAAATTAGGCTGCATTTGCCAACGATTGATTATAATGTGACAGCAACGATTAAAAAACAAGGGAAATTCCAGCTCTGCATTATCGGCATCAATGATTTTTTCTAAAGCAGTGCGAATGCGATTGTCTTTGTAGCCAGTTCCTCTAATAAATAAGTCATTAAATCTATCTAATATCTCTATGGGGGATTCAGTTTTGACACAATATAACAAATGATCATAGATTTGCTGCTGTTCTTCTTTGGTCGAATTTGAAGTTTGCCGATAATTTTTTCTGACCACAATTAACTATCCTACCCTGACGTTATCTGGAAAAATAAAATAATAATATGGATTAAAACCTAATAGTTATTCAACTATGTTTATCCTTAAATATTAAGTTTTTATCTTGATTAATGCTGTAAACTTTTAATCAAGATTTTAGTCAATAATTTTCAGTATATACACTCAAAACATTAAGCTTAAATAAGCTAAAAAACTATAGTTAAGTATTTTCCGATCTAAGTAGCACTATGAGCCTTTATTTTTCTCTAGCAGAACTCGGTACAATTCTCAATGTTAATCCTTTGAATATAGCTGCCAATAATTTAGATTTAGATATAATCGGCATTACTACAGATACTAGAACTATCAAGTCTCAGGAAGTATTTATTGCCTTGGTAGGAGGAAATTTTGATGGACATAACTTTGTAGAGCAAGCAGTAGCTAAAGGTGCGATCGCTGTTATTGTCAATCATCAAATAGAGTCCTTAGATGTTCCCCAGTTTATTGTCAAAGATACTTTAGAGGCTTATCAGCAAATTGCTCGGTGGTGGCGCGATCGCTTTGAGATTCCTGTAATTGGTGTTACAGGCTCAGTTGGCAAAACCAGCACCAAAGAATTAATTTCTGCCGTATTAAGTACTCAAGGGAAAGTTCTGAAAACAGAAGGGAACTTTAATAATGAGATAGGTGTCCCAAAAACTTTACTACAAATCACTCCAGAGCATAGTTATGCCGTGATTGAAATGGCAATGCGTGGAGCAGGAGAAATCGCCCTCCTAACGAATATTGCTCGTCCGACAATTGGCGTAATTACTAATGTGGGAACAGCTCATATTGGTCGTTTAGGCTCTAGAGAAGCGATCGCCCAAGCTAAATGTGAACTTTTGGCAGAGATGCCCCAGTCTAGCACTGCCATTCTAAATTACGATAATTCTTTACTAATTGCAACTGCCTCCGAAGTTTGGCAGGGAAAAACCATTACTTATGGTTTGACGGGGGGAGATATCCAGGGAGAAATGTACGGGGATACGATCAAAGCTTTAGGACTTAATTTACCCTTACCCCTACCAGGAGAACATAACGCTAGTAACTACCTCGCAGCAGTAGCCGTAGCGCAAATATTAAATATCGATCTTGCTCCCTTGGTTGCAGGGTTAAAGGTGCAGTTACCGAAAGGGCGATCGCGTCGCTACGATTTACCTGATGATATAGTCATTCTCGATGAAACTTATAATGCGGGCTTAGAATCGATGTTGGCTGCGGTACAGATGCTTAAAGAAACCCCAGGAGACAGACACATCGCCGTGTTAGGCACAATGAAAGAATTAGGTGAATATTCACCCCAACTTCATCGCCAAGTGGGAGAAAAAGCTCAGGAATTAAATATAGAGCTGTTATTAGTTTTAGCAGATGAACCCGCAACCAAAGAAATAGCTTATGGTGCACCAGGAATTACTACCGAATGCTTTAATGATCGCGCTAGTCTAACTAATAAATTAACAGAAATCATGCGATCGGGCGATCGTATTTTATGTAAAGCTTCTAATTCTGTTGGGTTGAGTAAAGTAGTAGATGACTTAATCAATCTGTCGTGTAAAGCCTAAAATAGGGCAATAAAATCTATTTGTATGTTGCTCATTGTTATACTTTTAATAGGTTTTTAACTTGGGGAAGCGTATCTGATTGGTTGTCGGGAGGCTTCCTATCGAAGCGCGTACATGCGGCTAAAGCCTTTGTTTAGATGACGAAACGTCATCAGGGTCGCTTCTCTTTTTAATTGTATTATCTCACTCAGTACTGCTGATCTGGCAATCCTCGATCCAAATCGCACAAGCACTTTAATTAATTGAGCCAGGGTGGATTGACACTCCCACGCATAAATGACGTGGGATTCTTGGCTCACAGAAAAAACTTACCCTGACAGGCTCTCACCAGCCAAAATAGAGGTTTCGTCTCCCCAAGCTTGAGATCCCGTATGCCCTACGGTACGGATGAGCGAAATTTACGGTGGCAACAATTAATTTTCGTATTTTAAAGTAATGAGTAATAAGTAATGAGTAATAAGTATTTACTCGTTACTCGTTACTCGTTACTCAAAGCTTCTCTATTGTTTAACTGCCACACCTTTTTTCGTTCACCCCCACGGTACTTAATCCAATTGAGAGTATGTTGCGGGCTGCATTCTCATCTCGGTCTAAGATACAGCCACATTTACACTTATGAGTCCTAGTGCTTAAAGTTTTAGTTACTTTAGCTCCACAACTAGAACAATTAACCGATGTATATTGTGGTGGAACGGCAACTGTTATTTTGCCAAACTTATAGCCAAAATATTCAAGCCACACTCTGAATTGATACCATCCCGCGTCAGTTATGGATTTAGCTAAGTTGTGATTTTTTACCATATTGGCAATTCTTAAGTCTTCGTATGCCACTACATCGTTAGATGTGATTACGCATCGTGCCAACTTTACGGCATGGTCTTTACGTTGTCTACTTATCTTAAGGTGCTTCAAGGCATACCTTTTTCTAGCTTTGTGATAGTTTTTAGACTGAGGCTTTGCACCTTTGATATACTTTTTAGACTGACGACGATTACAACGATTAAGCGCTTTTTCTCCCTGCCGATAAAACCGAGGATTCTCAATCTGAGTACCTTTGTCGTCAGTATAAAAGTGATTCAGTCCAACATCTAATCCAGTCTCTGAATAGGATGGTTCTAGCTTTTGTCTCGTATCGACATCTACTAAAAACTGACAATAATAACCATCAGCACGTCTGACTATTCGTACTCGCTTAAACTGCTTCTGGTCATACCAGGGCAAATTACGCATCTATTAATTTGACTGTACCAATGCTTTACATAGCAGTGAAAGTTATCAAATTCCTGTCTTCAGATAGCTTGCAGCCAGTAGTTTTAAACTAAATAAGGAGAATAGCTTTTTGAAAACCTTTTGTCCCGTAGGATTTGAAACGGGCGATTCCTAACTTTACGTTAATCTTTAACGGCAAAAAGGACATCTGCAAAAACTTAAGAGATTAGCAAAACCAGGAGAAATCCAGCCTAAATCAAGATGAAAGCCCGTACGGTTAGACATGAAGGTGACGGGTGGTACTTAACAACAGTTGACAAGAGGCAAGATCGTCGATCAGAATAAATCCCATATAACTTGCGAGTTTCCAGAAGGTAAAGACTATCCCTACTTGCAAACCAATCGGTATACCTGGGCTGATGGGAAACATCAAGAGTATCAGTTCCCAGGAATGTACCGAGACAAGAATTCTCATTCCGCACTTCAGTTTGTAGTTGGCAAAAAGTATGAACCTGAATGCACTTTTTCTCCTTGAACGGCAACCAGGAAGAGGCGATCAAGGAGAAAAAATACTTCGATTCTTCCATCACTTCTAAGCCATGTTGTAAAGCCTCTTGATAAGTATCTCCATGAGAAACAGGCTGTATAATTTTATCGCTAAAATCGGGAAGATAGACTAAATAACAATTATCTTCTTGACTCCAAGCAATAGTGACTTGATATTTAGGACTATTATTCATCATTAAATAAGCCTCGTAGTGTGGACATTTAACGAAGGTCGTGGCGTGGCTCGCGAATGCGATCGCTATTTGATGAGTAGTACGGATTTACCTTAACCTTAGTTTGGGTTAAGACAATTAACTGGTTGGGGTAGCTATTAGCTTTTAAGATTAAAATTTGTGTTTTCTACTCGACTGAAAAGCACAGTAAACGAGAAGTATTTAATTGCGATCGCAACTAGTGCATCTTAGCTAAAATACTAGATTGATAAAGCTAATTTAGGGCATTAGAAAAGTCCGTAGATAAACAGAGATGGTTTTTCTGATATGTCATCAACTGTATTCTTGAAACATGGTATATTATAAAAATATTTTCTTAGTTTTAAGATTTAGATTAAACAACAGCTTAAGAGCTAGAATTCAATGAGTTCGGAAACTACACCAGAAAAGAAGTCTGATTCTGCCGAAAATAAATCGGATAACCCAATTAAACAGTTCAACAATCTCAACCAGCTAACTAAAGTGTTGCAATCTTTTGTGGAACAGTTAGCACAATTGATAGTAACCAAAAATTGGGTTTCTTTACTGCTATTGCTTGATGCTGGTCTAATTTTATTTTGTTTTCCTGGAGGGATTCTCGCTAAGTTATTAAAGTCAATATTTAATTTCGAGCTACCCAAAGGATATCCTTTTTTCTTTTGGGCTTTAGTAGGGGGGATTTTCTTAACTGCTTTGGTAATTGCCATCCAGAACTATTCAAAAAAAACCGCCGATCCTGCCTGATTTTACCGAACGCAAAGCAATTAAGGGGTTACGGGCATGGCATTTAGTCGGGAAGATGCAGACATATTTCTCAACTACAACGAGAGAGAGACTTACGGGAATGTCTAGAATCAATTACGAGCAAAACTTTCCGTTTCGGGATTCTCATGGGAGAATCTGGTGCAGGAAAAACCTCTTTCTTGCAAGCGGGGATTGTTCCCCAATTAGACAAATCGGCAAGTAACTATCAGGGAATTTATATACGCTTCAGTAATCAAGATCCGATAGCAACAATTTATAAAGCGCTAAAAGAAGAGTTGCAAACGCCAATAGTAGCAATTAATGATCGGGATTTACTAGAGATTTTGTCTTGGGCTGTTGACATAGCAGATAAACCTTTAATCCTGATATTTGACCAATTTGAGCAGTTTTTTGTTCATTGTAAGCAAAAAGTAGAGCGAGAACCATTTATTAATGCTTTAAAATCCTGGTACTGTGTTGAAGATCCTTTACTGGTCAAAATTTTAATTTCGATCCGAGGAGATTTAGCAGACAAACTGATTGAATTACAAAAAGAAACCTTGGGTTATTCTCTAAGTCCCCAAGAGGTATTCCGTTTAGAAAGATTTTCTCCTGAAGAAGCAACCAGAATCCTACAAGTCATTGCCAAAGCAGAAGAAATTACTTTCGAAGATAAATTTGTTCAAGAGCTAACCAGAGATGAATTAGCCAGTAATGAAGATGGTTTAATTTCTCCTGTAGACTTGCAGGTATTAGCTTGGACAATCGAAAGACAAGATAATCAAGAATTACAAGCTTTCAATCGCACTGCCTTTCAGAAAATTGGCGGAATTGAAGGATTGATGACGCGGTTTTTGAACAAAACTCTTGATGCGAGGGTTATTCCTAGCCAAAGACAAGCAGCAATCAAAGTATTGTTAGCAATGACGGATTTAGAACGCAATGTTCGTGCAGGGGTGCTTAACCTGGAAGATTTACAAGGTGAAACTCAGGGAACATTAACACCTGGGGAAATTGTGGAAGCTACTAGTTGGTTAGCTAGTGGTCGAGTGCGTTTAATTACCCCTGTGGATCAAGATGGCAAGGATGGTTATGAATTAGCACACGAAAGACTAATTCCTGCCTTAAGAGAAGTGGCAGGAAAGGAATTAACCAGCGCAGATCAAGCAAATCAACTATTAAACCGTAGAGTAAATGAATGGTTGGGTAATCAACGCAGTTCTCGTTATTTGTTTAATTTGTCAGAATTACGCTTATTTCAACAACAAAAACCTTATCTGGTTTGGGGGGCAAATAGAAGCAATAAAGAAAGACTGTTACAGCGTAGTTGGAGGAAGTTATATCAACAGTTAGTAGCTATTGCAATGGCGCTGGTATTCGGTTTGGTGGGGATGGGTTGGTGGCATAGCCCTTGGGGACAAATTCAGCAGGTAAGATGGGAACTTGCCAGTTTAAGTAAGGGAGTAGGCGATAAATATAAACAGAAAGCAGCATTAGCTTTTGGCAAAGATGAAGATTTTAAACAAGCACTAGCAATTACAGATTCGATTAAAAATTCATCTGACAAAGCAGAGGTTTTAACAGCGATCGCCGAGACAATTGGTGAACTAGAAAACTTCCCCGAAGCAGGTAAGTATCTCGGGCAAGCCATTACTGCTGCCGAACAACTTGATGATTCAGATTACAAAGCCAGGGTTTTAACAGCGATCGCCCAAACAATAGGCAAACTAAAAAACTTCCCCGCAGCAGGTAAATATCTCGGGCAAGCCATTACTGCTGCCGAACAAATTGATGATTCAGCTTACAAAGCAGAGGTTTTAACAGCGATCGCCCAAACAATAGGCAAACTAAAAAACTTCCCCGCAGCAGGTAAATATCTCGGGCAAGCCATTACTGCTGCCGAACAAATTGATGATTCAGCTTACAAAGCAGAGGTTTTAACAGTGATCGCCCAGGCATATGGTCAAACTAGAAAACTTCCCCGCAGCAGGTAAATATCTCGAGCAAGCCATTACTGCTGCCGAACAAATTGATAGTTCATCTTACAAAGCCTGGGTTTTAACAGCGATCGCCGAGACATATGGCAAACTAGAAAACTTCCCCGCAGCAGGTAAGTATCTCGGGCTAGCCATTACTGCTGCCGAACAAATTGATAATTCATCTAACAAAGCCAGCGGTTTTAACAGCGATCGCCGAGACAATTGGCAAACTAGAAAACTTCCCCGAAGCAGGTAAGTATCTCGAGCAAGCCATTACTGCTGCCGCACAAATTGACGATTCATCTGACAAAGCAGAGGTTTTAACAGCGATCGCCGAGACAATTGGCAAACTAGAAAACTTCCCCGAAGCAGGTAAGTATCTCGAGCAAGCCATTACTGCTGCCGCACAAATTGACGATTCATCTGACAAAGCAGAGGTTTTAACAGCGATCGCCGACACAATTGGCAAACTAGAAAACTTCCCCGAAGCAGGTAAGTATCTCGAGCAAGCCATTACTGCCGCCGCACAAATTGACGATTCAGATTACAAAGCAGAGGTTTTAACAGCGATCGCCGAGACAATTGGCAAACTAAAAAACTTCCCCGAAGCAGGTAAGTATCTCGGGCAAGCCATTACTGCCGCCGCACAAATTGAGGATTCATCTTACAAAGCAGAGGTTTTAACAGCGATCGCCGAGACAATTGGCAAACTGGAAAACTTCCCCGAAGCAGGTAAGTATCTCGAGCAAGCCATTACTGCTGCCGCACAAATTGATGGTTCATATTACAAAGCAGGGTTTTAACAGCGATCGCCGAGACATATGGCAAACTAGAAAACTTCCCCGAAGCAGGTAAATATCTCGAGCAAGCCATTACTGCTGCCGAACAAATTGATTATTCACCTAGCAAAGCAGAGGTTTTAACAGCTATTATCAAAATACAAGTAGAAGAACATGATCACTGGCAACAAGTCCATCCTACAGGCTGGAGACAAGCCCATAATACAGTCTCTAAATGTCCTGGAAAAGATTGCAAAGTAGAATCTTTAGCTCATATCCTGACTGCTTGGGCGGAAAAGAAAAATCCTGCTTTACAGTCGTTTTCAGTTGAATAGACTACGTCTTTGATTAGTTAGCTTTTAGCTTTTAGCTTTTAGCTTTTAGCTTTTATAGCGGTTCTCGAATTGTGAGATACAAAATTGTTTGTTTGGAGGCAGAAGGCAGAAGGCAGAAGGCAGAAGGCAGAAGGCAGAAGGCAGAAGGCAGAAGGCAGAAGTAAGATGTAGATTTATCTCAGTAAACCGAGAAACGCTATAGCTTTTTTGAGTAAAGAGTAACGAGTAAAGAGTAACGAGTAAATACTTATTACTTATTACTTATTACTTATTACTTATTACTTATTACTTATTACTTATTACTTATTACTTATTACTTATTACTTATTACTTATTACTTATTACTTATTACTTATTACTTATTACTTATTACTCTTTACTCGACTGTTGTGATTTCGGCGATCGCTATTCGATGGGCAGTACTGACTTGCCTTAATCTGCTTCTAGCTCTACTGTTCCTACTTCTTCGATGATTGCCATTTCGTCGATTTTAGCTGTCTCATCAGCTGAAGTTGATGCGATCACCTCTAATTTATTTTGTTGTTTAAGGCGATCGCTTAATCGACGCAATACACCATTGATAAACCGAAAGCCATCCTCATCAGAATAACGTTTAGCTAGTTCAACAGACTCGTTAATCGCTACCTTTTCTGGCACTTCTAAATAGAGCATTTCCCCAACCGAAATCCTCAGTATATCTCGATCAATCCTTGCTAAACGACTCAACTGCCAACCTACCAAAACATTAGAGAGCGCTTGTTCAATTTCTCGGCGATAATCGTTAACTGTAACTATCAATTCTGTGGCATACTGCCTTACTTCTTCTTTATTAGTAAGCTGTAAAAATTCAGGAAATTCAACTGCCATTCCCAAGCGATTTACTGCTGCTTGAGAAATTGACAAGGCTTCCTGGAGCATTACCTTGGCACTGCTCAAATCACTAGCTCGGGTTTCGCTATTTAAAAGACGTTCCTCTCCTCGCTTAATTTCTGCGGAAGCAGCTTCTAGATTGTCCTGAACCTCGATGGTTAGAGTACGAATAGCTGCTAAAACTAAGCTGTTCAAATCTTCTTGAGAGAGTTTTCCTTGTTTAGTTTTGATTTGACTAATGCTGAGCAGTGCTAATTCACGAGCAATACTTCGGGGTTGTTTACGCAGAGCCATGTTCTATCTATGGGTCAGAAATGGTAAATGCTCGATCAATTAAATCAATGAATCAAGCTCAATTATTATACAGCCTAGTTTCAATTAACTTTCCTCTTCTAGGGAAATCAATCCAGACTGCTCTGGGACAAAGGCATTTTTAACTGCCACTTTTTTCTGTGTCTGAGGAATTGAAAGAGTCGGTTTGACAGCAGGGGTTTCGGGACTAACAATTCCACCAGATATCAAAACTTTAAACGCATCTTCAATTGAAATATCAATATCAATTGCTTCTGACTGGGGAACTATCGCGTACCACCCAGAAGTAGGATTGGGAGTAGTGGGAATAAAGACACTAATCATTTCTTGCTTGAGATGAGTTTGCAGTTGAGGACTAACTTTCCCTGTCACAAATCCCATAGTCCACACTCCCTTGCGGGGATATTCCAGAATCACGACCCTTCTAAATTTAGTTTTAGAATCACCCACCAGGGTTTGTAGGATCTGCTTCAAAGTTTTATACACAGAACCCGCCAAGGGGATAGCTTGAAGAAACTGCTCCCCAAAGTCTAGTAACCATCGACCAACAATATTCCGCGCCATTAAGCCGATAATCAGGATACTCAACAGGGGAACGGCTAATCCAACTGAGAAATTTAGGATATTCGTCAGCACAGGATCTAACCCATCAAAGGGGTTGATCTGCTTAGGTATACGGGTGAATAAATCGATCGCCCACTTAGCAGTGGAAATAGATAGCCAGATGGTTGTGGCTAAAGGAATTACTACTAGCAGCCCCGCGATTAAATCGCTTTTTAAATCTTGCTTTAAACGTTGTAGCACAGAGCAATTACTCTCCTTACAACTAAATTTGTATGTTGCACTCTAAGTATAAGTTGTAAAGCTTATAAAGAATTGTTGCAACTATTGACATCAATACATAATTATGTAAACGAGAAAAAAATTAAACTCCAATTGTCAATTAATGTGGACATTATACAATCATGCTAATTATATATTTTACTGTTCAAAAGCAGGATGTTGCTTCTAAAGATAAAACCCGAGCAATTAAAATCCCGAGACATACTTAAATTTTAGTTAGGTTTCTAATTGGTGGTTTTATGATCAATAGTATCAAAAGTAAGGCTCGGCAAGAATTTAGCTGAATCCGATCAATATATTTTTTAAATACTTTGGAGAACAATATGGCTATTTTGAACCGAAAAGTAGAAGTTTTAGCTGATAAATCAGCACTAATTGAGCGATCGCGCGATATAATTCGGGAGAGAATCCAGACAGCGATTGAATCTAGAGGTCAATTTACGATTGCCCTCTCTGGAGGCAGTACCCCTAGACCACTCTACGAAATCTTAGCTACTCAATCTTTGCCCTGGTCAAAAATACATATTTTTTGGGGAGATGAACGTTATGTTCCTGCGGCTCACCAAGACAGTAATCAGTTGATGGCGCGTCAGGCTTGGTTAGACAGAATTGAGATACCCGATAGTAACGTTCACCCGATCAACACTACTAGTGGAGATCCCCAGCAAGATGCCACCAAACACGAAGTCGAATTGAGGCAGTTTTTTGGACTTCAGGAAGGATTTCCGACATTGGACTTAATTCTCTTAGGGATGGGAGATGATGGACATACCGCCTCTCTATTCCCCCATACAGAAGCTTTAACAGTAAGCGATCGCTTAATCACTGTCGGCAATAAAGATGGTCAACCTCGCCTCACTTTTACCGTTCCTTTGATCAACCAGGCTAGATGTGTTTTGTTTGTGGTGGCAGGCGCTAACAAACGCCCCGCACTGAAACAGGTTTTTGCTGCCCAAGGAGACGATACACAATATCCCTCTCGCTTAATTCAACCCCAGGGAGAATTATTATGGCTATTGGATCAAGCAGCAGGGGAGAAATTATAAAACATCGGGGAAGGAAGCTATGTAGCTGGGTTAAATTAAATATAAAATAACAACATCTTCTTTCTTCCCCTGCTGTCTTATGTTTTAAACTTAATTATGCTTTCGTTAGCTAATTTTAAATAACTTGAACCCCCAGGGTAGTATAGTGAAAAAAATACCCATGTTGGTAGCAGTGTAATAGTTATTCAAAAAAACACCCTATGATTACATGCCCCAGTTGCAATCATCAAAACCCTGAAGGATCTTTGCAATGCGAAAATTGTTATACTCCCCTGCCAGCTACAATTAGCTGCCCCAACTGTGGATCATCAGTACAAACAGATGCTACTTTTTGCGGTCAATGTGGCTTTAATTTACAAGCAGAGAATTCTCCTGTATCGGCATCCATAGAAGAGACTGCTATTGGTTCAATGCCAAATATGTCTTTCGAAGAGGTATCCCTACCAGATGAAATATCTTTATCAGAGGCAAGCCCCGATATAATGCCTGAAACTGGAATGCCATCTCCGATTCAAAGTCCATGGGATGAAAACGAAAATGAAGATGAAGGTGAACAGACTATAGCCCAGACTTCGCAATTGCCCAAAGGCTTTCCAGAAGTTGAATCAACTGAAACAATGAGTTTCGTGCCTGAACCCCCTGAAACAGAATTTGCCGAAGTAGAGCAAAATTTAGCTAACGAAGTTACTATCCCTTGGGAATCTGAAGTGAGCGATCTAGATCTTGATCTAGAACTTGAGCAACCTCAGGCAGATGCAGCAGAGTTATCAATCAAATCAGAGCAGCTCGAACCTAAGGCGGAATTAGAGACTTCAGCTCCAGAGGAAGCTAAAAATACCTTAGCATCCGATGCTAACATGGCAGCTATAGGCATGATGGGGGCAACACAGCTACAAATAAAAACTGCTAACCTACTTCACTTGCAAAGTAATACCACTATCGAAATTTCTTCTAGCTTAAATGTAGTTCATATTGGTAAACCCAACGGTCATATCCCGCCAGATATCGACGTAGCTGGTTTTCCTGACTCTGAAGTAGTATCGCGAGTTCATGCCGATATCAGAATTGAAGACGACGCTTATTACATTGAAGATGTAGGTAGCTCTAATGGTACTTATATTAATCATGCTCCTTTATTGCGGGGCAATCGGCATCGATTGCGAGCAGGCGATCGCATTGCTCTGGGGAAAGGCGATTTAGTGACTTTTATTTTCCAACTCAGCTAGGCTATTTAGCACTGGGAGAGTGAGTCAAGATCATCGCTTCTCATATTTCTCATATTTGACGACTAATATTTCTAAATGTTAATGAATCATAAAAACTTACTGAAGATTTAACGCACAGCTAAATTGGTCAGTAAAGTCAAATCTAGGTCATTGTTAGGGTCAATGGAAACCAATTCTACTTCGTTTCCCCCCAGCAACAACCCTGCCACTGCACCAGCTCCGGCTCCACCCAAAACTTCTAACGCATCAATATCGCCAAAAATTTCCGCTAGCACTGTCGCAGCAGCACCACCGATTGCAGCACCCTTTAAGATATCTCCTGCGTTGGCACCTTTTTTGATAGTTTCTCTACGAGTTACAACCTCAGATTCCGCCTCAATCGGCTGAGTTGTGCCATCAGTAAACACTATTTCTTGCGCGACAAACAAAGAACCAGATCCATCTTCACTTGGTTCAATTTGACCTGAAATTTCGCTGCCATAGGGAATCAAAGTATTACGATCACTGTCTCTAACGTTAGCAGCAACTAGCAGCGTAACAGGAACAGTTTCTTCTGGAGTAACTAAGATTTTTTCTTCCTCATACTCTACAGGAATCACAAAACCTCTGGGGACAGTATTGGGAACATTTGTGGGGTTACTTCTCGGTCGAGGAGCATTATATTCTCGATCTCTGGTTGGTCTTGATTCAGGGAACAACTGTGCTTGAGCAGGGGTTATATTAACGGGGCTAGCAATTGTCGCTGCGGTCGCAGACAGAATCATCAACCAAGAGGTGGCTATTTTGCGGTATTTTGCGTTAAACATGACTAGGCAAAAAAAATATTACTCTTATGGATTAGTTATAAGCAATTGACGCAGAGTTAGTAACCATAGTTCCGAATTTTCCCTCTTCTGACGGTGATGGACATGTAAGCACCTGACTGGAAAAGGTTCAGGCAAGATTTAAACCCTTGCCTTCAATTAATCCCTATCTCCTAGTTGATCACATGCTAGAATCCCTCGTGCGACCAAAACAGCCTCAAATACAACAACCCGCAAGACTTTCAGCTAAAGTCTTATTTTTCAGACATAAAAAGTTAATTGCTCTGGTTTTACTTTGCAGTCTGGGTAGTCTGGGCTGGTTGGCTTTGCGCAATAGCAATTTTCCCTCTGCTAAATCTGAGGGACAGACTCCCAAACTATCTTCTCTAATCAGTTTACGCTCTCTGTCTCCTATTTCTAGGGAATCTCAGCTCAAAATTCTGGCATCAAACCAAGAAACCCGTAAATTATCTCAAAATCAACTACGAGATCGTTATCGCGCCCAATATTTACTAGCTGCGGATTTAATTCAGCAAGGAAAGGGTAAGCAGGCATTATCTTATCTTCGAGAATTGGACAACGATTATCCTCTACTACGTCCCCAAATTCTGTTTAAAACTGCTCAAGCATATCAGCAAAACAAACAGTCAGAAGTTGCCCAAAAAACTCTTCAATACCTGATCAAAACTTATCCCACCCATCCTCTGACTGCTAATGCCCTTTATTTACTCCAGGAAAACAAAGCTCTACATGAGGCAAAATTAATTCAGCAATTTCCCTTTCATCCAATTACCCAAAAGATTGCTCATCAGCGTCTTAGTCAGAATCCCGATCAGTTTGAAATGTTGTTGCTGTTGGCAAAATATAGTCGAGATTCGGCTTTAAATCCCCTCCGCGACCGCTTAGTGTTGGAATATCCCACCAACTTAACTCCGGAGGATTGGGAGGCGATTGCCGATGGTTACTGGCGAACAGAGGAAAACCGTAAGGCTGCTGATGCTTATACTTTGTCTAATCCGATTCCGCGCAATCTCTACCGCGCAGCTAGGGGATTTCATCGCAATGGAAATCTTGACACTGCTAGACGTGCTTACCAAAGACTACTGAGGGAATATCACGATGCCACCGAAGCAGGACAAGCTCTCATCTATCTTGCCAGTATTTCTAGTGGCGATGAAGCGGTGGTTTATCTAGAAAAAGCGATCGCTAAGTTCCCCTCATTTGCACCCCAAGCCTATCGCTCTAAAGCGATCATCCACGAACGGTTTAACAAGTACCAGGCTGCTAATGATTCCCGACAAAAACTATTAAATCAACACAGTAATTCTGCTGCTGCTGCGGAATATCGTTGGAAAATTGCGCAAAAATTAGCAGCTAACGGCAAGAAACAAGATGCCTGGGACTGGATGCAGCCTGTAGTTAAATCTAACCGAGAGCTAGATTTCGCGCCTAAAGCTATTTACCTGACAGGAAAATGGGCAATTGATCTCAACAAGCCAGAGGCAGCCAATACAGCCTTCAAACAAGTAATTAAGCTATATCCTCAATCTTACTGGGCATGGCGTTCTGCGCTTATGCTGGGGTGGAATGTGGGGGATTTTGGACAACTGCGTCCCCTCTCCCCAACTTTAAATTTGACTAAAACTTATAGCCCTTTACCGATGGGTTCAGAGGCTCTCCAAGAACTTTATTTACTGGGACAATATTATGATGCCTGGCTGCTCTTACAGTCTGAAATTGAGCAACCTCAGCAATTGTCAGTCAATGAGCAATTTACGGAAGGGGTTCTTAAGTTAGAACTTGGTCAGTATAGTGAAGGAATGCAGTTAATCTGGAATCTGACCAAGGGAGAAACTCCTCAAGAATTAAACCAGTGGCGGGCATTGCGTCAAACCCAGGCTTATTGGCATAGTTTATTTCCTTTTCCTTACCAGTCCCAAATTTTGCAATATGCTCAACAAGAACAGATTAATCCGTTGTTGGTTATTTCCGTAATGCGTAAAGAGTCTAGCTTCAATCCCATCATTGATTCGACAGTGGGGGCAGTAGGCTTAATGCAAATTGTGCCACCAACTGCCCAATGGGTTGCCGAACAAATTCAACTGTCAGATTATTCCCTGACTAATCCTGAGGACAATATAAAAATTGGGGCTTGGTATCTCAGACATAATCATCATCGTTATGAGGATGACTCCCTACTCGCAGTAGCTAGTTACAATGCAGGGACAGGAAACGTTAATGCTTGGTTGGATCGGCTTGATATTAATGACCCCGATCACTTTGTGGAACAAATACCTTTTGTCGAGACTAAAGATTATGTAGAGGGAGTATTTGGCAATTACTGGAACTACTTGCGCTTATACAATCCTGAAATTCGTCAAAAGGTGGAAAAATTGCGATCGCATTAAACATCATGAACATAACCAATCTTTTTCCCACTCTCAAACGGTTTACATGTATTTTATTTGAGCTTCTTGATAAGCTCGATTAATGATTGACATCATCTGTTTTGCCTCCTCAGTAGAATTGACATCAGGGTGATACTTTTTCGCTAAATTGTAATAAGCAGTCTTGATATCAATAGCTGAAGAATTTCTACTTACACTTAATATTTTCCACCATTTTGCATTCAGATGGTGGTCGTGATTAGATTGGCTATTTCCCACCATTTTTTGCCAAATTTTAATCCGATTGTGGATATCTCCCGTAATTAAATATTTACCGTTTTCGCTAAAGATTACAGGTGAAGAGGCATCGATAGTTTGTTGTAATTCTGTTGTTTCTAGATTCCAAAACTCTACTGTTCCATCTATATTTCCGACAGCCAGTATTTTATTATCTGAACTAATAGCAATTGAGTTTATATTATCTATGTTACTTTCATAGGTATAGATATTTTTTCTGGTTTTCATACACCAGATTTTAAGACAATTATCTTTAGCCGCACTAATAAAGTATTTCCCGTTAGGAGTAATCGCAACAGCCGCTATCTCACGAGAATTTTGATCAATAACATGAGGTTTTGCAAAAGGAGTGGTTAAGTCCCAGATTCTAATTGTTCGATCTGCACTGCCGCTAATTAAAAAGCGATCGCAGGGACTAATAGCTAAGGTACGTACTGAAGCAGTATGACCAGATAAAGTAAATTTCAAGCTTCCCGTAACATAATTCCAAATTTTAATTGTTTGATCGGCACTTCCGCTGATTAAAAGATCGCCTTTATTGTTATAAATTAGAGCGTAAATTACATTTTGATGGCTACTAGGATTGCGATATTTTGAAATTATACGTTCTAAATTTTTATCACTCAATTTCCAACTAGTTATTGCATGATCAAAGCCACCCCCAACTATACTTTTATTATTAATAGCTACAGATTGAACTTCTTGAGAACCAAAGAATGAATATATCTTTTTTCCTCTCTCTATATCCCACAGGTTAATATTATGATCATCACTAGCACTGGCTAAAATATTATCTTTAATTGCAAAAGAATTAATTGAATTGGTATGTCCAGAAATAGTTCTAACTAGCTGCCAGCTAAATTTTTCTTGTAATTCTATCTCTACACTTTTAGGCTCTATAACAGGATCAAATTCAGCAAAATTATGGAAATTTGACTGCATTTGAGCTTTCAACATTTCCATCTCATCTTCTATTTCCAAGTCGGCAAATTGTTGTTTACAAGCAAATTCAGCAAACAAGGGATTTAATTCAACCATCGCCTGATAATAATCATCCAAATAGGAAATCTTATCTTCCATATGATTAAAAGTTTCTGCAATAGGCTCTTTCGTCTCAGAGTTAGCATACATTTTTGCTAGTCCGTAAATTCCTAACCCGAATACTCCTCCCGCAACAGTCATTGAACCAAGACCAATACTAAAGGCACTTCCGCCAAAGCTTACACCAACACCACCGATAGTAGAAGCAAAAGTAGCACCACGAACAGCACCTAATCCCATAGCTATCAAAGCTGCACTATCACCATTACCAATTCCTTCAACCGCGCCATAAACAGCAAATCCGACTACTGTACCTGCGGCTGTCATGCCGACTGAGCCAATGCCAATTCCGCCAAATCCACCAACTAATCCTACCCCACCAATAGTTGAATATATTCCCGCACCAGCTACACTGCCAGTAATCGGAAAAGCTATGTTATTTTCCATTGATAAAAAATATTTACTTTTAAATTAATTTAGATTTAATCTTCTTTAAATCTAAATTAATCGCTAAAAAAAAGCTTGAATAAAAACACTGATTTACTGATCTAAGTAGATAACTAAATAGAATTAAATATAAAATCAAGAACAAGATGGATTTTGATCGCGTTTAGTTATATCTTTCTTCTTACGAAGTTTCCTCAAGGCAGGGTCGCTCATTTTAATTTAACTTGCCTACTACGCCAATTCCTCCTGGAATATTGCTCATAATTGAAGCTGTCATGCTAAGTAGATAGATATCAAAAAACTGAAGATATGATTTACTGGGATAGTCAGGAATTAAGCAATACAACACCGTTGCTGCCAATGCCCAATCTAGAGAAAATAAGTACTTGAATTCCTATTTCATGGATTGTTTAAGTTACAGATAACTCTCTCAGGATAATTAGTAAAGATAGCATCTACCTTCAATGCTCTCAGGCGATTAATATCATCAGGCTGATTAACTGTGTAGATCCATACTGGTAAGTTGTGCTGATGTACCGCGTCAATCAGTTCAGAAGTGGCAAAATCTAAGCTAGCAATCACAATATCTACCTGCAATTTCTGAGCTGTTTTTATGTATTCCCAAGGCAAACCATAAATCAGCATCCCAGTTTTAATTTGAGTATCAAGTGATTTTACTTGATGCAATTCATCATGATTAAAAGAAGAAACTACAAAATCTGACTCAGACCATCCCTGACTAAAATACTCTTGGATCAAATCCACAACGAACCTGGCAGTATTACTACCCTTTAATTCAATATTGATTACAGCCTGTTTATTTACGGTGTCAATTACTTCTTTTAAAGTAGGAATTTGCTCTCCCTTGCCCGCATCAAGCGATCGCAAATAAGCAAAACTCCGTGATTCAAGATAGCCAGTACCGTTAGTAGTCCGCGATAAATTGCGATCATGAATCACTACTAAATTATCTTCGACGTTGTAAACGTCAATCTCTACTGCATCAACACCAAGAGACAGTGCTTTCCTGATTGACAATAAAGTATTTTCAGGCTCATGCCCCATTGCCCCACGATGTCCAATACAAAGCATAATCAGACGTTGGTAATTTCAAGTTTAAACTTGATAATAATCTTGATTTTTTGTCTTTCGTAGCTTTTAGTTTAAAGTGATTGCCCTTAAACTCAAACCAGCAAACAGATAATAAGTAATACGTGACATCCTCCCGACGTTGATGCTACCGCATACAACGCGGGCTTCCATTATTGCTAATGGATTTTGCTCTCCTATTACCTTGCGGTAAGTTGCGCCACTTATCTAGAACCAAGTTCCCCGACAGTACGACTTGAGAGCCAATTTCTTGCTTTTCGGGAGTCCCCCGATACGTTTCTTCCCCTCGGTTACAGATTTCCTGTCCAGAGGCAATATCTCGATCCACAACATAACCGCACTCACGGCATTCATGCCGTCTTACACTTAGATCTTTCTTGACTGCTGTACGACAGTTAGGACAAGTTTGAGACGTGCCTCTATGGTCAACCCGACCGACAAACACATCTCTTTTTGTGGCTACATACTCTAATATTGAACGTAACTGCCCAAAGCTAGCATCAATAGTGTGCTTGCCTAGCATCCCTTTTGCCATGATACGGAAGTCACAATCCTCTACATAGATTGTATCTGCCAGATCGCATAGCTTATGGGCTAACTTGAACTGATAATCTGTGCGCTTGAACCCGATGTGGTTATGTTGCTTGGCTACTTTGACTCTCGCTTTCTCATAGTTTTTTCCTCCCTTCATTTTTCTCGACAGACGCTTTTGTAGCACTTTCAGCCGACGATGGGCTGTCTGGAAAAATTTAGGTCTTGCTTCGGTATATCCATCGCTGGTTGCAACATAAGACAACAACCCGACATCTACACCAATTGTATGACCATGAGGTACTGGACTCTTGAGTTCCATATCCGATTGTATGGCTAACACCGCAAACCAACCTACTGCTTTTTTGACTACCCTGACTTGTTTGACCACAAATCCTACATGCGGACAAGTCCTTTGTGGTATTGGTCGGTGCAGGTTAATCCTTACCTTCCCTAGCTTAGGTAGTTGAACCTGCCAGTCAGACAAAGGGTTGGACTTGAACTGAGGAAACAAGACGGACTTCATTTGTCCATACTTCTTGAATCGAGGAAAGCCAGATCCCCGCTTCTGAAAGAAATCCCATCCGTCGTGCAGTCTCCTAATATTGGTTTGAAGCACCTGAGAGGGCGCGGCTTTAAGCCGAGGAAACTTCTTTTTCGCTTTAGGTAGGTTGTTTTGCTGTTGGTGATATCCAGGAAACGGATAGTCCGCAGCCATGATGTATTCTGATTCCAAGCTACATCTGTCTATGGGACACTTGCGACTGGCAATCCAGTCTTTCAGTTCCCGTAGTGCATAGTTATAGCTGAGGCGACAAGTTTCGAGCCACTCGTTGAGTAGTTCGACTTGTTGGGCATCAGGGTATAATCTATAGGTGTAGTTTAGGATCATTGCAATATTCTACCATGTAAGAGTTGAAACGGTAGAGCAATGCTGTACTCCGTGTTTGTTTATTGGTCGGGCTGTATCCCAACCCTAAAACATTGGCGGTACTCACCCAAAGGTTCGATGTATCCGCCTCGTTTATAGGGTGGGACTTAGCCTGACATTTTAGTTAAACGTTTTTTGGTAGACACTGATATTTCCCAAGCAGCTATCATAATAAGAGCTATAGATTAACAGATACGTAGTGTATTAAGGTAAGCCGAGGAAATATCAGCAATTAACTACGAACTACGAGCTACTTACTCTTCCTCTTACAAAAACCGATTAAATGAGCATTTTAACTCTACAAAATATTAAAAAAGATTTTGGCATTAAAGAAATACTGCGGGATGCTAGCTTTAGCATTGAACCCAATGACAAAGTAGGGTTAATTGGCGTTAACGGCTCTGGTAAGTCTACCCTCCTCAAAATGATTGCGGGCACGGAACCTACTGATGGCGGTGAACGTTTGGTTAAATCTGGGGCAAGAATTATCTATCTGCCACAACAGCCAGAAATAGATGAAAACTTAACCGTGATCGATCAGGTGTTTGCCGACAGTGGTGAGCAAATGCAGCTAGTAAGGGAGTATGAAGATTTATCCCATAAGATTGCTCAGGCAGAAGGTAGCAATTTAGAAGCTTTAATGTCTCGCTTGGCAATGGTGACAGAGAAAATGGAGTCTATCGGAGCCTGGGATTTGGAAACTAAAGCCAAGATTATTCTGAGTAAACTAGGCATTGAAGATTTTGATGCCATGGTAAAAGATCTTTCTGGCGGATATCGCAAGCGGATTGCTTTGGCTACTGCCTTACTCAATGAACCAGATTTACTGATGATGGATGAGCCGACGAACCATTTAGATGCCGAGTCGGTGGAGTGGTTACAAGGATATTTAGACCGTTTTCAGGGGGCTATTTTACTCATTACTCACGATCGCTATTTCTTAGATAATGTTACCAACCGTATTCTAGAAATTGATCGTGCCGATCTATATACTTATTCTGGTAATTATTCCTATTATCTTGAGAAAAAAGCTCTACAGGAAGAGTCTGTCGCCAGTAGCCAGCGCAAACATCAAGGGGTATTAAGACGAGAGCTAGAATGGCTCAAGCGAGGTCCTAAAGCCCGAAGTACCAAGCAAAAAGCCCGCATTGACCGTATTGGTGATATGCAGGACAAGGAGTTCAAACAAGCCCCAGGAAAGGTGGATATTGATACCCCTGGTAGACGCATTGGCAAAAAAGTCATTGAATTAGAAAATATTGCCAAATCATATGACGGGCGAACCCTATTTAAAGATTTTAGCTATGAATTTACCCCGCGCGATCGCATTGGCATAATTGGCGGTAATGGTGCGGGTAAATCAACCCTGATGAATATCATTACAGGGCGCATCGAACCTGATCAGGGCAAGGTAGGTATTGGCAAGACAATTCATATCGGCTATTTTGATCAGCACTCAGATACTATTTTGAATGCTTTAGACGAAAACCAAAGGGTAATTGAATACATTAAAGAAGTAGCAGAAGTAGTTACTACTGCGGATGGCAACAAGATTACTGCGTCCCAGATGTTAGAGAAGTTTCTCTTTCCTCCCGATCAACAGTATGCGCCGATACATAAACTCTCTGGGGGAGAAAAGCGTCGGTTATTCTTGCTACAGGTATTGATGGAGGCTCCTAATGTCCTAATATTAGATGAGCCGACTAACGATTTGGACGTACAGACCTTAGCTATATTGGAAGACTATTTGGAGAACTTTAACGGCTGCGTGATTGTAGTCTCTCACGATCGCTATTTCTTAGATCGTACTGTAGAATTTATTTTTGCGATCGAGCCTGGCGGAGAGATTTGTAATTACCCTGGTAATTATTCTGTATATCTAGAACACAAAAAGAAAGCCGATAAGCAAGCCAAACAAGAACAGGTTCAAGAAAAATCTCCAGCAAGCAAACCAAAAAACCCTAGCAGCAATAAATCTAACGATAAAGCCAATAAGCCACTATCTAACTTTGAAAGGAGAGAATACGACAAGCTAGAAGCTAAAATCGCTCAGATGGAAATAGATAAAGAGAAACTAGAAAATGATCTAGCAATTAACTGTAGTGATTTTAATCTGGTGCAAGAACTGTCACATAAATTGGCATCCTTAAACCAAGAGATTGATACTAATACCGAACGCTGGATGGAATTAGCCGAAAGAGAAATGTGAATTTGACCTTAATAGTTAATAGTCATTCCAATTAATTTCCGCAGTAATCCGTAATGGAAGTCACAATCAATAATCTAGCAACACCCTAACCCACTCAGGAGGGCGGGAAATAGGATTATCGAGACGATCAAGTAACATCAAAGATACTAAATGTACTGCAAAAAGATAAACTAAATTATTAATAATAATCAAGCCAAAAGCCAGAGTTTGAATCAAGACAAAATTCGGCTGTGCCAAAATACCCAGCTTAAAAAATAGCCAGTCTGCTAACTGGGTAATCTGAGTAATTACATACACCCAAAGATTTTCGCCGACTAAAATAGAGGTCAGCCAAAAACGGAAAAAGATTCCCAATGAGCCGATAGCAGCGCCTAAACCAATGGAAAACAGCCAGCTTATCTTACGTTGCCAACAAGCTCCTAACAGCACTCCCATTAATCCATAAGGCATCAAAAAGATCACGCTACGAGTCGGTCCCATCAATACTAAAAGCAGTAATCCCGAGACAATTGCCGTCATCCAAGAAGCACGATTACCTCGCCTCAAATAAATTAGCGCAATTGGTATGGGAAAGAAAATTTTTAAAACTGGTCCCAGGGGAAAGTAATAATTAATCAACCACACTAAGCTTGCTGCACTAGCCAAAAAAGCAGTTTCCACCATCACCACTGTGTTAGTCGAAACTTTAGTGTGTTTGCTAGATTCCTTTTGGTAGGAGGTGGTATGAGTTGCAATTGCCTCAGAATCCTCCTGATCAACCCAATTAATTTCATCCCGATCATCGTGATTAATAGCGTCAGATGATGGATTTTTATGTTCTTCTCTAGACATAAGATTTTCTAATTGGTAGAAGCAATAGACTTGATCAGGAGGTGTGAGTATGTTAACAGATCGTGTCTTCTAAAGCAGGTAAGTCAGGAATACGCATTGAATCTGCATTTCTTTGAATTAAACCTTTCTTCTCTAGTTTAGTCAAAACTCTGGTAACAGTTTCTCTGGCTAATCCACTTAGACTGCTGATTTCTCGGTGTGGTAAATTAGGAATTTCTGTGCCTTTTTCACCTTCCGTACCTTGTCCTTCTACTAAAAACAAGATTGCATCAGCAACTCTAGAGATACTGCTAGCTTCTCTTAACTGGAGTCTTCGGTTTACCTGACGTAATCTTTTTGCCATTAGCTGAACCAAACGAACCCCAGCAGTAGGTTCTGTGTTAATTAGATTAACGAAATCTTCTGCGGGTATCCTACCAATTAAGGTCTTAGTTAAACTAATAGCATCCGTTGAACGAGGCATTTTATCCATCGCTGCCATTTCACCGAAAATTTCCCCCCTACCCAAAATATTAAGAGTGACTTCTTTGCCATCCAAGTTGTAAGTACGAATTTTTACCCATCCCTCCAAAATGAAATATACTGAGCCTCCCCAATCATTTTCCAGTAACAGGATCTGATTTGCAGGATGGGAGATAGTTACGAAATGAGCAGCTATTTTATGAATACTGTCTTCTGGTAGATCAGACATAAATGGAACTAATTGGATTAGTTCTTGTTGATTAATATTTGACTCTAGATAACGAGATTGGTCTTCCATGGAGAAGTTGATCTAATAATTCGCTATAAATATCTCCTTTGTATCATTAAAAAAAGAAAATTAATTGAATCTTTAAGAAATAACCAAAATAAGATCTTAGTAAGCTATTATGTGCAACCTTATTTTTTGACTGTTTAAGCTAATTCTTGTAATTGTCATAAAATGCACAGAAGGACGTTGTTGATTTAATGTATACCACAAGGGCACAATGTGAAACCGATAACAATACTTTTCGGCGCTAAAAGCTAATAATACTTTAATTTACGATCATTTATTTTAGTCACCTCCCTAGTCATTCGCTTCGTATAAATCAAGAGTTTAAAATGCGAGAAAATACATAAACTTCAAAATTAGCAGTCACTTCTTAAAGATTTAGTAAAGAGTGACCTAGTTCCTGGCAATGGATAGTGCAAAACACATAATATTGCAGAAAGAGTATAACCAGTCTGTATTAATAATTAAACTTAGCTATTAAACTTTTCTTTATGACTTCCCCCGTCAATCTTCATCAAAGAAATATAAGAATTCTGCCTTTACATGTTGAGTCTCAAGTTCATCCTTCAGTAGTTAGCAAAACGAAACGAATTTTAGATATATTCGGTGCAATTATCGGTTTGACTATTACAGGAATTATTGCCATCCCAGTGGCGATCGCCATGCAATTTGATGATCCTGGTAAAATCTTTTATAGTCAGCTTCGCTGTGGTTTTGATGGGCAACCCTTCAGAATTTGGAAATTTCGCTCGATGGTTGCTAATGCAGAGCAGAAAAAGCATTTAGTCGAAAATAAAGCAAAAGGACATATTTTTAAAAATGAGAATGACCCACGGATAACTAAAGTAGGTCGTTTTTTGCGTCGCACAAGTTTAGATGAATTTCCTCAATTTTGGAATGTCCTTAAAGGTGAGATGAGTTTAGTTGGCACTCGTCCTCCTACTATCGCTGAAGTTGCAATGTACGAAGATCATCATTTTGAACGCTTGAAAGTAAAGCCTGGTATTACAGGGGAATGGCAAGTCAAAGGTCGCTCGGCGGTTCTAGATTTTGAAGATATTGTTCGTCTGGATCTCAACTATCAAAAGCAATGGTCTTTGTTTTATGACATTAATTTAATCTTGAGTACTGTAATTGTAGTGCTAATGCGTAAAGGAGCTTATTGAATCGGTCATCGGAAACGCATTATGATTAAACTTCCAGGTTTTACTTATGAACTTTTAGATATGTTATGAATCTGCCAACTTGGATTACTTTATCTCGTCTTTTAGGTCTTCCTTTTATTCTTTATTTACTAAACTACCCCACATCGGACAATCGTTGGCTCTGTGTGGGGATTTTTGTGTTTGCAGCAAGTACAGACTGGGTAGATGGCTATCTGGCTCGTAAATTCAATCAAGTAACGGAATTGGGGAAATTCCTCGACCCATTAGTCGATAAGCTGCTCGTATTAGGTTCTTTTTTAGCCTTAATTGAACTACAGCTTGTTCCTGCTTGGGGAGTATGTTTAATTTTGGCTAGAGAATTAGCGATCGCAGGATGGCGTGTTAACCCCAAACTAACAGGCAACAACAGCATTTCAGGAGCAAATATTTGGGGAAAACTGAAAACCGTAGTTCAAGTTATGGCGATCTCTTTTTTAATTGCTCCCCTCTCTTCTCCGTGGGATAACCTTAGCATCATCTTATTTTGGCTAGCAGTGGCATTTAGTCTAATTTCTGGCGTAATTTATATTTTGCCTAATATTTCTTCATCCAAAGAAAAATCAATCTCTGACTGATTTCTGCCTGACGCAAGATAATCATTCTGGAAAGAGTCTTTTAAACCTGATACCAAATCATATTCAGGTTGCCAATGTAAATCGGTTTTCCCTTGATGAATGTCCGCAAAGAAGTGTTGCTGACGTACAGGGAAAGCCTTACGTTTACCAAAGTCAAATTTGCCTGGATCGTAATGTACTAGGTTAATCTCCCCTAGTGACTTACCCGCAGCCGTAGCACAAGCATAAGCTAATCCGTCAAAAGTCACATAGCGATCGCCTGAAATATTATAAATCTTACCAACAGCAGTCTCGTTACCTAAAACACTAGCCATCGCCACTGCTAAATCTTGGATATGACCAAATTGAGTGATATATTGACCGTTGCCTGGAATCGGAATCGGGCGATCGCGTACAATACGATCAAAGAACCAGGCTTCTAAATCATTGTAATTTTGTGGTCCATAAATATAAACTGGACGAATTGAAGTCCAAGGAATACCCGACTCGGCTAAATAAGCTTCGGTATGATGTTTACCTTTATGACGACTCTTCGGATCTACAGGATCTCCTTCCATATGAGGCATTTGCGGCGTTTTTAAATATACCCCTGCTGAACTTACATAGACAAAATGCTTAACCCTACCGTTAAATATTTCGACTAAAGGTTGCGTATCGCTTAATTCACGACCATTATTATCAAATATCGCATCAAAACTCTCTCCAGATAGCTTTTCCTTTAGCTGAGTGCCATCCTTGCGATCGCCACGAATCTGACTAACTACCTCTACTGGGGCAGGATTATTACCACGATTAAACAAAACCACTTCATGCCCTTGTTCAACCAAAACTTTAGTCAGGGAAACCCCAATAAAGCGAGTTCCTCCCATAATTAATATTCGCATTACTTATCCTCTCAAATAACTAAATAACTTGTTTTGATTTTGGTTTTTAATCCGAAGCAAAATTCTCAAATTTCTCCTTGAGCATCATTGAACTAATTCTCAATTAATTCCAGTTGCCAATCAAGGTAAATGATGACCAAAAATAAGGATGAGCCAGAGTCAAAGTTCCATCAGGAAAATCTTCTGGAAGAGCCAAATCTGCTCCGCTAGATAGCTTAACCTGTCGATCAGCCACTTTTACATTGCCTTGTAGCATTTCTAATTGAGTCTGTCGCAATGCTTCAGCCTTGATCAAAGTATTGCTCAATTGATCGTAGAACTCTCCCATCAATGCCAGTGTTCCCAAATCACTAACATACCAAAGGCTTGCCAAGGCAGATTTGACACCTGCTTGCACTGCTAATCCCGCAAAGCCCAACTCTGCTTTCTCATCTCCTAGGGCAGTTTCACAAGCACTTAGCACCAGTAATTCTACTGGACTAGCATCAGTATTCCAGCCCAATTGGTCAGACAATTTTTGTAGCTGAGGCATTTTTAGCTTGTCATCATAAAACTGGATATAAGAGTCGTTTTGATTGCCCGCTTTAAATTCCGCGTGAGTTCCCAAGTGAATAATTGAAAATGGCGTTTCACGGCTATTTTGAGCTACGAAGTTAGAAATAGTAAACTGCTCATTGAGAAATAATTCTCCGTGTCGGGGAGTACCAATAATGGTATTGAGTTCAATCGGCATAGTTGGTAAAGCAATTTGTTCTTCAAATTCTGACGCTCCCATAGCAAGAATGGAACTTTGCGCTGGACTTACATAACGAGTATCTGTCAGACCAAAACTGGGAACTATTCCCATGGCATATTTTTCAACTAAAAATTGTTCTCCATCGTGGAGTGCTGCCACAGGTAACAAACGTAGCCCCGAATCCATCGAAAAAACAAGGATGTCAATGTCATTAGCTTCTAGCTCTGCTTCTATTGGCCTAATCAGGACTTCATATAATTCCTGTGCAGATGCCATATAGCTAGCGTCACTCAATTTTCTTACGTCACTAACTTCTTCACGAAACTGATTCGCTGTTGCCAGCAGATCTTTACGAGATGTATCCTTAACCGTTTTGCGAATTACTAAATTTGATGGTTGAGGAGAATCAATGCTATTAAGCTCCGATGATGCTACTACAGAATTTTTAGTATTAGCCAGCGTTTGCTCAGGCAAAACTACAAAAGATTGTAGTTGGTTTGATTGGAGAGAGATATTGATAAATGCAGGTTTTTTGCCAGTCTGTTCAGCTAATTGAGCCAACCTATGAGAAATATCTTTTGCAGAAGGCACAGTGCCATAAAGCTCAAGTCCAGAATTATCAATTAACTGAGTCAATTGATACTCTTCCTGCATAAATATCGCTAAATCGTTAGGTGCTTCTTGAAATTGATTTTCATAAGCTACACGGTCTAGCTCTCCTAATTCTGGTTCAGGACTTTTTTCCTCAGCAACCTCTTCCTTTTCTATTTCTGCTTCTTTATCAATTTCTTCTTGAGCAACTTCTTCATCTACTTCGCTAGCAACTTCTTCTTCAATTTCTTCTTGAGCAACTTCTTCATCTGCTTCGCTGGAATTTTTAGCCTCTCTAAGTTCTGCCTCTTCAACTAATTTTTCCATTATTTCACTTGATTCGGTCAAGTCTTTTATATCTTGAGCTTCCGAAGTAGTTTTAGCATCAGGTTCGACAGGGGTTTTCTTTGGATCTTGATCTGTATTGATTGGTTTAGAATCAAAACTATCAGGGGTTTCTATTTCTGTATCTAAGCTGGAGTCGGAAGGTTCAACAGCATCAGAAGTGGAACCTTCTGTAGTATTAGGATTGCTTGTCGTGTTTTCGCCAATATCTAAATCTTGAGCCGTAAAATTAGAATCTGAAGTGTCACTCGGAGCATTCTCAACCACCTCGTCGGTAGGAGTTTCACCCTCAACCACCTCGTCGACAGGAGTTTCACCCTCAACCACCTCGTCGGTAGGAGTTTCACCCTCAACCACCTCGTCGGTAGGAGTTTCACCCTCAACCACCTCGTCGGTAGGAGTTTCACCCTCAACCACCTCGTCGACAGGAGTTTCACCCTCAACCACCTCGTCGGTAGGAGTTTCACCCTCAACCACCTCGTCGGTAGGAGTTTCACCCTCAACCACCTCGTCGGTAGGAGTTTCACCCTCAACCACCTCGTCGGTAGGAGTTTCACCCTCAACCACCTCGTCGGTAGGAGTTTCACCCTCAACCACCTCGTCGGTAGGAGTTTCACCCTCAACCACCTCGTCGACAGGAGTTTCACCCTCAACCACCTCGTCGGCAGGAGTTTCACCCTCAACCACTTCGGCAGGAGTTTCACCCTCAACCACTTCGGCAGGAGTTTCACCCTCAACCACTTCGGCAGGAGGTTCAGATACCATTGCATCTGGACTGGGAAGAGTAATATCAGACATATTCCCTGATTGAGAACGAACTAATTCTGTAGCTAGCAGTATCGAGGTAATGGCTAGAAGTATTCTAAGGGACAATTGGAGTAATCTCATATTCATAATCTTCCTAAAAGTTTATTTAAACGAAAAAGTGTATCCAAGACCAATAACAAATCTTGTGCCATCTCCTGCCGAACCAGTAATATCAGTAACAGCAGGAGCAATTACAATTGGTATCTTTCTAAATGGGACAAGAGGAATCCCAATGGTTAAGTCTTGACCAGTCCATTCAGCTACTAAAGCGACTGGTTGAATGACTTTAACCGCTAGGCTACCAAAAACACCTGTAGTCTCATTCCCATCGTCAATATCGAACTCGGAACGAAATTGACCTCCCCCCACACCCAAAGTTGTATATATTTCGCTGAATGCTTTGGTTCTGTCCTGACCTAACTTTATTCTTTTCGTGGCAACTCCATATGCCGATGATCCTCCATCAGTATCGCCCCAAGTGAACAAGCCCTGTACTCCCAGAGCTACCGTAAAATCCTCTGGTAGTCGGCGATGTAATTTAAGATTGACTACTCCATCCCGAAACGGTGCGCTAGTATCAACCAAACTAATCCCTATTTGTGCACCAATATTTTTTTGAGCATTTCCTAGACCAAAACCTATACCAATTACAGCATCTGACTGATCAGTGAAGCGAGCGCGCTCTTGAAATCCTAATCCAATACCAGCATTTCCCCATGATGCGCCATAACCTGACGGGTTAATAATAGTGATGTTAGGTGATGTTCGATATGGTGGCTTGTTAGGAAATGGAATACGTAGCGGTATTCGTTTTGGTTCAAACTTTTCTCCTTCTGTAGGTTGACGACGTAAGGAAGGAGTCCCGTTTTCTGAAGATTCGGCAGCAATTTGATGAGTAGTTTGGGAATCAAAAAAAGATAAAGAGTTGAACGAAAACTTATATTTAGCTGGTATGATTTTTTTCGATTGGCTTACATTTAATAGAGCAGCCTGTTTTAACTTAACTTCTTCAGCATTGGTATTCCTAGCAGTGAACAGAACCACAATATTTATTAAAACAAATTTGAGACTAAGTACGGGAGACTTTCTAATCAAATGGCATTTAAGCACTATGTTTTAAGGTATTTCTGTGTATAATTTATATTCAAAAGTATTAGATCAATCACTCAAAGGAACAGTTCTCATCAAAGAATTATAATTCTATTCAATCAAAAGATTTTTATATCAGCAGTTGATTAAATAAACTGTTAAGGAATTAGTAATTAGTATCTTTCGAGATAGCAGCATGTACTTGTTTTACCAAGGCCACCAAAGAGGCTGATATGGTTTATCATCAAAACTATATATTCCCCTGACCTGTAATGCTTTACATTCAACTGGGTTTTTGTTCTCTAAAACGCAACCTGCATCGTAATTTGGATTGACGCTAAAAAGCTTTTGACTATCTTCCTCAATACAGTTTTGTTCTTCTTCATTAACCAAACAAACCAAATTTTGTTCTTCTGTGCTTTCCGCTTTAAGATATTTTGCTTGATCCTGCTCATAAGAATCTTGTAACTTAGCAGCAGTTTGTTGGCAAACTTCTGTGCCTGACTGTTCTGGAAGTAAGTATTCTGCATGCCAACTCATAAGTGGCGTTAAATTTGCCTCCCCTGGAGTGTAGGCGAACATGGTTGCCGTGCCTTCTTGTGTGGCACAGACAAATGCTGACTCAGAATTTTCTGGGGTATCTTCTGCTGCATTAAGAGGAACTACGTTTAAAGCGATCGCACAACTGATAAAAGCGGTATACAAATATTTTTTATTCATCGATGCTACCTGGTAATGAGATATCAAAGCTATGTATTTATGAGTATATTTAAACTATGTATACTCATTTAGTATTTATTATTTCACTAAATACATTGTCAAAAGGGTAAATTTTTGATAAAGATTGGCAAATTAGTATCCAGTACAATAAATTTGAAATAGAAGTATCATAGATGCTTAATGTAGTACTATAAAAAACTATTTCATGTCATAACCAAACAAATTAGCATTTACCTCCTCTAAATCAATATCTGCTAAACCATATTCTTGCCAACGTTTGGTGACCATTTCTGCTACATCCTCATCGGATTCTAAAGGTTCACCCCATTCATGATCGGTTTCGGGAGGAATCTTGGTGGTGGCATCGATCCCCATTCGTCCACCTAAGCCAATTTTTTCACTGGCAAAATCCAGGGTGTCAAAAGGAGTATCGGGCAAAATAAAGACATCACGGGACGGATCCACTTTAGAACTAATTGCCCAAACTACCTGGCGGGGATCGCGGATATTAATATCTTTATCAACCACAATCACAAACTTAGTATAGGTAAATTGTGGTAAAGCACTCCAAAAAGCTAAAGCAGCTCTTCTCGCCTGTCCAGGATAGGCTTTGTCAATCGAGATAATTGCAGCTTTATAGCTTAAAGCCTCCATCGGCAAGAAGAAATCAACAATTTCTGAAACTTGTTGACGCAGGATAGGAGTGTAAATGCGATTAAGAGCGATCGCCATCATCGCTTCTTCTTTAGGAGGGCGACCACTAAAAGTAGTTAGATAAATCGGCTCTTTACGATGAGTAACACATTGAAAACGTACTAGGGGAGAGTCTTCCACTCCGCCATAATAGCCCATATGATCACCGAAAGGTCCATCAGGCAGGACTTCTCCTGGAGTGATTGTCCCCTCTAGGACGAATTCGGAATCAGCAGGAACTTCTAAGTCAAGAGTTTTACACTTGGCTAGTTTTACGCCACTACCGCCATATAATCCTGCAAACAGCCATTCAGAGAGATCTACTGGAATCGGTGTAGCTGCTGCCATGATTATCATCGGATCAACTCCCAGGGCGATCGCAATTTCGAGCTTTTTGCCCGCTTCAGCGGCTTTACGTAGATGTCTCGCACCACCCCGTACCGACAGCCAGTGGACCGTCATTGTGTTTTTAGACTGTAATTGAAGGCGATATACGCCAACATTAGGAGTCCCCGTCTCAACGTCTTTAGTAATTACTAAACCTAAAGTGATGATTTTGCCCGCATCACCAGAGTAGGGGCGAATCATTGGTAGTTTGTTGAGGTCTAAGTCTTTCCCTTCAATGATTACCTGCTGGCAAGGAGGAAAAAAATCTCTGACTGGTTTGGCCTTTAAGACATCAAACAGCACTTTGCCAAAATCTACTGCCTGCTTGATTTTTTTTGGGGGTTTAGGCTGCTGCAACATAGCTAACTTCGACCCTAAAGTTTCTAATTCCTCTGGCTCTTCCATATTCATTGACCAGCAGATCCTCTCTACCGTACCCATCAAGTTCACCGCCACAGGGAAGGGCGATCCCTTAACATTTTCAAATAGTAAACCAGGTCCTCCTGCCTGTAGCATCCGATTAGAAATTTCGGCAATTTCTAATTCTGGGTCAACCAACGCCGAAATACGTCTAAGCTGCCCCTTAGATTCCAAAATTTTAATAAATCCCCGTAGATCTCTAGCCATGTTAAGAAATATAAAGCTGCCAGTATTTATTTTAGTCTAGAAGAGTTGGAGAGGAATCTACAATCTCTTTCAAGAGCCAGTAGTTTGTCAATATTTAACCCTCAAATCAATCTTGAAGCTCTACTAGAGAGAGTTCGAAGCAAGATCTTGATTCATGGCATCAATAATGTTGTGGAGAGCCTCAATAAATTTCTGTTCTGATTTTGAGTTTAAAGCATTTAGTAAATAAGCTTTTCCTACTTTGGGCTGACAGAGAAATTGAACTACTTGATTTTTATTACTTCTCGTATTCATGGAACTAAATAGAACTAACATTGATCTAAAAATTGTTATGTAAAATCAGGGACATACTAGATTATCTGCCTTTATTGAGTCACATTTCATCAGCATAATGGCTGATATGAGTGCAGAATAAAGCCATACTCCTTACAATAACCGTTTAACGTAGGTTTATCTTTCTTCCAAAAGAAGACCCTCGCTTTTAGCGACGGGATGAATTTTGTCCAGGGTTTAGGTTGACCGCTTAATATTAACTCTATACTTCTTGTGCCAATCAATGTAGCATAAGGAAATGATAGTTTTAGAGTACAAGTTAAAAGGAAAGCAATATCAGTTTCGGGCAATTGACGAGGCGATTCGTACTAGCCAATTTGTAAGAAACAAGGCTCTACGCTACTGGATGGACAATAAAGGAGTCAACAAATATGACCTCAACAAATATTGTGCCGTTTTAGCGAAGGAGTTTGATTTTGCTAACAAACTTAATTCTACTGCTAGACAATCATCAGCAGAACGAGCTTGGGCTGGAATATCCAGATTCTTTGAAAACTGCAAAAAGAAAGTAAAAAAGAAAGGATACCCCAAATTCAAGAAACATTCTCGCTCCGTTGAATACAAAAAGTCTGGTTGGAAGCTAGATTCGACAACCAAAAAGCATATTACTTTTACCGATAAAAACGGTATTGGAAGAGTTAAGCTCGTTGGTTCAAGAGACATCTATTACTATCAACCAGAACAAATTAAGCGAGTTAGATTAGTTCGTCGTGCTGACGGGTATTACTGTCAGTTTTGTATATCTATCGAAGTCAGAGAAGATATGCAGCCTACGGGGAAAGCTGTTGGTTTGGACATGGGACTCAAATACTTCTATTCAGACTCGTTTGGTCATACAGAAGCAAATCCCAGATTCTACAGAAAAGGAGAACGTAATCTAAATCGTCTGAATAGAAGAAAATCCAAAAAGTACAAAAAAGGAGGATTACCACAGTCAATTAACTATCATAAGGCTAGAAAAAGATATGCTTTGGCACATTTAAAAGTAAGTAGACAACGTAAAGACCATGCTGTGAAACTAGCAAGGTGCGTCTGTGCATCTAATGATTGCATCGTCTATGAAGATTTGAGTGTGAGAAATCTAGTTAAAAATAGTAAATTGGCTAAATCAATAACTGATGCTGGCTGGACGCAATTTCGCAATTGGATAGAATATTTTGGCTGGAAGATGGGGAAGGCAACAGTTGCTGTCCCTCCTCATTTCACCTCTCAGGACTGCCCCAAATGCGAGAAAAGAGTGAAAAAATCACTCTCTACTAGAACTCACATCTGCGAGTGTGGCTGCGTATTAGACCGCGACCACGCATCAGCTATCGTCATTCTGAAAAAAGGATTAAATACCGTAGGGCATACGGGAATCTACGCTTGGGGAGACATTCCCTCTTGGGCAGTTGGGGCAACCCTGCTGTCTAACGGAGAGTCGCTGAACCAAGAACCTCTATCGCAGACTGGGATTTAGGAATCCCTCACGTCCCGTGATGGGAGGATGTCAATACATGATAGTTAAGCTTGAGCATTGCTTTCCTCAGTAATCACTGTCGCACCTGTAAAATGTTCCAGCCTAAGAGCTTTTGGAACTTTGCCGCGATTAATCAACTAATCAATACAAAGTTGACGCTCTAATACACTGAGAAGCTACAATCTTTTGATTGTTGACTGATAAATGGGTAGATATTCCTAAAGTTTGTAAAAGTAGGCAATTGACATCCTCCCACCGCTAAACGCTAACGCGCTATAGCGGAGGATTCCCAAACATCACTATTTGGGTTTCTGTTTCTTTCCTCGTTCAGAGGTTTTTCGCAACTGCCCTTCAGAACTATGTCTATCAGGTCTTACGTCCGCTCCACAGACAATCACTGCGAGTCCCGCAGCAAGTATATTTTTCCCAGCATTGATGTCCCTGTCGATTCCCTTGGTATTACAACTAGGACAATCCCAACTACGGATATCAAGAGGCAACTTATCCATTACAAAACCGCAATGGTTACATCGCTTACTGCTAGGAAAAAATCGGTCAATCTTGACCAGTTTTCCCCCGTACCATTCACATTTATATTCAAGCTGACGAAACATCTCGCCCCAGGCAGCATCGCTAATACTACGGGCAAGTTTATGGTTTTTCACCATATTTCTAACTGCCAAGTCTTCAATGGCGATTATGCTATTGGTTTTAACCAAGTTGGTAGTCAACTTGTGCAGAAAATCGGTACGAGCATCTTTTATTTTGGCGTGTATCTTGGCTACTTCAAGTCGTGCTTTATATCTGTTGTTAGAGCCTTTGGTTTTCCGACTCAACAGCTTTTGCGCGACTTTAAGCTTTTGATACAGCTTATTAAAATGCTTTGGATTGGCTATTTTCTCACCGTCGCTGGTAGTCAGCAAACTAGAGATGCCAACATCAATTCCAACTTTTTTATCAGTTGGTGGCAATGGTTGAATGGTATGGTCGTCTACCAACAGTGAAACAAACCACCTACCAGAAGGTTCAAGTTTGACCGTAACAGTAGACGGGCTGACACCATCGGGCAAGAGTCTAGACCAAACTATATTCAATGGCTCTTTACTTTTAGCAAGCCAAAGAGTATTGTCTTTGTACTTAAAAGCCGACTTGGTAAACTCAGCCGAACCACCATTGCGTTTAGTTTTAAACTTTGGATACTTAGTTCTTTTGCCCCAGAAATTAGCAAAAGCTTTTTGCAGATGTCTCAGACATTGCTGCAAAGGTACACAGCTAACTTCGTTGAGAAAGTCCAAATCCTCGGTCTTTTTCCAACCAGTCAACAAGCTAGAGGTTTGTTTGTAATCAATTCTCTCTTGCCGTTCGTACCATCCTTCGGTTTTGGCTGCCAAGGCTTTGTTGTAGACCAAGCGTACACAACCCATCGTCCGTCGCCAGAGATTTTCTTGTTCGGTAGTTGGGTAAAAACGGTACTTGTAAGCTCTTTCAACCATAGCTCACATTTTATCACGCGAAATCAGGTAAAAAACTTAACTAGAGGCGCGCATTCTTTAGTGGCTGTCATCTGGGGTTTCCCCAGATGTTTATACGCCACGTCCCACCACCAAGCCCTACATACTTGAGGCTATGGTGGGGGTATCCTGCGCGAAATCAGATGATAGAATTATTAAATGTTATTAAAATTGCTGTCTAACTAGGCAATCAAAGACTAGAAAGCAAATATCAGACCAAAATTAAGACTAAGGATTATTCATTAAAAATTACTATGCTGAAAAGACTGTTGGGCGACCCCAATGCACGTAAAATCAAGAAATTTCAGCCTTTGGTGGCGGAAATAAATCTGATTGAGGAAGACATCAAAGATTTATCCGACGACGAGCTAAAAGCAAAAACAGGCGAATTTCGCGAACAGTTGGCAAAAGCTCAAAACGACGAAGAAGTCAAGGAAATTTTGGATGATATTCTGCCCGAGGCTTTTGCTGTAGTTAGAGAAGCAGCAATTCGTGTCTTAGGGATGCGTCACTATGACGTACAGTTGCTTGGAGGCATAGTCTTATACAAGGGACAAATCGCTGAGATGAAAACTGGGGAAGGAAAAACCCTAGTATGTACCCTGCCTGCTTATCTCAACGGTTTGACGGGTCAAGGAGTTCACGTTGTTACTGTAAACGATTACCTGGCTCGGAGAGACGCTGAATGGATGGGACAAGTACATCGTTTCTTGGGCTTGAGCGTGGGACTAATTCAGTCAGGAATGAGTCCGACTGAACGAAGAAAAAACTACGCCTGTGACATTACCTACACCACTAACAGCGAATTGGGTTTTGACTACCTGCGAGATAATATGGCTGTCTCCATGGAAGAGGTAGTGCAGCGTCCTTTTAACTATTGTGTAATTGATGAGGTGGATTCCGTCTTAATTGACGAAGCCAGAACTCCGCTAATTATCTCAGGACAGGTAGAACGTCCTACAGAAAAATATCTTCAGGCTGCTCAGATATCAGCACAGCTAATTAAACAGGAAGAAGACTACGATGAAGAGGTAAACGGTGACGAAGGCATTGGTGATTATGAGGTAGATGAAAAAGCCCGTAATGTTTTGATGACTGATGAGGGTTTTGCTCATGCTGAAGAAATATTAGGCGTAACTGATTTATATGACCCTGAAAATCCTTGGGCGCACTATATCTCTAATGCAATTAAAGCCAAAGAACTTTTTACCAAAGATGTTAACTACATGGTACGTAACGACGAGATTGTGATCGTCGATGAATTTACTGGACGGGTACTGGCAGGAAGACGCTGGAGTGATGGTTTACATCAGGCAATTGAAGCTAAAGAAGGCGTACCGATTCAGAAAGAAACGCAAACTTTAGCCAGTATCACCTATCAAAACTTTTTCTTGCTTTATCCTACTCTGGCTGGAATGACTGGTACAGCAAAAACTGAGGAGACTGAGTTTGAGAAGGTTTATAATCTCCAGGTAACGATTATTCCCACCAACTTACCCTCTAGAAGGGCAGATTTAGCCGACGTAGTTTACAAAAAAGAAATTGGCAAATGGCAAGCAGTAGCTGAAGATACCTCTAATATGCATGAAAAAGGTCGTCCTGTCTTGGTGGGTACTACTAGCGTGGAAAAATCAGAGTTGATTTCTCAGTTGCTACAACAAAAGGGCATCGAACACAACCTACTTAACGCCAAACCTGAAAATGTTGAGCGGGAATCGGAAATCGTCGCTCAAGCTGGTCGTAAGACTGCGGTAACCATTGCTACTAATATGGCTGGACGAGGTACGGATATCATTTTGGGCGGTAATGCTGACTACATGGCAAGGCTCAAGGTAAGAGAATATTTGATGCCAAAAATAGTTGTCCCCGAAGACGATAGCTTAATGGCAAATGTCCCTGGAATTAGCCTGGGCAAAGATGCCCCAAAAGGTTTTGGTGGCAACAGCAAAGGCAAGAAAGTTAAGACTTGGAAAGCTTCTCCACAGATTTTTCCCACCGAATTATCAGCCGAAGCCGAGAATCTGCTCAAGGAAACGGTTAAGTTTGCCGTGCAGCAATATGGTGAACAAAGCCTATCTGAACTAGATGCAGAAGAGAAAATTGCCGTGGCAGCGGAAAATGCTCCCGTAGATGATCCTGTTCTACAAAAGTTGCGGGAAGTTTATCAAGTAATTCTAAAAGAATATGAAAAATTTACCGATGCCGAGCATGAGGAAGTAGTTAACAATGGCGGACTTCATGTAATCGGTACAGAACGTCACGAATCTCGCCGTGTTGACAATCAGTTGCGGGGTCGTGCGGGAAGACAGGGGGACCCTGGTTCGACCAGATTTTTCCTTAGTTTACAGGATAACCTGTTGCGCATCTTTGGTGGCGATCGCGTCGAGAAACTGATGAACATGATGCGTGTGGAAGACGATATGCCCATTGAGTCTAAAATGCTGACCAACTCCCTGGAAGGAGCGCAAAAAAAAGTAGAAACTTTCTACTACGACACTCGTAAGCAGGTTTTTGAATATGACGAGGTGATGAACAATCAGCGTCGTGCTATTTATGCCGAGCGTCGTCGGGTATTGGAAGGGTTCGACCTCAAAGAACAGGTCATTCAGTATGCTGAGAAAACCATGGAAGAAATTGTTGATGCTTATGTGAATCCTGAGCTACCCCCTGAAGAGTGGAAACTAGACAAAATGGTCGATAAAGCTAAAGAGTTTATTTATCTTCTCGAAGACGTTGAACCCGAGCATTTAGAAGACATGACCGTTATTGAGATGAAAAACTTCCTCTGTGAAGAAGTTCGTAAAGCCTACGACATCAAAGAATATCAGATTGACAGCATGCAGCCTGGATTGATGCGCCAGGCAGAAAGATTCTTTATTTTGCAGCAGATTGATACTCTCTGGCGGGAACACCTCCAGGCAATGGATGCCCTGAGAGAGTCTATTGGTTTGCGGGGTTATGGACAGAAAGATCCTTTAATTGAATACAAACAAGAAGGATATGAAATGTTCTTGGAAATGATGATTGATATTCGTCGTAATGTCGTCTATTCTCTGTTCCAGTTCAAGCCTCAACCCCAACCTCAAGCCCAAGTTCAAGCAGTATAAGAGTACTGTTTAACAATTGGATTAATATCAGAGCCAGTAGCTATTGCTGGCTTTTTTTTAGCAATTTTTTATACAAGAAGTCGCAATGCGCTTGTCACTATTATTTATCATAAATCTTAAGTTGCGATCGCTTTTCTGGAAGCTGCGGGTATTGATTGGGGTGAAATTAAGAATGTTGAGGAGTTGAGAGAACAGTTAAACCTTTGACAGCTTCAACGAATCGCACTTTTCTTCTCACAACCTGATACCAATACTTTCAACTACTTGTGTCAGGCAGTCAGGATTTCTACTCCTGCATTAAAACAGCGATCGCCCGAACTTTCAAAAACCATCTGTTAAGGTGATTTCTAGAAATAAATATACCAGTAAATCGACAGAGCAGCTAGTGATGTGACAGCAATACTTGGTACTTTCTTTGATGGAAATCACCTAAAGAGATCGCTATTTTATCCCTCTCCTAAGAAACAAAATCAGTCACTCTCCGAGTATTAGAATTAGGGATCAGACTAATGAGAGCCAAATTTACGAACTGATGGCTTATTTTACGGCTTCTAGAAAGCGGTAGTCATACATCCAACTATTCCCTTTCTCGTCGCTCAGTACAGAAATGCGACCAGTGGTCATAAACGCCAACTTAAATATCTCCCACTGTCCATCAGTAATATTACCCTGCTGGGAGGTCAGACCGCCTTCTTCCCACATGATTGTCACTTCCCTACCGCCAGCAATCTCAAAATTTCCCAGACGAGTAACTCGACCGAAATGCCACTCGAAATCGCTTCCAGCTTCCTTGGCTTGGGCTGCTTTTAGTTTGTCAGCACTAGACTCACTAGTCCGCTCCGCTTCTTGTCTTGGTGATTCCTGGCTGCTCATAAGTTGTCTTCTTGTTTTTTTACTGTATTGCTATAGTGTAAGCTACTTGGTGACTGTTCTTGATTATTGGACTTTGGACAAACCCAGGATCAATCTTCTCACTGCAGCAGCCAAAGCACCACAGCCACCAAAAATACTGCCAATAATGGCGATCACATCTTGTCCTTTAGGGTAACCCCATTTCTTCTTACCAATATCACTAATCATCTTGAGGATTAATCCACAGGCAATGGTGTCAGTGATTAGATTGACTCCTGGGAAGGGATTAAAACCTAGAATAGCAATCCCAATAGCATAGTCTAAGATTAAATCGCGAACCTCTTTAACGGGTAATAGTTGCGAAGCTATCGCTTCCATAAAATCATGGGGTGATGTTACAGCTAGTTCAGCCAGGGAACGATTGTCTACTAAAGAATTACGATCTAGTAATTTAAAACTAGCTTCAATCTTGTCTAGAATACTTTGTTGAGCAGGAGCAACTCCGTCAATTTCAGCCAGGAGATAAGCAGTTTTGTAGAGCACTTTTTGCGTATTAGGAGTAGTAATTTGAGGCAAAATTGACTCAATTGTCATATCTTCTGCCAAAATACTGTCAAGAGTTATATTTTTAGGCATATTTGACAGCTGTTGGACTTTTTGCCAAGCTTCTGTGAGGATCTGCTCCTCTTGTGGATATATCTTACCATCCGCCTTTGCCAAACAGACTAACAATTTCAAGCTCGCGATCGCTTCTTCGGGTTCCATTAACATAATGTTTATTCAAGAGCCACCATAAGTTACTAAATATCTTTCTAAATATCTTTTTGGCAAAAATGCCATGGGCAAGTGTACCTCCGAGTACACCTATAAAGATGAGCAGCATCGGCACGGGCAAGCCCGATGCCATTAAGGCAGGTTTGAGCACGTTATCAACCAGGGTAGCTGGTATCATCCACAATGTGAACAGTAAAGCACCAAGAGTATTCATAGTTGACCAAGCAAAGATCAGCGTTCCGATCACGATCAGACCAGGACCGATCTGGATAATCGTTAAAAACAAGCACAGAATAGTCAATAAACCAGCCCCAGGAATGCCTGCAACAACGAATCCAATCCCGACTAGTAGAGTCTGTACTAGGGAAATACCAATGATGCCACGGGAGACATTGCGAATGGTGGAAGTTGCTAGTGTTAAAAAAGCCTGACCTTGGGTTGGTGTAATCCTGAGCAAAAACTTGGTTAGCCCCTGTTTAATACCTTCGGCGTTGAGCATCAGCCCTGCTGCAATAATTAGGGAAAAGAGGAACTTGAGAATAGTCAGACCCGTGTTGGCACTCAGTAAGAGTAAGCTTTTAGTTAGATCACGAAGCTGCGATTGAAACCTATCCATAACAGCCCCTAAGTTAACTGCTGCTTCCTGCCAAATTTTGTTCAAAGATTCCCCTATTATGGGTAATGTAGAAATGTTATTGGGAGGTTGGGGCACTACCAACGTACCAGTCTCTACACTATGGGCCAAGCTTTGAACATTTTCTACCAAGACGGTTGCCATCAGGCTCACTGGACCAATAATAATGGCTATACCAAGTAGCGTAATGATTGTCGCTGCCAATTTAGCCCGTCCACCTAAGCGTGCCTTGAGCCACAAGAAAATTGGAAACAAACCAATTGCTAAGATTGCTGCCCAGAGAACGACTGCTAAGAACGGACGAATAATGACGAAACACCAAGCAGCTATTAGGCCTAAGATGAAGATTCGGACAACTAGATCGATCGCCTTAAGGTGATTTTTAATCAATAATTTTCCTTTGTCCCAATTATATCAAGTACGGATATTTGAAGCTCGCAAATCTCCTAATCCCTTCTCTGGTTGTTGATTGTAGCGATTAATTATTTGTCAGGGGCAGTCCGCTTTCCGATTGACCTACGAATCTATCGTCGCTACGAGGAAATCGGGTGAAACCGACTTTTGGCAAAGCTCATCGCTGGATATTGAGTTAAGTGGAACATAAATTGTGAGTTTGCACTCAAAAACTTGCACCACTTAACCCAAACTACGAGGCGACTTGATCGCACTGAGCGGTTGTTTGATGCGCCGATGCGGTAAGAAAGTTGAAACTAGCAGCGTCAGTATCATCATGGTCAAAATGACTAGCATTGTGTTCTGCATGGCTCGAACAGCGGCATCATTCATCACAAATGGCACATCATCTTTCACGTTTTCGGGTAAATCGACAATGAATGCCTCCAGTCCTGCTTGGGTGTCGATATCCGGGGCATCTTCTATTTCGACAATCAGCTGACTACGCTGCTGGTATGACAAATCTAAATCAGCGCGTAATGCCACTTGATCAACCACGCCAGTATAGAAGAACATCAATAGCAAAGAACCAATCACTGCCGTGCCAAGCGAGTTACCGAGTTCGCCAACCGCGTTGGTTACCCCCGAGGCCTCCGCAGTGTCTTGGGGAGCGACGCTGGATAAGGTGAGATTAACTAGCTGTGCCATCACCAGGCCCAGCCCAATGCCCATGACCGTCACTGGGATGAAAAATGTACCAATGGTCATTGCCGTGCTAGTGACGGCGTAGGTATAGAGGGAGCCTAACGCGAGCAACACTAAACCAATTTGGATCAACGTCTTGGCGGAAATGCGACTGGCCCAGCTAGCTGACTTCATAGAAACAAAGAACACTGATGCCGAAAATGGCAACAGCGCCAGACCGCTCTGAAAAGCGGTAAATTTTAGCGCTGATTGCATATATAACGGCAATACGAACAGCAGCCCTGCCAGAAAGATCGAACGGATCATATACATTGAGGCACCCGTCACAAATTGGCTGTTGGCAAAAAGCCCGGGACGAACCAAAGGGGTTTGTCCACGGGACTCACGCCGTCTTTGCCAATGAAAAAAGCCCACCATCAGGCTCAGCCCAGCGATGATGCATAGCGGAGTCGGCGACAAATCAAATGGATTCAACCTCTGTCCAAACAATACGAACGGTCGCCGTGCTTCCCACCATCCATAGCGCCCCGCAATCAGGAATCCCAACACGAGCACCAACATGCCTAAAGACGATAGAATAACGCCGATCCCATCAAGCGTGGTGCGACTGTCACGCGTTTGTTGTTGCCGAATTGCCGGAATTAGCGGAATAATTGCGAGTGCAATCACCGCTTCACCACCAAATCCCCAACGCCAAGTGAGATAGGTGGTTAGTATGCCTCCGAGCATCGAGCCGATCGCTGCTGCAGTCGCTTGCACACCGGCCAAAATGCCAAATGCCTGGATACGCTGTTTGCCCGCATAGTTGGCGGTGACCACAGTGAAGGCAGCGGGAACTAAAAATGCGGCACCGATCCCTTCAAACAGCGACCAGCCAGACGCGAGCGAGAAAATATTCCAACTAATGGCAGCGAGCAGCGTACCAATCCCATAAAATAACAGCCCGATACTGAAGGCGGCGCGGATGCCAATAATCGATCCCAGCTTGCCACCTGTCAACATCAAGGCGGCCATTACCAGTGAGTAAAGTGCAATTACACTTTGCACAGTGCTAACGTCTGTCTTCAGGTCTTTAACGATCGTCGGTACTGCGACGTTCATCATCGTAGAGTCCACGACGACAATAACTATCGCCATACTGGAAGCAATGAGCGGTATCCAGTATCTAAATCCAGTTGATGATTGCATAAGTACCTGTGCAGAGTTATTTTGTTGTCAAAAAAGAAAACACCCTATATGGTAGTTGACTAAAGACGATTAATCTTAACTTGTCACCAATGGGTTTGGGGATTGGGGATGAAGTGACATACTGCAACAGTTCTCTCTAGTAGGAATCATAGGATGATGGGGCTGGCGTGTTGCCCAACGGGCTGAAGCGAAGGGCTCATCTTCCCTCAAACCGACAGATTTTTTACCTTGAAAATTGACCAGGCAATTGACTCGAAGGTGAATTAGACTCAGCTTGGTGAATCTCTTTTGCTTTGTAAGACAAGGAAGTCGAAGCGCTCGTTTCTGTTTGACCCCACCTTTAGTTTACTTGGCTATCAAGAATTCGCTCTCCCCCCAGCCCATATTATACTTGAAATTAAATAGATTGCTTTGCCCAACAAAGTCATACTAATCGTCAACTCTCTTTTGTTTTGTCCAAAGTCCAATACTTGCCAGTGATTAATTAAACCTTGATCGGCGGCGGCTAAATCATTGCAGTTAGATGATGCTACGGCTAAAACTATCCCTAGTGCAGTATTTTATATGGCAGAGGAGCGAATTACCTACGTTAATGATCGCTCCATCATTGGCGAAGTGTTTTTGTCTGATGTAGCTTAAATTAAGTTATTGGGGTTTCTTAGTATTTGCTCTCCCTTGTCAACATTTCTTTACTTCCTGTGGTACTCAATTGTTCTTAATTCGAGAAGACTAAAAACAGGTGACTAGAGACTGAAAAACTCATCAATAATTAATGATTTATTCTTTACTTTATCCCTGATCCCTGATCCCTCATCCATTTACAAGCCCTCCATCAGGTACAATTAAATGTCGATCATCTTCGCAAGTATTTTTTAGCTTCATGATTTCTAGTAATGACTTTCGTACAGGAGTTACTGTCGAGCTAGATGGCTCTGTCTGGCGAGTGGTAGAGTTTCTACACGTCAAACCAGGTAAAGGTTCAGCTTTTGTGAGAACTAAGCTCAAAAACGTCCAAACAGGCAATACAGTAGAAAAAACTTTCCGCGCAGGGGAAACTGTTACCCAAGCAAATTTAGAAAAACGCACCATGCAGCATACCTATAAGGACGGAGATGAATTTGTCTTTATGGATATGGAGACTTACGAAGAGACGCGCATGAATGCCGAAAGCTTGGGCGATCGCACTAATTTTCTGAAAGAGGAAATGGAAGTAAACGTCATTTTCTGGGACGAAAAAGTGCTGGAAATAGAATTACCTACCTCAGTAGTACTAGAAATCAGCGATACCGATCCTGGTGTTAAAGGAGATACGGCTACAGGAGGCACAAAACCCGCGATTGTGGAAACAGGGGCACAAGTTATGGTACCGCTGTTTATTTCCATTGGCGAAAAAATCAAAGTTGATACTCGCGATGGTTCTTACTTGGGTCGAGAAAATTAATTTCTACTCCAGAATTGCTTGGCAAGTTACTCAATCTCTATGATATGTCCTACTACACAGCTATCTTGGAGAATGACAAAATTACTTATAATAACGGTTGTATAGTTTGTGTCTATAAATTTTCAAGAACTCCGCGAATTGTTAGGGACGATCTCTCAAACTGACATCACGGAGTTAGTTCTCAAAAATGATGATTTTGAATTGACAGTACGTAAGGAAAAAGGCGTAATTGCCATTCCTCAAGTCACATCTGTCTCTCCTCAGATTGTGGAAACTGCACCCCAGTCCCCATCCACAACCCCTGTAACCCCATCTGCTCCTCCAGAAGCACCCCCTACCCCTGCGGTAGATGACAAGAAGTGGGTAGAGGTTACCTCGCCGATGGTAGGAACATTTTACTCTGCTCCTGTTCCCGATGAAGACCCCTTTGTTTCTGTCGGCGATCGCATTAGTAAAGGTGATACGGTATGTATTATTGAAGCGATGAAGCTAATGAATGAGATTGAAGGGGAAGTTACAGGGCAAATCATGGAAATATCTGTCCAAAATGGTGAACCCGTAGAGTTTGGGCAGGTCTTAATGCGAGTCAATCCAGGCTAATTTTCCAGATGAGGGATGAAGAAACAGTTAAAATGCTTTCATCTTTTCTTCGCGAAGGAGACTCTCGCTTTTAGCGACGAGAGGAATTCGCGCCTCCAATTATATTTTTTACATTTAATCTGGTATAATGTGAGACATGGTTGAACGTGCTTACAAATATCGCTTTTACCCGACTGGTTCGCAAGAAAATCTTTTGCGACGGACAATGGGTTGTGTGCGTTTGGTCTACAACAAAGCCTTGGCAGCTAAAACCGAAGGCTGGTATCTCAGGCAAGAGAGGATTGATTACAAACAAACCTCTAGCTTGTTGACTAGCTGGAAAAAGACTGAAGATTTGGACTTTTTGAATGAAGTTAGCTGTGTCCCTTTGCAGCAATGTCTGAGACATCTGCAAAAAGCTTTTGCTAACTTCTGGGGTAAAAGAGCCAAATATCCTCGGTTTAAAGCCAAGCGTAATGGTGGTTCGGCTGAGTTTACCAAGTCGGCTTTTAAGTTCAAAGATGGTAAGGTCTGGCTTGCTAAATGCTCTGAACCACTGAATATAGTTTGGTCGAGGCTGTTGCCTGCTGGATGTAGTCCGTCTACTGTTACGGTTAAACTCGAACCTTCGGGTAGATGGTTTGTTTCTTTGTTGGCAGACGACCCTACCGTTCAACCATTGCCACCAACTAATAAAAAAGTAGGAATAGATGTTGGTGTTTCTAGTCTCTTGACTACCAGTGATGGAGATAAAATATCCAATCCAAAGCATTTTAATCGGCTGTATCAAAAGCTTAGAGTCGCGCAAAAGTTGTTGAGTCGGAAAACCAAAGGCTCGAACAATCGATATAAAGCAAGACTTGAGGTGGCTAAGATACACGCCAAAATTAAAAACGCTCGTACTGATTTTCTGCACAAGTTGACTACTGATTTGGTCAGAGCTAATAGTGTGATTGCTATTGAAGACTTAGCAATCAAAAACATGGTCAAAAATCACAAGCTGGCTCGGTCTGTTTCCGATGCTGCTTGGGGTGAGATGTTTCGTCAACTTGAGTATAAGTGTGATTGGTACGGGCGAACATTGGTCAAGATTGACCGCTTTTTCCCTAGCAGTAAACGATGTAACCATTGCGGATTTGTGATGGATAAGATGCCTCTTAATATCCGTACCTGGGATTGCCCTAGTTGTGAAACTACAGGCATCGACAGAGACATCAATGCTGGGAAGAATATACTCGCCGCAGGGCTTGCGGTGGAGGTCGCGTCTGGTCGGGTTTCCCGACCAGTTTATGACGACCGTATTGTCTGTGGAGCGGACATAAGACCTGATAGACATGGTTCTAAAGGGCAGTTGCGAAAAACTCGAAAGAGAAGGAAACAGAAACCTAAGTCGTGAGTCTTAGGAATCCCTCGCTTTTAGCGACGGGAGGATGTCAATGACTTAGTTCAATTCACAATGAATTCACAATGGGATTGTCATGGAAATTCTGACGATTGTGCTGTCTAGCTTGTTATCTTTAGGTTCTAGTGGAGGTCTAATTCTAGATAAAATCGCTCAAGGGCGACTCCGCTCTCAGGTCATTGGCGTGGAGCAACAGGCGGTTCGAATAGATAACCGACCTAACTATCAGGCTGTCCAAGGAAAATTAGATCGAGTCAGAATCGCTAATAGAGGAGTTAAAATTAAACCTGGTCTGAGAATTGACCTCGTGGATGTAGAAACAGATCAGGTCGCTCTAAAACTAGCAGAATTAGACTTTAACAGTATTGATGGATTAAGAAAGTCTCTAGAGAAGCCAGCTTCGGGAGCAGTAAGGCTGATCCTGACCGAAACGGACCTTAATCAAGCCCTGCAATCTCCAGAGGTAGTGACTCAATTACAAGCAAATCTTAACCGTTTGATAGCTCGTAAGGCTGGCTCCACCAATATTAGTTACCAGTTATCAGACCTCCATTTAGAATTACGCCCTGCAAATCGCCTACAAGTAAAATTTAAACTAAACAGACCCAGACCCACAGCAAATATGGAGCCAAACCGAACTGCTGGAACTTCTAGCATTAATAATCGTTCTAGAGAATTAGATATTGCCTTAGAATTAGCATTCCAGGTCATCAATGGAACAGCACTTCGTTTAATAGATCCTCAGGGAACTGTCAATAATCGCCCCATGTCATCAAGGCTGCTTAAGGGCTTTGCTGAGGGAATTAGCGATCGCCTTGACTTAAATTCTTTGTCAGCCGACGGAATCATAACCCGTATCTTACAATTAGAAATTGATGAGGATAAATTAGAGTTGATCAGTTTCATTAGACTGGAAACAAAGACGCAGTAATTCTCAACCAAGAAAGTATTTCCTTAAACAGGAGCATAGTCCATGCAGGATCGTAATAAAAATCGTTTTTCTCTTCCCCTGATGGCAGTCATCATAGGGATTATTTTAGCTGCGGGGGGAGGTGTTGCTTGGTGGGCAAAATCCAGCCTTGAGCAGAAAACCCAAGTCTCCCAACCAAATCCTGCGCCGATAGTTAAAGAAGAGATTCCAGCCGTACCAGAAGCAATTACTCAAGAACAGATTGTGGAAATCTGTTGGCTCGATCCAACTAATCAAAGCATCAAATTAGTTTCCCATAGGATGACTTTTGCCAAGTCGGTTAAATCGGAGCGAGTTCTAGAAACTGCTTTAAAAACTCTGTTTACTCATCCTCCCCAAGATTCGACCTACACTACAGCTATTCCCCCAGGAACTAAACTACTTGGCGTGACTACTGATAAATCAGGCATTCATCTCAATTTATCTAAGGAATTTGTTTCTGGTGGTGGTAGCGCCTCTATGAGTAGTCGATTAGCTCAGGTGATTTACACCGCTACTAGCTCTAATCAAAGCGATAAATCTGACGGAAAGGCTTTGCAACCTGTTTGGCTCAGTGTTGAAGGGAAACCTCTAAAACACTTGGGAGAAGAGGGAATCATCGTCAATCAACCGATGACCAGGAAAGATTTTAAAGAAAACTTTACTTTGTAAAAAGTAACTCTTTACACTTACCGCTCTATTTTTTTTCCCATCATTCATCACGATAAATAACTATCAACTCTTATTTATTCGTTTTATTAATAATTGCGTCAAAATACCAGTTTAGTAGTGGCGCCAGTAAACTATGAAACCGATTTAAAATGGTTAGTTCTGTTCCAGGGGCGATCGCAAATCTCTTTTGCTCTACTCCTCGCAGAATCTGCTCCGCTACGGCTACCGCACTCCAGGTTTTAGCTGTGGCGGTAATTTTTTTGGTTTCCACAGGCTTGATTTTATTTTCGGCTGCTAGCTGAGGCGTATCTGTATCAGGGGGATAAACAATCACTACCCTAATGCCTTGAGGCTTTAATTCTCCGCGTAGAGACTCTGCCAATCCTCTAAGGGCAAACTTTGAGGGACAATAGGCACTATAGCCATAAATGCCAATTAATCCCGCACCAGAAGAGATCAGAACTATACTACCCCTTCTGCTCTCCAACATCGCTGGTAAAACTGCTCTAATGCTATATAGAGTACCAAAATAGTTTACCGCCATCGTTTCTTCAAAGATTTCCAAGGGGATTTGACTAAAATAACCAGGATGAGCCATTCCCGCCGAGGTAATTAATAGTTTAGGTGTTCCTAAGGTGGCGATCGCCTGTTGAATTGTCCTGCTGATTGACTGCTGATCGGCGACGTCTGCCACGAGGATCAATATTTTCTGAGTGGAATTGACGGTTACGGCAGCGATCTCCTGTCGAACCTGTTCTAACTTATGGCGATCGCGAGCAATTAAGGAAAGATTTGCGCCCTGCTGAGCAAGCAATCTAGCTACTGCTTTGCCAATTCCACTTGAGCCACCCGTAACAATTGCGTGTTGATTTAGGTATTTCATGATCAAGCTAAGTGTATAGTGTTTGACACTCCTACGCATAAATGACGTGGGAGTGTCAATCCTAAGTTTTGAAGCTGGATTGGTAAAACGTATCTTAGATGATCTTGTCAAAAATATTATATTTTATCTGGGTAATTGATTATTCAAGTTTGGTCACAATTAAATTGAATTAATTCGAGAAAGCCAAAGTTCAAATAGTTCATTAAGCAGTTTTTGACGTATTAACTGATCTAGCCGTGCGGGAATCACTTTTTCTAAGCGCACAATCATCTGCCATTCACCACATGAAATAGGACAAATTCGATCTGGCTGGCTCGTAGAGAGAACTTCCGCTAAAGCCGAAGGTAGATTTCCTAGTGCGATTGGACCGACAAACCCCCCAATTAAAGATTCTGAACCTTGAGAATATTTCTGAGCTAAGTCCGCAAAAGATTGCTCTTTTGCTTGAAGTCGAAAATAGAGTTCTTGAGCAAGATCTAATTTTTGAGTCCGAATCAGAGAAAAAACAACTTGATCCAATTGCTTTTTACGACGAATAAAGTAAGCTCCTAGTTTATCTCCCCAGGTCACTTGCTTAAACTTTTCGATCTTAAATTGACGAATAGCCAGTGCCTTTATTTGCTCAGAAGTCATGCAATGCTTTTTAAGCCAGGAATCACGATCTGAATCTGAAACTAAACCATTTTGTCGATAAAACTGTTGTACAATCTGTGTCTTTTCGGTGGAAGTACAGCTTATTGATTCAATGGCGCGATCGATCAAAAATTCACGCCTTAATTTAGCAAGCATTTGATAGTCTGATAACAAAGGAATAATTTCCTCAGCCGTGATAGTTTGGTTGGCAATTTGTATTGTATTCATACCTGGGAATCTCCAAGGGTTATCCTCTTGACGCACATTTTTGAGCGTTAGAGAAAACCCTTACTTTGTGTAATTGATTTTAGTTAAATTGTTGTGCGTAGCTGATTGAGGCTGCTTAAATACAGCGCCAAAGATTTAATCTTAGACAACTTCAAAACCATTTTCACCAAAAACTAAACCTGAAGCAGAGTCATTGATTGAATCACTATTAGCTGAAGTAAAACCACCTTCTCCCAAAATTAAATCAACGCTCGGACTGTCAGTAGATCCAGAAGTAGTAAGATTACTGCTGCCAGAAGACTGAATGGCAACATTATCAATTGCCAATCCAGAATCAACAATCTCATCGCCAACATCTACTACACCAAAGCCTATGGTATAGGTTCCAGCCGTAGCAATAGAAAATGTTAAAGTTTGAGTGTCAGTTTGTTCGTTAAATTGATCTACATTAGGGGCATCAACGAAATTTGTTCCAGTATCTGCTAGTTCAAAGGTAAAGCCATTAACGTTTAAAAATGCTGTATCGTTAAAGGTTGTATTGGGCGTAGATTCATTAGTCAAAAAGTTCCAATCAAAGCTCACAACATCTCCTGCTTCTACAGTAAATGTTTGTTTAATGACAGAACCTTCAGTAGCATCACCACCGACTAGACCATCTAAAGAACCAGGTGCTAAATCTAAAAATTCTTCAAGATCTGAGTCTACTACAGAACCACCAGCATCACTATCACCATTGGTAATTAGGGCTTGGTAAGTACCATCTGTGGGAAATATTCCCAGACTATCTGTTTCGATACTAGTGTCACCAATGGTGTTCCAACCTTCAAAGTCTCCTGTTTCAAAACTGCCATTTTCAATGATGCTGCCAGATTCACTTAATATCTTTGAAGAGTCAGAACTTTCACGCTCGGATAAAGCTGGAATTAGACTATCCATTTTAGATAATTCTCCTGTTTATTGTTATTGTTCTATAAATCTATATGTATGAAGTTCAGGAGAATATGCACCTTGATCATAAAAACGATTAAATACGCATAAATTAAGCCCTAATTAGTCAACGTAATCTTGACCTGATTTTCCCGTTATTTATTAGTTACGATGAATTTCTGAACTCTATTTCCGTTGTTCATTGTGCATAAACTTAGCTTGATGACATACAAAGGCTGGGCTGAAACTCCTATTCCCTCTTTTTTGGTCGTTTTGACAAATCTTCTATTATATGGATAAGTTCAGAATAATCTTTTAGAATAATCTTTTAAATTAAGCTAATTAATCAACGTAATCTTGACCAGGAACAATCAAAGAATTTCCTGACTTTACCTGAGATACTAGTACATAGCCCGAAACAACTAGAGCTAGGAAGGCAAATAATCCACTCGCTAATAACCACTTTCCCGTGGTTCGCATTTGTTTATCCACATCTGCAACAGAAGCTCGAATAGGATTAACCACAGATATCAATGCCTGACGATTTTTTGATTCATAGTCTTCAATGGAAGGGCGCATTTCATCTCGTTGTACTGCCCATTCTTGTAATGCTGCTCTCTGACGTGACCAATCATCTAAAGCGCTTGATAGCTTACTGTCGAGATCTTGCCTTAAGTTGTTAATTTGCTGATTAAGCTGCGTGCTTAAATTACGATTTGCCTGATTGAACTGACTATTAACATTCATTAGTTCTTGACGAATTGATTTCCAACTAGATTGATTTTTATATTCTAGTTCGTTGAACTTATCTGCTTGGTTAGTATTGACTTTGCTTTCAAGCTGATTAAGACGCTGTTGTAACTGTTGCTCCATACGTTCAAAATAAGTAGGATCAATTGTCTTGTCATGGTTTTCGATTATGTTTTCGAACTTAAGGCGATAGGTTTCAATGAGTTCTTCTAACTGAATTTGTAGAGGCACTACTAAAGAGCTATCGTTTTCGATTGTTTCCAGCAAATCAACATGATTGTAAACTGAGCGTATTTTTTGTACTAGTGCATCGGCAGTGGTGTTTTTGAGTAGGTATCCTTTTGCCCCCGTCCGCAAAGATTTGCCTAAATAAACCTCATCATCATGACCGCTTAAAAAGATTACTTTTACTTGAGGAAAACGTTGAGAGATAATTTTAGTTGCTTTCAAACCATCCATTTGTGGCATATCGATATCCATTAGCACAATATCAGGCTGTAACTTTTCTACCGCTTCTATAGCTTCTTGACCATTGTGAGCAATTCCTAAAACTTGGAGGTCTTTTTCTACATCCAGCCAAGTTTTCAGCACTTCACATAGAAGAGCCTGATCATCTACTAACAAAATATTAATCATTTAATATACCTAAACAACCTACAATCATATATTTTTGCCGAAATATAATTAATTCATATTTCAAATTATCTTAATGTATAACCAGAAAAAAAAGATTACACATCAACTCTCAAACTGTTTGTGAAGATGTGGCAGGCAATATCAAAAATAAAATAATGTTGAAGAAATTTAAATAGTTCATATAATATGTTCCATGTTAGTGGCTACAACAAAAATCTGCGTCATCATTGATCATGACATCTGCTCGAAGCCCTATTTTTTTATCGACTTTATGGAATCAATCTTTTTTTCGGTGGAACCTAGCGTGACAGAGGTTTCGATCAAAGGAAATTTAGAGCAATTTTTGATCGTTTTGTCTGTATCCTTAAGTGTTGCCACAATCTCACGAATTTTCAGCTGGTTTCGGCAAATACCTTATACTCTGCTGCTGGTAATTGTGGGGCTGGGGTTGGCTTTTGTGGATATTCGCTTAGTCAATTTATCCCCTGAGCTAATTCTAGAAATTTTTCTGCCTCCTTTGTTGTTTGAAGCAGCTTGGAATATTCGCTGGCGTAGCCTTAAAGATAGTCTAGTGCCCGTTAGTCTGTTTGCTATTGTCGGGGTAGTTATTTCTGTGGTTGGCGTAGCCTTTCCTCTGAGCTATTTTACCGATTTATCTTTGCCAACTGCTCTGTTAGTTGGAGCCAGTTTATCTGCTACCGATCCTGTTTCTGTAGTGGCATTGTTTAGGGAATTAGGGGCAAGCAAACGTCTGACTATCTTAATGGAAGGGGAAAGCCTATTTAACGACGGGGTAGCGGTAGTTGCTTTTTTACTACTGGTTAATATTCCCTTAGGTAATGGTGAATTTGGTATTTCGATCATTACGATTCGCTTCCTCACCTTTGTCGGCATTGGTTTGGGAATTGGTAGCCTGATTGGCTTTGGTATTTCTTATCTGACTCAAAGATTTGATTTACCTCTGGTAGAGCAATCCTTAACTTTGGTTTCAGCTTATGGTACTTATTTAATCACTGAAGAGTTAGGTGGTTCGGGGGTAATTGGCGTAGTTACTGTCGGGATTATCCTGGGCAACTTTGGCTCTCGGATTGGGATGAACCCTCGCACTAGGCTTTTAGTCTCTGAATTTTGGGACTTTTTGGCATTTTTTGTGAATTCCATCGTGTTTTTGCTGATTGGCGACCAAATAAACTTTGCTAGCCTGCAAAAAAACTTTGATCTAATTATAGTTGCGATCGCAGCAGTATTAGTTACCAGAGCGATTGTTATCTTTGGTTTGGGCAACATTAGTAATTTATTCAGTCAAACCAAAATCAATTTTAGAGAGCAAACCGTATTGTGGTGGGGTGGTTTGAGAGGTTCGGTTTCCATTGCCGTGGCATTAAGTGTTCCTGTGATGCTGTCGGGTAGGCAAGAAATTATTGATACGGTTTTTGGGGTGGTGTTATTTACCCTCTTAGTTCAGGGGTTGAGTACTAAGTGGTTATTAAGTACCTTGAATCTAATTGGCGATCAGCCTTTGCGCCAGGAATATTCTGAATTATTGGCGAGGAAAGTAGCGATGACTCGTGTTCTAGATTTTCTGGATAACAATGAACTAGCCTCGGAGATTGATCCTGAATACTATCGCTATCAACAAGAACTAGTTAAAGGAGAGTTGCAGAGCATAGAAGACAAAATTGATATTATGCAGCGAGAACATGATAATTTGCGATCGCTCACTATGGAACAGCTAAACGAACAGCTTTTGGATATTGAAGCCGATACCTATGCTGAGTTTATTCGTGCAGGCAAATTAAATAATAATCTCTCTCCTGTCATACAAGAGATTATTGCCAAAGCAGGGGACTAGGGATGAGGCATGAGGAAATTGGATATCTGAGAATCTAAAATATAATTGAGCAGAATTCAGAAGTAGCAAAATCGACTCTATTATCATTTCTTCCCAGTTACTAGTTCCTAATTGCCAAATTTAGGTAAAATTTAGTTATTATTCGCAACTATCAAAGAATTGAAGCATGGCTAAGAATGTTTTAGGTGGAGAGTTAAAAGTTTGCTGTACATCTCCCATGACAGGATTTTATCGCAATGGCAAATGTGATACTGGGGCAGAAGATCGAGGAGTCCATGTTGTATGTACCAAAGTTACCGCCAAGTTTTTGGCGTTCAGCAAAGAGAAAGGTAATGATCTTATTACTCCGATGCCGATGTATAACTTCCCTGGCTTGAAACATGGAGACTGCTGGTGTTTATGTGCCTTACGTTGGAAAGAAGCTCTCGAAGCGGGTTTTGCACCGCCAATCAACCTAGAAGCGACTCATGAATCAATGCTTGATTTTATTCCTCTGGAAGTTCTCAAAGAACACTCGATGGATCTGATCAAGTAATTGGGAAGTAACGATATAGCCTTTCTCGTATTAATGAGATACATCTTGCTTAGGATAAGTTCGGAGTTTGGAGTATAGATCCAATCTTTTGATGATGATGACTTAATTTTAAGATGCGATCGCATTTTGTTGACTGAAAAATAAATATTCTAAACGAGATTCATAGTTTAAAACAGCTTGACTGGCAAGATACTTTAATATGTCGCCACAGTTTTGACTAGGACTACAGATGGATTATGACTTATATCTTGCTCTGACTTTTCCCACTAAGTCTGGAAATGACGACAGCATAAGGGTTTCAATCTCTCTTGGGTTTTCAACAATCCAATATTAATGACAATAACTGACGGGAGAATAGGGCTTCGATATATGGGAAAACCAAGCGATCACTCGATTAAAAAGATAACGGGAAAAGTCAGGTATTATTAAGAGTATTGCGATCGCTTGGTGGGATTAGAGGAAATGCGATCGCCTTAGATTAGATGAATTGCGATCACTTTATATCTTATCAAATTATTGATAAGGCGATCATATATATTTATATACTTTTATTTATATACTTTGCGTTTAACGTTTCTCGTTATAAAATAATCTTGTGATTAGAAGCTTTCGAGATAAAGAAACTGAAAAAATCTTCAATCGCCAACGTTCGCGCAAATTACCGTCCGATATTCAGAAAATTGCGTTGCGTAAACTGCGTATGCTCAACCGCTCTCAATCTCTGCAAGATTTACGCGTGCCTCCGTCCAATCGGCTCGAAAAACTGTCAGGCGATCGCCAAGATCAATATAGTATCCGTATTAATAAACAGTGGCGTATCTGCTTTATTTGGCAAAATGGCACTGGTTCCATAATCAACAACTGAAATGATATAGAATAAACAGGGCAATTTTCTCTTTAGCTTCTGCATGACATCTATTCCCAATTCTCGATCCTTAGCTTTCCTGGCACTTAAAAATGTCTATCAAAAGAAAGCCTATACTGATGTTGCCCTCAACCGCGTGATTAAGTCTGTAGATAAATCGGTTGAAATTAGTCAGACAGATCGCAGTTTTGCCTGTGAATTAGTATATGGAATTGTCCGTCGTCAGCGCACTCTCGATGCGTTGATTGATTTACTGGCAAAGAAGAAAGCAGCACAACAACCTCCAGACTTAAGAATTATTTTGCACCTGGGTTTATATCAACTGCGGTATTTAGATCGCATACCTGCTTCGGCAGCAGTTAATACCAGTGTGGAATTGGCTAAAGAGAATAGTATTGCTAAACTCGGTGGGGTAGTTAATGGTTTGTTACGGGGATACATTCGTCAAGCTAAAAGTAATGATCCTTTACAGTTACCAGATGATCCAATTGCTAGATTGGGAGTAAAGCATAGTTTTCCTGATTGGATAGTGGAAACATGGTTAGAACAATTACCGATTGAGGAAGTAGATCAGCTACTGGCTTGGTTTAATCGATCGCCTAAAATTGATTTGCGGGTAAATATTCTGAAAACTTCTGTGGCAGAAGTAGCAGGCGCGTTTAAAGCTGCTGGCATTTACGTTGAGCCCATACCTAATTTACCTCAAGGATTAAGACTCGCAAGTGCAGGTGCAGTCACCGATCTACCTGGTTATAGAGAGGGCTGGTGGGTAATTCAAGATAGTAGCGCCCAGTTAGTGACGCATTTACTCGATCCACAGCCTGGAGAGACAATTATTGATGCTTGTGCTGCACCAGGGGGGAAAACTACCCATATAGCCGAATTAATGAAGGATCGAGGGCGAATTATAGCCTGCGATCGCGCTGTCAAACGGTTAAATAAAGTCAGGGAAAATGCGGCAAGGTTGCAGTTAGTTTCAATTCAAATCCAAGGGGGAGATAGTCGAAATCAGCCTGAATTTGCTAACATTGCCGACAGAGTATTATTGGATGCCCCCTGTTCGGGTTTAGGCACACTGCATAAACGCCCTGATATTCGCTGGAAGCAAACAGCTTCAGCAATCGGGGAACTTTTTGAACTTCAAAAGGAACTATTAGAACAAGCTTCTAATTGGGTAAAGCCAAAAGGTATTTTAGTTTACGCTACTTGTACTCTTAATGTTTTAGAAAATGAAAAAGTAATACAATCATTTTTGGAAAATAATTCTAACTGGAGTATTCAATCTCCTCCTGATGCGATCTCCCAAAACTGGGTAACAATTGAAGACTGGATTAAAGTTTATCCCCACCGAAATAACATGGATGGATTTTTTATGGTGAGATTACTACGAGATAACCTAGATGAGTCGAAATAGAACAAGAAAGATGAAACAAATTTTCAAGATTCTCATTGCTGCTGCTTGGATCGATGGCGTTATTCAACCAGAAGAGCGAGCCTATTTACGCCGTGTAGCTGAAGATTTTCAATTGGCTGATGATCCTGAAATCAAACCGCTACTGTCGGAATTAAGACCAATACAAGCTGTTGAATGTTATCAATGGTTAGAAGAATATTTTGGGGAAAACCACACTGCCGAAGAGTATCATCAGCTACTAGAAAAAATTAGTGCTTTAGTCTACAGTGATGGTTACGTGGATGTCAGAGAGGCTAAGTTAATCGAAGCTATTCAAAGTTGCGATCCTGCCAATCCAGATTGCAAAAATTCTATTTTAGATCGAATGCTGCGGAAAATTAGGAAGGTATATAGACAGCAATTATCATTTTAAGATTTCAGAACATTCAAACTAGATGAGTTATTTATTTTGTAAGTTAGAAATGCTAAAAACTCTACATCAGAGTAGTTAATTATTCTTTTGGCTTAAGCCTTTCATAACGATCGCAAACCCACCAACAACTCTTCCTGTGCGCTAAATGCGAGATTGCAGATTGATTTTTGCCAGTCTGGGCGATCGCCATAGAAAGCATTTAACATATTCTGTTTAATATTCTGGGCTTGTTTACTGTTCAAATCTCCGTAAGCCTGTAGCCAATGATCGGCACGAAGGGCTTGAAAAACTTCGGTTTCGGGTATGGTGCCAAACTCATAAACAGCAGCAATACAGATAGATTGAGTGAGTTTATTTTGCAAGGCGGAAATTAGAGTTCCTTGAGGAGAATAGGCAGCAACAGATTTAGCTGAACCTGAAATGACTAACTTATCTCCCCAAATTTCTGAAGCTAAGTTTGGATGTTCTCCAGAATTATTATCTAGACTCATTAATTGTCCTGTGGCATATTGTCCTAATCCTGTGTGATAGTCCAATAAACCTACTGCTTGTTTGTCACGCAGATATAAATCAATTATTTGATGAAATACCCGATTTGACCAAGTAGGAACTTCTCCACCATAAAAGGGTGCATACCAATATTGATACTGTCCTCTGGCTAAGGCTTCTACTCCTGAAGGCTGGTTGGATATATACTCTGTAATTTGCTCTAAAGTTTGAATCTGAGTCTCTTTTGTCCACTGCTGAGGAATAATCACATCAGCCAAATCGTCATAAAAAGGGTTTTTAGGTAATGGTTGCCGAAAATCAAGGAAATTACGGTTGATATCTACCCCATCTTCGTTTACTCTCCTCAAATGACTCATGCCGTAGGGATTTAAACCATGAATCATTGCGATCGCTACTTCCTGATCTGCCTGAAGATGCCATCCTGTTTTAATTGAACCGACTTGAATACCAGAACCACAGTAAGCTTCTATTCCGTGGGTTCCCGAGATTAAAATTAATACTTTTGGGGCAGCAATATCACCAAACCAAGCTAAATCTAAATACAGCTTTTCCCCTGCTATTCCTCGAAGGGGATGCTGCCAAGATCTAACAAAAGTTGCTCGATCCGAGCCAGCAGTCAGGAAATTATGACGTGCTTTTGAATATTTTGAATCGAAACATACAGGGTAATTATCTTGTTGCATATTTATATTTATCCTTCAAATCAATCTAGACTCTCTAATAGTCTTGATTCTGTAAGCCATAAAGCACCGAACCCACCAACCCTACTTGAGGATTCAAAACAATATGCACAGGCACTGATTCAATTAAAGAGCTAACTCTGCCTTTGTCCTTAAAAGCATTGAGAAATCTACCATCCTGCATTAAAGGTAAGATTTTGCCAGCAATTCCGCCAGCGATATAAATTCCCCCGTAGGAAAGTAGTTTGAGTGCCAAATTCCCTGTTTCGGCACCGTAAGCTTCAATAAAAATCTCCATAGTTTTCTCACACAGGCGATCGCTTTGCTTAAAGGCTGCTTGAGAAATAATGGCTGGGGGGTCGATAGTTTTTTTGCTTTCTTGTTCCCAAAGCTTAATTCTTTCTGCTATTTCTGGGGACTCAGGTACAAAATTACTATCTCGCAAAAACTGATAAATAGAGACAATTCCCTGACCAGAAACTACTCTTTCAACTGAGATATGGTTCACCTTTAATTTCTGACGTAAATATCTCAACAGTTCAGTTTCTAAATCGTTGCGGGGAGCAAAATCTGTGTGCCCTCCCTCACTAGCAAAAATTTGATATTTTTTTCCTTGGGGAACTAAAAAAGCCTCTCCTAAACCCGTCCCTGCACCAATGACGGCGATGGGGGAATCTTCCCTGGCTTCTCCAGCCTGTAGAGTATGAACATCAAAATCTTTTAAACCTAAGATACCAAAGCTGTTGGCAGCAAAGTCATTAAGCAAAGTAATTTTGGGTATGTCTAACTCTATTTCTAGCCGTTGAGAATCCAATACCCAGCTCAAGTTAGTCAGGTTGCAAGTATTATTAACTACTGGTCCTGCGATCGCAAAACAGGCTAGCTGTGGCTTAATATATTTATCCTGTGCCAAAAATTCTTGCACCATCGGCGCGAAATCAGGAAAATTAGCACTAATATACTGAGCTTCTTTGACAGTTTTAAAAGTCTTTTCGGTCAGAGTAACTTCTGTAACCTCTACCAGGCGTAAAATAGTCTTAGTTCCGCCAATATCCCCAGCTAATAAAAACATAGTCTGCTGTTTTGTTCTATTTATCTAATACTTCTCTAGTGATGTAGTTGCTTGAGATAGACTAAATCACATCTTTCTGTTTCTACACCCTCAGCGGGTTGATAGCCGTTGAACTCGTACAATTTTACTGCTTCTTTTAAGACAGATGCGGTTTCGACCCAAATTTCTTGATAATCCTTAATGGCGATCGCTTTTTCTAGTTGTGTCAACAAGTACTTACCCAACCCCTTTCCTCTAACTTGTGGTAGCAAATACATTTTGCGGATTTCTACAGCATTTTGTCCTCTAGGGATGGGCTGATAAGCTGCCGTTCCCACAATAGTTGAATCCTGCTCAATCACCCAAAATTCTCCCCCAACTTCTAGATAAGCCGACTCCACCTCAATTACATCTCGATCTGCTACTTCGGGCTGCCACGGTAAACCATACTCCTCTAGGACAGTCTTAATAACCCCCGCAGCACTACCCCGATCCCCCTGTCGCCAATCTCTAATCAAGAACTCACGATAATTTTGGTTCACTTTTGACCCCTTTTGACCCCTAAACAGACCCAGCATGCTATACCTCACTCATGCTTACTTCTTACTGATAACGGTACAGACAAGGCATGCTTTGTCTCTAACAACTGATAACTGATTAACTATGCACCCTCGGTTCATGATACAGAGTTGCTAAAATACTACTTTCATATTCTCCTAATTCTGCCAGGCGACGTTTAACCGTAGAGCGATCGCTATATTGTTCAGCTAATACCCAATAGATTCCGTAATGGCGAGCTTCTGACGCCATCAAACTAAGATAAAATGTAGCTAATTCAGGATCGGGACAATGTTCTCCAATTAAACCCAGTCTTTCATGAGAGCGAGCCTCGATGATTGCCGAAATCAACAGTGAATCAACCAACCGATCTGGTTCAGAATGTCTGATTTGAGACTTAAGCTTAGAGAAATAAGGCGGAGAGTTGAGAGGTGCCAGGGGAATGCCACGGTATTCTAGCCATTGATTTACCTGGTCAAAATGCTGTAGTTCTTCTTGAGCGATCGCCGTTAACTGACGAACTAATTTTTGATGGGAAGGATAACGAAACATCAGATTAATTGCCACTCCTGCTGCTTTACGTTCACAGTGGGAATGATCCAACATGATAGTATTTAAATTGGCGATCGCCTGATCAACCCACACATTACTTGATGGCTGTTGTAAGATTTTTATAGTGGCAACTGTTTCTACAGGGACTACCCGATTAGTCATTATCCTCCTATGCTTAATAGCGGATTTTTTTTCCCGCCAATATAATTTGTATATATATAAAGTCTACAAAGATTAACTCTTAAATATTTGCATAATCTTCAATTAAATGGGAATACATACTATTGCAATCCTAAATCATTCAGTTATAAAAAATAATAGGTTAATTATCCAGAATGCACATTGTCACAACAGCCAGCATGAGTAAAAACCGTCGAATTGTCATTGGTGACGTACATGGACATTACGATACTCTAGTCGCTCTATTAGACGCAATTTCACCTACCAATGAAGATAAAATATATTTTCTAGGTGATTTGATTGATCGCGGTCCTAAAAGCGCACAAGTTGTTGAATTGGTGATGCGTAACCAATTTAATTGTCTTCGGGGAAACCATGAAGAAATGCTGCTAGATGTAGTAGGTTCTGGAGAAGTATCGATTGAACTGTACCAAAGCTGGTTATATAGTGGTGGTCATGCCACGGTTGACAGCTACGACAGCAAAATTCCTCAAGAACATATTGATTGGATCAAAAGTCTGCCTTTACATATGGATCTAGGGGATTACTGGTTGGTCCATGCGGGAGTTGACCCCAAGATCCCTTTAAGTGAACAGTGCGCCGATCAGTTTTGCTGGATTAGAGAAGACTTCCATAGCTCGGACAAGGCATTTTTTAAAAATAAATTAATTATTACAGGTCATACTATTACTTTTACTTTACCTGGAGTTAAACCTGGACAAATAGCTGCTGGGAAAGGATGGTTAGATATTGAAACAGGGGCATATCATCATAATAGTGGCTGGATGACTGCGATAGATCTTAATCAGCATAAGGTTTATCAGGCTAATACCTTCGATGGTCGGATTCGCATTATGCCTTTAAGCAAAGTGATCGCCAAGGTAGAATCTTCAAAAGTTATGTCTCGGAGAACGCGCAAAAGAGCATAACTAATCTCATTACTCATTATGTTATCCCCATATGAAACCTACCATGTACACACAAGTCAAAGTAAACTATCTAAAAGAAGATGGACTCAGGCGATTTGAATCTATTTTCTGGGGCTGGAAACTCTCTCAGAATCAACTTGTGTGTACACGGTAGTCCAAGAGAGTAGGAGGGAAAAAATGAGGCGGTTAACTCAGAAAAGCACCGCAGTTCCCGAACAAGCGGAGTCAGATATTGACTTAGAACCAGAAAATTAATATTAGGGATTTAACCTTTAGGCTGGGAAGTCCCGCGCTGTAGTTATTTTGTAGCGAAAGCGGAAAAACTAATTCAGCGTCGGGATGAAAAGCCTGTGAGTCGAAGCGATAGCGCAGACGAATCAATCTGAATTTTTACCATTAGCACTTTAGTATGGTAGAATAGGCAGATGATTCTAAATTACGCCTACAGGATATACCCAGATAAGCAGCAAATCGAACTACTGTCGGAGTGGTTAGAAACTTGTCGCCTATCTTATAACTATGCCCTGAGGGAGCTAAAAGATTGGATTGCATCTCGCAAATGTCCGATCTCCAGATGCAGTTTGGAATCAGAATACATTATGGCTGCGGACTATCCCTTTCCTAGCTACCACCAACAGCAAAATAACCTGCCTCCAGCCAAGAAAAAGTTCCCTCGGCTCAAAGCTGCCCCATCCCAAGTGCTTCAGACCAATGTTAGGCGATTGCACGATGCCTGGGACTTCTTTCAAGGCAGAGGATATGGCTTCCCTCGGTTCAAAAAATATGGACAGATGAAATCTTTGCTGTTCCCTCAGTTCAAGACTAATCCTCTAACGGATTGGACTATTGGGATACCCAAGTTAGGGTTCGTGCCAATCAATCTGCACCGACCGATACCAGAGGGGTTTGTGGTCAAACAAGTTCGAGTGGTGAAAAAAGCAGTAGGTTGGTTTGCGGTGTTAGCCATACAATCGGATATGGAACTTCCTCGTCCCGTACCTCATGGTCATGCAATAGGTGTCGATGTCGGTTTGTTGTCTTATGTGGCAACCAGCGATGGATATACCGAAGCAAGACCTAAATTTTTCCAGACAGCCCATCGTCGGCTGAAAGTGCTACAAAAGCGTCTGTCGAGAAAGATGAAGCGAGGGAACAACTACGAGAAAGCTCGGGTCAAAGTAGCAAAACAACATAACCACATCGGGTTCAAGCGCACAGATTATCAGTTCAAATTAGCTCATAAGCTATGGGATATGGCAGAGACAATCTACATTGAAGATTGTGACTTCCGCATCATGGCAAAAGGAATGTTAGGCAAGCATACAGTTGATGCTTCTTTTGGACAGCAAAGAACCATTTTAGAATATGTAGCTAGAAAGAGAGATGTATTTGTGGGACGAGTAGATCATCGTGGCACATCTCAGACTTGTCCTAACTGTAGAACCACAGTGAGAAAGGATCTCAGTGTTCGGCGGCATGAATGTGGAGAATGTGGTTATGTGGTAGATAGAGATATTGCCTCGGCACAGGAAATCTGTAACCGAGGAATAGAAACGTATCGGGGGACTCCCGAAAAGCAAGAAATTGGCTCTCAAGTCGTACTGTCGGGGAACTTGGTTCTAGATAAGTGGCGCAACTCACCGTTAGGTGTCAGGGGAGCAAGATCCATTGGCGACGATGGAAGCCCGCGCTCTATCGCTTTGCGATGAGCGTCGGGAGGATGTCACTATTAGGGATTCCAGTCAGGGATTTCTTTTTGACGCGATCGCGCTACTACCAAAGCATTATCTTTAACATCTTGGGTAACTACCGAACCTGCTGCTACTGTGACGTTGGCACCCAAGGTGACTGGAGCAACGAGGACACTATTGGAGCCTGTTTTTGTACCCTGCTTGATGGTTGTCGGGTGCTTTTGTTGACCGTCATAATTAGCGGTAATTGTACCTGCACCAATATTAACGTTTTCTCCCAGGGTTGCATCTCCTAAGTAAGACAGATGAGCCATGTTAGTATTTGCTCCTACATTAGTCTTCTTGATCTCGACAAAGTTACCTACACGACAGTTTTCACCAAGTTTAACGTTACCCCGTAAATGGGAATAAGGACCAATTTCAGTATTGGCAGCTACTTCTGAATCAGAAATTACTGAATATAAAATCGTGACATTAGTTCCAATCTTACTATTGTCGATTAAGCTTCCAGGTCCTATCCTACTACCCGTAGCGATGGAGGTGTTTCCTCGCAAGTGGGTTTGAGGCTCTAAAATTACATCAGGCTCTAATTGAACATTTTCATCGATGGTAATGCTGCCGGGATTAATCATCGTTACCCCTGCTTTCATCCAGTCGTCTTTAATTCTGGCTTGCAAGATATCATAAGCTGCCGATAGCTGTCGGCGATCGTTAATGCCGTTGGTTTCACGATAATCCTCTGCATCAACAGCCATTACAGGGCTGAGGTAATCAACAATTTCTGTTAAATAATATTCCTGCTGATCATTATCAGTCGATAGCTTGGGCAATGATTTAGCTAGTTTTTGCCAATTAAAGCAATAGATCCCTGCATTTACCCGACAATTTTGTTTCTGAGCGATGTTGCAGTCGCGGTCTTCAATTATCTGACTGACTAAATTATCTCCATTACAAAAAACCCGTCCATATCCTTGGGGATTGGGCAGGTTAGCAGTTAGAAGGGTTGCTGCATTTTGCTTGGTCTGATGAGTCTCTACCAGCTTTCGTAAAGTTTCTGGGCGCAGTAGAGGTGCATCGCCGTTGAGTACTAATAGATCTCCTTGGTACCCTTCTAAACTAGACATGAGCTGCTGCACAGCATGACCAGTACCTAACTGTTCAGTTTGTTCAACAAATTCTACTGACTGACGATGGCTTAAAGCCTGTTTCACGTTTTCTCCTTGATAGCCAATAATCACAATCTGTTGATCGAGATCGAGTAGACTACAACTATCAAGTACTCTTTCTACCAGCGATCGCCCTGCTAATGTATGCAACACCTTGGGTAAATCGGACTTCATACGAGTTCCGCGTCCTGCTGCTAAGATTGCTACCGCTACCATGCTTTTCCGAGATTAGTTACTTATTAAATCCGATTGGAGTATAGCTTTTATCAGTGCAATAGTGCAAAAAATGGCTGTTATAGCAAGTTCGATATATCGTTAGTTGATACACTTATTTGCTGGTTTTAAAATTGTTACAGCATAACGCTCAGGAGATAGATAGCGACTTGCGATCGCCAATAGCTTTTCTGGTTGTAGTCGACTGACAATTTGAGGATATAGTGCAGAATGAGCAGCAGTTGCCACAATATTATAGAAACCGTATAGGCTGGCTAGCTGACTGGGAGTTTCCGTAGAAAAGATATAATCATTTATTAGCTGTCGTTTGGCGCGGTCAACCTCTGTTTCAGGAATCAAATGATGTTGCAGTTGATTAAGGCGATCGCAAATCATGGTTTCTACCATAGCAACATGCTTTGTTTCTAGCAACGCACCGATAGAAAACATACTGGAATCTCTTTGTAAAGATAGATTGCAGTCAACATCCATGACTAATTGCCTTTCCTCTCGTAGTTCTCGAACTAAGCCTGAACTACGTCCTCCCGTCAAAATAAGAGCAATTAAATCCAGAGCGATCGCCTCCTCTAAAGACTCTGAACCAGGGCAAATCCAAGCCATTAACAGACGAGCCTGTTCAATCCTAGGTAGGTGTAACTCTTGACGACGAATGGCGATCGCCGAAGGTTCGACTTTTACGGTGACAGGAGGACATTCAGAACGGACACTAAAATCGCTAAAGTTCTCATTTACCAAAGCCAAAGCTCGTTCCTGTTCAATATTTCCCACAATCACGACCGTCATGTTTTCTGGTTGATAATGAGTGCGATGAAAGCAGCGCATTTGCTTGGGAGTATGCTCCAGCAGCAGCTCTTTTTCCCCTAGAATAGAACGTCGGTAAGGATGATGCTGATAGGTATTTTGACATAAAGCCTGAAATCCTAAAAAATCAGGATCATCATGACTAGAATGAATTTCTTCAATTACGACCTCTCGTTCACGAATAAACTCTTCATCGGGAATATTTGCTCGTAACAAAATATCTGCCAAACAGGGCAAAGTTTGTTCTAAGTGACTTGCTGCGGTAGTTAGATAGAAATGAGCATAATCATAACTGGTAGCTGCATTGGCTACTCCACCCGTGTTTTCGATCAGCCAGTCAAACTCCCCTGCCATGACATTAGGGGAACCCTTAAAAATCATGTGTTCCAAAAAATGTGCCATTCCTGACCATGTTTCTGGTTCAGCGATCGCTCCTGCATTAACCCAAATATCTGCAACCACCACTGGGGTTGTGGGTAAGTGGTGATGAATAACAGTTAGTCCGTTGCTCAACTGAAAGGTACGACCATAGAACTTAGCTTGGTAGAGGGATTCTGATAATTTTGGCATCAAGTAGCTACATTCCCAATAATATAGCTAATCATAACTCTTAAAGGAATACTTTTATTGTGACATTTTTGGCAGAAATTGTTAAAACACTGTGAATTGGTCTTTTGCTTGTATTTAGCAGTAGACACAAATAGCCCACCGCCACGCCGTTTTACCTTAGTTTATGACCTGGCATTCCAGGGTGGGAATTGGCTGCCTTCGCTTCCATTTCCGAGTACAAGCTCGGTATACTTTCACGATAACTAATGCTATTCCCTCATAAATCAAGCATAGATCAATAAACTTGTGAGGTAGTCACCAACGCGGTAGTGGTACTTTATCCATGATAGTAAGTTTTTCAAATTTAGCAAGAGGAGATTTCAGTTATCAGTGATTAGACAAAAGTTAACCCTAGAGCAATTTTGCCAATTTTTTGAAACAAAACCTGCTAGTGAATCTGTCCAATGATTACTGGTAACTAGCAACATTACTTTGATAATTGGGAAATATAGATATAAGAAAATCTTTTGTAGATTCCTCTGATGAATAATTGCGATCGCCAATGGTGATATTCTCTAAATCTCTACCGCTCATCTTTATATCTGGCTATTTGTGGAACTACATAACTCTGGCAACCGTCGCTCAGATAATTCCCGATAGCGATCAAATTCCCGATAGTAGCTTGGGTAATGAGACTTCAATTGTAACGCCCAATGTCACCGTAAATGATGCAATAGCATATTATCTCGAAGGTGGGGCCTTTCGCGAAAATAATCTATTTCACAGCTTTGCAGAATTTAACATTCCCGAAGCAGATCGAGTTTACTTTGCTTCCCCCGAAGGTATTGATAATATATTGACCCGTGTTACGGGAGGCAATCTTTCTGAGATATTTGGCACTTTAGGAGTGGACGGTGGGGCAAATTTATTTTTACTCAATCCAAACGGCATCATTTTTGGTCAAAATGCTCAGTTAGATATTGCAGCTTCCTTTTTAGCTACTACGGCAGATAGCTATATTTTGTCAAACGGTTTTAATTTTAGTGCCACCGACCCAGAAGTCCCCCCCGACCCAGAAGTCCCCCCACTCTTAACGCTGAATATACCCGCTGGCTTACAGTTTGGCTCGAATCCTGGGGTGATTATCAATCGCTCTAGGAGCTTAACAACCAACTCTACAGAAGTCACTGACACTGCTGATATTATTCCTCCAGAAGGTTTACGGGTTGCTCAGGGAAAAACTCTCAGTTTAATTGGGGGAGAAATTAGGCTCGAAGGTGGATACCTTAATACCTCAGAAGGAAAAATTGAACTGGCGGGAGTAGGAGCAGATAATAGAATCAAGCTAAGTTCCGATGGTAATAATTGGCACGGGGACTATGAAGGTGTCAGCAACTACGCCGATATCAAAATCAATCAGCAGGGAGGAATAGACGGAGGGGAGACGGGAGGGACTCAGATTTCCTTAAGGGGAAAGAATATTAGCCTAGGTTACGACTTAGATACTTTGGAAGAATTGGATTACGAGATGGAAGACTTTTTTAGTTTAGAATCTTTGCCTCAGCTGGATAAGCTCCCTTCAGACCAGCCTAGAATTGAGGCTCAAAACCATAACAATCAAATTCCTGCCCTGATTGATATTAATGCCTCCGATACTTTTTCGATTATTGATCCTGGCGAGAATAATTCAAATATAGTAGCCCATACATCTGGAACAGGTCATGGAGGAATTATCGACATTGCTGCTGATTCAATTATTATATATGGTGCAACTCTAGAAAGCTGGACTCTGGCAGGGGCATCAGGAAATGCGGGCGAGATTAATTTTACTGCCCAAAATATGTCTGTGCAGAATAGCGGTGGAGGAGTTAATACTTTCAGTCAAGGAAATGGGGGAATAATTGATTTAGACATTGCTCAGGATGTCCAAATTAAATTTGGTGGTTTTGGCGCAGAAGCTAAAGATAAAGGTATGGGGGGCGCAGTTAGAATTAAAGCTCAAAATCTAGAGATTATTTCTGGTGGTATTGGTACTGGTACTTTTGACGATGGTGATGGCGGAACAATCTCTCTAGACATTGCCGATAACTTAACCATAACTTCAGGTGGCTTTGGGTCAGATGCTTATGCCGATGGCAACGGTGGCAAAATTATAATCGATGCCAGAAATATTGAACTATATGGCGCTGGAATGGGGGCAAAAACCATAGGCAATGGAGATGGAGGAGAAATAGAGATTAATGCCGAGACAATTGTTTTCCAAGATGGCGTTATTACTGCTGAATCTGGTCAAAATTTTGACGAGCGTGATTTCGTTCAAGATGAATCCCCAGAAATACCAAATGAGAAAAACGCAGGTATAGGTGGAAGTATCTCAATTAAGGCTCAGAGTTTATTTATCGATAACGGAAACATTACTACGTCTACTTTTGGCGAGGGAGATGCTGGAAATATAAACCTTGAGGTAAATTCCTTGTCAGCTATTGGCGGGGATTTGGTTACAGGAATCAACAGTTCAACTCAAGGTGCTGGAAAAGGGGGCGATATTACAGTCACTGGCGATCGCCTGGAGTTAAAGGATGGTGCATTAATTACTGCCGATTCCCAGAATATGGGTCAAGCAGGAGACATTAAGATTAAGACTCAAGAGCTAGTTCAGCTAGAAAACAGGGGAGTAATATCAGTCGATGGGGGTAAATTAGGATTCCCAGGAGATATAGACGTTCAGAGTAAAGATATTATTCTCAACCAAGGGGGGAAAATCTCGGCTACGACAACTCAGGGAAAACAGGGCAATATTAGACTTGCAGCAGAAAATCTATTTCTACGCGATCGCAGTAAAATTGTTACCGATGCGATTCACGATGCTACAGGCGGAAATATTTTTATTGATTTAGAAAACAATTTGCTTGTTTTGGAGGACAGCCAAATCGCTGCCAGTGCGGAACAGGGTAAGGGAGGTAATATTCAGATCAGTGCGAGAGGAATCTTTGTCTCTGCGGATAGCGAAATTAATGCTAGTTCGGAATTTGGTGTTGATGGCTTGATTCAGTTTGATACCTTTGCTGCTGATCCAAATTCAGGTTTGATTCGATTACCCTCAAACCCAATCAATCCTAATCGATATTTATCTCGTGGTTGTAGTTCTAGTAGTTCTAATAGAGACAATCAGTTTATTAATGTCGGCAAAGGAGGTCTTCCAGAAAATCCTTTAACTAGCATTTTCTACGATACTGTGTTGCCAGATTTGGAGGCATTTTCTCAACCGACTAATTTTACCTCCTCTATTTTCACACCATTGAATGATAATCCTCCTGTTGAAGCTCAAGATTGGAAGATTAATCATAATGGCAAAATAGAATTAATCGCTGCTTCAGCGCCAAATATGATTCAGATTCAAAATCAAATAAATTGTTTAAAGTAAGACATAGATTTATCCAACGGCTAAAAGCACGTTAGCTTCGTCGTCATAGTTTGTAGCTTTGTCGAACTGATGTCACATTAAGGGTAAATTATAAGTTTTTAATCATATTCTTACGCGGATTAAACTGTTCTAATTCTCGGAGTTTTTCATACAGCTCTTTTTCTTCAGCAGTAATTTCTTTGGGGGCGACAATTTGAATTTCTACTAGTTGATCGCCTCTGTCTCCCGATTTGCCAAAGTAGCCCTTATTAGCCAAACGTAATCTCTGACCCGAGCGCACTCCGTTAGGCACACTCACCTTAACTAAACCATCAATCGTGGGAACTTCGATCGCGCTACCTAAAATTGCTTCTGTAGGCGTGACAGGAACTTGACAGTAAATATTTTCTCCCTGAATCTCAAAAAAGGGATGACGCGCTACGGTAATCTTGAGATATAAATCCCCTCCGACTAGACCCTGTCCCTTAAGACGAATTCGCTGCCCGTTAACCATCCCCTCAGGCATATCTACTTCTAGAGATCTGCCATCTTCCAAGCGAATCTTTCTCTTTCCTCCTCGGTAGGCTTCACTCAAACCCAAGGTCAATTTAGCCTCAATATCTCGGCTTGTGGGACGAGAACGGACTACTCTTTCTCTTTTAGTCGTGCCAGGACGATAATCCTGACTATCTACCCGAACACGGGGACGCTCAGCAGTATTGACCCTGGTTTTAGAACCATTGTTATTATTGCGCCCAAAGTTGCCAAAACCAGCCTTATCAATAAAGTTCTTGCGACTGATAGATTGATCGTATTGAACACGCCTAGTCTGATCTGACAATACTTCATAGGCTTCGTTAATGTCCTTAAATTTCTCTTCAGCGGCTTTATTTCCCAGATTGCGATCGGGATGATATTTAATGGCTAATGTGCGATAAGCTTTTTTAATTTCACTACTAGAGGCATTTTTGTTAACGCCCAGCATTTCATAATAGTTACGCACTTCCTGCATATCTCAATTGTTGATTTGTTAGATAGTTATTTGTTTTATCCCTGGGGCAGCATTGTTCATTGAATTAAAACCATTCATCGTCCTCGTCGTCCCAATCATTTTCGTATGGGGAATTACGTTGATTATTGCGACCATTGTAACGGTCTTGGGGTGGAAAGTTATCACGACTGTCGCGACGAGTTCTAGGAGGTTCTCGTCTAGGGGCATAGGGATCTGATGCCATAGAGGAATCATCATAACCAGGACGACGACGCTGATCATCGTACCCTCTATCCTCTCTACTTCTGTCGTTGTAGCTATCATATCCCGCAGCAGAACGACGACGTTGCTCACCATAGCCATCGTTCCATTCATCTTGATAGCTAGGTTGACGCGGTTCCTTACGAGAAGCAGCACCATAACCATCATCATATCCCGCAGCAGAACGACCAGAACTATTATCCCCAGCAGAGTAACCATAACCACCGCGAGACCTACCCGAAGGATAATCGCCATAATAGTCTGTCTGACGAGGATTGTAAGAATAATCTTCAATGTACTTATCGTCATCATCTCCTAGAAAGGTCTTTTTAATCGCTCCCAAGAAGTCCTCGTCTTCGTCATCATCGTATTGCAGTCTAACTTCTCGGTTTAGTTCATACAAAGTATCCTTTAAGTCTGCTTCTGACCGGTCTAAAGTTCTTTCATCATCTTGTTCAAGGCTTTTGAGAACTTCTTCACACAGCACATCGATACGACGACGATAATAGCTGGCAAATTGACTACCAAAATCAAGAGTTACTTCCTTCAGCTTACGTTGAGCTTGGTCTGTCAAAGCTTTGGCACGATTACGTTTTTCGACACGCTCTCTTCTAGCGCGATCTTCCTCCGCGAATTTTTCAGCCTCATTGATCATGCGGTTAATCTCTGAGTCGCTGAGGGTAGAAGCCCCGGAAACAGTAATACCCTGTTCTCTGCCAGTAGTTTTGTCCCTAGCAGTAACCTGCAAAATACCGTTGGCATCAATATCAAAAGACACCTGAACTTGGGGAACACCTCTGGGTGCGGGAGGAATACCCGTTAGCTTAAATCTTCCCAGAGATTTATTACCACTTGCCATTTCCCGTTCTCCTTGAAGGGCATGAATTTCGACCACGGTTTGATTGTTTTCTCCCGTCGAAAAAATATCGGAACGGCGAACAGGAATAGTGGTGTTACGAGGCAGTAGCTTTTTCATTACTCCACCGATGGTTTCCAAGCCTAAAGACAGGGGCGTAACGTCTAACAATAAAATATCTTTTACTTCATTAGTCATAATCCCTGACTGAATAGCTGCACCAATTGCTACTACCTCATCGGGATTGACGTTCTGATTCGGTTCGAGGTCAATATAGCTACGAACTAAGTCTTGCACCATGGGAATACGGGTAGAACCACCGACTAGCACTACCTCATCAATGTCCATTGGACCAAGCCCAGCATCAGAAATCGCTCGTTTAAGAGGACGACGCAGACGACTAACTAGATCCCCACAAAGTTCTTCAAACTTGGCGCGAGATAGTTGAATTTCAATGTGTTTAGGACCATCTTCCGTAGCGGTGATAAAAGGTAGATTAATTTCGGTAACGGATAACTTAGATAGCTCAATCTTGGCTTTTTCTGCTGCTTCAGTCAGTCTTTGTAATGCCTGGCGATCGCTTTTTCTCAGGTCAACACCCTCCTGCTTGAGAAATTCTTCCGCTAACCAATCCACAATTCGACGATCAAAGTCATTCCCTCCCAGTTGAGTATCTCCGCTGGTGGCTCTTACTTCGAATACCCCATCGCCAATATCGAGAATGGAAACATCAAAAGTTCCTCCCCCCAAATCAAAAACCATGATTGTTTGGGGACGACGTTGATCCAGTCCATAAGCTAAAGCGGCTGCGGTGGGTTCATTGATAATACGCAGTACATCCAATCCGGCAATCCGCCCTGCATCTCTAGTAGCCTGTCGTTGGGAATCGTTAAAATATGCAGGTACGGTAATTACTGCACCAGTGATTGATTCTCCTAAGTACCGTTCTGCCTCTTCCGCTAGTTTGCGTAAAATCATCGCCGAGACTTCTTCAGGGGCAAACTCTTTTTTCAGCTTGGGGCAACGGATTTTAATGTTACCAAGTTCATCCCGCTTGATAGTGTAGGGGACTCGCTTTGATTCTGGCTGAAGCTCTGAATACTGACGACCCACGAACCTTTTAACACCATAAAAAGTATTTTCTGGATTTAAGACGCTTTGCCGTCTAGCAAGCTGCCCCACTACCAATTCTCCATCTTTATTGAAGCCAACTACAGAGGGGGTAGTTCGCATTCCTTCTGAATTAGCAATTACTATAGGTTTACCGCCCTCCATTACCGCTACTACGGAATTGGTTGTTCCCAAATCGATGCCGACTACTTTTCCCATAGGTGCAATGGTCTCCTAGAATCGTTCCCCAAAATATATATACTACGAAGTTTTAATTTGCTTTGGCAGGTTAACACTATAATATTTTTTATTTATTCTCTCCAGTTTACTTCAAGAAAAACTGAGAGCTAATATAACAACTGTTCTACCAAACAAAAATCAAGTAGAGTTAGTTGAAAAGCTAATGGCTAACCCTGCAATGTCACTTTCTATTTTACTATTCATTTACTATTCACCTTAACCACCATTCATAAACTATCTGAACAAACCGCAGCCGAGTTTTTAGCCAATGGCATTGGTATTTTTGAGCAGAAAACACCATCAACGTGAATTACTGCCTAAGCAAAATTCTGTATTAAGCAACGGAGGCGATAGCAGTAGCTAGTTGATCAAAAATATCGGCAACGTTATCTCCTGTTTTAGCAGAAGTTTTATGGGTACTAACGATTTGTTCGGAACTATCATAACCGTAGTTTTCAATTAGCTTGCTCAACTTTTCTTGAGGGATTAAATCTGCCTTATTCAAAGCGATGATAATCTTTCCCAGAGGATTGACTTCCAAAAATCGCTTGATGTGGTGATTTAAACTTTTAAGTGTATCGGAGCGAGTCAGATCACCAACGATAATTGAACCGCTAGCTCCTCTGAGATAGCTGGGTGTAATGGATTTAAACTTGGTGTTACCTTCCAAATCCCACAGTAAAAGATTTACCTGATGAATGTCTAGATCTGTTTTGATATTTACCGATTTGCGAGATATCTTTACTCCCACTGTTGAAAGATAGTGATCGCTAAACTTCTCCTCGACAAAGCGGCGTACTAGACTAGTTTTCCCGACATTAAAATCTCCTAGTAAACAAATTTTTTTGGTAATTATTGACATTAATTAGTATTTATTGGGACAGATTCGTGGGAATAAACGGTTGAAAATTCACATAGCGATTTGACCACCATGCTTGATTATTTTCTTTATTTGAGGGCAAAATTGGAGAATTGCAGTCCGCAACAAGTCTAGTAGGCTCAATACCCCCTTCTATTAGAGCAACTTTAACAACTTGACAGCGTTTCTTAGCCAATCTTTGATTGATCTTAGTTGAGCCGCTACCATCACTATGCGCAACTAATTTTAAATGCAACTGGGGATAATGACGTAAAAATTGCTTAATAGAGTTAATTTTACTAGAGTTATCGGCAAAATTTAACTGACTAGAACCAGATCTGAAATAAATCCGCTGCTCAACCATCGGTAGTCGCTCAACTACGTTGAAAACTAGCTGTTCAATCCCTGGTATCTGACCGAACGCTTGACTGATGGATTGACGAGTAACTTTATCTAGAATAAATCCCTTAACTGTTAAAACTTTTGGTCGATAATTAGTCTCAATAGCTACTTGTGACTGTTGATTAAATAAATTAGTTAATCGCTGAATCTCACCAGTAACTAGGCTGGGGTTGACTGGTACAGTCACCGTAATAATTTGATTGTCTAACTGGAGATTATTTTGACTGGCAATCTTTTGTGTAATTACCGCTGCCTGATTGCGTAAGTATTCACTAGGTACTCTACCTGTGACGGTCAATTTCTGATCTCTTACAGTAGGCTTCAAACGATATACAGATAGTTCTGGCGCAGCATCTAATTGAGTAATTGTAGTTTGTTCAATGCTGTGAGCTATCCTGGCACGATAGTTGATTATCCCCCAAGGAATAAAAATAATACCCATAAAAAAAATCAGTAGCCATAGTAATATCGGCGGGGATGAAGACTTTGGCGGTTGATCTTTATTTGCCTCGGTTAGTTGTTCTAGTTTGGCGGCAATCCCAGTGGGAACATTGGCAAGATTGCCGTCAAAATTTTGAATTGCATCGTCGTGTTCCATGACGATTTCACCGAGAACTTGGCGAATTTTTGTGATAAATTGCTTGGGGGGTTCTCCTACAACTACAACCGCTAAATAACAATATCCAGCCACTTCCAAGGGAATTTGCCAGTCACCATAATCGATGGAGCCTAGTTCAGAACCAGTACGAATACAATCATTGGCAAAGTTACGAATCGCCGTCAACATTCCCGCCAGCATGTCAGAATCGAGGAGCTCTTCTCCTGGTACTTGTATTTCTTGAATAACTAATCCTGAGTCTTTATTAATCAGAAATATTGCCCTAACACGATAGCCCACTGACTCTTTAAAGATTAATTCTGCTTCGGAAACTCCTTGGATTTTTGCCCGAATCTTACGTTTAACTCCTTCGGGGCTAAGGGCACTGTCTACCTTACGATTAATATCTCGCACCACCTCCACCATGTACTTTGAGATAGTATTGCCAATTACTGGATAAAGTGCATCCACCATGGCATCTTTTTCTGATTCGATCTGAGCTTTGATTGCCTTGCCCATTTCTGGTCCTAAAACTTGAGGAATCGCATTTTTATCCAGAAGTATCTGTTCCCTGATCGATAAGGCAATTTCTGGAGCGATCGCTTGGGCGATCGCTTCTGGGGCAAAATTTATTTCGGCGGTAATGGCATCAGGTAGAATTTTGGCGATCGCATCTGCCATCTTCTGGGAGTCTTCCTGGATACGCTGTTCAATCAGCTGATCGAGTATTGGTCTTACTGTCTGAATTACTCCTTGTTGAGAATGATTGAGCTTAAATTGCAGCAATTCCACCATTAGAGGGATTAAAGTATTAACCGCATCCGCTAAATCTTCTGGGGAAGCTTTTTCGGTATTAATAGCCTTAAGGTTGGCAATTTCTGATACTGTTGTCTCTGGCTCTATTGTCTCTGACTTTAATCTCTGTTGCAGGAACGCTTGATACTCTACTGCTTCTTCTAAAGTCGGTTTTGATAAGCTTTCAATTTCCACCTCGATCTCGGTACCAGCTAAATCCTCATCCACAGCATTTGATTGTTCTGCTAAATCTTGAGCCAAATCTGCCCCCAAGAAACCATCATTTTCTGAGGATAAATCGGGATGATCAATAGCTGTTTTCGCCTCTGAGAGAGAGTCCTGCGAGGAATTTTCTGGTTCCAGCAAAAAATCAATCAGATCGTCAATTGCCTCTGAATCTGATGAAGATGAATTCTTATTTGTAGCTGGGGACGGTAGATTTTCAGGGGAAGAATTCATAGACAGCTTTTACGGTTGCTATTGATAGCCTAGATCATGATGAATGAAATTATAAAGTTTAATTTTTAAGATTCAAATAACTGGTCACTGCTCATTACAAACTGCCAAAAAGCCGAGAGCTTAAAGAATCAAGATATAATTTGTTACGAGTAGCTGTTGTAAAAAATTGATCCTTAGTCTTATGAGTAACAATCCTGTCACCAACGCCTTTTTTTTTGGTAGGGCATTAGCAGAAGTAATGAGCGAGAAGCTTGAAGAGTCATTTACCAGTGCGATGAGCGATTTGGGTAAATTTGACGCTGAACAAAGAGAAAACTTAAGGCAATTCGTGGAAGAGGTTCAACTAAGAGCCGAACGAGCAGAGGGGGGTACTACTTACCCAACCAGTAACAGTAATAGTAATAGTGCCAACAAAGTTTCTAGCACTATTAACATTGATACCAGCAGCACTAACCCGGATGATCTCCAGGCAATGCTCGATCAATTAAGAGCCGAAATTGCCACCTTGAGATCCGAGCTAAAAAAATATCGCAATTAACATAAATCTTATTAGGCTGATCAACTATGCCAGCAATGTCCTATCCTGATAAGATTTTCCAGCATCTTGTTTAGGCTAGACAATCAAGTATTGCAATTCATCGATCTGTTTTTTTGTCGATAAGTCGTTACTATTTAGATTAGTTAATCTTAGTTAATTTTATTTAACTAAAAAACATCATAATTAATTTTTTCTCATAACTTAGTGTCTCCTGCCTTTTCCCATCAAAATTCAATAGATTACGGGTCGGATCAGCCCAACCAAGCCCAGAATGACTTAACAGTCGTTCAATCAGAGCTTGGCGGCAAAGAAACTGCTCCGCTAGTTTCTAGTAAGTCTTATCGCTGGAATCGAGCTAAATATTCTCGGAATCGCCGTCGAATAGACATCTGGATCTTTGCGTTTTCCTTTTTGTTCAGAAATTGGCGCAATAATCGCAAGTGGACTTATTCTGGTGGGTTTAGCCCAGAAAAACAGGCAGCAAGACGTAAATATCAAGCTGTTTGGATTAGGGAAAATTTCTTAGAATTGGGACCTACTTTTATCAAACTGGGTCAACTATTTTCGACTCGGGCAGACCTCTTTCCTCTCGAATATGTTGAAGAGTTATCCAAGCTACAGGATCGGGTTCCTGCTTTTCCCTATGAGCAGGTTCAAAAAACTATTGAATCAGACTTTGCCAAGCCAATAGATAAGCTGTTTTCTAGTTTTGACCCGATACCTTTAGCAGCGGCGAGTTTAGGTCAGGTACATAGAGCAAAGTTATATAGCGGAGAGGATGTAGTAGTCAAGGTGCAAAGGCCAGGGCTAAAGCAGTTGTTTAAGATTGATCTCGCCATATTACGACAAATTGCTCGCTATTTCCAAAATCATCCTCAATGGGGCAAAAATCGAGACTGGATCGGAATTTATGATGAGTGTTGTCGAATTTTGTGGGAAGAAACAGACTACTTATTGGAAGGGCGTAATGCCGATACTTTCCGTCGTAACTTCAGAGGAGAAGACTGGGTATGTGTGCCTAGAGTCTACTGGAAGTATACTTCTCCAAAAGTACTAACCTTGGAGTATATGCCAGGTATAAAAATCAGTCATTATGAAGCGATTGAAGCTGCGGGCTTAGACCGTAAGATGCTAGCGAGGTTAGGGGCAAAAGCCTATCTCCAACAGATTCTCAATGGCGGCTTTTTTCACGCCGATCCTCATCCAGGAAATATCGCGGTCAATACAGATGGGGCTTTGATTTTTTATGACTTTGGCATGATGGGTCAAATCGAAAATAATATTCGAGAAGGCTTGATGGATACTCTTGTAGGAGTGGCGCAGAAAAACTCTGACAAAGTGGTTAACTCTCTAATTAGTTTGGGGGCATTAGTCCCAACGGGAGACATGAGTTCGGTACGGCGGTCGATTCAGTTTATGCTGGATAATTTTATGGACAAGCCCTTTGAAGAGCAGTCTGTTGACGCTATTAGCGAAGATCTATACGAAATTGCTTATGGTCAACCATTTCGCTTTCCTGCCACTTTTACCTTTGTGATGCGCGCTTTCTCTACTTTGGAAGGGGTAGGCAAAGGTCTTGATCCCGAATTTAACTTTATGGAAGTAGCTCAACCTTACGTAATGCAGCTTATGACTAATAGTAATAGCTCAAACGGCAACAATATTTTCGATGAATTAGGGAGACAGGCGGCACAAGTGGGGACAGCAGCCTTAGGGCTACCTGGACGAATCGACGATACAATAGATAAATTAGAAAGAGGGGATTTGCGAGTGCGGGTTCGTTCCCTAGAATCGGAACGAGTGATGCGTCGCTTGAGTGCCATTCAACTAGGAACAAACTATACTGTATTATTTAGTGCGTTACTAATTTGCGCAACTCTCCTTTTGGTCAGTGGATTCAAGATCTTAGCAGCGATCGCTGCTACAATTTCGGTAGTGCCTGGATGGGCATTACTGCGATTATTAAAACGTCTTGATCGCATAGACCGCATGTTTTAAAAAGATATCAGGCTACCAGAACTAAGTGTTGACTATATCTTTGATTTTTATCAGTTTACAGACTAACTGTTTATGAAGCGTCAATTTATAGGTCTTACGGATACAGGGGTTGTAAGAACAGCCAACCAAGATAATTACTTTATTGACGACGAGTTGGGGCGTTTTTTTATTGTAGCTGATGGTATGGGAGGACACGCTGGTGGACAAGAAGCCAGCAAAATCGCTACCGAAGTGATTTACGCCTATTTTCAACAGCATTGGGACTCTCCCCTCGCGTCAGAGGTGCTACTCAAAGAGGCGGTAGAAAAGGCTAATTTGGGCATTATTGAGGATCAGCAACGTCACCCTGAAAGGCGTGATATGGGTACTACAGTAGTCGTGCTGATTTTTCGGGATGAGCAGCCCTTGTGCGCTCATGTAGGGGACTCTCGTTTATATCGTTTACGTGGTTCGAGCTTAGAACAGATTACTGACGATCATACCTGGGTAGGAATGGCTCTTAAAAAAGGCGAGATCAATTCCGAACAGGCAAAACTTCATCCTTGGAGGCACGTTTTGTCTCAATGTTTAGGACGAGAAGATCTACAGCATATTGATATTCAAGAATTTGAAGTCCAGCCTGGCGATCGCCTTTTGATTTGTAGTGATGGTTTAACAGAAGAAGTTACAGACGAACAAATCGAAACCTCTTTGACCAATCTAAAATCTTGTCGAGAAACTGCCCAAGAATTGATTGATACGGCAAAAGCAGCAGGAGGGTCTGATAATATCACTGTAGTCATTGTTGAACAAGAATAACCATCCCCAATGCGATCAGGCGATCGCATCTCACCTAAATGCTGGCTGAAATAAAAGACACTGCTAAGAAATTTGCCCCACGATTAATTGAAATTCGTCGTCATCTGCATGCCCATCCCGAATTGAGCGGAGAGGAACACCAAACCTCTGCTTATATTGCAGGTGTATTGTCTTCCTGTGGCTTAAATGTCAAGGAAGCAGTGGGGAAGACGGGAGTAGTAGGAGAATTACCAGGTTCAGGGAGAGATCGCCGTACCTTAGCAATTCGAACCGATATGGATGCCTTACCGATTCAGGAGCAGCGACAGTTAGATTTTGCCTCGGCTACTCCTGGAGTAATGCACGCCTGTGGTCATGATGTTCATGCTACTCTCGGGATGGGGGCGGCGATGGTATTGTCCCAATTATCAGATAGTTTGCCTGGCAACGTCCGTTTCTTATTCCAGCCCGCGGAAGAAATTGCCCAGGGGGCAAAATGGATGGTTGAAGATGAGGCGATGGAAGGAGTAGATGCAATTTACGGAGTTCATGTCTTTCCCTCAATTCCTGCTGGAAGGATAGGTATCCGTTATGGAGCATTGACCTCTGCTGCGGATGAACTAGAAATTGTTATCCAGGGAGAATCAGGACACGGCGCACGTCCTCATGAGGCGATTGATGCCATTTGGATTGCCTCTCAGGTAATTACTGCCCTACAACAAGCAATTAGTCGGACTCAGAATCCTCTACATCCCATTGTCTTGTCCATTGGGCAAATACAAGGCGGTAGGGCGCACAACGTGATTGCTGATCGAGTACAGATGATGGGCACAGTGCGATCGCTCCATCCTGAAAGCCATGCTAACTTACCTCAGTGGATTGATAATATTGTCCAGGGAGTCTGTCAAATCTATGGCGCAAAATGCCAAGTGGATTATCGTCGAGGAGTTCCTTCGGTGCATAATGACGAGAAATTGACTCAGATTATTGAATTCGCAACGCGCGAAGCCTGGGGGGATGAAAGCGTACAAATTTTACCCGAACCTTCTTTAGGGGCAGAAGATTTTTCTGTGTATCTAGATCAAGTACCAGGCTGTATGTTTCGCCTCGGAGTCGGACATGAAGATAAAATAAACTATCCTCTGCATCATCCTAAGTTTGCTATAGACGAAGACGCGATTTTAACTGGAGTAGTGGTAATGGCTTATGCTGCTTATAAGTATTGGCAAGCAGCCGCGTGATTTGCAGCAGTTTTTAATTGGATAGACTACGCTGTTGATTGACTAGTTTTTGGCTATCAGCTACGAGCTATCAGCAATGACAATCTCGCCTTTCAATAAGCTTTTTAAGCTGGCTTCCATGACATCAGTAGTTTGACCTGAAATACTAAACAACATGGCTTCACGGTAGACTCTCCCTGCGTTAGAGTTGAAATCATTTGCTGCGCCACTAGAGGCAATTACCGCAGCCAGGCTACAGCGTTGAGCTAAATCAATTGTCTCAATCCGAAGTTGTAATTGTTGTTGGTAAGTTGACTGATTATCTGATATGGAAGCGATCGCAGCTTGTTCTATTTGTTGTACTTCTTGATGTAAAGATTGCCAGGATTCTTGAATAAACTCTAGCTGTTTAGTTTCGGCGATCGCTCTGAGAATATCTAGCCCTCCGTAAGCACAGCCCAGAGAGAAAAAACCATGATGGAGAATGTTGTGACGGCTGCTGGCGTGAATTGCTCCTGCTGGGTTAATCTTTACCAAGCGATCGCTCTTTAACAACCACTGATTAATTTTGGCACTGATTGTATTGGTAGCAGTCATGGCGATTAAATCCATCGGCTCACTACAGATTATGGTTCCTCCAGATTCCTGCACTTCATTTTGTAAAGGCAATACTCCATAAAGCTCTCTACCATCAGGTAGGGTTGCTCCCAGAATGAAGTAGCCAAAGAAACCATAACCAGTGATCCAGGGGACTTTTCCTGTCAAAAGATATCCATCCGCTGTTTCAGTTGCCTGCATGATTGGCACTCCAGGGCGACGTAGATGAGAAAAGCCAACGCCGATTAGAATATCTCCCTTCCCTACGCCAGGAAAAAATTCTTGTTGCAAAAATTTATTTTGACTCTGGACTAATTTTGCGACGGCGCTTTGGTGTTGAGTTTGCAAAAAAGTCAATGCCCCAGAAGCTCTTGCTAGGGATATCTGTAAACGCCGATAATCTGCTGCGTTCATGCCAGTTCCCCCCAACTCTGGAGGTGCTTTTAAAGCTAACCAAGAGCGATCGCCCATCTGCTCCAAGGCTGATTTTAAAACATGAGGATGGCGATCTATTTTATTGGCTAGGGGAGCAACCTGATTCTCTAAAAAAGACTCAATTTGCTGAAGCTCAGTAGTCATCTCCTATTTTTCGTCTTTCGCACTATCAATATTGATATCCTTGACATTCCTGGCAATTCTCGAAAGTTCGCTTTTTTCGTTCAGTGAAACCCGAGAAGGTGAACCGCTAATAATACCCTCATAGTTACGGAAAGATTCTTTAATATAGGGAATTTCTGGTGCGTCGGAACTAATTACATACTCTCTGATGCCTTTATCGTGCCATGAACCACGCATTTTAAAAACGTTCATGGCGCGGGACATCTCCCCGCGAATTTCTACGTATTGTAAGAGGATGATGGTATCGGTAATCGTAGAAATGTGGGATTCAGTAATGGAATTGGCTCCCAAAAACTGATCAGTAGTATTAGTAAAGAAGCCTGTAATTTCTTCCTGTTTAGCATAACCAGTTACCCCAATCACAAACTGACGAAAAGCGTTATTGGTTACTCCTCTAGCCAAGGCAGAAAGAGAATCGATCGCAATCCGAGAGGGTTTGAAGTCGGTAATCTCCGACTTGATCATCTGTAAATGATCTTCTAAACCCGCTGATTCGGGGTAGCAACAGAGTAGCTTGAGTAACCCTTGGCGCTCCATTTCTTCAAAGTCTACTCCCCAGGAGGAAGCATTCCGAGATAGCTGCGCTCTAGATTCTTCATAAGCAAACAAGACGGCTCTTTCTCCCTGACGACACCCTTCCTCCAGGAACTTACTGACCAATAGAGTTTTCCCTGTCCCTGTTGCTCCTGTAGCCAAAATAATCGAATCTTTAAAGAAGCCTCCGCCACATAGTCGATCCAGAGTTTTAACCCCAGAAGAGCGACGAACATTAGAAGAACGCTGAGTAAGACGCATTGCCCCCAAAGGAAAGATATTGATACCATCGTTAGTCATGGTAAAAGGATATTCTCCCTTCATGTGAGTTGTTCCCCGCAGCTTGAGAATTTCAATGGTACGGCGACGGCGTTCTCCTTCTAGAACATTACGAAGAACAATCACGTTGTCAGAAACAAATTCCTCAACTCCAAAGCGGGCAATTGGTCCATATTCTTCAACTCTTTCTGTAGTTAGGATGGAAGTGACTTCTAATTGCTTGAGACGCGCCACTAAGCGAAAAATTTCCCGTCTAACCACTGAAGCTGCATCGTATTGTTGAAATACCGCTGTTACAGAATCAATAGAAACTAACTTTGCTTTATACTTGCGAATTGCGTACTGAATGCGCTCAATTAATGCCGATAAATCGAAATTACCTACAACCTCCTGCCCTTCAGGATCGGGGGAAGCATCTAAAATGAACAACTTGCCTCGATCGATCAGGTTTTGTAAATCCCAGCCAAAACTATGGGCATTTTCAATAATGTCTTTGGGAGATTCTTCAAACGTCACAAAGATGCCAGGACAATCAAAAAACTCGATTCCTAGATAAAGAAACTGCACCGCCAACAAGGTTTTTCCTGTACCTGAAGTTCCACTAACTAAAGTGGTTCTGCCAATGGGTAATCCACCATGAGTGATTTCATCAAATCCTTCAATCATGGTACGGATTTTACGGACTCCCTTGGTAATTATTTCTTGCTGTGGTAGCTGATTATTGGGATTTGGTTCGTTCATCTAAAACAGAAATAGGGAGTCTTCAGGATTATTTTAAAACCTTAGGGCTAAAATTTATGATAAAAGTATAATATTTTACATTTAACTTTCAGTCCGTTTTTATACTTGGGTTGGCAAGAAGTATGGTTAGCCTAGTGATAGGTTAGCCCTTATTCCAACCTAGTTTAGCCGTTGGAGTTGGGTCAAAATCTTTGCTCACGAATTTCTTCGTAAAGCAGATCTAGACCAATCAATACCTTCTCGCGATCGCTTAAATCGCCGATAATCTTGCGCACAGGAGGGGGCAATACCTTGGATAAAGTTGGAGTTGCCAAAATTTTATCCTCCTCAGCCAGTTGAGGATTTTTCAAAACATCAATCACTTTGAGAGCATACACCCCCTGAAAATCTTTTTGTAAGATGTTTTTTAGTATTTTAAGCGCTCGCACTGAATTTGGTGTATTTCCAGCCACATACAATTTTAGTACGTAAGTCTTTCTGAATTGATCCATAATATAAAATAATTTATCAACTAATTTGAATTGATAAATCTAAAATTTTGTTTAAGAAAAACACCAGGTTATTTTCCATACTATTTTCCATAAACTAGAATATTTATTCTACTGTAAATAGTAATTCTAAAGAGGTGTCTTGCCCAGGAATCGAACGGCGATACATCTCACACAGATGAGAAATAACATCAATTAGTGGCAAGCGATAGTCAAGTAGAATATCATCATTTCTGCCTTCTATTTTAAGCTGATAGGAAAAATCATCGATTAACTCCATATGTATTTCCAAAATTTGAGAAGTAGAAATATCGGCAAAAAAAGCTTGGTCAACAAACTCATCAATTAACTTATTTATCTGAGAGTCATTATCGAAGTAATCAAGCAAAATCTGGCGGTAGACTTGGCTTAATCTATAATGTAGTTTTTCTTGCTCCTCTAAAGATAAGTTGCGGTAAAAAGAATTATGATTACGCTTATAGTAAATTCCCAGATAACTCAATCTTTCCTTGAGCTTTTCAGTTAATCGGCGCTGCTGCGCGATGAGAGATCTTTTTACCGTTGGTGAATGCTGACTAGTTTTTGAGCCAGGAGCTAGGCTGATAAACTTAGTAATTGCCAGGTTAATGTAGGAGTTGATTTCCGCAAGCTGAGTGAAATATAGACGAAACTCTGCTGAATGATAGATGGTTTTAGCTGCTTTGTCAGCTAAGAATTTGCTATAGTCTTCTGCCACATTGCTCATAGTATCCATTGGTTGCTCAGCTTGCACTATTATTGTGGGGAGTAGAATTTCTGATTGCCATAGCTGGTTTACAACTGAACTTAACTGGAAATCCTCCAATAGAATCAAACAATCGATCCTCTGATGATTTTTAATCACAAAATCAGTCAGATCCTCGATCAAACTAAGACATCTAAACTCGTAACGATCTCGGTTTAACAGTTTGGTGACTGAATGAGATAACTGCTGTTGAGTAGAAAATAAGCAGATATACAATTTAGTCGGAATAGCTTCTCTACTGGAAGGATTATTTTGGTAATCTGACATTGCTGGGTAGGTTATACGTTGAAGCTGCCACTGTCCTTAAATTGAAAGATATTGGCTCAAATCTCAATAAAGACAACAGCTTTAACAACCCGCTGGAGTGCGTACGATCTGTCACTTAACCGTTAACACCTAGTGGCATCTGAGACCAACTGTTACATAGCCTTTATCAATAAAAAGTTAACATTTATTGAGACGTTTTGCGGATCTTAACAAAACGCAACTTAAAGCAGATTTATTTTACGAGTAAAAAGCATTAAGATTGTTAATATTACTACTAAATTAATATTACTACTAAAATTTAATTGGGTATAGGTTTAGCTGGCAAGAGAGTTAGGTAGCTTAATAGAACATGTAACAAGGGAGTTAAGCCAACAGTCATTTATTTATTACAGGTATTTATACATTCAGGTAAAATTTCTCCTCCTGCCAAGGATTAGTAGCTAGTAATTAGGGTTTGCTGAAAAAGTATTCTGTAATGAGGAGTAATGAGTAATGAGTAATGAGTTTCACCTTACTAGATTTAATTTTTACTTCTCAATTTTCCTATAAGTACAAGATTTACGAGCTTAAAGAGCTAATTTTCTGACACTTTATTCTTGACTAAATAACTCTAAAGCATTAGCCTATATGGGTTTGATGTTTATTCAGCAAGCCCTAATTAAGATCTTAATTTTTGGTTTCAATTATCAATTAATTATCAATTGAAAGTTTTTCAGCGATATACTCAAGAATCATCATGTTTGACCTTGAGTTGAGCTTGCCCTCAGAGACAGGAACTCGACAGTCATGGTTAGTAATTATACTTCTCTTAACGATTTTGTCTATCCAATTCCAATTTGTCAGCCAGAGGCAGATTTGGGCAGCATACTAAATATTTTTCGCCATTCAAACTGTAAATTGCTGGCAATTCCCCAAAATTGTGGAGGTTGGGGCATAATTAACGCGGAAGATCTGCTCTCGCTCCTTACAGAAATCTGGTGGGGAAAACAAACAGCATTAGTCAGCCATCCCAGCAAGGTTGCGTATCAACAAAATATTGCTCATGTAACCACTCAAGATTTCAATTCGTTAATTAAGCCAGCGATGGTTTACCAAGCTGATACGGAGATTGATGAATTTTTGAATCATTTAGAGTACGGCACGATATCTAGCAATCAAAGTGAATATTTAATTGTTAATACCCTAGGAGAGCTACAGGGAAAGCTAGATCAAACTAAGATCATTAATTATCTGGCATTACAAGCTAAACAGCTATCCAGAAACGCTCCGCAATTACCGACTTCTCTGGGTTCCCTAGGTAATTTGATTGATGCTATTGCATTACCTCTTAAAATAGAAACAGCAGTGGGAGATGATCTTTATCAGAATAAGTGTTGGCAAGAACTGCTCAAGGGGAAAAGCCCACTGGATGCAGCAATACATGAGACTAATATTCAGAAGGTGACTTGGGATCGAGGGAAACAGCGATCGCCAACACAACCAGATTATGAGCAGCATGATGACAGTCAAGATAATCACAGCATATCTTTGACCAATACCAGATCTGGAACCTATAGCTTAGACTCAGTTACCGAACTACCGTTAACAAATTTCTTAACAAATTTCCAGACATCTCACCCAAACCAAAATTTAGCAGAGGAACAGCTAAATGAGATCATAACTTACCATCTGGGAATAGAAAGAGAAGAGGCATCAGACTGGAATTACCTTAAACTTCCTTTGGTTACTGAACAGCAATTTTCTCAGACAAACAATTCATATTGGTTGGTTTTGGCGACTAAAGCAGCTTTGCCAAAGCCCACTGAGTCTCAAGAAAGCTGTTCGTCAACAACTTCGGAAGCTGTCACCAATAAATTATTGGCAACTGTTAGTCATGAGCTTAAATCTCCTCTGACAGGTATTGTCGGCTTGTCTAGCCTGCTGCAAGGACAAAAAATAGGTCAATTAAATCAGCGTCAGGCTCGTTATGTGCAGCTAATTCATAGCAGTGGGCAAAAAATGGTGGGTATTGTCGATGATCTATTACAACTTACTAGTTTGGCTGCCGAACAGCTATTAGAGCCAGAATTAGTAAATTTAGAATTTCTGTGTCGACAGCTTTATCAACAAGCTTTAACTAAAGTTCAGCTAACTGCTGGGGTAAATTCTGACTTGGTAGTTGTCCCCTCTGGGCTGAAATTGCATATAGAACTGGGAAGTGAGATGGCGATCGCCAATAAATTACTTTTGTCCTGTGTACTTTCTCATTTAATTTTGGAAACCATGGGGGTTTCTGAGTCCTTAGACAATCTAAATATCGAAATTAGTAATGTGTCAGGATTGACGGAGATCGCAATAAGCAGTAACTTTATGACTCCACGTTCCTGGTCATCACTACCAGAAAACCCAGATTCACCGTGGTCAAATTCGGGACTAGACTTAATGATTGCGGAATATTTGGCGAAAATTCTCCAGGGAAATATAAGCAGCACTTATGCACCCGATAGCTGTCGATTTACCCTCATGCTTCCCCAGCACAAGATTCCCCAAAATCAAGATCAGTTGTCTGATAACTCCACCACAAACTCTTCTAGTACTCCGCAAAAAACTGCTAACCATAATTTGACTATTCTTTGTCTTTATCCCGAATCTGAGGCTACTGATCCTGAAACTAATCATGGCAATGGCTCTAATTTTAATCTCAAAAATTGGTCAGATAATAACGAACAGCAGGCAAATTACCAGCACCGTATTATTGAAGCAGACAGCCTGGAACAAGCTCATACTTTAGCTCGTATCTGGCAACTGGACGTGATCGTATTAGATAGTTACCAGATAGTTCAACCAGCTAAATACTTGCGATCGCTTCAAGAATCTGAATATCTGGCTGCTTTACCTATAGTCACCTTAGATACCAAAACCACAGAAACAGCGAATCAAATCGAAGGCTTAAATGTCTACCCTTGTTTACTTCCTGCCAAACATCGCAGTTTTGAGGACTTGATGCAGGTGATTCAGATTGCGACAGGAACATAGATAATTAGTAGTTAGTAGTTAATTCAAGGGAATAAAATAAATATAAACTAGGTTGCAGGGTGGAGGGTGAAAACCGTGATTTCTGGACGACTACCAAAGCGGTAGGGCAAACCAGTCATTCCTAACCCACGATTGGTATAAGTTATGGTATCTTCAACTTGGTTTAATCCAGCAAAGTATTTTTTTCCGCCATGAGGCAAGACTAAGGGATGAAAGAAAGGGATTTTAATCTGTCCCCCATGAGAATGACCTGATAATTGGAGCGCAAATTTATGAGTCGCGGCACTTTTTTCGATGTAGTCTGGTTCGTGGACTAATAATACGGCAGGAACGTTATCAGGCAGTTGAGCAATGGTTTGCGGTAGATTTGGTTCTCCCCAATAAGGATCATCAAGTCCAGCAAATGCTAGCTGCTGGGAACCACGCTCTACGATATAAACTTGATTATCCAGAAGAGTTATATTACTGTCTATTATGACTTGCTTGAGTTGAGCTATTTCTTTTTGCCAATGGTCATGATTGCCTAAAATCGCTAGTATTCCTGACTTGGATTGCAACTGGCTTAATTTGAGCGTTAATCGCTCGGCATAAAAGTTACTTCTCTTAGTGATGAAATCTCCTGTAATAACGATCGCATCTGGCTGCTGTTGATTAACCAGCTTGATAATTTTAGCTAGTCGCTTGGCTGGCATCAATTCGCTGGCATGAATATCGCTAATTTGAACGATTTTAAATTCGTCAAATACCTGATCTAAACGAGGGATTGCTAGCTCAACTGGTACAACTTCGATCCAGTTAGGCTCGATTTTCTTGCCGTAAACATAACAGCAGGTAACGAAGACGATAGTAATTAAGGTAAACTGAGCGATCCATCTTCTAATTTTTCGGCGAAGGGGAAGAGTTTGCTTAGCTAGCATGATAAAAATTTTTATGAGATGAATGCTGCTTTCCTATGTTAATCATTGTGGCTCACCTGTAGAAATGTTACGAATCGCTGTAATGTTGTTGTTCAGGAGCATCTAGACGTCAGAATTAAAGTATCGGCGATTGTCCAATATTGTCTAACTTTTAGAAAGCGGCAAAAAACCTTGGTAGATTTAGTTGATGTCACAAGTTCCTCAATTTGTTTTCCTAATCTAGAAGAAGTTGAAGGTTCATGTTTTGTTTGGGAACTAAGATTATGACTGATCAATATTTAACTCGCAACCTCGAAACTGATGACATTACCGTTTCAAGTCATCTTTCTTCTCTGAAGGTATTAGGGGATAAAATATCTAAACTACAAGGTAAAGACTCGGCATCGATTCATCTCAATTTTGCAGTCAAAGAACGTCAAGATGAACCCTGTATTTTAGCTGGGGCAGAAGAATTAGAATTGATTATTGACTCTAAAGATGCTTTTGAATTGGGCTTACTCTTAACTGCGATGGGCATGAAAAACCGCCAAGCCTCTGAATTGTCAGCGGTTGAAGTTCGCCTCTACAATTTGATTGCAGAGTTAAATCAATGTAACTGATGCGGAAGAATAATTATGGTAGAGGTCAATTGGGTTACAGCTTTAATTGGCGGTATGCTGATTGGGCTGAGTGCAACTATTTTGTTAGGGTTTGATGGTCGCATTGCCGGTATCAGTGGGATTGTTAATGGTGCAATTCGATTTGGCAGGAGAGAATCTTGGCGTTGGTTCTTTATCATTGGCATGTTAGCAGGTGGTTTATTCTACAAATATGTCTTTCTTCCTGAATCCGCATTAACATTTTCCTTCAATCTCTGGTCGATGATTCTGGGGGGTTTATTAGTCGGCTTTGGGACAAGGATGGGTAATGGTTGTACCAGTGGTCATGGAGTTTGCGGCTTAGGTCGATTATCTTTCCGTTCTCTAGTTGCTGTGATTACCTTTATGACGACTGCTATAGTGACAGTCTGGTTTACTCGTCATGTACTAGGATTATGAAACAGAATGTAGTTGCCCTGTTATCAGGTCTGCTTTTTGGTCTAGGGTTAAGTTTATCTCAGATGATCGATCGCGATCGCGTTTTGGGTTTTTTAGACATTACAGGAAATTGGGACTCAACACTCTTGTTTGTCTTAGGTGGTGCTGTTGGTGTTACCGTCATTGCTTTTCGTTTTGTATTGCGCTTACCTCGGCCAATTTTCGGCGATAAGTTTTATTTACCCACTAGAAAAGATATTGATCCCTCTCTAATTCTAGGTGCTGCTATATTTGGCATCGGTTGGGGTATTGCTGGATATTGTCCAGGACCAGGTATTACCGCTTTGATATTAGGGATTTGGAATCCAGTCTTGTTTGTAATTGCTTTTATTATTGGTTCACTTTGCTATCAATGGTATGCAGGTTTTTCGGTAAAGAGCGATCGTCTTAAACAAACACAAGTTAAACAGTAGCTTTTTTATTATCAAATTAATTACAGCAAAAAAATAATTTTTGATTATATTTTTTCGATGATGGTAGTGTCTCCACAGAAAAATTGCAGAATTGTTATTTTAATTAATTTGATTTCTCACCCAGTTACGGAATTCTCGTACTAGTTCTAAGTAATCTTTTTGATTAACCTCTTGTAAAAATCGGGAAATTTCTGGAAGCGGTAGATTGGGAAAAGCTAAACTCTGCTCAACAGTTACATATTGTTGATTCTGGAGAACATTGATACTAAAGGAGTTACCATCATAACGCCAGATTTCCGGCACACCCATATCCGCGTAGATTGGCAGGCGATTTTCTGAACTGCTGGTAATATCAATTTCGACCACTAAATCCGGTGGTGGGTCTTGTTGTAGGTTGATTCTGTTTTTACCCTTAACTGCGTTCAGATTGGTAATGTAAAAACATTTATCCGGTTCAACTCCACTAAGTTTTGGAAGTTTGAAAGTAGTCGAACCAAGAGGGTCAATTCTAACTTCTAGTTCTTCAGCAAGAGTTTCGACAAATCGACCCATTACTTCTTTGTAACGTTCATGTTCTGGTGATGGAGTCATAATTTCCAGATTCCCATGGCTATATGTCAGTCGCAGACGGCGGCTATCATTGAGTTCTTGCAGTAAGGTTTCATAGGTTTGCCAGCTGATACCTGATAGGTGGATAATTTCTACTGGTTGCAAGGCAATAGTACTAGTCATAGCAGTATTTTTATACCTTAGAAAGTAAACGAACGAATTTGGGATTCAATCTTAAATCTAACTCAGGGTTCACTCTTCCTTCTCCTCCTCCTTCAACTCAGGACGCTGCTGCTCGGCATAAACCGTTAAAACCATTGCCAGGGACTCCAGGGCTATCTCATGCTAAATGGTAAGATTATCATGCTAAATTAGAACTCGTGTTTTACCAATTAAAAAGGTATTCTATTGCCTGAAGCCATTGATATTCAGTCACTATGTCTGGCTTTGTTTACTCTAGCTGTAGGGTGCCGTCAACCAAGGATTCTTAGCGATCGGCGATTGGTTGAAATCGTACAAACAACCATTGAAAGAGTGTTTGAGGTCGATCTCCTGCCTTCGTACAGTACAATTCGGCGTGCGCTGTTATCTCTTGACTATCAAGAGTATTCGTGCAGGTTAGCTCAGTTTTTTGGCATCACTCCGCTCGCAGGGGAAACTTTAGCTCTCGACGGCAAAGTGCTGAGAGGTTCTTATCTGCTCGAAACTGATAATCCTCATTGTGAATCTCATCAGGCGATAACTCTAGTTACTGCTTATTTGGTAGAAAGAGGATTAATATTGCAACCTTGTGAAGTCAAAGATAAGAGCAATGAAATTACCGCCATCCCTGAATTTATCAAAATTTTAGCGGTTAAAGGCGTAGTATTTGCTTTCGATTCCATGAATACTCAAAAAAAACAATTAATGCCATTGTAGATAGTGGCAATCATTACTTAGCCGCAGTTAAAGATAATCAACCTAAGACAAACTCAAGACGAAATCGAACATGGGATTAGATATTATATTATCTGTGCGGCGTAAAATTGGTTCTGCCAGAATTAAAGGCAAATTGGCGATATCTGGTAAATAATCAAAAGCAGATTGTGACGGATTCAATGTCTAAAAATTGTGGTTAAGTTATAAAATATTAATAGTTTTTATTTAAATTATTATCGTATCAAACAAAACAAATATTGAAAATCAACAAGGCTTGGCCACGCCAAGCCCTTACACAAAGCACAAAGGCAAATTATTATTTGATTAATCAATCGCTTTTTTGATATTATCCTTAACGTTTTCTACGCTGTGTTGAACTTGAGCTTCTGTTTTTTTCTCTTGACCTTCTGCTTTATCTTGAGGATTTCCAGTAACTTCTCCTACTGCTTCTTGGATTTTTCCTTCGATGTTTTTAGCAGTGGCTTTAACTCTATTTTCGATACTCATCTTTGATTAGCCTTTATAGTATTACAGTCATTCTTATACTATTGGCGCTACTAAAATTCTTCATCTATCAAAGGGTTGATTCCCAAAGTTGATTTCAAATTTTCCTGTGTATAAATTACTATTCTGTTAAATTTAATAAATCTATTACAGGGTAGCAATCGAGTCATCTTTTATTCTCATTGCAGTAAATGTTAAATTATCTTGACAACAAAAACTTAGGCTCATCCCATTGGTAGATGTTTTTAAATTTGTATCCTCAATATACTTGCACCTAATAAACCAAATATTTTTTATCTTTCTTCCAAAAGAAGACCCTCACTTTTAGTGATGGGATGAATTTTGGCCAGGGTCTAGGGGTGGAGAATTTTGTTCTTGAACATATTTTTTCAAGACATCTATAGTAACCCCTCCGCAACTGGCAACGAAATATGCGCCTGTCCAAAACACTCGCTTGCGCCATAAATCTCTTTCAGTTTCGGCTCGAACTTACGCCACATTGTCTTAGATGATGTGGCTTTTAAATTAGCTATTAAACTACTCAATAACTTGTGGGGTGGGTATGAAACGAGCAAATGGGCATGGTCTGCTTCGCAATTAAATTCAATCAATTGGCTGTCCCAAGAAGCAAGTACAGATTGAAAGACGCTAGCTAGTTCTTCGATCATTTCGCCATCAATCACTTTTCGTCTATATTTAGTTACCAGCACAATATGTACGGTTAGATTAAATACTGCTCTACGGGTACTACGATAATTGTTTTTCAAGATACTGAATATGTGTACAGCTAATGGTAAAATCCTCTCATGAGGAAAACCTATCAGTATAAATTGATGCCAACAGCAGCACAGCGACAAGAAATTGAACGCTGGTTGTCTATGCTCAGGTATCAGTACAACTATTTGTTGGCGGATAGATTTCGCTGGTGGCAAATGAATCGCTGTAACCTAATTATTCCTCAAGGGGAATATTGTTTGCGTTGGTGCGAGCTAGGGAGTGGTCAACTTCGGAACAATCCAGATTGGCATTCTCAGTCAGCTAGCCTACCTCTACTTAAAAAAGAACGTCCCTGGTACAAAGACATCTACTCACAGGTGCTTCAGGATTGTGTCAAACGAGTAAAATTGGCATTTGAGCGATTTGTAAAAGGAGATTCCAAAGGCAACAGAAGTGGTCGCCCTCGCTTTAAAAATAAAGCGAGGTATCGCACCCTTGCATGGACTACTATCCCCGATAAAAATCTGGTCGGTAGCACTATTAAACTACCCAAACTGGGTTGGTTTAAGTTTCGTAAGTCGAGAAACATTGAACCTGGCTTCAAACTGAAAACTGTCTCTATTACTAGAAAGATTGATGGTTACTACATTAATCTTTCTGTTGAGGACAAATCTATTCCTGATATTGAGATTGATACTGTACCGACTGAATCAAATACTGTTGGAATAGACGTTGGACTTGAAAAACTATATGTAGACTCAAATAATAACCAAACTTTACCTCAAAAACATCTGAGAAAATCTGAATCAAAACTGGCACTTCTGCAAAGAAAACTAGACGACAACACTCGAAGCAAGAAGGCGAAAAGACTCGTGCGACGAGCAATATCTAGACTTCACCAAAAGATAGCAAGACAGAGAAAACATTGGCATTATAGCGAAGCACACAAATTAGCTAAAAACTCGGAAGTTTTAGCTATTGAAGACTTGAAAATTCGCAATATGAAACGAAGGAATAAACCCAAGAAAATCGAAGGGGTATTTGTTCCTAATGGTCAAGCATCATCTTCTGGGATGAACAAATCTTGGAGCGACAATGGTGTAGCCAACTTTCTGGAAATACTATCTCAGGTGGCTCAAAAATACGGTACTAAAATAGTTAAGGTCAATCCAAAAGGGACATCACAGCATTGTAGCCGATGCCTAAATCGAGTTAGTAAAACTCTATCAGACCGTTGGCACTCATGCGATGTATGTAATTTAAGTTGCGACAGAGATTACAACTCTGCATTGCTAATTAAAAAGCTGGCTGTGGGCAGCAGTCAGGATAAAAAGCTCCCAAACTTAGCAGATCTGTTAAGTTGAGGAGAATCCCTCGCGTCCCGCGACGGGAGTATGTCAATATTCATTCTGGGATATTTCAACATGGCTAATTTAATAGAATTCAAATTATTTGCTCCGTATAATAAAGAAGCTGCTGTTATTGGTTCTTTTTCTGATTGGCAACCTGTAGAGATGGAAAAAGACGATGATGGTTATTTTAGAAGCAAAATCGAACTAGAAGATGGAGAATATGAATACAAATTCCGTGTTCGTTCTCTAAGTTGGTTTTTAGAACCAGATGAATGGGTAGAAGTAGTCGATCCTTATGCGGTAAATATTGCCCCAGAAAGCCAAAACGGTACTATTACTATTAAAGATGGTGAACCAATCGTCGATACTTATGTCTGGCAACATGACGATAAACCATTACCCGCAGACCATGAATTAGTTATTTATGAACTTCATATTGGGGACTTTTCTGGTGGTGAAGATGACCCCAAACCGAGGGGTAAATACCAGCACATGATTGAGAAACTAGATTATTTAGTAGACTTGGGTATTAATGCCATTGAGCTAATGCCAATAAAAGAAAACCCTGGTACTTATAGCTGGGGTTACAGTCCACAACACTTCTTTGCTGCTGAATCTAACTACGGTACTACCTACGAACTAAAACATCTAATTGATGAGTGTCATGGTAAAGGTATTCGGGTAATTGTGGATGGGATTTACAATCATTCCAACACTGAATGTCCTTTAACACAAATCGATCATGACTACTGGTATCATCATTCTCCCACCGATCCTGACAATAGCTGGGGTCCAGAATTTAACTACGAAAAATATGACGAGAATTTAAATACAAAACCCGCGTGGAAATATATTGGTGACAACGTAGATTTCTGGATTGAAGAATATCACATTGACGGTATTCGCTATGATGCAACCAGGCAAATCAACAACTATGACTTTCTACACTGGATTGTTGATCAAGCGAAAGAACATGCGGGCATGAAACCCTTTGTCAATATTGCCGAAAACATTCCTGAAGACCCATCAATTACTAACCTAGATGGTCCAATGGATGGCTGTTGGCACTATAGTTTCTATGCTAACGTAACTGCTCATATTTGTGGCGATCGCTATGACCCAGAAGAATTGAAAGACATGATTGACTGTAAACGTAGAGGCTTCATGGGGGCAACTAACGTAGTCAACTATCTAAGCAATCATGACCACAGACGAATAATGGTTGAACTGGGTAATCGCGGTATTATGGGCGAAGCTGCTTTCAAACGAGTCAAGCTAGGTGCGGTTTTATTGATGACTGCGGTTGGTATACCTATGCTATGGATGGGTCAAGAATTTGGTGACTATCAACCCCTTGATCAAGATGCTAGATTTAAAAAAAATCCACTCCCTCCCCCCCCCATCCCCCTTCCCCCGTCCTCTTTCTGACGTCGCTTGGCATTTGTCAGAAAAACCCCGAACCAGGCCTTTTCTCCCCCCTCCCGCCACCCTTCCATATTGTCCCCCCCTTCTGCCTAATTTACATTTAGCATAGTTTACATCAGCTTTCCATAAGCCCGACAGACTCCTAGTAAGATTGATTGGACTTTACTGGCGGGAGATAATAATAAGCACTTGTTTGCACATTACAAAGGCTTAATTAACTTACGCAAACAAAACCACGCACTATATACCGAAAATATCGAATTTTTTCATGAAGATTCAGAATCAAAGGTAATAGCATATACTCGCTGGAATGACGAAGGTTCTCGCGTGGTAGTTGTCGCTAACTTCTCCGACCAATATTTAGCTGGTTATGCTGTTTCTAATTTTCCCGCCGATGGTACTTGGCATGAATGGACTGGTAACTACGATCTTGAAGCTGGTAACGGTCAAATTCTAATTGATTTGCCTGAATACGAAGCCCAGGTATTTGTTAGATAGTAGATTGGTAGCGAGAAAAAGTCAGATACAGCGGTGTGCAAACAAGTTAAGTACAGTTATAAATCCCAATCCTAATAATCAAGTCAACTAGGTGTACTTAATAACTCTGAACACCGCTATAGTAGAGTTGTTTCGCCAAATTCCCTAGGAATATATGTGTCGTAAGCAATACTAATTGGGTATTAATTGTCATGAAATTTAAGGTTGGATGTGAACTTGAGTATGATGTTTCAAGTATCAGCACTTTTATTTTTAATATTTGTGCAGTAGAAAATGAATATCAACAGATTATAGACACCAGTCTGCAAATCCAACCTAACTGCAACGAAGAGAAACACATTGTTCCTGATTCAGAAAATAGCTATCTACGATTAGTCGCACCCGAGGGGAAACTGGAAATCTCGTACCAGGGGACAGTGAATTTAAAACACAGCGTAGATAATCCTGACGAGATCTCAGAAATTCTACCATCAGATATACCTCTGGATATTATCCATTATTTATATCCATCGCGCTATTGTCAAAGCGATCGCCTCATGAAGCTAGCACAGGATGAATTCGGCGATTGTCAGCCTGGTTATGCTAAAGTTCAAGCTGTCTGTGATTGGATTTACGACAAAGTTACCTATATATCTGGCAGTACCGATTCTCATACTTCTGCATACGACACTGTAACAGAAAGAGCAGGAGTATGTCGCGATTTTGCACATTTGGGCATTGCTTTTTGTCGTGCTTTAAGTATTCCTGCTAGATTCGTCTCGGCATATGCTTGGCAACTGCAACCACCTGATTTTCATGCCTGTTTTGAAGCGTACCTGGGAAATAAGTGGTATTTATTTGATGCTACTCGTCTTGCACCCACGGAGGGTTTAGTACGTATCGGTACTGGAAGAGATGCAGTAGATACCGCTTTTGCTACAGTTTTTGGTTCATCTCAGTTGAATAATATGCAAGTATATATCGATCGCTTGGACGATAAATCTCTAAAAACAGAAGATATAGCGATTGCAACTACTTAAGAAATAAATTTTAACTTATAGGGGGTTTGGGGGATAAGCTAAGTCCCACGCTCTATCACCAAGGATGTAGTGATGAGCGTTGGGATACAGCTATCCGCCAAACTAATTGTAATGGCTCGATGCCTTGACAATTAGTAATTTACCATAAATAAAAAGTGTAGTAGAATAATTAGGATGATACTTAACTACACTTATAGAATTTATCCTGATGCAGCACAGCAAGAGCGACTACTAGAGTGGTTAGAAACTTGTCGTGTCAGTTATAACTATGCACTCAGAGAAATCAAAGATTATATTGGTTCTCGTAAGTGTGCCATAGACAGGTGTAGTTTGGAATACTCATATATCATGTCTCCTGATTATCCCTTCCCAGGATATGAGCAACAGCAAAACAACCTACCATCAGCAAAGAAGAAGTTCCCTCGACTCAAAGCAGTTCCCTCGCAAGTACTTCAAACTAATATACGAAGACTGCATGACGCTTGGGATTTCTTTAGGAATAGGGGTTCTGGTTTCCCCAGGTTCAAAAAGTATGGGCAAATGAAGTCAATACTTTTTCCTCAATTCAAAGATAATCCCCTCACCGATTATCATCTAAAACTACCTAAACTTGGTTTAGTGCAGATTAATCTGCATCGACCGATACCAGATGGTTTTGTAGTCAAGCAGGTAAGAGTACTGAAAAAAGCTCAGGGTTGGTATGTTGATTAGCAATTACTTCATCTTCTACCATCGGGCGTTGAGTCTTTTTTGCATGGTCTCGGTTCAGTTTTCGGTTGTTACTCATGGACAACTTCAATCGCTCAAATCTTCTTCTCTTGGTAGTTTCACACGATTTTTGTTCCCTCTTGACAAATTACTGGATTCCTTAATTTGTGACCAATGTTGTCACCCCAAAAAGCCCAAGAGTTCGATCTTCTTCTTTCAGTTTTGCTTCTAGGTTGTTGATTGGTTCTTTTTCTGATCCCAGTCAAATCCTCAATAGCAACAATACTATTAGATTTTTGGGCATCAAGAATTATAGTTTTGCTGATCACATGGTTAACATGGCGTTGAAATCTTTTCTCTTGACCCGACAGCCGTTTCAACAGTTGCCGACATCTCCGTCTGCTACTGCGTGTGCCTTTCGAGGCTTTCTTTGCCAGACCATTTTTTCTTTTGCGAGGTTACAGCTATATCAGTATGTTTCCCAATATGTATCACGACAGAGGGTGGAATAACTATATCATTGAAGCGATCGCTGAATACCGTAGCAAAAATAACGACAATCGTGTTTTCCCTTTAATCCACGAACAAGTAACCCCCGAACATCCGCGCATCAGGGAACAACAGCAGATGGCAGATACTTTAAAAGAGTTTATTGATGGCACTCTGACTGATAATGGTTTTAATTGGGATGTAGCAAATTAAGTGAGTTAGAAAATATATCTTGCTGAAGATTTTGGGTAGTTGCTAGAGAAGTATCTGAAAATCTGCATCAATAATTTGATTGTTCAGTTATTTTTATAGGTTGACAATAACAAGGAAAGTTATAATATCTTATTATTAAGGTTTATAACCGTTGATGTTTTTACTGCCAGTCGCCAAATTATTAGCGGTTCTCGGTTTCTAACGGGAATGCGCCATAATTTAATCATAAGAGAATTAATAAAATGCTCAACCTTTCATTGGTGACTTTGTTTATAGCGGCGATCGCACTATATATAAGTTCTAAAATAAACGACGATGTTTTCAAGGCAGCGATGCGCTTTACTTCCCTAACCTTTTCTTTAGTAACCTTGTTCTGTGCACCCTGGATTTTAAAATTGGCTTTAGTTGCTATTCCGATGGCGATCATAAGTCTGAACTCTTTTTCCACTGAGAATTTTTAGTTTACTCAGGAAAATTATTTATTAAAGACATTCGGTAACGATCTTTGATAATATTGCAAGGAATTGATAATAAAATTAATATTTTTTAGATATGAATTTACTATTTGCAGTGACGGGTGATTTCCCCACTTATTTTGTGGCGGTTTACGTGATTGGTTTTATCGCTGCCGTAACCATAGGCTCAATCGCCTGGTACAACTCCAAACGCCCTGCTGGTTGGGAAAATATGGAACGTCCTGAGATTGTGCCGAAAGTAGATGACAAAGACGATTCTAAACCCGAAAGTTAGTATTTATGACGTTGGTGATTTAATGTATACCGCAATGGAAGCTCACGCTATAGTATAGTTTTAGTAGCGCCAGGAACTGACAAGGAACTAAAATTTAGCGTTGAGAGTAGTCACTCTTCGTCACTCTTCATAGAACACTTTTCACAGAATTTTATTATCAGTCTTTCAGAATGACTTGTAATATTTTATATGGTTCAGGTAATGATAAGCTTAGACGCATTTAAATTGGATCGAGTACATCGAATTTTCAATTGTTTCAGCCGATTTCATCGTCAGGTTAAGTGCGAAATAGCTTAGCAACCAATATCTGGTTGTGCAACTGATAAATATGCCATTGCCGAAGCAGCGGTAAAAGATTGCTTATAAAAAAAAGATAAAAAAAGGGGGCTTTTGATTGCCCCCTTTTTTCTTAATCCAACTAGGAAAATTATTCTGAATCACTGCCACCAGGATTACGAGAAGGATCACTAGACAAAAAGCCAAAGATGAATAGTCCGATAAAGAAAAATACAGTGATATAAACCACAATTTTGAGAGTAGCCATGTTAAGTCGCTCCTGATAAATCTAAATTAATTGGCAAAAATATTAATTGGTGTTCCTGTTTCAAAATCAAAACCAGCAACAGACAAGGTTATTGGTTCTAGTCCACGTTACTTAATAGTAAACCGTAAACAAACTAAAATTTATTGAAACAAATATTACATGATGATTAAATCATACCCGAATACATTATCATATTTCGATTCGACTAAAAATCAAAGTTGGGCATTAGCTGTAAAACGCCCATACCTATCTCTGCGCCATTAATTGATTTGACTTCAAACAAAGCCAGTATATCTTTAGCTTTAGGATTACCACGGTTTGCTCCCGTCACTCCCATGGCAATCACTATCCCACAGTAACCCTGGGTTTTTTTACAGCGTTGATGCCATTTCTTTAATGCCTTTGCCTGTTGCGCCACATCCTGTGAATACTCAGCAAATATGTATAGTTCATCATCTTCGGTTTGCAGCATCCCCAAATCATAAACTTCTCCACTAAAAGGAGCATGACCAGGATTAAAGCAAACTGCCTTTAACCCTCCAGCATCCTTAATTCTAGTAATTAAATTTTGAGCTTTGGGACGAGTAGTCTGAATAAAAATAGTCGGTATTTCTGTTGCTTTATAAGCAACTGTAGAAGATTGACAATAGGTTTTTGGCTGATGTTTTAGTTGTTTAATTAGTTCTCTGGGGATACTTGCCAGGCTAATTAACGAACCGTCAGGAATTAAGTCTTCTTGAATAGGAATGTCAATTTCTGGACTCATGGAGTCATAGCGATCGCTATCCCCCAGACTTAATAGTTCTGTGTTGAGTTCTGGCAGAGTTGAAACTGTGGTGGATATTGTTTGTTTGGCTTGTTGAGCTTCTTCTAATTCGGGAAGAGTAATTCGATAGGATTTGGAAATAGCACTGATTGGTTCTTGTGCTAGGGTAGAACGATTGCGGGTACAAAAACGAAGCAAAGACTCCAATATAGCGTAGACAATTTTAGTTTCTGCTTCATCTAAGGAATGACGCATGCCCTCAAAAGGATGCAAACTGCCAAAAAAGGGTTCGACTGGTGCTGCATCCAAAATATCATCTCCAAGATCATCTTCCTCGATCTCTTCATAATTAAGAAACCAACAATCCTGAGCCAAAAATGCTTTTTCTAGCTCTGCTGCTGAGTTATTTTCCCCTAAAGCGGCCTCTCTAAATTGCTTGAGGGAATCCAACGAGCGGTATAGCAATACGCCATATTCAGCGGACATCATGCCCATAATACAGATATACACCTGGTTTATTTCGCAGTCTTTTAAGTCCACCCGCAGAATGTCGCTATCTGCTAGCAATTCCCAAGGTGCATTGTGCCAAATCTTAGTTGCCACTCCCTTAATTGCCTGTTCGTAGAGAGCAGGAAGAGGAGCAGGTTGATCCTCATCCATGACCGCAAAACCTTCAAACAGCCGATCAATCAATGGAAGTTGCGGAGCATAATCAACATTGATCTCCAAATCTTGTAAGACTCCCCGTAAAAAAAACTGAATTTCACGATCTCGCACCACAATCTTTTGAGGACGGTTCGGTTGGGATGGATGATGAGGAAATTCAATTGCCCGTAAGAGAGTCCTGACCACGGCTTCCATGCCCATATCTTTTCCTACCACGTCCATCGCTCTGACTGCACCTTCAGAGCCATCTACCCAGATAATGCATTCGTCATCATCATCCTTAACAATATCTAGGTGGGATGCCATATTTCCCAGGGGACGACGATCGCCTTCCCAAACAACAGTTGCCAAGGGAATTTTTTGCAGTCTACTTCTGGTGGTGGGGGGAAGATTCGTCATAAATACTTATAGTTACCTATTTTAATTAACAATACTTGCTCTTTTTTTTTGGGGAACTTGTAATAATAAACCATATTCCATACCTTCAACTACAGCTTGGTAGGAAGCATCCAAGATGTTGGCAGATACTCCAACAGTTGTCCAGCGTTGAATCCCATTACTTGATTCTACTAAGACACGGGTCTTTGCTGCTGTCCCTGCACCACCATCAAGAATACGGACTTTATAGTCTGCTAAATGAAAATCGGCAATCTGGGGATAGAACCGCGCCAGAGCTTTACGCAAAGCACTATCTAAGGCTGATACTGGACCATTACCTTCTGCTACCTCTAATAAATTTTTGCCGTCCACTTCTACCTTAATCGTTGCCAAGGCCTTACTAGCTGTATTATCTATCTCTTGATGAATATTGCAGTGAACCTGAAAGCCCTTTAGCTGAAATAGTTGTTTACCAGGCTCCAGGATAGAACGCATCAATAATTCAAAACTAGCTTCTGCTGCTTCAAATTGATACCCTTCGTTCTCTAGAGTTTTTAGCTTATCTAAAATCTGACGACAGGTAATGTCTTGTTTACTCAGATTAATGCCAAACTTGGCTGCATAATGTAAAACATTGCTTAAACCCGACTGATCAGAAATGACAATTCTTCTCTGATTGCCAATTAATTCAGGCTGAATATGTTCGTAAGTTAAAGGATTTTTCTCCACTGCGGAAACATGAACCCCCGCCTTATGAGCAAAGGCGGAGCGCCCTACAAAAGGAGCATGATCATCGGGGGCTAAATTAGCTATCTCACTAATTAGATGGCTGATAGGACTCAATTTACCTAACTCCTGTTGTCCCAGACAGGAATAGCCCAGCTTTAACTGGAGATTGGGAATCAGAGTACAGAGATTAGCATTGCCACACCTTTCTCCATAACCATTAATTGTTCCCTGGATCATCGTCGCCCCTGACATTACTGCTGCGATCGCATTGGCTACCGCCGTTCCTGCATCATTGTGAGTATGAATGCCTAATCTACCTTTGGTTTCTGGGATAGCATCAATGATTTCTGTAATAATCTGAGTTACCTCATGGGGTAATGTACCGCCATTGGTATCACATAAAGCTAACCATTCCGCTCCCGCTGTCAAAGCTGTTCTCAGGGTTAAAATTGCATATTCAGGATTATGTTTGTAGCCATCAAACCAATGTTCGGCATCATAAATTACTTTTCTCCCCTGACTGCGTAAATACTCAATGGTGTCGCGGATCATTGCCAGGTTTTCTTGCAGACTGGTTTTCAATGTCTCCGTAACATGAAGATCCCAAGACTTGCCAAAAATTGTCACCCAATGAGTGCCTGCTGCCAATATCGCCTGGAGCATTTTATCTTCCACCGCTGCCAAGTTCGGGCGACGAGTGGAGCAAAAGGCTACTATCTCAGAATTTTGTAAAGGTTCTTCTTTTAATTTCCAGAAAAACTGCACGTCCTTGGGATTTGCTCCTGGCCATCCTCCTTCAATAAAAGGAATTCCTAAGCGATCAAGTTGTCGAGCAATCTTCAGCTTGTCATCTAAAGACAAAGAAATTCCTGCTCCCTGAGAGCCATCTCGTAGAGTAGTGTCATAGACGTGAATTGCTGGATTTTGATTCATAAAGTCATGTTTTGCGACCATCCAAGTTAACAAATGTTAAGTTATTTAAAGACAAATAATTTGCTCGTTCATTCATTCTATAAATTTATTATGCCTATGGTAACTGTACAAGGAAAAACCTTGACTTGTGAGAATGGTGCTAACTTACGCAAAGTTTTATTGAGGCACGACATCAATCTTCACAATGGTCAATCAAAAATTATCAATTGTCGAGGCATTGGAAGCTGTGGAACATGCGCAGTAGAAGTAACTGGAGCAGTTTCGCCTCCTAACTGGAAAGACAAGATTAGGCGATCGCTCCCGCCGCATTCTCTCGAACAAAACCGTCGTCTCGCTTGCCAAACAAAAGTTTTAGGTGACATCAAAGTAATTAAATATGATGGCTTTTGGGGACAAGGGGAGTCAGTAATCAGTAATTAATTAAGATGAATATTTTTAAAATTTCTCCTATTATCCGCATCACACTTTTATGTCTCTATATTGGTTTAACAGTGCCGTTACCGTTTCTGGCGGACTTCACCGCTGCCCCTGTACCATCTTGGCTATTGTGGCTCGGTATTGCTTTAGGTGCGATCGCAATCTATGCAGCCTTGAGCGAAAGAGTAGTTTTAGACAATGAAAAAATTCAGGTTGCATATCCAAATTGGGTCCCCACTTTTTTTCGCCAGGGTTGGTCGTTGTCTTGGAATGAGATCGACAACCTCAAGATGCGTACTACAGGACAAGGCGGCATAGTTTATTACTTTACTTCTCCCACCGCAAAAAAAGTTTATTTACTGCCGATGCGCGTTGCGGGATTTAATCGGATGGTCAATCTAATTACAGAAAAGACATGCATCGATACCGTTGATGTTTGTCCTCTGGCTCAACCTTGGATGTATCTAATTCTATTTGTGCTTACGATGTTTCTCTGGCTAATTGACGGTTGGACAATTTGGACAGCAACTCATTTGACTGTTTGATACTATCTAATTGTTCATGTGGCATAATTTTGTAGCTTTACTGACATATAAAATATTACGTCGCTAAAAATAGTTTTGTTGAGTAAATTACGAAGATATATCTCAAACTTATCATTACTATAATCTATGATTTTTTAATCACAGAGAGTTCCGAAAAACTACACTAGTTAAGAAAAAATTAGGCTACAACAGTCAATGTCATAAGCAGTAGTGAGTCAAAATTTAGAATATGGCTAAAAATAATAACGAATGGCTGATTAAAATGTTTTCGTTACTGCTGGTTAGCAGTTTCATATTGGGTGGTTGCGCTACGTCAGCAACAGATATTTCACAATCATCCTCATCATCTGATAATCTGACAACTAATCAATCACAACTGGCGAGTGCCAAAAACAGTAATAAAATAATGAGTAATAATTTGCCCCAACTAGAAGGGATTGCAAAAGTAGAATTGCAGGTTAATGGTTCCCCCATCTTGATTGAAATCAATGGTACAGAAGCCCCAACAACAGCGGGAAACTTTGTTGATCTAATAGATCAAGGTGTTTACGACGGCTTAATGTTTCACCGAGTTATCCCAGGTTTTGTGGCTCAGGGTGGTGATCCTCAAGGAAAAGATCCCAAATTCAGTGGGCAACTAGGTACAGGAGGCTTTACAGATCCAGAAACTGGAAAGGAACGTCGCATTCCCCTAGAAATTAAGCTAGACGGAGACGACAAGCCCACCTATAGCAAAGCCAAACTGCCTGGTTCATCAGTAGTCTTGAAGCACGATCGCGGTGCAATTGCCATGGCTCGCTCGGGGATGCCCGATTCTGCTTCTTCTCAGTTCTATATTGCCCTAGAGGACTTACCTTCGTTGGATGGTGACTATGCTGTCTTTGGCAGGGTAATCGAGGGAATGGATGTGGTTGACAGCATCAAACAAGGCGATCGCATTGGCACAGCCAAAGTAGTACAAGGTCTAGAAAACCTTAAGAAATAGAATGGATGTGGTTGTTACTGGGATAGGATTGGCATCCTGTCTGGGATCACTTCAGTTAACTTGGTCAAATATCTTACGGGACAAAACTGGGATAAGATTGCAGCGTCTTTTCCCAGAGTTCCCTGCTTATCCTTTGGGTTTGATTGGTACTCAGCCAAGCAAGATAGATGATTTAACACCAAAGATTCTTATTGATACTTTAGAAGATGCCGAACTACGAATCCCCCTTGAAGAATGTGGTGTAGTTATTGGCTCTAGTCGTAGTTGTCAAGCAACCTGGGAGCAATTAGCAACCCGAATAGATGAGGGAATAGATGAGGATCAAGATTGGTTAAAAACTCTACCTCATCAGCCTGCGATCATCATAGCTAATTGTCTACAAACAACTGCTCCAGTGTTAGCACCGATGGCTGCCTGCGCTACGGGGATTTGGGCATTAGCTAGAGGCTACGAATTAATTAAAACAGGTAGGTGCGAAAGAGTAGCCGCAGGTGCGGTGGAAGCTCCTATTAGTCCACTAACTTTGGCAGCTTTTGAACGAATGGGAGCCTTAGCTAAGACAGGCTGTTATCCCTTTGATCGCCAGCGAGAAGGGTTAGTCTTGGGGGAAGGGGGAGCGATGTTTATTTTAGAAACAGCAGAATTAGCGACTCGCCGTCAAGCAAAGGTCTATGGCAGAATTCGGGGTTTTGGTTTAACCTGTGATGCCTACCATATCAGCACACCACAAGCAGTTAATGGTAGTGCAGTCAGAGCAATTAAACAGTCATTAGAGCGCAGCAAATTAGAGCCTGAAGCGATAAATTATATTCATGCTCATGGTACCAGTACCGCCTTAAATGACCGCCATGAAGCGCAGTTAATTCAGCATATATTTCCTCAAAGAGTTCCAGTGAGTTCTACCAAAGGAGCTACGGGTCATACTTTAGGTGCTTCAGGAGCAATCAGTGCTGCATTGACCCTAATGGCAATGAAACATAGCTATTTACCTCCTTGCGTCGGCTTGAAAGATTCAGAATTTGATTTAGATGTCGTTACTCAATCTAGAAAAACTGAAATCAACCATGCTATGTGTTTCAGCTTTGGCTTTGGCGGACAAAATGCAGTGATAACCTTGAGTAAATAATCGATCCTTGAACTCAAATTGAATCTAAATTATACAGTGATACAGTAATCCTGAATCATTATAAACTAGGGATTTTTTTAAAGAAAAAAATGTCGAAATACCTTTATTATTAAGCTTAAGGAATTTTTCTTACAAGAAAATCATAAATACAATACGCAGAATTTTTTTCTCAGACTAAATCTCTTGGATAAAACTTCTGGGTAAATTCTCAATCTCTCAAGGTTCAAGGAGTAAATATCAATGGCAACTATTGTAAAAAATCTAAAAAGTGATAAAGAGTATATTCTTCTCGGTACAGGTTTTGGACTGTCTCAAGCTGAAGCTAAGGGTAAGTCAATGATAGATTCTCTTACTAGTTCTGAATATAAACAAAAACTAGTTATCACTGTCTGCGATTCAACAGGTGAAATATCTTACATGGATTATAAAGATGTTGTAGTTGTAAGTGTTGATGGTCAATCGCCACAGAACACTCTCGTATAATCCAAGAAATCATTAATTATTAAAAGTAAAAAGTGTAATTCTTGACACCAATAAAAAAGTTGTTGACAAAATTTACACTTGGCAAAAATTTGAAAATAATTGTCCCAAAATGCTTTAGCATATAAGCATTCAATTATATTACTTAATAATGGTGAATGATGTTGCTTCAGGAAAACTATTAATATGAAAAAATATATTGCAGAATTAATTGGGACTTTTTGGTTAGTCCTCGGAGGTTGTGGCAGTGCTGTCTTGGCTGCTACGGTAGCTCAGTATGCAACCCCAAGTGACTTTTTCAATATTGGAATTGGTTACGTTGGGGTTGCTTTAGCTTTTGGGTTAACCGTGCTCACAATGGCATTTGCTATAGGGCATATTTCTGGTTGCCATCTTAACCCTGCTGTTTCCTTTGGTTTATGGGCAGGAAAGCGCTTTTCTGGTAAAGAGTTACTTCCTTACATTATTGCTCAAGTTATCGGCGCAACTTTGGGAGGCTTTATCGTTTGGCTAATTGCCAGTGGTAATCCTGATTTTGCTTTGACTGGTTCTAATCCTTTAGCAACTAACGGTTTTGGAGATCATTCTCCTGGCGGTTATCCTTTAATCTCTTGTTTAATTACAGAAGTTGTCCTGACTTTTATGTTCTTAATCATCATCTTAGGAGCTACGGATCGTCGGGCTCCTGCTGGGTTTGCACCGATTGCTATTGGTTTAGGTCTGACTTTAATTCACTTGATTAGTATTCCTGTTACCAATACTTCTGTTAATCCTGCTAGAAGTACTGGGGTGGCTTTATTTGCTGGGGTGGAATTAGTTGGTCAATTATGGTTATTCTGGCTAGCGCCAATTGTCGGAGCACTTCTTGCTGGATGGTTATACAATAGTGTTTTTGAAGAAGACGGCGCTGATCAAGCATAAGCAGATACTCTTCCAAATGAACAATAAATGAGTACTTAGGGCTTACTGAAAAACTGAGATTTGGGGATGTAACCTTGAAAAAGCTCTTAGCTCTTAGCTCTTAGCTTTTAGCTTTTAGCTTTTTTTGAAATCGGGCTATCTATAGTATTAAGTGCAAGAAAATTACTCTGATTGGTTATCAAACCTTGCACTTAAAGAGATGAATGACGCTCGAAACCTTTATAAATAAAGAGTTTTGATTTATTCAGTAAGCCCTACTTAGTTTCATTTCAAGGAAAATGTGAATCCATTTCTAATTGGTAGGGTCAATATTTAAAATTTAAGATATTACCCTGCCTATTATCAATTCAATTCTTGCTCAAGTTCTAACAAAAGAATAATTTAACGGTTAAGACAATATTCTAAATCGTTTAATTCAGAAGTAAACATTTTGTTAAACCATTTCTCTCTAATTTGTTGGGCTGATGATTCTACCAAAAATTCATTTACTATTGTTTTCCACTCAGGATCGTCATTGGGAAGTATAAGTCCGTAAAAATCACAAGTTAAAGGCAGTTTGGGTTGCAAAACATAATCTTTCATTGGTAAATTTTGCTGAACCACTTCTGCGAAAGTCAATATACTATCGCTAGCAAAGGTATCTATACTGCCTTCACTAACTGCTTTGACTGCTTCTGCTCTTCCTTGCAAACCTTCAAAATATACAAGCTCGGCTTGAGGATAGTTCGTCTTAATAAATTCTTCGGTGGTTGTATTTTTTAAAATTCCCACTTGTAAACCTTCGAGGGATAAATTAGGGTTAATTTCTGTTTGACTTTCTTGTTGGCTAAGAAAACGAGTTCCTGATACACCAATTGGTTCAGAAAAGGTTATTCCTTCGATATCTTGGCGGATCGTATTAGGACCACATTCGAGCTCGACTATGTCCTCTTGGATCAGTGAAAAGCGGTTTTCCAAAGTCGAAGGCAACTCTGCTAATTGTACTCCTAAATTCAAATCTAGTTTTTTTGCTAAATGATTTTGCAAGGCTACAGCTAGGTCGCTACAGTAACCAGACCATTGCTGTTGACTATCTAGGTAACCAAAGGGCGAAGCATCACGCCGCATTGCTAACTTCAGTACTCCAGTACGTCGAATTTGCTCAAGAACGCTCTCTTCTCGATTAGCAATCGTCGATTCAACTGGGGCGGGAACAATGGGGAGAGGAGGTTTTTTGCCATAGGCAGTTTCTAATTCTTTAGGAGTGAGAGACTGAATAATCTCAAGATTCATGGGTTTTTCTTGACTTATGGTTTGAACATAAGCTGAACTTAAGTAGGGTAAAAACTCACGGCGATCGCGTAAATAAGTTTCAAAAAAGGCGATGTTTAATCCTTTAAAGTATTGCCGTCCCAATTCTTGATTCCCCCCAAGCAAAAATGAAGGAACTGATTCCGACGCCTCGTCGTCAATTGGTTCGCCAATTACAAAGTGAGTCCCTGGTTTAAATAATGCCAAATACTTTGGTTTTGACTGCATCCACACAAACGGATGAATCTGCTCGGTAACAACTGGTGTCACTAAATCCTGGCTGCTAGCAGTCATCATTAAAGGAATGCCAATTTCACTCATGCCTTCTGGACCAAAGATTCCACTGGTAAGAGGATGAGCTGAGATCGCGGCTTTAATTCTCGGATCACCTAAATCAAAATTTTGAGGCGGCAAATATTGGGCTCGACACTGAAGATATAATGAGAAATTCAAAATCACCTTGTCTTGATCGCAGGTTTTGACCAAACGAGCATGATCGATCTCTGCTCCTGCTAAAGAAAGGGCGGTAGTGCCACCAAGAGAATATCCCAAAACGCCAATTTGGTCTAAATTAAGCAACTTTGACCATTGGGAATCAGATCCCACTAATTTTTCTAATTGATCGATTAAGAAGGAAATTTCTTGGGGACGATTGAGAAACTCAATCGGACTGAGTAGTGTATTCAGTCTTCCTTCGAGATAGCTCTTACGATAGGATAGGTCGCTACCAACATGATCTGGAACCAAAACCACAAAGCCGTAGGAAGCTAAATGTTCGGCAATAAAGACGAAATTCTCTTTAATTGCGCCAAATCCGTGGGACATAATGATAATTGGTGCAGCTTCACTCAATCCTTGAGGAAGATAGACATTTACGGGGAAGTCGTAGTTTACAGATAAACCAGCGTCAGTTTGACGCAGAGCTGGATTAGTAACCGTGATAGTTTGCTCCTCGAATTTATAGATGCCTGGTTGGCTCAAGTCTGACAAGTTAGTTAGATCTAAATCAGCCTGGGATTCTGCCTCCGTTTGGGCTTTGGTTACGATCGCATCAACAGCAGCTTGATTGTACTCTGCATAGATACCTAATAATTTTCTGAGTTCAAGCAAGTCTGGGACATTAACTTCAATCGTTTTAGTGGGAAATTGGGCGATCGCATCGAGAATTGTCCACCCCTCGGCATCTGATTGAGCAGCCGCGTTAATTAAAGCAGCCCTAAGACCATAAAATCCATTACGATCTGGGGTGTATTTTATTAATTTTCCTACTTGCGAGATCGCATCTCGACCCAGAGGAGAATAACTTAGTTTGTAAGTCTGCAAGACATCCAAGGGAAGACGTCGCTGAAGTCCTTGACGTAATTGCGCCATCATTTGGTCATCTAAAAACAAGGCAAACAACTTGAGATCACCAGTTATTTCTCCAGTTTCAGCGAATAATTTTAGAGAATCCAAAGACAAAGACACTATCAAAGGACCATCTACATAGAAACTAACTGCTTCCGCACTCAAACTAGGTTGGGCTGTGATGCCTTCAACTAGAACTCCAGTAGCTGGTTGCCTGACACAAGTGCCTCAAAACCTTACGCCGTATAGAATTTGTTTTTTCTGCTAAAAAGGTATTTTCTAATAAAGCGATCGCTTGAAAGCATTGATTTACTGTATTAACAAAATTAAATTTTCACGAAAAATATGGGTTTGACATAGATGTGTCAGGCAGCCAGGTACTTAAGTCTCATTTCAAGGAAAATGTGAATCCATTTCTAATCGGTAGGGTCAATATTTAAGATTTAAGATATTACTCTGCCTATTATCAATTCGATTCCTGCTCAAGTACTAACAAACGAATAATTTAACGGTTAAGACAATATTCCAAATCGTTCAATTCAGAAGTAAACATTTTTTTTTAAAATTCCCACTTGTAATACAATTCTGAAGCTATTGAAAGAATTGCGATGACAGCTAGATAATTAAGCAATAGAGTAACAACATAGGCGTTGCATGACTCGTGTTTCCCCATTTTACGAGGCGATCGCCAACAGCCAAAATCTGATCTCAGGTTCGGTAAAAATTCTCGATTTTTTTATCTCTCAGAATGTGTTAGGGCGCTTGTGCATCAAGGGCAAACTGCTCTGTGATCAAATATTTCGTGAACATAGGTTGGAGTGCCAGAATAATTATATTTTCCTCTGAAATTACGTTAATCAGCGATCTCTTTTTTAAAGATGTCAGAGAAAAAAGCAATTCTGACAAACTTAATGAGGGTTCAACATGCTCTTGTAATTGTTGTAAGCTCATTGGTTGGCGATTAATTGCTAAGGTACGTGTAATCTGTCTTTCTACGGTTGATAAACGTTCAAACTGCTCTCTTAGAAGTTTCTGGAAAAGAGTTGGGACAATAACATCGAATTCTGTATTTATTCTAAAAAACTGCACTACACTTCCATTAAAAAGCTCTTGTATAATTGTTGCTACTAGCTTTAATGCCAAAGGATTGCCTCCATAACACTCGATCATTGTTTGCCAACAATTGAAGTTGGATAAACTATTCTCTTTTAAAATTTCTTGAGCTGCATTTCCCAAACTACCTATTTGCATTGAACCAACTTTATTTCCTCGAATAAATAACATATCTTGGGGTTCATCTTGACTAGTTAGTAGTAGACAGCTTTGATGAGATTCCTCTCCTATTCGTTTAATCAGTTGACTATAATTGTTATATTTTTCTTGATAAGAACCACCCAGATGATTAATAGCCAAAAGTGCTTCTAAGCCATCAAAAATCAGCAGACATCGTGAATAACGCAAGTACTCTATCAGTAGGGAAATTTGCTCATTAATGGTAGTTGGTAAATTGTTGTGATTAAAGAATCCCAGTAGATCTCTCAAAAGATCTTGAAGCAAAGGAGTATGACGCAAATTGCGCCAAATAACATACTTAAATTTGTGCTGATTTTGTTGAGCAAACTTTACCGCCAGACTAGTTTTGCCAATTCCTCCCATACCTAACAGCGTCATCAAGTGATATTGATCCTGTATTATCTTTTTTTCCAGTTGTGCTAGTTCTTTTTCTCTGCCATAAAAGCTAGAAATACAGGGTGCTTGTGACCAATCCTGTTTTGGCTGAGAAACTTTGTATCCCTTTTCTTCAAGCCATTGAGCAACATCTCGCCAATTTCTAATGGCATTGAGATCATGATCAGTTAAGCTTTCGATGTAGCGATATAACCCTCTAGTTAGTTCAACTCTAAGGGAGTTTAATTTCCAATGAAGTTGAGTAGCTATCTCTTTAGGAGAGTAACTACATAGGAAGCCACGAAGAATCGCTTTTTCAGTCGGTGTAAGTCTCACAGTTCTAGATGTAGTCAATTGTTTGACTTGAGATAATTCTACATATAATTTTTCTAGCTCCCAGTTAAGTTCTGCTTTCTGAAATAATCGATCTTCAAAAACCTCCACCATATCTTCCATATCTTCAAACCCCTCCACTGTATCTTCCATATCCTCAAAAACCTCCACTGTATACTTCGCATGGTCAAAATCTGAACTTTTGCTTGACGGTTATATTTATATATAGATGATATAGATGTGAAAACCGCAAGTTATGCAAGTGCGAAGTATATCTTCCATATCTTCCATATCTTCAAAAACTTCAACCATATCTTCCATATCTTTAAAACCTTCACTTTAATTACATTGTATGTTGGGCAACATATTTAAATGCTTAATTAGATATATTTGTATACATTTTTGGTAAGTTAGACTACACTTAGGAGCTACGTATAATTTGTCAGTCAGATCACAGACATAGTTACAAATCGTAACTACATCTCAAATCGCCTAGCTGATCTAGCTTTGGAGAATTTTAGCTTTTCGTGATCGCCCTATCTATTTTGTGTTATTTTTTGTTTTGCGATTTGTTAAGCGGTCGCATTTCAATAAATCTATTAACCCACAGGAAATAGACAACAATAAACCTAATCGAAGACCTAATAAAGTGCTAATGCCGATTAGGTGAATCTATTTTGTCTTGCTCAGTATTGTTAATGTAGTTGATTAGCAAAAAACGACCTGTACTTGCGTCAATCTTTGACTAGATTTAAACATCGTTATTAGGAATACCTATTGAGTTACCTATATGTTATTAAATTATGTTATTAAATTCTCATAATGTTTTCGATTATTTGAGCGATCGCAATTTCTGCAATTCCTCAGAGAAAAATCTTAGTGAAATTGAACCCCACTCTGCGAAAAACTTTAACTTATTAGTCACTTTTCCCGATAATCGTAAGCTGTTAGTTAAACAAGAAAGGCATAACCTTGAAGGCAAAGCGGCGGGTGAATTCAAGAGCGAATGGCGAATTCAGGAATGGTTAAAACAGTTTCCTGAACAAAAAAGTCTCTCTCCTTTTTTATCAGAGTTACTTCATTTTGATGCTGAGAATTCGATTATTATTTTCCGCTATTTAGATGATTATCGCGACTTAGCGGATTTCTACGCCAAGGAGAGTAGCTTTCCGACTGAAATTGCCAGCACTATTGGTAATCTCATAGCAACCATTCACCGCGATACTTATGGGCAAGAAAGCCATCGCCAGTTTTTTGCTCGGGAAAACAATAATAATGAGGATAATTATCAAGTTCCCCGTTTAATTAAGAGTTTAGAAAGAATAAAACCCGAAATATTTAGTTCTGTTCCCGCCGATGGCATCAAGTTTTTTACCCTATATCAAAAATACGATAGTTTAGGTCAGGCGATCGCCGAATTGGGGAATTCCTTTACCCCGAATTGTCTGACTCACAATGACTTGAAGCTCAATAATATTCTCTTGTATACAGATTGGCAGCAGCCTAAAGACAGCATGATTAGGCTGATTGATTGGGAGCGTAATAGTTGGGGTGATCCTGCTTTCGATTTAGGTACTCTCGTCGGTGGCTACATCCAATTCTGGCTGGGTAGTTTGGTTATTAGTAAGTCTTTAAGTATCGAAGAATCTTTGAAGTTGGCGATGACTCCCATAGAACAGCTTCAGCCTTCTATTGCTGCTTTAACGAAAGCCTATTTAGAGACTTTTCCCGAAATCTTAGAATATCGCCCCGACTTCTTATTAAGAGTTATCCAGTTTGCTGGCTTTGCTTTAATTCAACGGATTCAGGCAATGATTCAATATCAAAAATCCTTTGGTAATACGGGAATTGCCATGCTTCAGGTGGCTAAAGCTCTATTATCTCGCCCAGAGCGATCGATGCCCACCGTTTTTGGTAAGGCTGTGATCGAAATAGTTCAACTTTGTACTACTGCTTAAAATATTTATTGAGAAATTAAGTTATGACACAATTACTCGATTCTCCTCAATCTCAGACCAATAATTGCTCCAATCGCCTACAAACTATTCTAGAAGATATTGTTAACCAAGTTGAAATTAGAGCGGATTTTTCAGTTCGACATCCTGACTACAAACCACTAGAACTTCCTGAGGAAGCTATAACCCGTTTTCAGAAAATGCCAGAGCAGATGCAGCAAAAATATCTTAGTCTACAACTACGGAGTTTTCTCTATGGTATTTACTATAGTGGTGCGATGCGCCAGGCTTTAGCATTAGATGCAGAGGAGAATGCCATTCCCTTAGATCTAGAAAATAATACTGTCTTGGGAGTTGATTTAGAGTTTTATAATCGCCTACATAAAAGTAATAGTGGTCAAGGTTATTTCGAGCCTGAATGGTTAATTCTGAAAGAAGAGGAAGATGGTAGTCTGGTAGTTAAAAAGGGTGGTTTAAAACTATATATTGAGCGTGATCAACATTTACAACCAAGTGAACAAGATGCTGTAGTTGGCGATACGGTATCTATCAAAATGCCTAAAAATCGTGTGCAGAATGGCTTTTATATGTCTGTCAGCAATGCTAGAGTAAATGCGCCTCAGCATAAGTCTGCCATAGTACGAATCTACTTCAACTTAACTCCTGACGGTGCAGTAGGTGTAATGAGTAGCCTAACCCAGCAACTAAATGATCGCAATATTTCTTTTGATTTTAAAGTTTTATACAATCCCCAAGACTATCAACGTCATGATTCTGGGGTTTTGTATTTTGAGAAGAACAACTATGAGCAAGTTCATCAGATATTACAGGAGGTATATCAAGAGAATCAGCCTCATTTTAAAGCGGAAGTTCCTTTATTTACTTTGCAGTTAGCACCAGGTTTAGCATTAGCGGAAGAACCAGAACAAAAGTTTGCTGAAAAAGAAAGTTTTGGGATGAATCGCTGTCAAATTATCGCTAATGGTCTACTCGAAGCTTGGTATCAAGATAAAAATCTGCCAGATGAGAAAATGCAGTGTATCTTTGAACAATTTTCACTTTCAGGAATTGACACAAACCATACTTATCTTAATGCGGGTTCGGAAGATATTTATTTAAAGTTATCTACATGATATAACTTCAAAATATTTAAAGCGACATCAGCATTTTATTGGTCAGACAAAATGCTGATTTTTATTACAATTAAAAATTGAACATTAATACTTTAATTAGGACTTACTGAAAAACTGAGATTCACCTTGGTTAAGATAAATTAGGAGTTCGGAGTTCGTAGTACTCGCTATGCGAGAAGCTTCGCAACGGAAAATTTTGTATCTCATCAGTATATTTTTTAAATTTATATAAATAATAAAAGACTAGAAAAGAACATTAATAGTTCAATTAAAGTAATCATATAACTTAATATTATATTGATTCAAAAAATATCTCATTTATAGTAAAAATAATAGTTAAACAATTCATGCTCTTCAATAATACTAATACTTTTTATTATGTTTACATTGGCTACAGACCCATTATTGAAAATAACAAATGATGCCTCATTTTTATCAGAGCGCATTAATAACAATCTTAATCGTCAAAAAACTATTCTCACAAAATCCGAGCAATATTTGGTAGATCGGCAAATTAACAACTGGTGTAAATTAGTTGGTGGAAAAGAGAAACTAGAAAATTATCTGCTTTGGTATGGATTGGATTTAGATTCTGTTCGTCCTTTTATCACAACAGAGTATTTAACAAAATCTTCCTTACCATCTTGGATAGAAACTTTTAATGCATTAGTTCAAAGCAGCAAAAATATATTAACGGAGTTACCAGAAAATAAAGATTTACCAATTGATCCTGAGCATTCCTTGCCTTTCGAGGATTTTTATATTCCATTTGTTCTAGTTGCTAGAAACCAGCTAAACTCTAAGTTACCTTTAAACTGTCTCTCAAGCGTATTGAGCAGCGAAGCTTATCAAGCATTAGCAAGAAGCTTGCTGCAACAGCTAGTTAATTTAGGTACAGAAACTTTACTCTTAGAATTTAACAAAGTAAAGGAAAAGCATTCTTCTCAAGAAAAAAATGAAGGTAACGCTTTATATACTTCCTTTGTTCAAAATCTTCAAAAAGATGGAGGATTCGAGTTTTTTGCCAATTATCCTATCTTAGCTCGCTTAATAGCTACAACTATTGATTTGTGGGTAGAATCCACCACTGAATTTATTACCAGACTGCAAACTGATTTATCGGTAATTGAACATACTTTCTCCAACAAAGAAAACATAGGAAGAGTTGAATCAATTGATACTTCTCTTGCCAATCCTCACAATGGCAAACGTATAGTTTTAGCTCTGACATTTTCTGCTGGGGTAAAAGTTGTTTACAAGCCTAAAGACTTGAGTTTATATGTTGCTTTCAATCAATTACTAGATTGGTGCAATCAACAGAAGATATCTTTACCTTTCAAATTACCTAAGATTCTCGAGCGTCAAGGCTATGGTTGGGTTGAATATATATCTCAGCAGCCTTGTGCAGAACAAGCTGAAGTCAACAACTTTTATCAAAGAGCAGGAATGTTGTTATCGCTGCTCTATGTATTAGGAGCAAAAAACTGTCATGCAGAAAATTTAATTGCTGATGGACAATACCCAGTTCTCATTGATGCTGATATTCTGATGCAGCCTTCGATTAAAAGCAGTGATCAAGTAGAAGAATGGTTTAGAGATTCTGTTGTGGGTATCGGATTTTTGCCAGGGTGGGAGGGTGATATTGACTCAAGAAGTTCTCAAGATTCTAGTGTTTTGGGCAATATACATCCTCATCAAATAAATTCTTCGAGAGAGTGGAAATTTATCAACACTGATAAAATGCACTTAGCGCGGAAAAGCAAAGTTATTCCCGCGGGAGCTAACGTAGTTACCCTAGATGGAAAGACTGCCGCTCCTTATAACTATCAAGAAGATATTATTAATGGTTTTGAGGAGATATATAAGCTGCTAATCAAGCATCGAGAAACTCTTCTGGAGACAGAAACGCCTTTAGCCAAGTTTAAGTTATCAAAGTCTCGATTTATTGCTTGTCCTACATTAACCTACGCTATCACAGCTAAGAAAAGTATTAGCCCTCAATATTTAAGTAATGGTTTTGACTATAGTTTGCTGATCGATATTCTGAGCCATAATTATTTAACTACAAACAACCAGTCACATACTAGAGAAATTTTAACTGCGTCAGCAAAATCTATACAACAGCAAGATATACCTTATTTTTCGGTAGCTTGTGATAGCGATGCTTTAGAAGTTGAACCAGATAAGCCCATCCCGCAATTTTTCAAAACATCTAGTTATCAACAATTAATTACTCGATTAAAAAATCTGGAACAACAAGACTTAGTCTTACAACTAAAAATGATTCGGTTAAGTCTTTATGCCAAGATGGCTCATCGAAATACAAATAATACAATTACTTCACAAGAAGATGACTATACACAACACGCTCCACTTAGCTCGGAACAACTAGTTCAAGAAGCTATAAAAATAGGCGATAGTCTGGTAAATAGTGTTATTCGTCATGGTGATGATTGTAACTGGCTTTCCTTGGAGCATATGTTTAGAGCAAATCGCTATCAACTTCAGCCTTTAGATGATTCTTTATTTACTGGGCGTATTGGAGTTTGCTTATTCTTGGGAGCTTTAGCAAAAGTAACTGGTAAAAGTGAATATAAAGATGTCGCTTTGACAGCTTTATCCCCTTTAATACATTTTATCGATCAAGGAGACTCTTTCAAAAGATTTGTTGAGCCAGGATTAGGCATCAAAGGAATAGGCGGTATTATTTATAGCCTAGTTAAAATTAGCCATTTTCTAGAAGCACCAGAACTTTTGAAAAATGCTCAAGCATTAGCAAAGTTGATTACTCCAGAAGTTATTGCTAAAGATCACCAGCTAGATATTATTTTTGGTGCAGCAGGAGCAATCCCAGGTTTATTATCTCTTTATCAGGAGACTGAAGATAGAAGTGTTTTAGATACAGTTATTGTCTGTGGCAATCACTTGTTATCGCAGCAAACTAACACTTATCCACGGGCTTGGATAACTTTAGGAGAAGCAAGAAACAAACCCATGACTGGCTTTTCTCATGGTGCATCGGGTATTGCTTTATCTTTGTTGCGCCTCTATACCGCCACCTCAAATATGTCTTACCTAGAAGCAGCTAAAGAAGGAATTGAATATGAAAGCAGCGTCTTCGATAAGTCACTAAAAAAATGGCCCGATTTACGCTTATCAGAACAAGCAAATAAACTTGATGCTATGTACGCTTGGTGTAATGGTAGTCCTGGCATTGGATTGGCTCGCTTAGCTAGTCTCTCAATTATCGAAACTAAGGAAACCTATGCTGATATAGAGATAGCCTTAGACATGACTCAGAAATATGAACTATTTAATGGCAGTAGCGGTGTAGATTATTTATGTTGTGGAGTCTTGGGAAGGACAGAATTGTTTGTCTTGGCATCTCAAAAACTTGATAATCAGGATTGGCTGATATCTGCGAGAAAAAATGCAGCATTAGTAGTTGCAAGAGCGAAAGAAAACAAAGAGTATAGTCTTTTGCCTCATTTACCTGACTCTATTTTAAGTCCCAGTTTTTTCAAAGGGGGTGCAGGTTTAGGCTATCAGTTTTTAAGACTTGCAAATCCGACATCATTACCTTCAGTACTAGTTTTGGACTAGAAACAGAGTATAGAGTTTCTCAAATCAAATCGGTGAGGTAGAAAGTTGATCGTTTTGAGGTAGAAGGCAGAAGTAAAATGTATCTCAGTAAACTGAGATACATTATATAGCGTTTCTCAGATGAGTGAGGTACAGTTTTTTTTCCTTTAACCTTTTCCCCTGGCTGCCTGACACAAGTGCCTCAAAACCTTACGCCGTATAGAATTTGTTTTTTCTGCTAAAAAGGTATTTTCTAATAAAGCGATCGCTTGAAAGCATTGATTTACTGTATTAACAAAATTAAATTTTCACGAAAAATATGGGTTTGACATAGATGTGTCAGGCACCCAGCCTTTTCCCTTTACCCAAACACAACCAAGGTGTACCTCATAGATACGAGAAACGCTATATTAGTATTAGTTATTAATTAAATTTAGAGAAATTAGCCCACAAAAAATAGTGGGTTATTTTTTTTGTCTATTTCTCAATAGAATATTAGACATAACTATAGTATTTTTATTCGCTAAATAAACTAAATGTATTCTAATGTAAATCATTTTTAAACCAAGTTGCCTTGAAACAGTATTTATTTGGTATACATACTGTTTAAATAAATTAAAAAAATTGCATATTTTATATTCAAAACTATTATTTATTTTGTTGATTTTTCAATTTTAATTTATTACTATTAGATCAGATTAAAGCAGGAATTAAAAACAAATGAATTCTGCTGATCTACAAATTAAATTTTAATTAGAGCAAGAACAATGGCTAATATCAACATCGAAACTATCTCTGAATTAGACCTAAATGGTAATGATTTATTTGAAGATTCAGAAAGCTTTATTAACGAGCTTGATGATAACGGAGAATCCGTAGTTGGTGGTTTTGGTTTTTTTAATTGTGGTAACACTTATTGCGGGAACACAGTTGGTAAGTGTGGCGCAACAGCTGGTTGCTTCAACACAATTGGTTAATAGTTCCTACCCGTATTACTAGATCTCAATAATTGAGATGACATAACTAGTAAGCAGAAATTATAAATAAGTAACTTCTGCCTATCAACAAAATAAAACTTAATTGGAGCAAGAATAATGGCTAATATCAACATCGAAACTATCTCTGAATTAGACCTAAATGGTAATGATTTATTTGAAGATTCAGAAAGCTTTATTAACGAGCTTGATGATAACGGAGAATCCGTAGTTGGTGGTTTTGGTTTTTTTAATTGTGGTAACACTTATTGTGGTAACACAATTGGTAAATGTGGCTTCACAGCTGGTTGCGGCAACACAATTGGTTAATACTTACTACTCCTATTACTAGATCTCAATAATTGAGATTACATAACTAGTAAATGGTCTGTGTTAAGGAACGATTGGTGCAAGAATACTTTTGTACCAATCGTTCTTCATCATTAAGATTGAAAAAAAAGATCAAAATTAAAACAAAAATTAACAACAAATGAGTTCTGCTAATTAACATTTTAATATAAATATTTAATGTAAATGTTTTTCAAAAAAAGTTTCATTAAAACTGTATTTGTTTTACATATATTGTTTGAATAAATAGTAAAAAACAGCATGTTTTATGTTCAAAAATATCTTTTGTTTTATTGATTTTTTAATTTAATTCTTTTTACTATATAAAGCAGGATTAGAGATGATTTTTCTGGCTCAGATTTATGGAATGAGTGGATGTGTAATATTTTTTGATTGTGCGAATACATAGCACAAGTGGTTTCTGTGATATACATCTGCTTGCTTTAACACAATTGATGCTGGTTTATAAGGGCGAAGAGTCTGTTTTAAAGAATGATTGGTGTAAAAATACTTTTGTATCAATATTCTTTTTTAGGAAATTTAAAAAAATAGGAAATAAAACAATGCCAAATATCAATATCGAAAATATTTCAGATCTAGATATAAATGGTAATGAATTATTTGAAGATTCTGAAAGCTTTTTTACTGAAATTACTGATGATAACGGAGAATCCGTAGTAGGCGGATTCTCTTTTCACAATTATCATGGCTGGTATTATAAAAATCCTACTGAGTATTACAAAGATCGTGTCTGGGGTTATAAAAATAAACGTCGTTTCCGTAAAACCAATAATTGCGGACAAAGCGCTGCTTGCGCTAACACACTTGGTGGTTATCTAGGAGAATAAGCTGTTACACATTTGCATTTAATTTATTTGTGTGAAGCTTATCACTAAATTTCAATTAATAGAGAACAAAGGAATAACAAATAGTCTATTTTAATGAAAGATTGGTATATACAAAAGTATTATTATATCAATCTTTTTTCGGTAGTAAAAATCAAATAAAGAAGTCAAATGATTATCTCGCCATACTTGAAAAATCAAACAATGAATGAGAAACTGCAACAAATCTTTCAAAGTTACCTAATTGGTCGAGTAAAACCCCTAGTCAAAAATGAAAATACTGATGTTATTTTAGATAAGCAAAAGAAAACTATTATGATGGCTCATTTGCCATTGGAACATCTAATTTGTATCAAGCAAATTACGAATGCTGGTCAAGCTGGATTAGCAGCATCATTTCAAGGTAATCTTCTCAATGCAGAACAAGCATATACAACTGCAAATGAAACGATAAAAACTAGTCAACTTAATGATGAAGGTTCACTAGTTATTAAAGATAATTTTAATGCTGCCAAAGGTTATTTTGATTATCTTCAAAGGAATTATGAAAGTGCCAGAGTTAACTTGAATATATCTCTAGAAGCATGTATCGCTTTAATCAACAAATATGGTTATGATTTCTTAGACGGAAGAACTATTCATCTTGCCTGTAATATACTAAAAATTGAAGCATGTTCTGGTAATCATGAAAAAGCAATAAAAATTGCCTGCTACCTAATCAGTAATATGAAAGGTAATTATAATAGCTCACTTTATAAAGATATAGATTTACTTGAACCTGTTCAACATTTATCGTTTGAAGATCAATACTTTTTGTTTACTCAAGTTTTTGGAGAAGTTGCCAAGCTACTTGCTAACTGTAGTGATGATGAATCTAATGAATTAGTTACTTTAGCTGCTAATCTTCTTGAAGATGGCAATTTGACATCAGACAAACAATTTGATCGAGAATATACTTGGTTTCAGAACAAAAAGACTTTAGTAAAAGGTAAAATTATTGAATTTCTTGAAGAATCTAGTGATTTTTTAGCCGAAGGAAGAAGTGCCTCTAAACTTTTATGGCATGCAACAGTTTTAGATGTACTAAAAATATGCCAGAATATTGACTCTGAAATATCAAGAAAGTTGCAAAGATATATTACCGAAGATTTTTCTAACTATAAGTATTTACCCAGTATTTTAAAAGCGTAATATTCAAACAAATTATGTCTTGTGAACGAGAGGGGGTGCTGGGTCATAGTAAATTCTGTTCAGATAGGTTATTTAAATAAACGAAGTAATGAGTAAGAAATACTAAACATCTCAATCTTAATTGAGACATAAGCTAAACACTACTTTTGCCAAGCGGATTTAGTATCACATGTGGCTTAAGCCTTTGTCCAACATACCCAATCGAGTTGTTGAAATATTTAATAGATTCGGCGATCGCATCTCCTACTTGAACAAGGTCTCCTGCTTTTTGAATTGTTTTTTGGAGATGTCTATTGAGATTGAAACAATGGAAAACAACTCACAGCTAGAGTATTTTGAGAATAAAAACACTTATGTGAAATATACCACAATAATAAGTGGTTAATATAAATAGTTTAAAAGCAGGCTTTATTAAAACTGTAATTATTTTTTTGATATTGTTTGAGTAAATTAGAAAAAAATGCATATTTTATGTTAAAAAATATTCTTTGTTTTATTGATTTTTTGATTTGTTTTTTCTTACTATATACTATATGTAATAGGATTAGCTATTATTTTCCTGATCAGATTTGTGGAGTGAGTGGATGTGCAATATCTGCTTGTATTAACACAATTAATTTGTGTGACAATACATCTACTTAATTCAACATAACTGGTGGTGTTTTATAGGGAGAGATAATGTGTTTTAAAGAGTGATTAGTATAAAAATATTTTTGTGCCAATCTTCTTCTTTAGGAAGTTTAAGAAAAAATTGGGAATAAAACAATGCCAAATATCAATATCGGAAATATTTCAGATTTAGATATAAATGGTAATAATTTGTTTAAAGATTCTGAAAGCTTTATTACTGAAATTACGGATGATAACGAACAATCAGTAGTAGGCGGATTCTATTCTGGCTATTATCATGGCTGGAATTTTAAAAATCCTGGCAGATATTACAAGGGTCGCTGGCGTTTCAAAAAGAATCGTCCTTTCCCTAAAATATTGTCTCTTATAGGATTTTCCCTGACTTCACTAGTTATATTTTTTGTACTAATAAATAGTAGGTTAATTATAAATTTGAATGCAGTGAGCATAGAAAAAAACGCTATGTTAAAAAAAGAAATTAGACAAGTTGAATACTTTAATTCAATTAACATTAAGGGAGCCTATGTAATTGAAATAGTTTGCCAACGGGAGCAAAGTGTTGAAATTCAAGCCCCTGAAGATATTTTAACATTAGTTCAAACAGAAGTTAGAGATGATATTTTATTTATTTTCCCCAAAAATAACCTTCCTAAGGATGAGAAGATTAACATCAAAATCTCAGCTATTAACTTGAGAAGCATTGATGTTTCAGGAGCAAATAATATCCAAGTAAACAACCTAAAAAATAAGCAGACAAATATTAATTTTAGTGGTAGTTCTAACTCTAAGATATCTGGAGAAACTGAAGAGCTAAATGTAACGATATCTTCGGTTTGAGTGCCTGAAACCCTCATTCTGCCGTTACCCCCTGAACGGTTACAAATATTTGGAGAAACTGAAGAACTAAATGTAACGATATCAGGTCAAGCAAATTTAGATGCACAGAAATTTGTATCCCAGAGAGTTAACCTTGATTTGTCTGGGTCTGTAATGGCAGAAGTTCAAGCAAATGAGGAGCTTAATATTGCTATGAATGGTGCAGGAGCTATTTATTATTATGGTGATCCTAAAATGGGAACTAGGAATATACAAGGACCAGTCATTATTAGAAAAAAGTAATCTCTTGAATGAATGCCACTAACATAAGCTGAAAACTCTTTAAGAGAAATATTTAATAAATTCGGCGATCGCAAATATTTATATTCTTAATATTGCGATTATTGCGATCGCACTTATTTTTAAGCTGCTTGATTACTGACTTCAAGATGACTAACAACTTGAACTTGTTGTGCCTGTTGTTTGAGCCATTCAGAAAATAAATCGAACATAATTTTATTACGCAAACTCTTATCTAATTCTGGTTGAATAATCTCTGCCACCAAAACCAGATATATACCGTCAGCAGTAGTAATTGGTTTGAGAATTGTGGGAGTATTAACTGCAAAAACAGCCGCCGAAACCTCTGGTTTCATATCTGTACGCTTTACTTTGCCTCGATAGCCTCCCTTACGTCGCAATTCAGGATCCTGAATATATTGCTGTGTTGCATCTAGAAAACTGATTTCATCTTCTTTAATCTCATAATAAAGCTCGATCGCTTCATCTTCATCATCTAAAACAATTTCGTAAATAACTGCACCTGCATAATCTAATTGATGTTCGTAGAAATAAGGCTCTACTCTATCGGCAAATAAATGATTACTGAGTTTTTGAGAAATTAGTGTACTGTAAACAATTTCCTCAAAATCATCCAGAGAAAGGCCAAATTTTTCTAACCATACCCAGGTAGCCTGAGCATCTTTAAGTTGACCCATCGCTCTCATTTGATCGGATGCTTTCTGTAACTCTTCTGTTGTGACTTCAATCCCTGCTTCGGTGGCAGCGAAGATAATAATTTTGCGCTCAATAATTTTTTCCATCATCTCAGGAATCTTGCAAGACAGTTGAATTTCATGAAAAATATCTTCTTTGGTAATAGTGATTGTCTGTGACATTGTTTTCTCCTTGGATTAAGTAATTTGGATTAAGTAATTAAGTCACAGATTACTTCGCCGTAAAAGCGGCGAGACCCCATGGCGACGAAAGGCGTTTACACCGCTTAGTTTGGTGCAAGGGAATGCTCGCCAAGACACGACGAAGTCTGCTGTGACTGTTGGTCAGATTAGTTACATAACAGTTCAAAGTTCCAAACCTCCCTGTTGTAATTTCTTAAACGGATCGAGGATAAAATCTATAATGCGACGCTGACGTTCAATCACCTCAGCCGTTACCGTATCTCCAGGGCGCAAAGGGATACATTGATCAGCCTTAGGCAGACAGTCGCGATCAAGTTCAATTTCTAGATTGTAGTTAGCTACTTGCCCTTGTTCAGTTTCGGTTATTTTAGAAGTAGGAGAGATGGAGGTTAACTCTCCTGTAATAATTCCGTAATCTTGGAATGGATAGGCATCAAACTTTAGCTTGACAGGCATTCCTTTGGTTAAAGAACCACTTTCTGCTGTCGCCATCTGGGCTATAACTACCAGAGGAGAACCTTCGGGAGCAATTTCTGCTACTACATCTCCTGGTTGTAATACTTCTCCCGACTTTTGAATTGGCAGATCAAAAACCGTACCTCTAACAGGTGCTTTGAGTACTCTTTGTTTTAACTGATACTGGACAGAGGCAATTTTACTTTTGCTTTGGGCAATTTCTGCGGAGAGGGAGACAATTTCAGATTCAGTGTTTTTGAGTTGTTCTTGACTCCTCAAGATCGCTAACTTGCCCGTATAATTTAAAGTGCGATCGCTTTTTTCTTGTTCTTGCAGTTGTAATTGAGCTTCTTCAATATCAGATTCCGCCTGACGAACTACTTGAGCATAATTATTTTGTTGTTCGGCTAAACGCAGTTGCGCCTGTTGAAATTCAGATTGAGCCTGATCGAAGGCTTGTTGTCTTTCGGCAATGATATCTTCCTGTTGGACTACCTGAACTTCAGCAATAACTCCTTCTTTCCAAGCTTGGCGATAGCGTCCAATTTCCTTTTGGGCTTTAGCTAAAACTTTTTGTGCCGAATTTAAAGCTGTCTGGCTATAGACAACATCCTGTTTTGCCTGATTGACTTGAGCTAACTTTTCCTCTTGTTGTGAATCGTAGGATGTTTGATAAAATCGAAGCTGTTGTTGAGCCTGGGCCACCTGCGCCTGTTTTTCTAGTTTTTGTGCCTGGCTTTCTTGTTCTTGAGTATTAACCGTTAGTAATAGCTGTTTTTTAAGTAATTTCAACTGATTGAGCTGATTTTGTTGACCTGATAATTGAGTTTGTAGCTGCTGAAGTTCAGCACTAACTATGTCAGATTCAAGTTCGAGTAAATTCTGCCCTGCTTCTACAACATCTCCTGCTTGGACATTAATTGCCGCTACAGTACCAGCTACAGGAGCATCTAAGATAAAGGTTTTACCACTGGGTTCTAATCTACCTTTAGCTGTACCCGTTTCATCGACTTGAGCCAACATTGCCCAAGGAATAGAGATCACTGCAAATATTGCCAGAAAATAAAACAATCCTCGCGTCCATACTCTAGGAAGAGTATCGATCAGTTCCTTGGTTTGAGATGACCAATCATCAGACGGTATTTGACGAGGGCGTGCCAAGACAATTTCTGAGCTACTTTGTGTAGAAGATTGAGTTGGAGGTGCGTTAAGCGGAGCCATGTCCTGAGGGTTTATCCCCTTTTCTCCCGAATTAATTGTTTCAAACAACCCTGGAGAAAAGTGCAGATAACCTTGATTGACAAATCTAATTGCGTGAATTAGTTCTTCTGCTGAATTAGTCTTGAGTAAATATCCTTTAGCCCCAGCATTAAGAGCCTGTTTGATATATATTTCTTTAACATGACCACTTAAAATAATTATTTTACTATTAGGACACCGTTGCATGATCGCACTAGTGGCTTTTAATCCGTCTATCTCTGGCATTTCGATATCCATTAAGACAAGATCGGGATTTAAAGTTTTTATTTGTGCCAGGGCAGCCCGAGCATTATCAAAACTCCCCACTACAGAAAAATCTGGCTGGGTTGCTAAATAGTTGCGTAGTGTTTCTCTAATTGAATTACTATCATCCACCAGCAGAATTCTAATATTTGACGAAGTCAGAGCAAGCCCTGTCGTTTGATGGCGGGGTTTCTCTGACCCGACAACTCCCTTGTCAACTGGCAAAATAGTCGAATCGCTTGAGTTGGCTGTAACTTTGACCTTAACCATGTCATTTGTTATTTCCGTAAAACTAAAACTGAATTAGATATCTTGGTTGATTACCCAACGTTGATTACCCAACAACAGCAAGTTGTTGCTGATTGAGATAAAAATAGTGACCGCGTTTTGCCATCAATGCTTCGTGAGTGCCACTTTCCACGATAATTCCTCGATCTAGTACCAGAATTAAATCCGCATTACGGACAGTAGAAAGACGATGAGCAATTACTAAGGTGGTGCGGTTATGGAGAATTTGATTGAGGTTCTTTTGGATAATTCTTTCTGATTCGGCATCAAGACTACTGGTAGCTTCATCGAGAATCAGCAGAGGTGGGTTGCCTAATAAAGCACGAGCGATCGCTAAACGCTGTCTTTGTCCCCCAGAAAGCATTCCACCCCCTTCCCCAATTTGGGTTTCGTAAGCCAAAGGAAACTCTTTAATAAACTCGTGTGCCCCTGCCTGTTGTGCCACAGCAATAATTGCATCTAAGTTTGCATGGGGCTGAGAAATACTTATATTTTCGCGAATCGTTCCCCCAAACAGAAAAGTATCTTGATCGACAACTCCCACTTGTGCTCTGAGCGATCGCAAGGAGATATTCTCTAAATCGTAACCATCGATATAAATCTTTCCTTCTGTGGGCAGATAAAGACCCAAAAGTAGTTTAGAAATGGTCGTTTTCCCCGAACCACTACGCCCAACTAATGCCACTGTCTGCCCTGGCTGCACTGTAAAAGAGAGATTTTCTAAAGCATTGTGATCGCTTTCTGGATGATAGCGAAAAGTAACATTATCAAACCGAATCTCACCGCGAATCGGTGGCAGAGATGAACAATTAGAGCCTTGTAAATCTTCTTCTAAATCTGTATCAATAACATCGTTAATCCTTTCGATGGCAATCATTACTTCTTGCAACTCATTCCACAGTACGATTAACCTTTGAAAAGGACTTATGACATTACCCAATAGCATATAAAACGCTACTAACTGCCCGATTGTCAGTTCGTTTCTAATAACCAACCAGGCACCAAACCAAAGTAAGGCTGTACGGGCAGTAGTTTCTATAGTTGCGCTAAATACTTGTAGTCTGTTACCAATTACTTGTCCCGAAAAGTTCTTTTTAATCGCCTTGCCAAAGAAGTCTTCCCAATTCCACTGTACAGAATGTTCTACTGCCATTGATTTAACAGTACGAATCCCAGTCAAAGACTGAATTAAATATCCTGTCTCTTCAGCATGAGCAGCAAAAATCTCGCGAGAAATCCGTTTTAAAAATGGTGTTGCCACTAATGCCAAAATGGCAAAGGGCGGTACAATTACTAGAATTAACAGTGCCATCTGCCAGCTATACCAGAACATCAGCCCGACATAAATAAACACTGTTAATAAGTCGAGGACGATTGATAAAGCTTCCCCTGTCAAGAATCTTTGAATCTTACGGTTTTCTTGGACACGGGCAATAATATCCCCGACATAACGAGACTCAAAAAAGCCTAAAGGTAAGCGAAAAGTATGGTTGATAAAGCCGACAATCAGAGATAGATCGACTCGGTTAGCCGTATGATCCAAGAGATATTGGCGCAACCCAGTCATCGCCACTTGAAACCAACCAAAAATAAGCAATCCTAAACCTACCGCAGTTAAAGTTAGATTACTTTGCTGCACTACTACTCTGTCTAAAATTAACTGAGTAAATAAGGGCGTAACTAAGCCAAAAACCTGAATTAATAGGGAGGCGATAAATACTTCTAATAGAACTATGCTGTGAGGTTTAACTAACTCAAAAAACTGCCAGAAAGGGGTACTAACTTCAGGTGCATCTTTTAATAGAGCTGTTGGCTGTAGCAACAAGGTATAGTTAGTCCAATCCTCCTTAAATTCTTCATGGGAGAGGCTACGCTGTCCGATAGCTGGATCGCAGACAATCACCCTATCTTTGGTTACTTGATAGACAACGATATAGTGTTTTCCTGACCAATGAGCGATCGCAGGAAGATTGGCGATCCCTAATTTATCTAAGCTGGCTTTAACTGGACGAGTAGTAAAACCAATACTTTCTGCTGCTGAGGCTAATCCTTTTAAAGATGAGCCATTGCGATCGACGTTGGCAATATCTCTGAGACGACTAACACTAAATTTTTTACCCCAGTAACGACCAATCATTACCAAACAGGCTGCACCACAATCAGAAGCACTTTGTTGAGCATAAAAAGGATAACGATGAGTAACTTTTTGCCAGAGATGACCAATTTTTAGACTTGGATCAGGAAAATAAGCTTTATTTACTTTTCTACCTGTCTTTTGCTTGGTATCAGTTAAAATTTCTACTAATTCATTATCCGGCTTAGTTAAAACTAAAGTCTGTTCAGAATTAGCAAATAAAGAATCATTCTTTTGAGCCTGTTGATTTAGATGCTCTTGGATCTCAGGATGTTTTCTAACTAGTGTTAATAGTAATTCTGGTGGTAGATAACATAGTTCTAAATTGCGAGCAGCTCTTGCAGAATAGGCTTTAAAACCAGCGTCAGGAAAGAAAGTCGCTTCTCCAAAAGATTCTCCTGTTATTAAGTTAGTAATCAACTCGTTAGAACTATCTATTAACCGTACTTTTCCCTGAACAACAATATAAACCCCAGCTTCTGCCCCCTCAGTCTGCCAAAACTTACCGACTTTTGGTTTAATTGTTTTGATCTGTTGAAGACAGTTAGAAAATTCTGATTCAGAAAAGGTATATCCTAAAACATTACTAATCTGTTGACGAGAAATTTTCGATATATTTTGAACCATGATTTCAATTACTTATGAGGGGATTAAAGTTCCATATTTCTGAAGCTCCAATAATTGAAACTGAGTCTAAATCACTAATCTGAATAGATTTACTAGGGCGATTGGCGAAGCCAGATCGGGTCGCGTTTCTACTGTTCTTAGGACGGCGATCGCTTTCTGTTTTTGGATTAAGCTTTGGTCGAGTAGATAAGCCCATCTGTTTTAATAATCGGCTTAGATGTTGAGGAGTTACCTGTACCCCCAATTCTGCATGGAGATGTTGACTAAGTTTTTGAGCAGTCCAACGCCTAAAAGAATATTGATAGTCTTTATTCGGAACATTGACTTCTTGAGGACTTTTAGTTACTAGCTGCTTTAAACGCTGTAGATACTCCTCATCTACTACTGTGGGACGACCAATAGGATTAGACTTCCAGTGATGCGCCAGATTATTACGTGCCATAGTAATCCAATGCCTAGCTGTAGCTTGGCAACATCCTAATTCTTGGCATATTTGACTTTGAGTTTTCCCCTCATCAGCTAACAACATTATTTGTATACGTTGACATTGTTTATCTGTCAGTTCAGATTGTAAATTTACACACAGTAATTTGCGCTGAAACGCCGTTAAGTATTTACCTACAGCTTGGCAATCCTTGTTGTTATCAGTTTGAACCTGTTGTGGTGACATAATCTAACTAAGAAATACTTCAATGTATTCAAAAAAATTTGATTCTAAGTGTTTTTTCGCATAATTGATTTAAATTTATGACTATATCTCAGCACAAATCACCTAATTAGTATTAGCAGTAGATTAGGTACTTGATTAGGTAGGGTTAACTGAAAAAGTTGGGAACAGTGGGAATCAATAAAGAATCAACAAAGTTTGAAGGTGGTTGGGGACTATTCAAATCCAAGAAAAACTGGGATAATTGCAACCCTTGCACCTTTAAGCTAGAAATGTATAAAAATACAAACAAAGTTCAGAAAAGGGCAGAAAATTTCCAAGTGTAAATTATCCGTTGATGGGAGGAGAGAATTTATACCTGGAATTTTTGTGATTAGGTATCTAACTATTTTTTATATTTTTTATGCTTGTAGTTTAAAAATTATTTCTTCGGGATCGATCATATAAGGAAAATTACGAATAATTTTAGAACAAGAGTTAATAAAATCAATCATCCATTTTTGGGAAAGATGTCGTTGTGAATTATTAATCGTTTTTCCTGACAAACCAGCAAACGTTATCTGACCCGAGGGCTGAACTGTTAATTGGTTTAACCAATTGGATTCAGGACGAGAAGATTGCCAATTTTTTGCAGTTATTACTGGTCCAAAATAGCGACTTCCATAATAAGTCAGGTAATTAAATTTTTTGAGTAAATCTTCTATAGAAATCTTTGCTTCTAAATGCATTCCACAACTGATAGGGTCAAAATCAGAAGTAAAGTGAGTTTTATGACTAAAGTATGCACCATTTAGAATTGCATCTTGCAGTTCCGCCCCTTGAAGATAAGCATCGCTTAGATCTGCTCCTTCCAAGATGGCTCCTCTCAAGATAGCTGCATCTAGACTAGTTTTACGCAAATCGACATCACTTAGATTAGCATCGATTAAAGAAGCACAAGCAATTCTTGCTCCATATAAAAAAGCACCCTCCAATTTAGCTCGATTTAGTTTAATAAAGTTGATTTTAGCCTTCTCGAGATTAGCTCCATAGAGAATAGCACAACTTAAATCTGAATTACTTAAATCTGCTTCTTTAAGATTGATATATCTTAAATCCGCATCTTTTAAGCTAACTCCTCTGAGAGAAATCTTTTCAAAATTTCTTTCTCCTGATGCATATCTCTGTTGCAATTCATTTACTGTTAACGTGTTTTTACTGGAGTTAACAATTGGTTGTCGAATCATAATTCCACCTACTATATAGATGCATTGTCAAAAAACAAATTTAATTAATACTTATATTATGTTTTTGTATTATTAATTTAGATTAATATCTAAACTGCTAATGGTATAGAGACGGTAAATTTAGAACCTTGTCCTAAAATACTCTGGAAACTGATTTTTCCTGCGTACAAATCCACACATCTTTTAACTACTGTTAATCCAATTCCTGAACCTTGAATTTTGTCAGTGTTTGTACCTCGATAAAAAGAATCAAACACATGAGCTTGATCTGCTACAGGAATCCCTATTCCTTGGTCTTGAATAATAAAATTTGCTACGTTAGCGTTAACTATTACTGCCAAGTCAACTTTACCTTTAGTTCCTTGAGAATACTTTACAGCATTGTCAAGTAAATTAATTAAAATCGGCAGTATTAGTCTTTTATTTAAGCACATATTGCTAATGTTACCTTTGAAATTAAAGCTAATAGAAATGCTACTCTTAAATCTTTCCTCAATTTCTTCGATAACGTCTAGGCATAATTCTTGTAAATTCAGTGAAGTCAGCTCTAGATCTAATATTGCAGTTTTGGCTGGAGCGATTGTCGCAGCCCCTTGAAAACATCTCGGGCTTGATATATGTCTTGGGTTTGATTTCTGAGCATTAATTGTAGTTAGAGAAGAGATTGTTGTTGAACTCATGACTTAACCTAATCTATCGCTTTACCTTTCTAGAGTAAAGAAGCTAGGTGAAAAAATCAGGTAGATAATCGGGAAGAAATCGGGAAGATTTCAATATTAATAATTTCAATCAAATTATTGACAATCAATTTTTGAGGTTAGATCGCCTTAAAAGGTGTGCCTTAAAGTCATACTTGGCAAATATCTTACTAAGCTTTGTCAGTCAATCAGATTTGAGACGATAGCCTAAACCTCGAATTGTTTCAATCAAATCATCGGGTGCACCGATTATTCTCAGTTTTTGTCGCAAAAATTTAATATGAGCTTTAACTGCTTCTTCACTAGGTGGTTCGCCCGTTGCCCAAAGATGACTAATAATCGCTGGACGGCTTAATACTCGTTTGCCGCTACGAAGAAACAACTCAAGTAGAGAAAACTCTTTCGGGGTAAGTTCTAGCTCTTTACCCTTGTAGGTAACTTCATGACTGCTAAGTTCTAAAATTAAATCTCCCCACACTAAGTTAGTCTCAGCAGAGACGCTCCCACGTCTCATTAAGGCTCTGATTCTTGCCATCAATTCTAGTAGATCAACTGGTTTGACTATATAATCATCAGCACCAGCATCTAAACCAGCCACCTTATCAGTATTGGCATCGCAAGCCGTCATCATCAAAATTGGCACTGTATGACCGCGAGAACGCAATCTTTTGCATAATTCAAGACCGTTTAGCTTGGGTAAATTGACATCCAGCAAGATTGCACAATAATCTTCTCTACTCGCTTGTTCCCAGCCCATTTCCCCATCGTGAACTATCTCAACAGCATAACCATAATCACTTAAGGCTTCTGCTAAGACTTCAGCTAAACCAGTATCGTCTTCAACTAATAAAAGTCTCATTTAAATAAATTTTTGTTGGGGTAAATATTAGGGAATACAGATAAATAGCAGAGTTATTGCCAATTTTAAGCATAATTGATTGAACACCATGAAGTCAGTGATCTTTGTCAATTGCAAGTAATAGGGATTGAAACAATAAAGGTTGTTCCTTTTTCTGGGTAACTGTCCCAGGTGATTTTTCCTCCTTGCAAGTCAACACATCTTTTGACGATCGCTAATCCTAATCCCGTGCCATCGATTCTGCCAACGTTCTCACCCCGATGAAATGCATCAAATAAATGAGCTTGGTCTGCTACAGGAATACCAATTCCTTGGTCTTTAATAGTGAATACTACCGATTTAGGTTGCAAATTAACTTCAAACTTAACTTCCTCTCCTTGAGGAGAATATTTAACTGCGTTGGAGAGAAGATTAATTAAAATCGAATGCAATAAGTTTTCATCTAAATAAACCTGATCATGGCGATTTCCTTGGTAAACCAAGGAAATCGTGCAATTTTCTGTTCTTTCGGTTTGAACTTCTTCTAAAATCTGTTGACAAAATTGCCCTAAATTGAGTGTTTTTGGTTTAAGCTCTAATTTTTCTGCCTCCGCTCTAGAAAGGGTCAATACATCTGTGAGCATCTGGGTGATTTTTTGGGTAGAATTCTTAATGCGGTGAAGATTACGCATTTTTTTTGTGTCCAGCCATTCTGGTTCGGAATTTTCTAACACTTGAGTAGCAAAGGTAATAATACTTAGGGGAGTGCGAAATTCATGGGAAGCCATAGAAAAGAAGCGTAGTTTTAGTTCGCTCATTTTTTTTTCTCTCTCTAAAGCCCGTTGGATTTCCTCGATTTTTAGCCGTTCGGTAATATCGGTAATAGTGCCAATATATCCTGTTACCTTGCCATCGGTTGTAGTTTCGGAAATCGCCTGACCGTAGACCCAGGTAATCTTGCCATCATGACGAATAAACCGATATTCGGCATGAAAAGGAGTATTGTTTTGGGCTGCTTGAGACCACTCAGTAAAAACGCGATCGCGGTCTTCAGGGTGCAAGGCTTTTACCCAACCCTGTCCAGAGGCTTCTTTGATAGTCATTCCCGCAACCTCAGACCAACATTGATTGATGTAGATGCAGTTTCCTTCAGCATCGGTTAGGAAGATTCCCACTGGTACTGTTTCGGTAAGAGTAGACCAGCGTTGCTCGCTTTTATATAAAGATATTTCCGCTTGTTTTTGTTCGATCGCTGTCGAGAGAATATTGACAACTGCCTGTAAAAAATTAATATCATCAGGGTGAAAAGTTCGTAGTTGGGTACTATGAACTCCTAAAACTCCAAAAGGTCGATCTTTGCCATGAATGATTACGCTCATGCCACTTACGATATTATGTTCGTGTAATAGGGGCGGACCGTTAAACCGAGTTTCGGTACGGAGGTCGTGGACGATGACAGGCTCGGAACTGAGGAGAGTGTAACCTGCCTGAGAATTGATGTCCCCACTGACTGTGGCTCGACCAACTAACCCTGCTTGCCAACCTACACCCGCCCTTAACAGTAGTTCATTTTTTTCAGGCAAAAGTTCTAGAATTTTACAGCACTCTAAATCCAGAGTGCAAGCTAATGCCATGATGATTTGCTTCATCAGTGAGTCTAAGTCAGGTGCAGTAAGGGCATATTGTCCTAATTGAGCGATTACAGCCTGTTGTGACCCAGTTCTTGTTCTAGGGAACGTCCAGTAAATTTGAGCCAAGATTGATTAAAAAAGGTACATTGCTTATCTGTATCGGATATCCATAACAACACTGGCGCACTATCAGCCATAGTTCGGAAACGCCCTTCACTCTCTCGCAAGGCTAATTCTGCTTGTTGACGCTGTATCTCGGTTTGATGAGCAGCAATAAATTTGCCGATGCTTTGAGCCATTAATTCAATCGCTTCCAATTCTTGACTCTCAAAATTGTTAGCTCTAGGTTGGATTGAAGAAAAATTGAGAGTGCCATGAATTCTACCATCAACTAAGATAGGAGTGCCAATATAAGACTCTAACTGGAGATTTTGATAGACTGGGTGAGTCTGCATTGATTCGATATCCCTCACACGAGTATAGGTAATGCTGCTTTTTTCTTGGATAACAGCAGCACAGTAAGTATCTTTGACGCTAAACTCTAAGCCAATTTCTAAAAATTCAAATGGCGATCGCACAGCTTGGATTTTATAAGATTCTCCTGCAATCTGACTAATAATTCCCGTTGACATGCCGAATATCGAACATCCTGTGGCAAGGCAGTCGTTAAATAAATCATCAAAGTTGGCATAATTGGTCGTATTAATTCGATGTAGATGTTTGAGGTTAGTGCTGAAATTATCGAGTGCTTTAACCAAATAGCTTTGTGCTAAAGCGATCGCAATCTGATCGGCGATTTGTTTTAAGAGGTCAATTTCCCAACTAGACCAATTTCGAGGATAGGAACATTGATGAATCACGATCATTCCCCATAATCTCTCCTGTAACAGCAAAGGAATGACCAACCTAGATTTGACTTGAGCCTGACGAAGAAACTCAATTAAACATTGATGATCCTCAAGCTTGTCAACATTGGAGATGCTATAAAGCCGACCCTGTGGATATTGGACGAAGTATTCTTCGTCTAGACAGTCGTCCAAAAAAACTTGGTCAATGACAGAATCCCATCCTGGTTTGATAGTTTCTTGAATTACGCATAAGGTTCTTGGTGCTTCTAAACGCAAAATCAAAACTCGGTCCGCATCGAGTAGCTTTTGTAACTCAGTAACGGTAGTTTTTAAAATATCTTCTAACTGCAAAGACTGACGAATTTTCAGAGAAATATCGGCAAATAACTGCGATCGCAATGTTTGAGCCTTCAACTGCTCTTCTGCCAGTTTGCGCTCAGTGATCTCGCGTTGTATTGATACCCAGTGAGTATACCAACCTCCCTCATCAGCTACTGGAGTAATGTTAATCTCTACCCAAAACTCCGAACCATCTTTACGATAGTTAATTAGCTCAACCCGAACCGACTGCCAGTTTTCCAAAGCATAGCGAATTTTATCGAGTTCGGAACGTTGGGTTTTTTCCCCTTGAAGAATGCGTGGCGTTTTAAGCCACAATTCCTCAAGAGTATAACCTGTCATATTAGTAAATGCTTCGTTAACATAAACAATTAGTGGTCCTGGCTCGTCGATTGGTTCGGCTTCGGTAATTAAAATTACATCATTGGTATTAACTACAACTGATTCGAGCAATCGTAACCTTTCTTCTTTTTGCTTGCGATGGGTTATATCTTTGAGAAAGCAGTAGTGACCGATAAATTCCTGATTTTCATTAAAAGCAGTAATCATAACCACTTGTTTAAAAAAGAGCGAACCATCTTTACGTTTACCTCTAGCTTCAACTTCAACCTTGCCCTCTTCTAACATTTGCCGATAAGCAATTAGCAGTTGCTCTAAATCTTCTGGATGAACTGTAACTTGCCAGTCCATACCGATCATTTCCTCTGGTGGGTAGCCTGTTATGTTGGCATAAGCTTGATTAACTTGAAGATAGCAGCCTTGAGAATCAAGTAGCGCGATTCCTTCTACGGCATTTTCTAATGCTAGCTTCAGTTGATGTTGCTTGGCTTCGGCTTGTTTACGTTCAGCTTCCCGATTTTTGGCATCGCTGATATCGGTTACAAAGCCTTCATAGTAAAGAATTTTACCCTCCTCATCACGTACTGCACGCACATTTTCTGAAATCCAGATTACCGTACCGTCGTTGCGGTAAACTTGGGACTCAAAATTGTTAACAATATCTTCTTTTTCCAGTCGGCGATTTAACGTGGCACGATCTTGAGAATCGACATAAATCTGTTTACTAATGTCGGAGATATTTTCCAGCAATTCTTGAGGAGAATCATAACCATAAATTCTTGCCATAGCTGGATTAACAGTGATATATCTTCCTTCAGAAGAAGATTGAAAGATGCCTTCAATCGCGTTATCAAAAATATTGCGATATTTGTCTTCTGCTGCTTTGGGATCCGTAATATCGCGAGCAATATGATAGAGTAATTGCTCTTTATTTTCAGTTGGATAATTTGGCTTCAGAGAAGATTTATGTTCGTGCATTTTAAACCTGGCAACACTTTTCAACGGCAAAATAAGAAAGTTTTTATTTCCATAATTACTGATGAATTTTTATATAGCTGTGATCGTGATCATTATATTTCTTATTACCAAATAATTAATTTGAGTGAATTTCGTTCAATCGTTTTGCATAATTTCTCCTATTTACGATATAGCTCAAAATGTATTAATCTAGAATTATGAAAGTGCAATCATGGAAAATCTTGTATCTGTGTTGAACAAAAGTACAGTTATTGAATTTTGTAAGCAGTATTCTTCAGGAAAAAGACAGTTTCCTAAGGCACAACTGCAAAGAGCAGATCTTGAAGAAAAATCTTTGAGCCAAGTTTGCTTGAAAGAAGCAAATCTTAGTTATTCAAACCTCAAGAATGCAGATTTGAGCGACGCTGATTTAAGAGAATCCTCTCTAATTAGAGCAGAACTTAGTGGAGCAAATCTAAGGCGAGCAAATCTTGCTGGTGCTGATCTAAGTCGAGCAAACCTTGCTATAGCCGAACTAAAAGAAGCGAATCTGACTGGAGCTTGCTTAAATAAAGCCTGCTTAATCTCAGCCAAGTTAATCCAAGTTGATCTTAGTTACGCCAACTTAACTGGAACTTACTTAATGGGAGTGGATCTAAGTAAGACAAATCTCAAAGGATCTTTTTATAATGATGAGACTAACTTTCCTTCTAATTTTGATCCTGTGAGTGCAGGAATGCTACAAGAATGCACAGTCGAGAAAATTATCGCTCAGTTTAATCACCTTTGTGAATATAGTAATCGATATCTAGGTAGCACAATGACTGCTAAATATTTCCATTCTTCTCGACCAAATTTTGACTGGTTAAAGAAGTTTGAAATTGATGAATTTGATCAGATAATTTTTCAAGGTGGGTTAAAAGATTCTATTAGTTCTCTACAGTTACAGTGGATTCAAAAATGGATTTATTATTTTATTGAATCTTGCTCCCAAATTATCAAGGATTTCTCTAAATTAGTTTGACTTTAAAAAATATTATTTCCGTTAAAATACTGTCATTAGTCTAGGTTTCTATATTCAAAATACACATAAATACAGAGGTAGTAATATATTTTTTATTCTAGATTTAAAGGTGAATATATAAGTTAAACGAATTTGATATAGCAAGTCTAAATCGTTCGTAGACATAAACCTATTAATGCTATTTCAGTTTCTATTTTTCTGACTTTTAGCGGGTTCTTTGTTTCGACGAGGCGATCGCCAGTTTCCTCCATTGCCCAAACCTTATTCTATCATTATCTACTTTCATTAGATAACAATTATTGAGAATAAGGTTTGGAGTGATATTTTGCTCTGAAGAGACTTTCAGGGATGCCGTTAAAAGTCAGATGTTTAAGGAAGGTTTGATTTTCTTGATTATTATTTGAGAGTATACAAATGAGCTTAGGCACATCAGTACCAGAACACAAGCAAAAGAATTTAAATAAAAAAAATGAGCATTTTTTAAAAAATAAGTATCCTAAAAAACACAATCATTACAGCATAGAAGATTTTCTCTGTTTTCAAAACAAGACAGGAAAAATTATTGATTGGAATGAATCCCGCAACATTTTAGTAACAGAAGATTTTATTATTGGCTTAATCGAAGGCTTAGAGCAAGAAGTAGGTAGTGCTTCCTCTGTCGTTATGTACAACATTGGTGCAGAGTGGGGAAAAAGAGATGCGAAGTTTTTTCGCAACTGGTTAACAAAAGAATACGAATACCAAAAAGGCATCAATGAACATATTCTTCCTTATATATTAGAGGCTTGGTGGTGGCCTTTTACCAGCCAGGGTTGGGGTAACTGGGATGTAGATCTTAGCGACCAAAAAAATGGATTTATGTTTATTAATATTTTTGATTCTGCCGTAGCCCGTACTCTAGGTGATGTAGGTAAACCTGTATGCCATATCTATGCAGGCATGTTTGCTGGTTTCTTTAGTTCATTAGTGCAGAAGCAGTTAAATTGTATCGAAATTCATTGCTACGCGATGGGAGAGACTTATTGCAAGTTTCTCCTAGGTAAACAAGACACAATTGATGCCGCTACTTTTTGGCAAAACGAAGGTGCCACAGCTAAAGACATTGAAAAACAACTACAAAATGGAGAGTATCTTAAATGAGCGATTCATCTTCATGGCATCAATACTCAGTCAAGAAATTTTTTAGTCAAAGTAATTGGGAAGGTAACCACCAAAAAAAAGAGCTTGACGAGATGTACCAGGAAATATCCTGGCTATGTCTGAAAATAGAAGAATTTTTTAGCCGTAGTAACTGGCAAGGTGAACTCCTAGGAAAAATTAGTCATCCTTCTTTTTCCTTAACCCTAACAGTTAATGAATTTTTTCAATGCTTTGCCTGGGATGTTGATCTCGAAATCGCTGCTCTAACTGAATTTAAATCCACCCCTAAGCCTAAATCATTGCCTAATGATCACCTTAAATTAAACGAATTTACTGATTTATTTTAGATTAATACTATGCAATCTGATATTCAAGCTATTCTGCATAAGGCAGAAGAACACTATCTCAAAAAAACAGAAGTAATGGTTTTCCAACATTATGCTGTCACTCTAGTTAAAAGATTGGAAACCTATGAATGTTTACGCGACCAAGAAATTACGATCTTTCAACCTATTGCCGAGGAACTTGTTAGGGCTTATCCAGAGGAAAATCCTCAGCTTTTAGAGAAAGCATTAAAACATTGGTTAGCTGTAATGCGTTACTGTGCTATGGCAATGTTACTTAATAATCCAGAATATCTGGAACGTCGAATCCTTGAGTGGCTGACGGAGATGGTTCAAGCTCATCAGATGCAATCGGTAGAAAATACTATCTATGATTTATTACTCTCGCGTCTACAACAGAGACTTTCTCAAGAGCAGTTGGCTTTATTGAAGCCTTTCTTAGAACAATCACAGACAACTCTCTTGGGTGAACAAATTAATTTGGATGAACAAATTCCCAGTACAGTAGGAGGATAGGCATGATCGAAATTGCTGAGTTAATCAAAGACAGTTCTTTACGTGGAAATTACTTTGCCCCAGATGCCTATGTGCAAGGGGATTATGAATTTGGCTTAATTGAAAACCGTCAAGGATCACGTTTAATAGCTTTGCCAGAGGCTCTACTGCAAGCAATTCATTCTAGTTTAGAAGACGAAGTTGGTCCTGCTGCGGGATTAGTACTTTTCAATTGCGGTCGCTGGTGGGGTAAAAACTTCTATCGACGCTTTAGCGAAGAATTGAGTGATTATTATGGCAAACCACTAGCCCAGATGGAAATGGTGGAATTGCTCCAATGCTTAAAGCAATGTTGGAAAACTCATGGTTGGGGCACTATGGATCTGAACATGGATTATTATCAACAGGGATTTTTAGTTGTTAAAGTTTGGAATTCTGCCTTTGCTGAGACAGTTAATCCTGGAGATACACCCAAATGCTTCCTAGAAGCCGGTATTTTTAGTGCTTTTTTTGGCGAACTCACTGGTCGTAATCTCCATTGTGTACAAACCTCCTGCGAATCTATGGGAGCAGAGAGCAACCATTTCGTTGTGGGTTTATTGAAACGGCTTGAACCAGTGGAAGCTTGGCTAGAAGAAGGGCAGGATCATGACGCGATTATGGAACGTCTTATTGGCAGCCAGAATATCGCCAGTGCAGAATAGTTAAGCTCGAACAATTCAAATATGCAAAAAGATGATCAAGGAGGAATAGTAACTTGGCTAAAACTGTTAAGCTTGACCCTATTAACGAAGAAACATCCATCAAGACGAACGATAACCTCTTATCTGGGCTCTTGAACAATGAGTTAAATGTGCTGCGAGAATGCGGTGGTCGGGGGATGTGTGCCACTTGCCATATTTACATCAAAGAAGGAATGGAGAGTCTTTCTCCCCTTAGCCGTCGAGAGCAGCGTACCCTAGGCACAATAACTAGCTGCGATATGAATTCTCGCCTTGCCTGTCAAGCTAGGGTGATAGGAGAAGGAGTTGTGGTTGAGCTGCCCTCTGGGATGTATGTTAGTGATATTGACGATATTGAAGCTTTAATTGGTCGTCGAGCGGAGCAAGATATTCTCCATCCTCTAAATGGCAAAGTTTTGGTAGAGCAAGGAAAGTTGATTACTCGTTCGATGATTAGTCAACTCAAAGATACGCAGGTGAAAGTCAACGAATATCTTGCCGATACTCTAGAAGCCTAAATTAATTTACAAACTATAAGAGAAAAATTTAGTCAATGTTAAAACAACTAGCTCGTTTAAGTGTAGAGGCTGATGGTCGCTATGCTACTGACCAGGAATTGCAATTTCTCAAAAATTATCTCCAGTCTGTAGACCAGCGCATCATATCCTATGAAAAGATTCGCGATGCCGAAGAAAAAATTCTCCATCGCTTAGAAGCTGAAAAGCGAATGCTTGACAAAAATTTATTCCAAATGGGTTCCCGGGATATTACCCAAATCTGTAGGCGAGATATGACAATGATGTTGCGTTGCTCAGCAGCAGCTATGTTAGTTGACGATCTAGATTGTCTACGAGAGGGTCTTTTACTCTGGTATCAAACCATCGTACAAGCTTTTAGTTATCAAGGGTACGCTAAAATTAACTATAAAATTCTTCAGGAAGTTGTGAAGATGTATCTCGATCCTGAAGAAGTAGAACTGATCATGCCAGCTTTGCAATTAAACCATAGTTTACTCAGTCAATAATCCCTGCACTTGTAAAGTTGTTAAACTAATAGAATTTTCTAAGATGAATAGCAATAATCATATCTTTTCCGTTACGTTGGTTAACCAAGACAAAGAAATTTATTTATTTATTTATTTATTTATTTGATTGAAAATTATTTTTAGGATTATGGATAAACAATCAGAAACTATATCAACTTCTCAAAGTAATAGCCATTGGTTAGACATCGCTGAAACTGCTTCCGTATTTGGTTCTATTGGTGGTTCAGTTGCTTCTTTATTTTTTAAAGAGATTTTCTTGGCTTCAATTCCTTTATCTGTTTGTGTTGCTCTTAATTTAGTCAACCGCAAACGAATTTTAAACCTAACAACGGCAGAAACTCATCAGGCGATCGCTGAACTAGCCCAAGAAAATCAAGATGTTCACACCAATTTTTCGCAAAAATTGACACAACTACAACAATTAACTAATAATCAATTAGCTAAATATAAAACCGATAAAGACATTATATCTCATCAAATAAACAGGCTCAATAATGATTTCAATGAACGTAGCCAAGAACTACAAAAGCAGGAGGAGGAACTCGCAACCAAGATAGAATACTTAAGTCAAATTGAAAGTTCTACTCGGGGTATTGAAGCTCTTCCTGACTCTTCTGAATTATATTGCCAAAGGGGAAATAGCTACCAGCAAATTGGGCAGAAAGACAGAGCTATCGAAGATTATACTAAAGTGATTGAACTAGAGCCTTCCTCTGCAATAGCATACCACAATCGAGGTCTAGCAAATTCTGAGCTGGGCAATAAAAAGGCAGCAGTAGAAGATTTGCGCAGGGCAGCAAAATTCTATTTTGAACAAGGAGATCTTGAGAACTACCAAAAAACCAGAAAGATGAGTCAAGCCCTTCACGAATTGAATTCTGCTTCTCAGGAGCAAGATTCCGATCAGATCTTAGCAGGCGGCTTATTCTCGTAAATACTATCGATGTCTACAGGTGCAATATACGAATCTAAATATCAAATCCTGCACTTAATTGGTCAAGGTCAATTTGGTCGAGTTTACTGTGCAGTTGATCGTCAAACCGAAGAGTTAGTGGCTCTTAAGGAACTAGATCGAAAACGGTTTCCTACTAGGCTATTTTTGCGCGAACTTAGCTTCTTGGCAACTTTGCAACATCCCAACATCGTTAGCTGTCGAGGCTTAGAGTATAGCCCAACTGGACGATATCTAGTGATGGATTACTGTCGGGGGGGCACTCTACGAGAGTTAATGGAATCGGAGAACAAGCCAGATCCACTTCAGAGTCTTAAGTTGATCACCGATATTTTATTAGGTTTAGAATATGCTCACGATCACAATATTGTTCACTGTGATCTTAAACCAGAAAATATTTTACTAGAACCGCAGGAAAAGGGTTGGACTGCTCGGATCTCCGATTTTGGGATCGCTCGTCTTAGTGAGGAAGTGAATCCCGTAAAAATCAGTATCGGAGATACTGGTTCTCCTGCTTACATGGCTCCAGAAAGATTTTATGGTCGTTATTCTCATGCTTCTGATCTATATGCTATTGGTGTTATTTTGTTTGAACTTTTGGTGGGAGAAAGACCTTTTTCGGGTATATTTGGCGATTTGAGAAACGCTCACTTAAATCAATCAGTTGACATTCCCGATACAGTTCCCATGATCGTGCGATCAATTATTTCTCAAGCTTTGCAAAAGTTACCTCAACGACGATTTACATTTGCTTGTGAAATGCTTCAATCTATTCAAATGGCTGTCCAGGTTATAACCGCGTCAACTGGTAGTCCTAAAAAGGAAAGGATAAGGAAACGTGGATGATAAGGGCAACAAAGACACAACTTCAAGCATCTCCTCGGGAGTGAAAGGGAGTGATATAAGTAGCCATCATAAACTGCGTACACCAGAACGTTTAATTCTTATTCCTAAGGTCTAAAACTGTAGTATTTCTGGTTGATAGTTATCTGGAGTTGGCTCAACTTGCCAAACTAGAGATTCTCCTGGCTCCAAATCTACTTCTATAGAAAGATGTCCCACTGTTTCTATAGCTATATCTTCATTACCATCAAAAGCCTGTAAATCTTCTGTGAGTAATCTCAGTTTAAAGCCCGTAGGAATCATACAGCCAGGAGTGAGACAAGATAACTCAAACCGCCATGAACCTGCTTCCTCCAAAGGTAGAATTTTTAATTCATAGGCTTGATTAGCGATCGCCAGTTTTTTAGCTAGACCAAAAGCAGGAACAGCACTAGCCTTAGCAATAGCAACTCCTTTTGCCCCCTGAACACTAGGGGTGATTTCAATCTTTCTCCAACCCAAGTCTGCGGTTAAGCTTGTCATACCCTGCTTAAACCACTGCAATAGGGGAGTCTTGATCGATGCACCGCTACGTTGAGCCACTAAACGATGACACCAGCTAGGATTCTTAATTAAAGCTGCCCAAGTGGCAAAAGGAACAGCTAATCTGGGCAACATTTGAGACTGACGACTAAGACGCTCGATTAAGCTTTCGACTTGAGCAGGAGCAAGTTCGGCAATTGGTTCGATGCTAGTTTGGGTAACTTCATCAGGACATAGTTCTCTGGCAACCCACAAAGCATCAATGTCGGTGATTAATTCCTCATCCGTTAAGCTATAAGTGCGATCGCTGTAGCTAAAATCACCGTCATTTTTGAGCTTTTGATGGGTAGTATAGCCCCAAACGCGGATATAGCCAGCATCAACATTTACCTGCACTGCTAAATAGTAATCCGCAGTCCATTCAGCAAGATCAATCCATTCTTGAGGAACTCGTAATTCGCTTAAGTCTCCTGCTTCGCTAGGAATTAAAACTAGTTTGGCATCTTTAATGGCGATCGCTGTACCGTTGACTACCTGCCAAATATCGGCTTGAGCAGCCTGAGTAAACGCGACTTTAGCAGAAGCCTCTGACTCGGCTCGCAACCAAGGTAAAAAGACATTGAGAGCAACTTGATTGAGGTAACTCTGCCAGCGACTAGCAGCACTACCAAAACTGCTGCTTTGTGACCAGGCTTGGTCGATAGTAGCTTGCTCCAGTTCTAAGACTAGATGAGTGGGATTAAATATATTTGAGTTTAGGGTAGTCATCGTGGGTACTCTGGGTCTAAAAATAGATTTTCTGATTAATTGCTGCCATAATAGCCAGCCAGCCATTCTTCTAATAGTGAGCTGATATTGTTGAGTACGTCGGATGTCAGAGAAATATGCATCGTCGATTGACTCCACTGAGCCAGAGCTTTAAGCAATATTTTTCTGGCCTTGGATAATTTACGAGATATACTATATTGCTGGGTGTTTAATTCTTGGGCGATTTCTGCTTGTTTCAACCCCAGGGAATAATACAGCTCCAGTAATTTTTGTTCTTCTGGCTGGAGTTTTTTAATCGTGGCAGTCAAAAATTGATCAATATCTGTCTGTTGTTGACTCCGCTTTTGCGCCTCTTCATCAGCAATCATCTCCGTCAATAACGAATCATCGACTTCTCCCACAATAGAATCGACCATTTCTCCTGAGTCATACCCAGGCTTGGGCTTATTGATCGAGGTCACATTGGGAAAGAAATAAGAACGCACCGCTTTAACGCAAATTAACATCCATTTCTCTATGCTTTCTACCGTAGCAGCATTGAGGGACTGCTTTAATTGGGTTTGGCGTTTTTGATTGTAAAGTTTGGCGATCGCCAACCAGCTTTCTTGGTCTGGTTTGGATAATTTACGGGTAGAGTTGGCTTTTTCTGGTACATAAACTGTTTTGAGGCAATTCCAAGCCAGGATATATTGCTCCATTGTCCCTTGATCTAGTCCTGCATTCGCTAAAGACTCCGTCATTCTTTTCTGACTCAATTTCCGTAGCAAAGACCAGTCAGAACAAATATCAATTTCCTTTTTCTGACGCAGTAGTTCCCTAATTAGATTGGCAAAGGTAATACTGGCATAACTTTGAAGATTGAAACCTCGTTCGCGGTCAAACCCTTTAAGAACTTTATCGATTCTGGCGATCGCAATTTGAAAACAATCGGGTACAGTATATTGACTGCTGCTAAAGCCACTGATAGTTTTAGTGGCAGACCAAAAGCAAACTTCCTGTAAATAAGCTGCCAGATGTTCTCGTGCCAAGCCTTGAGGCTGCTCTTGCCAGATTTGATGCCAATACAAAGCCCAAAAATTAGCTGAATTTTCAACAGATATTTTGCTCAAGGACTGTCTCATACTACGGCGCAAACGAGTATCAGTTGCCCAACCACCAAAGCGGTCATAATCAAACTGGATAAAAGTAGAGAAAATTTCAACTGTGTCTTGACGAGGAAGCATTAATCGACCAAAGGATAAAAAATTTGATAATCTATAATCTAAATTGTCTAATTGTCTAATTGTCTAAAAGTTAGTTCACCCTTGTCTATAAAGTCTGTGAATGACTTGTCAGCCAGGTCAGAAAAATCTTAGCGACATGAGCAGTATTAAGACTTGATGCTCTTTACTCAAAATACTACACAATGATGATTTAGGGATAGTCCTCTTTGCTCTTTCTCTGAAGGCTTAGGTCTTTTGCCCAAAAGATCACCCCTCAACTTTGGCTTCTTTGTAGCCTTGTTTTTGATTTAATTAGATATGGGTGCGATCGCTAATCCTGATCGATATCGTAATCTTTTTTATTACGAGAGGGATGGGGAATGTGGACTAGAAGATTTGGCGCATTGCTCAGGGTGGTAAAATGACCTCCATTATCCAAACCAGCATTAGCACCATTTTCGTTGTAGAACAAATTTCCTGTACTACTGCTGATACTGCTGACGAACTTAGCAATAGATCATTCAGGCGATCGCTTAAATGACATTGAGTTAATCCTGTATAAAGCTGCCCCCAGTAATCTAAGAGCGATCGCAACCAAATGGCTAATAAAATTACTCCTCCCAAACGATAAATTCTGGCGGTTGCAGTTGCTTGAGTAGCCAAAATATTTAGATCGAACTAACTCAATCTCGTTTAAACTTTTGGGTCATAGCAATCAATAACAAATATGTAAAAAAAGAAAATATTAAAATAGATAATCAATTGTTCAAATTTACTATTACTTGCTTAAAAAAGTTTTAAAATCAGGCTTTTATGTGTTTAATCTTTTTCTTGGCATTATTGTTCACAGGAAAAAGCCAAGATAAAATCAATATATTAAAAACAATAAAGCCAAAAACAAGTATCTGAAATAGTAATGTGGTTAGCATTATATTAAGGACTCCTTTTAAAAACTGAAGAGTTATATTTTATGATCTAGCCTAGAAATCTCAGATGTACGTACGATCACTAACCCTCGTTTGGGACATTCAATAAACTTTTTGCTTTGTAAGCTATTCATTGATCGGGTAATACTTACTCTTGTAACTCCTAAAAATTCAGCCAAATCTCTATGAGCTAAAGGTAACAAAATAGCTTTACCATTCTCTTGTACAGAGCCAAATTTGTAACCCAAGTAAACCAGTAGTTCTAGTAGCTTTTCTTCGACACTACTTTGACCCAAAACATAGAGCAATTTTTGAGCATCTTGATAGCAATTACGAATTTCCTTAGCAACAATATGCCAATCTTGATAAGGAACACATTCTACTTCGACAGAAGTCAAGCATTCTATCTCATAGGTTTCGATCTTACTCAAAGATTGACCTACGACATCTCCCTTTCCCCAATATCCCAGAATAATAATCTTGCCAGATAAATCGTAAGTACTAATTTTGACTCCTCCCTCTTTAATTAGATATAAAATATCAAAATCAAGAGAAATTTTTTCGCCACGATTGAAAGTTTTAACCTGCCATTTACACTTAGTGCTTTCTAACATTAACTAATCTGTTAATTTTCCTTTGATTTTATAAATGCCAATTTCCAAACTTACTCGTATTAACTTTAAACTCCGACTGTCCGAACCGAATAAACTAATGTTTTGTGCAAAGACTCGAAATTTTGCTGCTCAATTTGTTCTGTATAAAACTCACTAACTTGATTAGCAATACCTTCCCAAGTAAATAATTCAAATACTCTTTCTCTTCCTAAAACACTCATTTTTAGACGTAAATCTGTTTCAGTAATCAGATGAGAAATGGCTTTCTTCAACAGATAGGAATTTTGACTGGGGAACAATAAACCACTCTTATTGTGTTCGATTACGTACTTCAATCCTCCAATATTAGCAGCAATAACGGGTGTACCGCTTGCCATAGCATCCATTGCTACCATCCCAGAAGGATTATAGTGGCTGGGAACAACGCAGGTATCAGCAGCAGCATAGTAAGTGGCTAGCTCTTCTCGATTCAATCTTGCGACAAAAGTAGTAACATTATCGACTCCTAAATCCCAAACTAATTTCTCAATCCGTTTCTGTTTGAGAGGACAGGGATGAGAAGAATTATTTACCAGAGTTAGACGAATATTATCTAAGCTATGCAATTGAGGTTTGCTAATTGCTTTGATTAAATTTTCTACTCCTTGACGGCGATTGAATTTGCCCACATAGAGAATATTAAATATATCTGATTCAATTCCTAGTTTTCGTTTCGCTTCATTGTGGGAAATTGAGCCAAATAAATCGGGATCTGTGCCAAAAGGAACAATTTCTATATTACCTTGATCAGAAACTAACTCTCTCAAATAATCTCTCTGTTGAGGACAGGTGGCAATGTTTAAATCCGCTGTCTCTAGACAAGTTTTTTCAATCTTAAGGCGATTCTTAGCAAGATTATTTATATCGCTTTCATTGGCATATTTAACTACTCCCAAAGTGTGAAAAGTGTGAATATGTTTAAGGGGCTGATTTTTTTTGAGTTCCATACCCACCCAAGCAGAAAGCCAATAATTGGTATGAATTAATCTATATTGAATATTATTTTCTCGCTGAAATTGGAGCAATTGTTTGAGAAACGCTGGTAGATAACCAATCAAATTCTGTTGGGAGAGCAACTGTTGGGCTCCCACCGTGAGGCGAATGGTTCTACACCGAGGATTGTGTTGTACTATATCTGCTTGACTGAGATCTGTCTTACGGGTGAACATATCTACCTGCCAACCCAAACGAGATAAGGCTTCACCAAGCTGACGCACATATATATTTTGATTCCCAGTTTCGTTAGCAGGATCGCTATGGACTGAAATTAACGCGATGGTGGAAAGTGATTGCATAGTTTTAAATATCTAAAGATTAGATGGAAAAATTAGAAGCAACTAAAGAAGAGCGATCGCAACTTAAAAGCAAGGATTTATGTAATATTGCTTTGTTCTTAGCCGAGATATAGCTCTCTGATGTTTCCGAACGGCAATGCTGGCAATACCAATAGCGATTGTGGGAACGAAGGTGGCTGAGTAAATTATGAGAACAGTTTGGGCAAGTATTCATGGCTTTTCCTCTACTTAGTGGAAAGCTGCGGGGGCGACAGGGCAAACGCATCTAAATTCTGCAAGCCTTACATAGCAAGAGTTTCAAATTTTAGTTACAAAACTAAATAATAGCTAAAACCTTTGTCCCGTAAGCATTGTAAAAATAAGGTGCGTTTGCCCTGGCGGGGGCGACAACTCGGATTGATTTACTCTCTTAAATTAACCAGCAGTTCTTTCATTGCTATGTCAGCTAGATGTCAATTTTGACAAACCACCATACTAATAGGCAACAGAACCATAATTGATAATTGATTTAATTTTGCTTAGCTGTTTGTTAAGTTAGAAAAATATTACAGCAAATAGAGCATTTCCAAGGTATTCAAAGATTAAACTCCAACGAAGCGAGTCGGATGTTGAATCAATGAGTAATTAATAGTTAAACTATTTGACACTCCCAGGCATAAATGACGTGGGATTCTTGGCTCACAGAAAAAACTTACCCTGACAGGCTCTCACCAGCCAAAATAGAGGTTTCGTCTCCCCAAGCTTGAGATCCCGTATGCCCTACGGTACTTAATCCAATTGAGAGAAGGACGCTTCCCTCGTTGGCTTTCTCACTCCCGCACTGCCTGTAAGATTTAAGTACATGTAAGTACTATTCTGGCGGAGAATTTAAAGTTTCTAACTGTTGCCAACATAGATACAGTGCGCGAGGAACATGAAAACAACCTTTCCATTTACCACCTTTGAGGTTAAGCAATATTTCCCCTCTGCGATTTAAGTAGCCAAACCATTCACCATGCTCTGAGTCCGCAAAATGATTCCAGGTATAGTTATGAACTCGATTAAACCATGACCAACAGTCTTTTCTACCGGTTAAATTAAACCCCATCAACAAGGCTACTAAAGTTTCGAGATGTACCCACCATAGCTTTTGATCCCACTCTAGCTGATGGGGAGGATATCCCTGGGCGTCCATGAAGTAATAAATGCCCTCATGTTCTTTGTCCCAACTAAAGTTGAGAATGCTGAGTACCACATCAACCGCTTGATTAATTAAATCTAGATCATTACGACGGCTAGCAATATCCATCACAAACCACATTGCCTCGATACCATGACCAGGATTAATTAATCTACCATCAAAGCAATCTAGATGTTTTCCTTCAGAAGTGACGTTTTCGTACATCAATCCTGTGTCACCATCTCGGAAATCCCTCATCACTTCCTGTACTGTCGAATCCAAAGTCGTCTTTAGCGCATTACTGGGGAGCAGCCAATCCATTTCGAGAGAGAGGTTAGCTAAAATCATTGGTACTGCCAAACTTTTAAGCGATCGCGTTCCTGGATAAGCCTTGTTATACTTACCCTTAGGATTACTTTGACGACGCAACACATTTTTATAGGCTTGCAAAGCAATTTCCTTGGCTTCTAGAGAGGAATCAGCTATTGCATATTGACTAAAAGCCATCGCTGCAAAACAATCAGAAAAGATATTATAAGGCTGAACTAATGGTTGTCCTGTACGATCTAGAGCAAAATACCAGTTGCCCTGCTCATCTCGACCATGCTTTGTCAAGAATTCTGCCCCATGCCGAGCAATATCGAGCCATTCTGACTTTTGCTCTAAACGATTATAAAGCATTGAATAAGTCCATACTTGACGGTTTTGTAGCCAGACAAACTTATCCCTATCGTAGACATTTCCCTCTCTGTCTAGACAAGTAAAATATCCTCCATATTCTCGATCAAGAGAATACTGTGACCAAAAGGGCAAAATATTATCCAGTAAGGTATTTTTATATAATTCAGCTAGACTCTTAAATTGGTTCATCCATCTGTGACAAGTTAAGAAAAAGTAGTTTTAAACCGCCTCTAATTTGAGGGCGAGGGATGCTGATGTCTCGCGACTCTTATCCAATCGCCCTGTTGAAACCTGGAGTTTTTGAGTAATGAGTAATGAGTAATGAGTAATGAGTAATGAGTATCCAACATTTAGATATTTAAAATATTTCTCAAAACCAAACTACTATCTCAAAAGCTCAGAGCTTAGAGCTTAGAGCTTTTGTCGTGACAGACTACTAGCTATATTCGTTCTCGTCGAAAACCAGAGTTTCCACCTGTGGTAAACCAATATTCCCAAGTTCCCCCATCAGCAGTTGACCAATTCTTGAGGTCAAATGAGCCACTTCCTGACGGTGTACCTTCAATTCGATAAACTTTCACTGCTTGTCCCTTATTCTCCCAAATTAAGGGCAATCCTGGTTCTATTTGTTCTGGTGCTGCACCATTAGTTTGCAAAAAGTAGGCGTCTTGTCCCCGCTCTGTATCGTTGCCAAAAACCTGAGCTATTCCGTTTTCATCAATGGCGACAAATGCCCCTTCTTCTAAACCAATACCATAAACTGGTTGATGTTCATCCAGCATAATTCGAGCCATTAAGCCGAAAATTCTCCCATATCTGGTCTCAGGATGACCGTCATTACGCCGATCTAAGTGGGTGTCAGTAATGACATCCTTGAGAAATGGAACTCGGAGAAAATTGCTGCGATAAATATCCTGGGTATTTTCATGAAAAGGATCATTCAAAATTTCTGAACTCAGCAACCCTTCTCTTTCTCTAGCAGGAGCATAATAATAATCTCCTAAAATTGCCATGCCAGCACTAGTTCCAGCCACAGGAACTTTTTTATGATTAATTAAGTAATTAATGGCATCTTCGGTAGCAGTTCCTTCCCAGTAATCTTCGTAATCTTTCTGATCTCCACCAGCCAAATATAAAGCATCAGCATCTTTAATGTATTGCACCACCTCTGGGTTGTTAGCTGCTTCTCGGCTGTCAATAGAGAGTTCGGCTGCGGAATTGATTAAATCTTTGTAATTATCTGTAATCCACTGTGCTTGCTTGCCAATTCCCCCGCTGCGCAGGACTAAATAATCTGGATAGTAGGCTTGCTTCAGAAACCATTGAGTTGCAGCATCTTCTCCTACTGTTCCGCCTTCTGCACCGCCAACTAACAGAATGACAGGTTTCTGAGAAGAACTATTAACCTTTCCATAGTCTAAAAAATATTCAAAGTGTTTGTTATCATCTGCTCGTCTGTAATCTGAGAGTTTTCTTGTCATGACCACATCTCCTAAGACTTATCCTCTTTCATCATACAGTTGCTAGAGAAAAAGAATGTTAGGGAAAAAGAAGCGATCGCCATCAGACGGCAAAATTAATGATTGCATTTTAGAAAATTCGGATCGAGGGGAGCATCTGCAATTTGATTCGGACTTTATTCTGTTTTGTCTTCTCCCGATTGCAAATAATGAGATTGATTTTTGTCTGGACTGGAAGCTCGTGCATCAATCTTAGCGCGGAGTAACATAATTTCCAAGTCTTTGAGCTTATTATTTAGTTCGGCTTTGTATTTGTTGATTTCTAATTGATAAACTTCTTTTTGCTGCTGATTTTTCTGTCTTTCTAGTTCTAATTCTTGTTTGAGCTTATTAACTACCCTAATTAGCTTCAACTGCTGCTGCTGTAGTTTTTTAATCTCAGAGGCATGAGTTTCTGTGGTTTTCGTAAGAGCTAAAACTTTCTGACCCAACTGCCAGATATTGTTCCACAAAGACATTAACTTGCCTGATATTCCAATCGCTCTAATAACCTGTCTGTTTCCTCGGCTAAAGACTCGATCTCTTCTTGTTCTTTATTCATTCGAGCTTGAGCTAAATCGATTTGATGGAAAACTTCTTGAATTTCTCTGTCGCGCTCGGTAACATTTTTAGCTTTTAATTCTTTCGTATTTTTGCGCTTGGCTGGCGAAGACATAATGTTTACCCCAATAAATTTATTTGGCAATTTCAAAGAATAATAATTTCGCTAATCGGCTGACGTTCCCTATCGGCAATCATCAGCTTTTCTCCCTGCTGTTGAGCTTTGGTCACTACTTTGTAGAGAGAAATTGCTTTACGAAAGGCATCTGCTTTGGAACTAGCACCAGTTGACTGGACTAGTTCGTTGAATTCTTGACTGAATTGCTCATCGACATCAAAAGCAAGTCTGGGCATCTGGATCTGCATTAGTTATTTTACTGTCAATATCTTACCATTTTTTGACAGTTATCTGGTCGGTAAGTGTGAAAGTATCGCTCTTCAGCGATCGCGTCTAAGTCTTCATCTTTAATACTTGCATTTGCTCTATTAGCTAAATGCGATCGCCCTTCTTTCAGATTAAATAGCAGCAGAGGTATATTAAGATTGAAGAAGAGATTACAGCTATGACTATCCCCAATCAATGCTTAACACAAGAGCAAATTCTTACTCCACTCCGAGAACTATATCGACGAGATCTCAACCACAGAAAGGCGATCGCTGAATATGCTAACAACTTTAAGCAGCGTGGTGTTTTTCTCCGCAACGAGGCGGATTTTCTTCAAAAGCGATTATCTCTGCACAACATTGACTTTAACAGTAAGGGCGTTTCGAGTTCGCGCAGCGTTTCCGACGGAAATAACGCCCCGACAAATCATCTGTCTTACTTAAAAACTGAAACGATATTACTTCCAGTTAAATTGCTCACTGTCGAGTTAGTACCTTCTACTTGTTGGTTTTCCAATGTCCGAGATCATGTATCGAGAAAAACCTGGGATAAGCTAAGAAAAATGACCTATAAGCAAGCCAACTATCGCTGTGAAGTCTGTGGTGGTCGTGGTGATAAGTGGGCTGTGGAATGTCATGAAATCTGGCACTATGATGACCCGAACTATATTCAAACCTTGGCGGGATTAACAGCCTTATGCCCTAGTTGTCACCAAGTCAAACATATTGGTCTAGCTGGTTTACGGGGTTATGGTAAACGAGCAGAAGCTCACCTAGCTAAAATTAATGGCTGGAAAAGAGAACAGACCGATGCTTACCTAGAAACCGTCTGGGATACTTGGCACGAAAGAAGTAGTCATGATTGGAGTTTAGACCTTGATTGGCTTAACCGCTATGGTATTTACATTAATCCCAAAAGATAAGTTTGATAAGCTATTTCGCACTTAACCTGACGATGAAATCGGCTGAAACAATTGAAAATTCGATGTACTCGATCCAATTTAAATGCGTCTAAGCTTAGCTACTTTTGTCAATATATATTCTACTTAAGAAGACTATTTTGTATTACGCATACACTACAGAAGTTTCAAAATTTTTAAAGAGCAAGAGGGCAAGCAGAGAAAAGGGCTATGTAGCCCTGGGGACGACACACACAACACGGAAACCGATACTGCTGAAACGGTCATCACGCGTATCGTCGAAGCGAGTCGCCGAACGGCAGTCCTCTGGATCGATGCTCCATGAGCCACCGCGTACTACTTTGTTGCTACTGTCTCCTGATAACCATACAGTGCCATCAGTTGGCGCATCTTGATAGCTATCATGCCAATCATCTTCACACCATTCCCAGACATTCCCGTGCATATCGTATAAGCCGAAAGCATTAACCACTTGAAACCTGCCTACGGTCGTCGTTCTACCACGTTTCGCCTGTATATAATTCGCTAAACTGGGTGCAATCGTCTCACCAAAGTGAAAGGGCGGATACGATCCCCCCTGACCCCCCTTAAAAAGAGGGGAAGTAACTGCACGGCAAGCATATTCCCACTCTGCCTCACTGGGGAGTCGATAGTCGTTTCTGGTTTGACGGGCAAGTCGCTGACAGAATTCGACAGCATCATCCCAACTAACCTTTTCTACTGGTCGGTTGTCCCCCTTATAGTATGATGGGTCTGGGTTGAGGTGGCGTTCAACTTGAGGCAGATTAACCACTGCCCGCCATTGTGCTTGAGTCACTGGATACTTACCCATCAGGAAGGGAGAAACCCTCACCTTATGTCGCGGTCGCTCATCATTATAAGAACCCTCTTCTACTTCAGGAGAACCCATCCAGAACTCGCCCCCAGGAATCTTAACCATTTCTAGGGTAATGCCGTTGCCCAAGTCTTCTACCACTGTCGGTGGAGGTTCTACTACGCCCAGAGAGATATTTTCTTCTTCATCAATCTCTGCCATCTGAGTGGGTACTTCCTCGCCCCACTGCTTGAGCAGCCAAGATGCTCCCAGCCTTATCTCTGCTACTTCGCTTTCATTTTCCAGAAAACTCCACAACCGATCTTTCGTTAAGAATGACTTGTCTGTTGCCACCCGATCTAAACCGTCGTGATCTAAATTATCGATATCTGAATCTCGAAGATAAGAACGTAACTCTTGATCTCTGCACGCTTCGAGAAATTCCTCGGTGAGCTTCGACAAAGGCTCGATAGCAGCGTATTCTGACAGAACTTTCTCCGCTTCAGCTAATTTGTATCCTCCCCACAAATAATCTGGGGACTTGTCGTGTGCTTGCCAATTTTGAGCATCCTTTTCCACTTGTCTGGCTAATCTTCGTCCCTCTCGATTCTCTGTGCGCCACTCTTTCAGTTTTTCCCACCCTTCAATTAAAGCTTCATGGGCTAGATCTACCCAAGCTTCTCTCTCTGGTTCACTTCCGCCTGTTACTAACAAGCGACCTTTAACTAATCCTTGCTTACCATCAATTAATTCTGTTAATAGTTCCTGTTCCTCTGGGTTATCTCCAGCCATGGATAATATTGCTGCTTTAGGTTGGCGCACTCTAGTATCCTTTTCTCCCTCACCTATTTGCAGAAGCTTCAAGAAGATTCCCTTGATTAAACCTTTCTCTGCTTTTGATCGCTTCTTTTGGGGAGAGTCTTGTTCATAATCCCTGTACTGGAAAACCTTGTCCGCATGTCGATTGAGAGCGCCAACCATCCCGCCTATCGCTTCGTAACCTTCTAAAGTAAGCTGATGGTTTTCCTCATCTCGCTTGTCCCAAAGCTGGGTTAAGGCAAACTCCAACAGGGGAAGAAAGCCTGGTTCTTGTTTGATATCTGTGAGAATTTGATTTGAGCAACTCGTCCGTAACCTCATAACCTTGCCGCTTGACTGGTTCACAGATAGCATCTATCAGGTTCTTTCCTGCCAGAGTCGGCAGATATTTGGCTTCCTTCTCAATCAATTGTCGTAGGGGTTCGTAACCCAAGCAGGGTTCGAGAAAATCCGCCCGCATCGTAGTTACTACAGCTAGGGGAGAGTTAGGCAACTCGGTAACTTGAGTAATCAGGTGGATAAAGCGATCGCGCTGTTCCGCCTCAGCGACGGTGAATAATTCCTCAAACTGATCCACCACCAGCAAATGTCGCCCTTGAGGAAAGCGTTCTAGTAGTCTTTCTAACAATGGTTTTAAGCCTTCACTGGATTCATCATGAATACATTCATCCAGCAGTTGTTCTTCCTCTGAAAAATAATTCTGACGCAGTACCTCCTCCAACCTCGCCAGGGGCTTGAATCCAGGTTTGATCGGGTCTAACACTTGCCATCCCAACTCTTCTAACCAGGGAATCAATCCCGCCAGCACCACTGAAGATTTACCACTTCCAGAAGCCCCAATCAGGGGAACGAAAGGCTGCCGATCTAATTTCCTTTCCAGTTCTTCCACTACCTGCTTGCGCCCGAAGAAGAAGGGGAGTTCTGTCTTGGTAAACGCCAGCAATCCCTGGTAAGGACAAACTATCTCTCCCTTACCATCTAGTATTGGTTCAATTTCTGGAATTTTCTCGGTTCCAGTTACGGAATACTTCACCAAAGTAATAGAACCACCTATTCCCATTCGTAGCGGTGATTGCAGTTGTCCTCCAATCTGGGTATTGATATAGTCAAATAGGCGATCGCAACTTATTTTACCTTGCTGATCCGCATTCTGAGATGCTAATCCCTCAATTACCGCTCCAGAAAAGACACTATGTTCCTCTTTTCTAATACTTTTAGCGGTTTCGTAGGAACGACAGGCTGTGATCAGATAATAATTCTGTTTATGTTCAAATGTCTTCAAACTGTCACGCATTAAGTGTGTTTCGATAAAATTACCACTGTGACAGCAATCCAATAACACCACTAATTCACTTAAATTCGCCTTTTGAATGAGATAATCTAGGTCTTCTAGAGGAAAACCATTTTCCTGTTCAATAATTCGCTCATCCTTTACTTTTACCTGACAATTTGATGTGGCTAAATATCCCTTTTTCCTGCCCAGGCGATCGCATATTGTAAACCCATGCCCTGTAAAATAAATTAGGGCAGCTTGATCCTTAGCGGTTTCATCTAAAAATAGCTTTAAAGTATCATATAACTGATTTACCGTGACTTTTCCTGCCTTCATTTCATAATCAGCTTTGTCTGCATTCCCTTTTTTAGGTAATCTAGTTATTTCGTAATCTCCATAGCTGCGTAAGTTTTGCGCAATTGTTTCCCCGTCTTGAGTAGTGTTAGGAAGGGGTTTAAAATTATCGTATTGAGGAATTGCAATAATTAGGGCAAATTTCGCCATATCGAAGACAAAGAAAATAATCTCTCAGTAAAAGTTATCTTATGCTTAATCTATCTTGACTCAAAAAGCTGGAAGTCTTTGGTAATATATCTTCGTAATCTCTCAGCAAATTTCCCAAATGTCCCCGAAAAAGCTTTATTTTCAAACAGATGACGGAGTTAAGAATCTTGATATCGATCTAAATCCAATTATTGATCTTTCTGATGAAGATGAAATAGATGACATGGGTTTATCTATGGATATTAGCCAACAACTCGATCAAGCACAACAAATGATCCGAGATTGTGCGGAATATACTCTAAATTCTTTTAAACATTTTGCCGCTGCGGAAGTAAATGAAATCACCCTAAAATTTGGCATTGAATTAGGAGGAGAAGCCGGGATTCCTTATATTACAAAGGGCACAGCTAAAAGTAATTTAGAAATTGAGGTTAAGTGTACTTTTCCTAAGCAAGAAAGTGATTAGTTTTTAATTGGAATTTATAGTCATTGTGACTCTCCAGACATTGATGGGAAGCATACAATGCTGGCTTCCCCAAATCCCGTAGAATAGAGAGAACTTCGTTTACAGTACTCCTGTTGTTTCCTGCTACCGCATTTTATAGAGAGGTACGAGTCCTGCCCCTCTGGCATCCAAGGTTTGACACCATTGAAAACCTAGAACCAACGTTCCTTGAAAATTTTACTTACAGGAGGAAACAATCAATTTAGATCGAACTTCCCTGTAAAACCCTATATTTTCAGTTGTCGAGGTACAAATATCTGACGAGCCTTTTAGTCTTCTTTCAGATATAAGCATCTTACAAGGCTTGAAACCTTTACTAGATGAAGATTCTTGAATATCAAGTTAACTGTTTATTATAGACTGCTAGCCCGTGCTATCATCCCGACGGACGCGAAGCTAATCCTTTAGGGCTCGACTCTACATTCTTGAAGTCAGAGGGCGGGGCTTCCCGCACGGAATGCTAAATAGAAAACAGATGAATATTTAATATTATGGCAAACGGTTGATACTTCTTGTTACTCGTTACTCATTACTCATTACTCGTTACTCATTACTCGTTACTCATTACTCATTACTCATTACTCATTACTCATTACTCATTACTCATTACTCATTACTCATTACTCATTACTCATTACTTCTAGTAACGTGAATCCAAAATATCCTTGAGATAATCTGTCAGCAAACAACGAGTTTGTAACCCATGACTTATTGTTCGCCATCCCCAACAGTTTTCAGGCGATCGCCATAATTCTAAATGCTCCACCGCAGGATCGGCATAAAAACCCTTGGCTGCTGTACCTAAAATAGCCGAACTCCAATGAGTAAAATGATCGTGACTAACACGATAAATGGGAAAATTGGCTACTAATGGCATTCCCCAACCATCAATAGCAATAAAACTTTGAACTTTTCCACCCTGCAACTGCCAAGCGATCGCTGTACCAATTCCCCCGACGACTCCCGCACTAAAAGTAATAAAAGCTAATGGTTCTGTTTTCGCTAGCTGCTGCTGATTAAGCCACTGAGAAATAGATATTGCCGAATAAGGAAGATATTCCTCCGTAGGCATAATTAAATAATTTTGGTTAATCCTGTCTTGTATACCTTCGATAAAGCGATCGGTTGACTGAGGCGAATGAATCCCTGGGATAATAATTATCAGCATACATGGATTAATATTAATGTCTCGTTTTTATTCAGCTTTAGTTTCATCAAGTTTGCGGTCTAATTGATTAAAGCGATCGCTAATTAGGGTTTTAATTTCAATATTACTGCACGAGTAGACCAATTATTTTTGAACAAGTTGATTATTCTGAATTTTTTCGGTTACTTTTTCAGCAAACCCTAACTAGCCAAAAAAAAAGACACACCTTTAATAGTTAAGATGTGTCTCAATAATTTGGTTATCTAAATAGCAAGCTTACTTGGTTTCAGAAAACTCAGCGTCAATGACATCATCGCCACCGTCACTACCACCATCAGCATCACCCGTAGGAGGTTCTGCACCAGGTGCTTCACCTGAGGCTGCATCAGGTGCGCCTTCCCCTTGCTGATAGACGCTGCTACCAATAGTATAGAGAGTCTGTTGCAACTCAGGTAAAAGAGTTTTAATTTTCTCATCATCTTCTGAGGCTAAAGCTTCTTTAAGATCTTTAATTTGACCTTCAGCTTTTTCCTTGTCAGCGGCAGGTACTTTGTCTCCCAGCTCAGTAAGCTGTTTTTCTGCCTGATAAACTAATGAATCAGCCTGGTTTTTGCGATCAATTGCTTCACGGCGTTCTTTATCCGCACTAGCATTAGATTCTGCCTCTTGTACCATGCGTTCTACTTCGTCATCGGGAAGAGTAGATGCTCCAGTAATACTAATAGACTGTTCCTTACCTGTACCCTTATCCTTGGCAGTTACGTTTAAGATCCCGTTGGCATCAATATCAAAGGTAACTTCGATTTGAGGTACACCACGAGGTGCGGGAGGAATACCATCTAAGCGGAACGTTCCTAAACTCTTGTTGTCTTTACCAAATTCTCTCTCACCCTGTAGAACATGAATTTCTACATTGGTTTGACCGTCAACAGCGGTAGAGAAAGTTTCCGATTTCTTAGTGGGAATCGTAGTGTTACGAGGAATAATCTTGGTCATTACTCCACCCAAAGTTTCAACACCAAGGGAAAGAGGAGTAACGTCTAGAAGCAAGATATCTTTTACTTCTCCAGCCAAGACACCAGCTTGGATAGCTGCACCAACGGCTACTACTTCATCAGGGTTAACAGTTTGGTTAGGATCTTTGCCTAAAACCTTCTTGGTAATACCCACTATCGCTGGAATCCGAGTCGAGCCACCCACCATGACTACTTCGTCAATCGCTTCTTTAGCTAGTTTAGAATCCTTGAGAGCTTGCTCTACAGGGACACGACAGCGATCAATTAAATCTGAACAGAGTTCTTCAAACTTGGCTCTAGTTAAAGAAACATCAAGGTGTTTAGGACCATCCTGCGTTGCTGTAATAAACGGGAGATTAACGTCTGTCTGAGTCGCACTGGAAAGTTCAATTTTTGCTTTCTCTGCTGCTTCAGTCAATCGCTGTAAAGCCTGATTATCTTTACGTAGATCAATACCTTCGTTTTTCTGAAACTCCCCTGCGAGATAGTCAACGATCTTTTTATCAAAGTCGTCACCACCAAGGTGGGTATCCCCAGCAGTAGCCAGTACTTCAAATACGCCATCCCCTACTTCCAGGATCGAAACGTCGAATGTACCACCACCCAAGTCAAATACCAAGATGGTTTCATTACTCTTCTTATCTAAGCCATAAGCTAGAGATGCTGCGGTAGGTTCGTTAATAATCCGCAATACCTCAACTCCAGCGATCTTTCCCGCATCTTTAGTCGCTTGACGCTGAGAGTCGTTGAAGTAGGCAGGAACAGTAATTACCGCTTGAGTTACCTTTTCTCCCAGATATTTACTGGCATCTTCAATTAGCTTCCGTAAAACCTGAGCCGAAATTTCTTCTGGAGCAAATTTCTTATCTTGTGCAGGACAGTTAAGCTTAACGTTAGCGTTACCATCTCTAGCTACTTCGTAAGCTACTTCCTTGGTCTCGTTAGTTACTTCATCGTACTTACGTCCGATAAAGCGTTTAACAGAATAGAAAGTATTGCCAGTGTTCATTACCGCCTGGCGTTTAGCAATCTGACCAACTAGAAGATCGCCATTTTTAGCATAAGCAACAACTGAGGGAGTAGTTCTAAAACCTTCCGCGTTAGCGATAACAGTGGGTTTACCCCCTTCCATCACTGCTACACAAGAGTTAGTAGTTCCTAAGTCAATACCAACAACTTTTGCCATACTTTAAACAAATACTCCGAATTTAACAACAAAAACTAAATTTATTTTTTTAAGCAGTCAACGTTGCCTTGCATAGTGCTATGCAATATACAATGCGCTGTAGATGATTTGTGACTCTTATTGGTTTGCTTAACTCCCCTCAGTTATCACCAACGATCAGAGAGACCCAGTCGCTTGATCTTACCCATGAGGATAAAATAACGGGGCTTCATCTGACTTAATCAAAGTAGACTTCGTCGCAAAACGATAGGCTAATCTTTGACTTCATCTTTATACATAGTGCAAGCTGATGACAAATGTTAGGTAGTGTAGTTTTCCGAACCTTGGTGTGGCGGTTGTAGGGAAGTTGATCAACGATACATAGTGAATATTTCATCTAGTACTGTTTCTCTAGAATCTGTAGTCAAAGATGTCGTAATTAATGAAGACCCTGTGGTAGCGGAGTTAGGGGGAAGTCAAGAACTTTATGGTGATTACTTCTGGAGTCTGCGTTGGCGCAAAAATTCCCAAGCTGCTTCTTTGGTTAAAGGTTTAGCATAGAAATATCCTTGAGCAAACTCACAACCCCAATCTTTAAGCTGATTGACCTGTTGTTGTGTTTCTACTCCTTCTGCCACAACTTTGAAGCCAAGATTGTGGGCGAGATCTATTGTTGCTTTAACGATGGTAGAGGCTTGATTTTGCTCATTCAGACGACTGACAAAAGAATTGTCGATTTTAAGAGTATCCACAGGAAAACGATCTAGATAGCTGAGAGAAGAATAACCTGTCCCAAAATCATCGATCATTAGCTGGATTTTACGGGCTTTGAGTTGACTGAATACGTGGTCGGCAATCTCTGTATTATTTATCAAGAGGGTTTCTGTAATTTCCAGCTTAAGATGTTTGATATCGATACCTGTGTCGGCAATTGTTTGGTCTAATTGTTGAATAAAGTCTTCTTGTTCAAATTCTTTACCAGAGATGTTAACGCTGACGGTAAAGTCAGTATGTTGCCCGGCTAATCGATCTTGCCACACCTGAATTTGCTGACAAGCTTCCTGCAAAATCCACATCCCCAAGGGCAAAATTAGGTTCGTTTGCTCGGCAATAGGAATAAATTTTTCTGGAGACATAAATCCCTTATGAGGATGATTCCAACGTACCAAAGTTTCAAACCCGACAATTGCTCCTGTAGTCAAAGAAATGATTGGCTGATAATTGAGGTGAAATTCTCTGCGCTTCAGGGCAATACGTAAATCTGTCTCAATTTCTAAAATTTCTAGAGTATTGTTTTGAATTGTGGCATCAAAAACTTGATAGTAGTTACTGCTAGAATTCTTTGCTTTTTGAATTGCTAAATCTGCATCCCTAAAGATTTCTTCTGGTTGAGAATAGCTAGAGTCACAGACCACAATTCCTATATTAAAAGAAATGAATATTTCTCTTTGCTCAATAACAAACGCTGATGCTAAACATTTTTGAAGATCTTGAGCTAAAGCGATCGCCTGTAGTTCATTTTCTGCTTTTTCTAGTAAGATAGCGAACTTGTCTTCGCCAAAATGGGTAAGGTCAATATTTTCTGTCGATATTTCTGACTTTAATCTCTGGCTCATCATCTTTAGTAGTTGATCTCCTGCTTGACGACCCAGAGAGTCATTAATAATTTTAAAACGATTACAATCCAGAATAATTGTAGTGAATTTATTATTTGCTTCACCTTTGATTTTTAGTAGTATTTTTTTGAGCTTTTTAATTAACCAAAGGCGATTAGGTAATCCTGTTAAAGAATTATTCCAGGCAATATATTCTAGTTCTTTCTGAACTTTTTTTCTTTGATTAATTTCGGTTTGCAATTGAATAGTTCTTTCAACAACTCGCCGTTCCAAGTCAAAATTAAGCTGTTGGATCTCTGTTTCTGCCGTAATTCGATTATGAATTTCTATTTGCAATAGTTGATTTTTCTTAATTAGCTGCTTTCTCAAATTCTGTAGATTTAATTGATTGTTAACTCTAGAAAGTACTTCTTGAATCTGGAATGGTTTACTGATATAGTCTACTGCTCCTACTTCAAATGCTCTAACTTTATCAAAAACTGTATCTACAACACTTACAAAAATAATTGGTATATCTTTAGTAATTTCTAATTTTTTTAACTGCTGACAAATTTCAAAGCCATCTATGTCTGGCATATTAATATCTAGCAAAATCAGATCTGGAATTTTGGTTTTAATAGTTAACAATGCCATTGAACTATTGATAGCGCAACGAACTTGATAGCCCTCTTTAATCAAAGTTTGAGATAATAAACGTAAATTATCGGGAGTATGATCTACGATTAAAATATTATCAGCAGATAATTCAATTTGGTTAACAGTTAGTGCAGCGTTATTCATGAGATATAGCTTGTTATCAAATAATAGAAAGTTAAGGTTTTAAAAAATTATTTAAACTATATCTATTTGATAGCACGCTGATATTTGTGTTAAGTGTGATCTGATTTGCTCAAAATAAGTGATTTAAGTGATTAATTAGTTCTTGGTACTAAGTGCAGGGTAATTGTAGCTATTTTGTATAAAATGTACTTGTAAAATTGCGATCGCCTTATCCGTCTAAATCAGATTTGATTTGTAATATCTCGCAGCATAATAGTTCTATTGATATATAGTCTGATAGCTTTTTATCGCTAGCCATAAGATTAATCTATTATTTATATCAGTATTTGTAGGGCAAACCCTCATGATTTGCCAAATTTTCCTGAGTCATTTAACCAGATATGTATATAATTGTAAAGAAAGATAAAGACAACTAAAGTCATACAAATTATTTCTACACAGCTATAGAATGCCCTTGTTCAACTCTGCCGAACCAATCATCCGTCCTAAACAATACGCTCTAGATTTCCAAGATCGCCAAGGACTCTTAAAACTAAAACTACAAATTAGTAATAAAACCTTATTTAATAATATTTATACGAGAATTGACCAGGTTTTCGTCGTTTGGGGCTTAATTACGGCAGTTATATTCTTCACAGCGCAGTTTGCACCGATTGACTGGATTACCCAAGCTACTTTTTGGTCTGTGCTCACAGGTGTTGGTACGATAGGAATGACCGTTTTGACTCATTTTTGGGTAAAAGTAGAACGATTGCGCTGGGTGTTGTATTCCTGGATAATTTTAATGCTGGGTGGCTTAGCTATTACGGATTTAGGTATTTATTATGGCTCAGGAACAATCTTGATGCACTTATGTCATCTGTGGCTGGGTTTAAGCGCAGTAGGTTATTTTTGTACAGGAATAGGATTGCGATCGCGTGCCTTTATCATGGCAGGATGGTTCCATATAGCGGGTATTGCGATTCTACCTTTATTTATTGGCTGGCAGTTTTTAGTTACAGGCTTAATGATGACAGCTAATCTGCTGATGTTTGCCGAGACTCAGTGGGATATGCGCCCTCCCATTGATAATTACAGCCTATTGACAGAAGAACAAAAAGAATTTAATCGAGAACAGTATTTTGTTCGTCAAACCGAATCTGTGTAGGGGTGAATTGCCATTCCTCCTTACGAGAATTGCCATTTAAAAGCAAATAATGTAGAGTTTGGCGCGAAACTCTCTGTCAGTTACAGTGATAGTTACTGTTTTCTCCCTCGTATAACTGAGATCTTGCACCTAATATGTAATTTATCTGTGCCATGAGGGTAAAGGGGAAAGGTTAAGGGGAAAAGGGCATTAAATTGATTGCCAACTTCAAAATATTTAGTTTTTTTGTACTGCTGCAAGATCTGAGTATAAGTTGGTTGCCCTATGCATGATTGGGTTTCTTGTCTCCTGCTTTTCTCTAATCACTAGCTAGAGGGAAAATGATTGTAAAGGTACTACCCTGATTTAGCTCAGAGCGCAAAGCAATACTACCTCCCATGCCTTCTATTAAAGTCTTGACAATAGATAGCCCTAATCCTGTTCCCCATGTGCGATTGCGAGCTTCGTTTACACGGAAAAAGCGCTCAAAAATACGCCCTTGCTGTTGCAGGGGAATGCCCAAACCGCGATCGCATACCTGAATTATTGCCTGATTGTTTTGTAATGCCAACTTTACGACTATAGGTGTTTCTGGCTCGGAATATTTAACTGCATTATCGATTAAATTTAACAAAACTTGCTTGAGACGATGATTATCAGCTTTAATTGCCACTAAATGATCAGATAATTCAAAATTTATCGTTCTGTTGCTATATTGCTGTGCCATCCCTCCTACTTCTTGAACCAAATCATTCAGCAGGATATTTTCTCTCTGAAACTGCATTCTGCCACTGTCCAACCGCGCCAAATCCAATAAATCTTGGAGTAACTGCACTGTGCGATCTGCTTCGGAAGCTACAATAGTCAAAGCTTCTATTTGCATTTCCGAGAGGTTATTGCTCCGCCGTAAAATACTTTGGATATAGCCCGAAATAATTGTCAGAGGCGTGCGTAGTTCATGAGATACATTGCTGAGTAATTCCCGTTGATGTTCCCATGCTTGGGATAGTCTGGCTAACATTTGGTCAAATGTTTCCGCTAGTTCTTTGACCTCAGTCGGAGCTTGCTTTAAGCTAATGCGAGCTTGATCTAACTTATCAGCAGAGATGGTGGAGGTGAGCTGACTAATTCTTCTTAAAGGCTGCATTGAACGATGAATATAAACCGCAATGATCGTAGTCATAGCGGTGATTGTAATTACAGTAGCGATCGCTAAACCCCGAATCAAATTCAAAAACATAATTTGATCGTTAGTAATATTGTGCGCTAGATAAAGTTGACCCAAATTACCATTTCTGACTTGTAACGGTGTGGCACACATCAACCAATAAGCACCATTTAAGTCTTTAACTTGGGGTATAGCAGAAATATTATCAACAGCTAAAAGTACATTCCCAATTTCCCCTTGATTTAATGTCCGAGATTTAGCCAATATTACTCCTTGGGAGTCTTTAATCCAAATTAGTCTATCGGCTTGAGAAAGACTATCAATCGCTCGTTGTGCGCCTTGTTTTAGAGGAACCATTTCGCTGTAAATATCGACATCCATGGGAAAACGCTCGGCAATATACTGCAAGTTTTTCTTATGACTAGATACTAAGATCTGTTGCATCCGCATACTTGTCCAACCAGCCAGACTACCTAAACCCAAAGCTGCTACCCCAGCAATTCCCACAGTTAATCTTACTTTTAAGGAAGCCGTGTCTAACATTTTCTGCACTGGTTTAGGTATAGCCACCAAATTTATTGAATATTTTTATCTTTGTCAGTGGGCAGACCCACCCTAAAAATTGATTTGATTGGCGCGACCAAGTGTCAACCTCAGTAATCAGGAAAACCCTTACTCTATTTAGCTGCTTGGGGTTTCGCTAGTTCTTGTGCCTGAATATTCTCATCCAAGATATCCAGAGCTTTAGAAAATTGAGGGTCTTCCTCGGTACCTAGTTTAGAGCGATCGCCTCCATAAAGTTCCTCTAGCTGTTCGTCACTCAATTCAAGCAGCACATCGGGGGGAATGCCCTCTTTATTGATATCTCGACCACTGGGAGTAAGATACTTAGCAATAGTAACTGCCAGTCCAGAGCCATCCCCCAAGGGACGAACCGACTGTACTAAGCCTTTGCCAAAAGTTTTAGTTCCCAGAAGAGTTGCCCGTTTATTGTCTTGTAAAGCTCCAGACAGAATCTCACTGGCACTGGCGGATCCTTCGTTAACCAGAACTACCAAGGGTTTATCAGTTAATGCTTTATTTTTGGCTGATTCGCGATCGCTAATTCCTTTGCGATCAACTGTAGAAACAATCGTACCTTCATCGATCCACATCTGAGCGATGTTAATACTGGAATAGAGCAAGCCACCAGGATTAGAACGTAAATCTAAAACATAACCGACAACTTGTTCCTGTTCTTGCTCCTCAATCACCCGCTGCATATCTTTAGCAGCGAATTCATTAAAGGTAGTCAGGCGAATATAGCCTACTTTACCCAAGTCAGTATCTTTGATACTTGCTCTAACAGGATGAATCTCAATTCTTTCGCGGACTATGTCATAGTCGCTTTTCTTACCTTTGCGATCAATTGTCAGCGTAACTTTACTACCCCGTTCTCCTCTAATTAATTTGACAGCATCATTTACATCCATTCCTATAGTATCTTTGCCGTCAATTTTGACAATTATGTCTTGAGCTAAAATTCCCGCCTCAAAAGCAGGAGTATCTTCAATCGGCGAAATAACTACTAATCTATCCGTTTCCTCGTCTTTGGCAATCTGGATTCCCACTCCTGTCAACTCTCCAGAAGTATCAATTCGCATATTCTGAAACTCTTCTGGGTTCATGAAGCGCGTGTAAGGATCTTCGAGCTTACCTAGCATTTCACGAATTGCTTTGTAGGCGTCTTTTTTATCTCCGTAAGTGGCATCCTCGACGTACTCTTCTCGAACTTTTAGCCAATCTGTATTGTTGAAGGTGTTATCAACGTATTGATAATTGATAATCTGCCACACTTCGTCAATTGTTTGTTTGGGACTACTCTCAATTAAAGCTTGACTCTGAGTTAAATGAATTCCAACCCCAGTAACTGCTACTGTTGAAAGAGCTACAGCAGTCGTTCCTAGCACTAGTCCTTTTTTTGTAATTACCATACGCTTAAAAATATACTAAATGTTCCAGAGATTATCTCGCTCCTGCTTGACACAAAGGACTGTGCCCAGATGTATTCTGCCGCAGAACAGCAGATCTGCTCTAAACCATTAATTGAGGCAAAATGACTACAAGAGATTTTCTATAATTAAAGTCTAATCTACCACAGGTGACTTTGGTGTTCACTAATTGGAGAACATTCGAAGATAAATATATCCACTATTAGGGAGGGGCGCGATCGCAGTATTCTTACCTCTATTTTAAATATAGAAAAACTTAGTCTCAGTAATTTAACAACAGGTCTTAGTCTTAGTTAAAATCACCTTTTTTGCTCGATTGCCATCACATATTTTGTGGGATCTTCATATTTCCCATTTACTTGGAAACGGAAATCTAAATGCGCTCCTGTTGACCAACCAGAACTGCCAACCTGAGCAATATTCTGATTTTTCTTCACCTTCATGCCCTCTTTTACCGTAATTGAGCTGCTTTTTAAATGACCATAAGTGCCAATTTTTCCGTTACCATGATCGATCTCAATCCAATTACCTAATTGACCTCCACAAAACAAATTGCCAAAGTCGGCACAACCCGAAACAATTCTGGTAACAATTCCATTCCCAACTGCAACCACAGAAGAACCATAAGGCGCACCATAGTCAATCCCCTGATGAAACTGTAGCTGATTGCTATAGGGTCTGCTGCGCCAACCAAAGGGACTAGCAATACGTTTAGTTTTAGGCGCGGGGTTAGCCAGCTTGGTATTTGCAGGAACAAAAGAACTATTCTCTTGCGGAAAGGAAACAATTAAGCTGCTACGAGACAATTGAGGGAATTTTGGCTGGGAATAATAATTTTGAGAGTGATCATGATCAGAAGTTAATTTGCTAAGTTGAATCGAGTCTAAATTGATCGATTCTTGCTCAAGCTTTTTTTGCCAGGAAAAGGTACATTTTTGGTTTGCTGGTTTGCCCAGTGAAGATAATGGATTATTTATTTGGGGAAATTGAGCAACATAAAAAGTAGCCACAAAAGAGTGCCCAGATTGAATAGCTTTATCTTGCTCCTGGTGCAAGAGTTGGTGAATAGACCCATCTCTTCTTAGAGATTGCTGACCACATGCCAAAAAAAACGAATCAGATAGTAAAGAGTTAGCAATTCCCTGTAGCCATAAATCTGAATGAATTTTCAATTTTTCTACAGTAGCATTACTAGAAAGACAATTCGTTGGCAAACTCACGGTAGCACAGGACGAATTAACCAGAGGATCATCTATCTTTACTTGTACCTTAGAAACAACCTGGTTTTTGCTCTCTGTAATTAATACAGCATTTAATACAGCAGAGTTAGCTAGGGCAATCGGCGTTATCCCCGCTATCAGCAATCCTTGTGCTAAAATCCTCACCATTTTTTAAGATCGTTGTTTTATATTTATCTGCAACTCTAGTAATATTTATTGAGATATATAACTAAGGCATTACATATATTCACATATTTCCTGGTTTTATCAAATATTCAGATTAAATGATTAAGCAGAAATATTGCTAACATGTAGTTCTATAAAAAAATATTTAATGATACAAGCATTTAAATTACTTTCTAGACGAAAGTTTAATCGAATTTTTCTAACTACAGCAGGTCTTGGTATGGCGATCGCTCTCAATAGCTGTGGTACCTCACAATCAGGGGCGGGACAGTACGAAGCAACCGCCGAGGCGACTTATACTTGGCGTGTAAACTACACTCACGATCCTTTGGAGGACAAGCGGGGACGCTATGAGGAGTTTGAGTCAACTTCATTGATTAACGTTAACGGAGAAAAACCCGAGGGAGCAGTATCTCAGGATAATAAAGGTATTTGGTGGCCGAAACTCCCTCCTAAACCAACTATTGATGATCTAGAAGCAGGGAAAAAAAGTCTTACGAAAAGATTGGCGAGCCTGAATTGTTGCGCCAGGTTGAGTATCGAGTCAAATTTAATAAGGATGGGGAAAGACTCAACCTACCTACCAATCATGCTGTTTATCGTCAGGTAGCTAAGAACTATCCAGATACACCTTTGAATTTCACAATGGGTGTTAACAATGGTTATGTAACCAAGGCTACTCCTGTTATCAATTAAATAAAAAAAGAAAAAAGACTAAATTAAGTTATTTGAATTAGTTTAGAAACAGGCTAATTGCTTTTCCATCGTTTTAGAGGAATACAGTCAATGTCTAATGTATCCAAAGTTCTAGCCACTACAAAATCAACTAAATCTTCTATTGTCTGAGGATGATGGTACCAAGCGGGGATTGCAGGCACAATTTTAACGCCAGCTTCAGCCAAAGTAGTTAAATTACGTAAGTGGATCAAGCTAAACGGCGTTTCTCTAGGTACGATAACTAGGGGTTTTCCTTCTTTGATTTGTACATCCGCCGCCCTTTCTAAAAGATCTGAGCTTAATCCTGATGCGATTTTGGCAACGGTACTCATACTACAAGGAATAATTACCATACCCTGAGTACGAAAAGAGCCACTAGCAATATTATCTCCCACATCTCCCCAACGATGACAGTTAAGGGTTCCTGCTGATTTTTCTTCAGCTTTTTCTCGCCAAAAAACCTCTTGCTGATCGGGTTCTGAGGGCATGCGAATATTTTCCTCTGCTTGCCAAATCATATAAGTAGCGCGAGATGCTACCAATTCAATCCTATAGTCAGCAGCAAGTAGATATTTAAGGGCGCGCACAGCATAGATTAGCCCTGAGGCACCACTAACGCCGACAATCAGGGGTTTGATCATGTAGTGTATAAAATTATAAAATAGTTAAATTAGTCCTTCAAATTCTAGTTCCTCGACCATCTGTAAGCCACGAGGATCACCGACCTTGAGGATAGCACTTCTAGCGTCATCTTTAACCCCAAAATCATCATCTTCGACTAAAGACTCGATTAAGGCATCGATCGCCGTAGCATAAACCACGTTGGAAGGTAGCTCTCTACATAGTCGTCCAATTGCCCAGGCACAATTGCTGCGTACTGCGGAAGTTGGATCTCTTCTTAATCCTTGAATTAAAGGTGGTATAGCTGCAATGATATCTTCATACTCTAAAGGAGCAATCTGAGCTAAACCACTCGCTGCCCATAATCTAACCGCTGAAATATCAGTTTTAAGGGCATGAAGCAGTGGCTGGAGTGCGCGACGATCTTTACTGTTGCCCAATGCCCAAACTATTCCCTTACGTACATAACCATTGAAATCTGTAGTTAGTAGCTCAATTAATGGTTCAACGGCTGCCGCATCTGTATTGCGTCCTAAGGCATAGGTGGTACTAACTCTAACCAAAGGACAAACATCATGTAGTAGCTCAATTAGTAGTGGAACAGAACGCTGATCTTCCAATTCGCAAAATGCTCTTGCTGCTAACATTTTGTCTGAGGCAGTGTCAGATTTTAATAACTCTAACATTCGCTCTGGATCGGGAGGCGGAATATTGGCTAAGGATTCTGCCGAATCAATCTGATCTAGAGGACTGCTTAGTTCAGCTTCAATTAAATTTAATTCGTCATTTTTCATTATTACTTTTGTGCTTTTGGTCGCTCTATGATTATCTGATCCCTAGCAGGTTGTTAAAGTCTTATGGTTTAAAGCTCGGCCTTAAAGGACGTAAGTCCATAGGCATTTTTGGTACATAATCTTTATATATTAAGGATTTCAGCTATTGTACAATATTCATAAGTTCTTCGACATACTTTGTAGATCTTAGACAGTCTTAGACTGCTATCTGCGCTCTTTTTCCTAGAATCCCGTCCCTTTAGGGCGAAGAGTATGTTAAGTCTTTTTATCTTTTTTTGGCTTTTATAATTGTTTTAAGTCCCGTTAATGAATATAAATACCGATATCGATTATCACGCGATCGCCAAGCAACTATCAGGAATTGAAACTACTATTGATCGAGATCGTTTAACCAAATTATCATTAGATTATTATCATTTCAGCCCAATTCTTAAGCAGCAGTTACAAGATAAGCGAGGCGACTTAGCAGTATTTCCCACCACAGAAGCAGAGGTGCTGCAAATTGCTCAAATCTGTGTCCAAAATAAAATCCCCTTAACCGTAAGAGGTGCAGGTACAGGAAACTATGGTCAGTGTATTCCCCTTCAAGGTGGCATTATCCTTGATACCAGTAAGCTGAATCAGATCATCAGCTTGCAGCCAGGAATCGCCCTTGTGCAGCCAGGGGTTAAGATGGCAACCTTTGATAAACAAGCCAGAAAAATTGGCTGGGAGTTGCGAATGGCGCCCTCAACCTACCGTACAGCTAGCATTGGAGGCTTTATCGGTGGCGGTAGTGTGGGGATGGGTTCAGTTAATTATGGACAGATCAGCGATCGCGGAAATCTACGACGGGTGCGCTTAGTAACCATGGAAAAACAGCCCAGAGTTATAGAATTAAAGGGAGATGAAGTAAAAAATGTACTTCATGCCTACGGGACAACAGGTATCATTACCGAATTAGAAATTCCTCTCGCCCCTGCTTATCCTTGGCAAGAAGCGATCGTTGTCTTCGATGATTTTATGACTGCTGCCAAGTTTGGGCAGGCTTTAAGTGATAGTAACGGTATCGTTAAAAAGCTCGTCAGTATTCATGCTGCTCCTATATCCAGATATTTTGCTGCGCTGCAAAACTACATACCTCAAGGAAAACACTGCGCTTTATTGATGATATCGGAATATGATTTTACCCCTTTCCAGGATTTAGTCAGAGAATATCAGGGAGAAATAACCTATAGTAAGGGTGCCACTGAGGCAATTAAAGGAACTAGCCTATTAGAATTTACTTGGAATCATACTACCCTTCATGCTCGTAGTGTTGATAGCAATCTGACTTATTTACAAACCTTTTACTTCACCCTAGAAAGACTGGAGCAACTCTATCAACAGGCTGGGGATGAAATCATGATTCACTTAGAATTTCTGCGTGCAGGAGATAAAGCTGTACCCGCAGGGTTGCAATTAATTCACTACACCACTGAAGAGCGATTAAACGAGATTATCCACAACCATGAATCTCAAGGTGCATTTATCGCCAATCCTCATGTCTATACCATTGAAGACGGTGGCAACAAACAAATAGATACGCAGAAAGTAGCCTTTAAACAAAGAGTAGATCCTGATGGCTTACTCAACCCTGGCAAAATGCGAGGGTTTATTAAAGGATGAGGGATATAAGGATAAGGAAATCAATGACGTATGTGAGGTTATCTTTATTTCCTTCGCCCTCATAATTCATGCTTGATCCTTTTTATAGTCGGTAATCACTATCTCCGATAATATTTCGATCTACATAGCTTTTCCTATAAAATAAGGGAGTTATGATAATTACATCAAATCAATATTAATTCACTTCGGAGTGTGTTACATTTATGAATTTAATAGTTACTAGTCTTCTTAGTTTTCTACAAATTTACTGGGTATTATTAATTGTTAGAATTTTACTATCTTGGTTTCAGACTGCGGAATGGGCAGGGCAAATCATTGCTTTCCTAAGCCCCATTACCGATCCTTATCTCAATATCTTTCGTTCGATTATTCCTCCCTTGGGCGGAATTGATATTTCGGCAATTGCCGCGTTGTTTCTACTACAGTTTGTTCAAAGCTCATTGGCATCATTCACTGCTGCGTCATTTGCCAGCGGATTCTAAACTTATTCGTTGTATTCAAAATCGTCGTAATAGTAAGGACGAACTTTTTCTGCAAATCCAGACGCTTTAAAGTTTTTTAGTTTTAAAGGTGTTGCTTGATTTGCAGGAACACTGACTCTAAATTCAAAATCGCTAACTCCTGGTGGAATTTCCTCAATTGTGCCGATACGCCCTCGATTTTCGAAGGTAGAATTGTCATTGGCATCATAGATCCGCCCAAACACATCGGCATCCACTACAGTTTTGCCTGAGATGTTTTTTGCTCTTCCTTTGATGGTATAACAGCTTGCAGGTCGAAGATCGCCACTAGCAACACTGCCCGCTGCCTCGTCTCCTGCACAAGGCTCATAAGAAAGATCGGATAGTTTGATTGAGGTTATTGCCGCTGCGGGGGGTGTTATAACCCAGCTACTTAGCCACAAAGAAATAGAAAGTAGTAACCCTGCTAGAAATCGAAGTCTCATTAATAATAATTGTAGGTAATAAATTTTCTATTATTTCAGCTTAACCCGAATTAACACCTCAATAGAAGTTAGATTCAGCAATTATTCCAGTAGATTGAAACCATAATCTACGAATCTTGAGTTTTTGGGAATTCAATATGGCTGATCCCAATCATAATTAAGGCAGGTTACAAAGTAACCCACCCTATCCAAGCCCTCTCTATTTTGTTAGCATCTCTGCCGATAGCTTTTTGAAGACTAGTCTTTCATCTTCAACATCAACAAAGATCGTGTCTCCGCCTTGATAGTCCCCTCTGAGGATCGATTTAGCGATCGCAGTTTCCAAATAACGTGAAATGGCGCGTTTTAAGGGTCTAGCCCCATATACGGGGTCATAACCCAACTCAGCGAGATAATCTAACCCTGCTTCAGATATTTTCAAAGCTAGTTTCTGATCTTCGAGACGTTGTTCTAAGCCTTTTACCTGTAGTTGAACAATATAGCGTAACTGTTTTTTAACTAAGGCGTGGAAGATGATAATTTCGTCGATACGGTTCAGGAATTCTGGGCGGAAGCTATCCCGCATTGCCGCCATTACCCGCGATCGCATTTCTTCATACTGACTATCATCTCCTGCCACATCTAAGATGTATTGGGAGCCAATATTACTGGTCATGATGATAATGGTATTAGTGAAGTCTACGGTACGACCCTGAGAATCTGTCAGTCTGCCATCGTCAAGGACTTGCAGCATGATATTAAAGACATCGGGATGGGCTTTTTCAATCTCGTCAAACAGAATCACTGAATAGGGACGACGGCGAATTGCCTCGGTTAATTGTCCTCCTTCGTCGTAACCGACATACCCTGGAGGCGCACCAACTAAACGGGATACGGAATGTTTTTCCATATACTCCGACATATCAATACGAACGATCGCTTGTTCAGTATCAAAGAGACTTTGTGCCAAGGCTTTGCCTAGTTCTGTTTTGCCCACTCCAGTAGGACCTAAGAAAATAAAGCTAGCGGTAGGACGGTTAGGATCGGCTAATCCTGCACGAGAACGCTGTATAGAATCTGCTACGGCTGTCACAGCTTCTTCCTGTCCAATTACCCGTTCGTGTAATTCTTCTTCTAGGTTAAGCAGCTTCGATTTTTCCGACTCAATCAGTTTCTTGAGGGGAATACCTGTCCACTTGGCGATAATTTCCGCAATGTCTGATTCTAGTACTTCTTCTCGTAGAAGTGATTTGCCTGTAGTTTGTCTTTCGACTAATTTTTGTTCAATTTGGACAATTTCTTGCTGTAATTGAGTTAACTTGCCATAGCGCAATTCCGCTGCACGATTAAGATCATAATCTCGCTCTGCTTGCTCAATTTCTAAATTAATAGCATTTATTTGTTCTTTAAGCCCACGAATTTGCTCAATTACTTCTTTTTCCGACTGCCACTGAGCATTTATTTCTGATTGCTCTTCTTTAAGATCTGCTAGTTCTTTTTCTAGCTTGGCTAATCTTTCCTGAGAGAGCGGATCTTCTTCTTTATTTAAGGACAGTCTTTCCATCTCTAGCTGAAGAATTTTACGGTCAACCTCATCTAACTCTTCAGGCTTAGAAGTAATCTCCATCTTGAGTTTAGCTGCTGCTTCATCCATCAAGTCGATCGCCTTATCAGGTAAAAAGCGATCGCTAATATAGCGATTAGACAAGGTAGCTGCTGCAACCAATGCTGTATCAGTAATCGATACCCCATGATGTCCTTCGTAACGTTCTTTTAGTCCTCGTAGGATGGAAATCGTATCTACGACGTTGGGTTCACCCACTAGTACTGATTGAAAACGTCTTTCTAAAGCTGCGTCTTTCTCAATGTACTTACGATATTCATCCAAGGTAGTCGCCCCAATACAGCGTAGTTCACCCCGCGCCAACATTGGCTTAAGCAGGTTTCCAGCATCCATTGAACCCTGTGCTGCACCAGCACCAACAACAGTATGGATTTCATCGACAAACAAGATAATATTACCTTCAGACTCAGTAACTTCTTTGAGTACAGCTTTAAGACGTTCCTCAAACTCCCCTCGTAATTTCGCCCCCGCAATCAAAGCACCCATATCTAAAGCTACCACTTGGCGATCGCGTAACGACTCAGGAACATCACGGTTAATAATGCGTTGCGCCAATCCTTCGGCAATGGCTGTCTTACCTACCCCTGGTTCACCAATCAATACAGGGTTATTTTTAGTACGACGGGACAAGATTTGAATCGTACGGCGGATTTCTTCATCTCGACCAATCACAGGATCTAACTTGCCTTCTCTTGCTAGCTGAGTTAACTCTCTTCCGTATTTCTCTAAGGCTTGATACTTTCCTTCAGGATTTTGGTCGCTCACTTTTTGCTTTCCGCGCACCTGTTTAATAATGTCCTTGAGTTTGTTTTCTGTTAAATCAAAGCCTTGCAGTAGTTTACGCCCAAAGCGATCGTCTTGGCTAAAGCCTAATACTAGATGTTCAATAGAAATATAATCATCGCCAAACTCTGTGCGATATTTTTCTGCACGATCCAGTAAACTGTCTAAACTACGTCCTAAAAAAACGCTACCGCTGGAATTACTTACCTTTGGTTGACTGCTGATAAACTGATCGACTTTATTCCGCAGTAGTTGCACACTAACGTCAGCCTTATTAAAAATACTGCTGGCTAATCCTTCCTCGGTAATCAGAGATTTAAACAGGTGTTCTGTTTCTACCTGTTGTTGTTGGTTTTGTTTAGCGATATCTTGGACATTGGCGATCGCTTGCCAAGCTTTTTCGGTAAATTTTTGGGGGTTATTTGGCTGCATATCATGTTTCTCGCTCTTTCTAGGGGATAAAACCTGGATCTAGCAATTGAAAATATATTTATTTGGTTTTGCTATATTCAAAGAATAAACTCCTTAAAGACCTAACTCTCTCGAGATAAAATCAGTTTTTATGATCTTTTCTTTGTCACTCAGTTTTAATCTAAGTGTAACGAGAAGCAAACTAGCTCGTTAGGTAGGATACCCCAACCGCTTATTCTGGTTTTCCCGCTGAGAAGTTGACTAACAGCAAGACAATACAAATAAACTATATCCTCGGAAAAATTTGGTATATATTCTCATATAATTCATCAGAGAATTTCAATAACCAAAATCTAAGGTTCCATATTACTTTATAGATAAATCACTTGAAATTTTTATATAAAATAATTTAAATATAATATTTTGTAATGTCTTAAAAATTTTTCAAGTATAAGCTAGCAAGCATTTAAATTGTAATTTTTGAAGCTCAAACCTCTTGCAGCAAGGGTGGTGAGTGATCAAAATAAATTCATAACATCTTGCCTCTTAGCCATTTGACTGACAAGCGTATTTTCTGGATATTTTTGTGACAATTGAAGTATAATACTTTGGAAAATAGAATTTAAATTGCCTTTTAGCAATTTGTTATCATAAAGTTATCATAAAGAATTATCATAAAGAAATGAACCATCTTATATTATGATCAAGTTAGCAGTTATAGACGATCAGAACACAGTAATTAATATTTTTAAATTGTTCTTTGAAGATATTTCAGATATATCGCTGGTCGGCTATGCTAATAATGGTCAGGACGCAATTAAAATTGTAGATGAGCATCATCCTGATGTGATTTTAATCGATATAGAAATGCCAGGGATGGATGGTATTGAAGCTACAAAAATTATTACTCAACGTTTCGCTAAAACTAAAGTCATATTATTCACTAGCCACGACAATAAGAGAATCCGCAGTCTGGCTATAAAATCAGGAGCAGATGGTTATGTTTCCAAGATTACTGACTTACAAGATCTTGATCGGGCAGTTTATTTAGTAAGACAAGGATTTGGTTTTTTTCAGTTCAAACAAATATTAAGTGACTAATTAGTTTAGGCAGATAATTCTCTCAGGAAAATCTCAGATGTCCTATTTTCACTTGTCTCCTCAATAGTGGTAGATAACTGAGCAATCCGAGTAAACCTAGTCTGTTTTTGTGTCTATCCAGATAATACCATTGATTGACTAACTTGATTCTTTTACCCCAATTTTCGATCTCTGATAAATCTTTGATTCCCCACTTATAAGATATTTTGATCCCTAATGCTTCAGAACTTCGCCTGCTATTTTGAGAGAGAAATACTCCTAGTGAATCAAAAATCAGCTCTGAATCAGTAAAATTATCTCTAATATTCTGGAGTAAATACTTAACCTCTATTTCTGAGAGAAACATTAGTAATCCTTCAGCGATAAAAAGAACTTTGTTTAGTTTTGTCTCTTTCACTTTTTTAATCCAGTCTAGATCTAAGACTGAATAAGCATAAAATTGATGTCTGTCGGTTTCGCCCAGCAAACTGTTCCAAATGGGCTTAACTGGAGGTAGATCAATACCAATCCAATGAATTGAGCCATCATCTAAACGAAAAAATCTGGTACATAAGCCTGTTCCCAAATTGACGACTGTAGTATTAGGATATTGAACGATAAAATTGCTCACAAATTCATCTATAACCTCCGTTCTAATCGCAATTAGAGCCTGATTTATCGGAGAATTATATTTAGAAAAGTCATAATCAATGCAATTCACAATTTCGACAGATTTATTATCTTTGATAATTCCGTCTACTTTTTTGGTTTCCAGACTCCTTAAGTAAACTGTAATTAAAAAAGTTTCCGAGACTGGTTGTAAGTTAGCAACATTGATATTATTTTTCATCTGAATAATTTATTGAATCGCCTGATTCCATCACTTTTAATTACACCCGTTTACGAGGATAGCAATTATGTAGTTTTTGTGTCTCTAAGCTGCCTTTTCACTGGAGATCGCAATTCTCAGATAATCAATCCGCAAATTTTGCAAAAGATTATTAATTATTTAGAGAAATATACTAATTTTACGCCTACAATAGCGCACATAAAACTCCTCCCTTGCGCTTGATTCTATGCTGAACTTTCAAATCCAGTCAGATAGTGAGATACCAGCCTCCAAACAACTGTTTGCTCAGATTCAATTTGCGATCGCATCGGGGCAATATCCCCCTGCACATCGTTTACCAAGCACTAGACAACTAGCGATGATTACGGGTTTACACCGCAACACCATTAGTAAAGTCTATCAACAGTTAGAAGAAAGTGGGCTAGTGGAATCGATCGCTGGATCAGGAATTTACGTCAAACTTTACGAACGAGAAAATATTATTGAATCAGACTCTCCTGTGGCTATTTCCGTCAACACTATTAAAGAAAGTATTGATCGGGTTTTAGAATTGGGCTGCACCATAGAACAGGTTAAAGAATTATTTTTAGAAGAGATAGACTGGCGCATTAGCTGTTGCGATCGCGTTATGGTAACTGTTCCCCAAAGAGACGTTGGTGCGGGGAAGATCATCCAGAAAGAATTACAAGATTCATTTTCGATTGAGATTGAATTAATCGAATTAGAAAAGTTACCCCAGATCTTGGAAAAAATTAATTTTGGTACCCTAGTAACTAACCGCTACTTTATTCAAGAAGTATTAGCGATTGTGCCCCCGAACTCGTTTCGGGTAATTCCGATTGATATGTATGATTTTAATAAAGAACTAGAGCTAATTAAGGCTTTACCTTCTCAAGCTTGTTTGGGCATTGTTAGCGCCAGCGAAGGAACTCTAAGCGTGGCATCGAGTATTGTCAATAGCCAAAGAGGAGATGATTTACTGGTGTTGACTTCTTCATTGAGCGATCGAGATCGTCTTAGGGCGGTTATTCGGGCATCACACACGATTATTGCTGGTTATACGAGTTATGATCTGGTTAAGGCTGAAATTGTAGCGATGCGAGAGGATTTGATTCGCATTCCCGATGTCATTAGCACCGATAGCTATATTGGCGAAAAGTCGATCAAGCTATTGCAGCGAGAATTAGGCATCAGCAATATCAAATAATTTAATTATCTAATGTCAAAAGGCGATTGTATCTACGTATATCGAAATTTAGCACAGTTAGAGGGGCTATATAAACATTACGGTATAGACTGCGGAGACGGTACAGTAATCCACTATCGTAAGCCCAGCGAAACTATTGAACAAACCTCTCTAGCAACCTTTAGTCGAGGCAATCCTGTCTACGTGGCTGAATATAGCGATGGGTTTAGTTATATTCCTGATGTCGTAGTGCAGAGGGCTAAAAGCAGACTTGGAGAACAAGACTATAATTTGCTTTTCAATAACTGCGAACACTTTGTTACTTGGTGTAAAACAGGTATTGTTAATAGCAAGCAAGTTAAAGACTTTCTCCCTATTGTCGATCACTTTGATACTTCTAGGCTATACGAGCCAATTAAACAAGCATTGAAAGGAAAAGACCATAAAACCTCCGCACAATTACTAGCGGAAGCTTTAGTTGATATCAAGTCCGTTTGGAATCAGGTACAGCCACAATACAAAAATGCGATCGCCGAAATGCAAACTTGGGAACGCATAGCCAAAAAAGCTCTGGAGCAAGATCGAGAAGATTTAGCACGGGCAGCGATCGCCAAAAAACTGAGCTACGAAAAGCAAGCCAGCAAATTTGAACTGGAACTGAGTGAACTTGCAGAAATGACCGAGAATATAGTTCGTAATCAACAAGAACTTATATAGGCTTTTAAAGAATCAGGAGTCAGAACAGTTCAGTTTATTGAGAAAACCTAGTGTCAGTATAAATACGTATGCACAACAGTATTTAGATATTTTTTTACATGAATTCACTATGTTTATTGAACAAAACTTTAAATAATAGACTTGTTGCGCAATAAGAGTTAAAACATCTGAAAAGCTTACCAGATAAAGCTTACAGATATTTGCAGTCAAAAGTGCCTGAATGCTATGATAGATAAAGGTTTCAGCCATTTTTTTTGAGTTAATTCGCAACAAGTCTAATGTATTTGTGACCAAGAATTATATATTTTTTTGGTAAATAAATCATTATTTTGATCAATTTTAAATACCTTTATATATTTATGCAGTTATCTTTGTAAGATATAAAACCCAAAAATTACTGTTTGAAAATAGCTCTAATCATCTATAAAGTTGTTAATTATAAATTAATCAGTGATGACTAAATACAATACATTTAAAAAATTCGCTTTTTCTATGATCGGTGTTGCTTGTTTAACTACGGCATTCGGTTTAAAACCCTTATTTGCCTCTAGTAACGGTACTCACAATAACTCCTCGGTATTAAATTGGTACGATCTATGGGATTCTGGCAGCACCGAAACTACTAGAACTTTTTCTAACCTTAACGATTCTGGAGTTGATGTAACTGTCGAATATTCAACTGGTCAAAAATGGCAACAGGTAGAAAATCATAATGGCTTAAACCTTTATGATAACTATTCTCCAAAAAAGCATTCTCTAAATCATGACCATAATTTATGGATGTACAATGGCATTCTTCGAGTTACAAATAATCCTAACGATACGGGAAATGATAGTGCTTGGGTCAAGATAACTTTTTCTGAGTCTGTAACCATTAACCAACTTTGGGCGGGAAGTCTCTCGACCATTAGCGATCGCCGAGAATGGATGAAAGTATCTGCTTATAATAGCAGTGATGTCATGATGAGCAACCTGAGTGCTTCTGTCAATAATCTTGTATCACCTTCTAAAGTTGATGACTATCAAGACTTTTTTAACACGACTTGTAGTCACACAACCATGAGTGACAATGCCGAAGGACATCAATGTAATCTTGCTGGAGCCGATGACCCTAGTTATATTGGTATTCTACCTAATGGAGACGGCTCAGTAGTTCTCAAAGGTCAAGGAAATCAGGGTAGTCAACAGTATGGACGTGCTTTTTTTGAATATAATACACCAGTCAAAACTATTGTTTTTCAGCATTACGTAACTGATAAAGATAACGAAAACCAACGAAACTCAGGTTATACATCAGTAGCTATCAGCCCAGATATACTTTTTAATGCTGTTTTTGCCGACTAATCTTTTGGTTAACATTTGGCGTTGCTGATTTAGGTAACGCCCATAACTATTCGTGACAAGTTAAGAGACTACGTTGTTTGTCAATCGGTCTTTAGCTCTAAGCTCTAAGCTTTAAGCTTTAAGATGAATGAAGAATTTCTAGAGGAAAAACTTAGAAATAAAGCGATAAGCCTTCGGCATGGCTTCGCTACGCTGTCAAATCAACCTCAATCTACATATAGTGTGGCTTAGTTGATAAAACACTACCTATAGTGCTTGACTTTTTTCTCTTTTGCTTAACTTGTCACCAATGCCCATAACTATTTTAATTGACTATAGATTGTGTAATTCCCTTTGTGCTTCTTCTATATATAGTGGCTTGTTTATTATTTAACACTATATCTAGATTAAGGCTAAATCAGTTAGCGATCGCAGGATCGAGTATCTTAAATGTATAAAAATACCTCAAAAGCTTAGAGCTTAGAGCTTAGAGCTAGAAACCATTTGACAAACAGCGTAGTTCCTTAACTTGTCACAGATGGTTTCAAGATAGATGTAGATGTTTTACCAATTTAAAGATGCAAATTTCTGTCTTAAGAAAGAAGATAATTAGTTTCAAAATGCAGCATCATAAGGTACTGTTTATTATTTTGTAGCTTTTTACGATCAAACCCTTGATATTAAATTATGTATTTCTAAAAAATTGATCATTATGATTCCTTCTTGGCTAGTAATTGGTATTGTTACTCTTGCTATTCCTTTTACCCTCAATCGCTTTATTTCTAGTAGAGATTTTCACTGGTTTAAACGCTTGCGTCGTCCCGACTGGTTAACCTTTGAGGGGGCAATTCCGATTATTTGGACAACAATCTTTATTTGTGGTGCATGGTCAGCTTATAACGTCTGGGAAGCCAATCCAGGTAATCTATCCACTTGGTTGTTAATGGGTTTTTACTTGTTGGTAGAGACAGCAATTTCTCTCTATACCCTGGTTATGTGTAAAACTCGCAGCCTAAAAGTAGGAACAATTATTGGCGGAACGGGTTTTTTCCTGGGCGCAATTTTAGCAGCGATCGTTTTATCTATATCCAGCACAGCATTTTGGCTGTTAGTGCCTTATTTACTCTGGAGTCCAGTGGGAACTTATGTCACCTGGCAGATGATGCAATTAAATCCGATAGATGTTTGATGTCCGATTTTATTCAGATATTCACTTATTAACAGCCATGACAGTCGTACTAGTTTTCAATCCTCGATATGTTATCTACATTAGATACATTCTGAGGAAAATCAATCGCCGACTTAATCTCAAACAACTTTGGTATCAAGATAATGGTAACTGGAAATGGGTCAAAGAAAAAGCGACCCCAATTGCTAGTCTCAATCGTAGTCTGTGGCGTTTCTCAGTCCCCTCTTTTAGCTTTCACTTTATGCTGGGACTATCGGCAATTATTGCCACTTTAGGGTTACTCGCGAACAGCGTGGCAATTATTATTGGCGCGATGATTATTGCACCTTTAATGGGTCCAATTGTCGCGATGGCTTACTCTGTGGCAATGGGCAATCGTAAACTATTACGTCGCTCTAGTTTGACCTTATTAAAAGGAATAATTTTAACTATCTTGATTTCTTGGCTTACAGCTTCGGTTATTGGTTTAAAAACTGTTGATTCTGAAATACTTTCCCGCACTAACCCCACCTTAATCGATTTTGGGATTGCAATGGCAGCAGGAATGGCTGGTGCTTTTGCTAATACTCGTCGTAGCATCGGAGATGCTATTCCAGGAGTTGCGATCGCAGTTGCTCTAGTTCCACCTCTTAGTGTAGTTGGTATTGGTTTGTCTTTGAGAGAACAAGAAATAGCTACAGGCTCTTTGTTACTATTCATTACCAACTTAATCTGTATTATCTTTTTTGGGGGTTTAGTATTTTTATTTCAATCTTATGGAAATATCGATCGCGCTAAAAAGGGATTGGCAATGTCTACTGCGGTAATGTTTTTTCTGGGTATTCCCCTGACTCTATCGATGCGTGAATTGATTATCAAAAAGAATGTAACTTCTCAAATCTCAGATTTAATTGTTTCGAATACAGAAATTTTTGCCGACAAGGATATTAAGTTGATTAGCGTTATTCCTCAAAAAGATTATTTACAGGTGGGAATAGAAGTTGCTGCACCCATTGACTCTATATCTCAGCCTGAAATCGATCTCTTCAGAAGTATGCTCTCTCGTAAAATTGGCAAACCAATTGATTTAGAAGTTGAAATTATTCCCGTAAGAATTCTAAAATCCACCAATAATCAGTAATCAGCTCTTAATTCCCTCTTGTTTCTTACTTGTAGATGAAATTTGTTCACGATCCCGATATATCAATCAAAATTGACCAGATGAAACGTCGAGTACGTTGGCAAGAGTCAGTATTTATCGAAAAAAATATTAATCAAACAAAACTGGTAGTTGATGATGACAATCTTGATAATCCTAACTTCTCTTTCTTAGTTATCGGCGATAGTGGCTGTGGATCGCATCTTAAACATCATCCTCAACGCAAGATCGCGGAAATGATGTTACAACATCAACAGGAGTGTAGTTTTATTCTCCATACTGGTGATGTAGTATATCAAGTAGGCTCTAGCGAATACTATCAGAATAATTTTATTAATCCCTACAAAGAGTTTTTAATCGGAGGAGAAAACCCAAAACAGCTTAAATACGATCATCTGACTTTTAAACTACCCTTTTTTCTTGTCCCTGGCAATCACGACTATTACGACTTACCTCTAATTTACGGCATCTTGGCACAAGCTACCTGGTTGCCTCGCCGTTTGCTGCGGGGCAGAATAGATTTAGATGTAGGCTGGCATGGCTCAGATTGTGGAGATGCTTATGGGAGGGCATTTTTGGATTATTTGCTCGATTTCAAAGGTAGAAACAATTTAGAACGCCATTTAGATACTCACTACACTGCCAAACATACAGGCGACAAGTCTAACGGCATGGCTTCGCAACGCTGTTTAAACTATCAGCCAGAAAAATTTACTCGCCTCCCCAATCGTTACTATACTTTTCGCTATGGAGGCATTGATTTTTTTGCCCTTGATTCTAATACTTTTAATCAGCCTGTAATTATACCCGATACAGAAGTTGGGAAAACTAAAAGAGAAAAACTATTATGCCGTCAAAGTGAACTAGAACATCGAGAACAAAAGATAGAAGAAGCGATCGATGGACTCAACCACAATAATCCAGAAGATGCCGAACAAATAGATGATTATTATGCTGAATTAGAGCATATCGAAGAAAGTAAGCGTGATATTGAAAAGCAATTAAATATACAGCAACAAACAACCGATTGGCAACAATTAGAATGGCTTAAGGCTAGTTTGATAGCATCCTGGCAAGATGAATCTGTACGCGGCAGAATTATTTTCTTACACCATCCTGCTTACGTTACCGAAACTACTAAATGGGATCAGGGACAGACTTTAGCAATTCGCGATCGCTTGCGTCAGGTATTCGATGATGCGGTTAAAGAGATAGGTGCATTACCAGAAGGACGCTCCCTGGTAGATATAGTCATATCAGGTCATGCTCATTGTATGGAACATCTCTGTACCAAAGATACGGGACATGCCGATTCTTATACTAACTGGATTGTCTGCGGTGGTAGTGGTCATAGTTTGCGCCGTCAGCGCAGAGAAGGTACGGCATTATATCAAAATGCTGATCTAAATTCTCAACCTATTGGTCAATCCCAGCTATTTTTAGGTCGCAATGGTAGCGGAAAAGCTAAAAAACGTCCTTATTCTTTTTTACGTATTGATGTTCAAGTTGGCGATAAACCACAGTTTACTGTCAATCCTTATGTAGCTGAATGGCATCAACGTCAATGGAAGGAATACGCGATCGACCCTTTTATTGTTTAATAATACATAGCTCATCCAAGTACATTTTCAATACTTTCTAATAAGCCTTTCCTTTTAGCAAATTTACGATTGTAGTCTTCATTTACTACTGTGTCAATTACGGACGTGGCTTTTAAAAAAGGTTGAGTTTACCCTCAATATTTGTTCGGAATAAGTTAAACAGATTGACACTTTAGCCAAAATATTTAGCCAATTGTACTTTAAAGTATGATTGGTTTTTCTTAAAATTACCAAATGGCTTAATTTGAGCTAGTCACTTTAACAAATGTTATAATACTTTATAAGTAGGTGATACCTACATAACTCTGTGTTGTCTTTGCGTAAGTCCCAAATTAAGAACTGTAAACAAAAAGTTTCTGCTTTTTATATTTGTTTTATAAATAAGTTAGAAATCATCTTTTAGATAGATAAGCTATTATGCGTTTATTTTGATCACTCACCAGCCTTGCTGAAAGAGGTCTAGGCTTCAAAAATCCCAATTTAAATGCTTGTTGGCTTATTAAATATCGGCTGTTAGATAGAAGAATTGATTTCAAAAACTAGATATTCTAATAGCAGCAAGTAAAAACATAAATAATTAAAAAATTAGGAGCAAGATATGGGTATTTTAGCTTGGTTAGTATTAGGATTAATTGCAGGTGCATTAGCAAAATTAATCTATCCTGGTCATCAAGGCGGTGGTATTTTTGCCACAATCGGTCTAGGTATTTTAGGTGCTTTCGTCGGGGGTTATATCGGTCAAGCACTTCTGGGGAGTTCGGGGGCGGCAGCAGCCTCAGTAGGGGCTTTAACTATTCCTAGCGTTATCTTTGCAGTACTCGGTGCAATGTTATTAATCTTTCTTTGGGGTTTAATTACTCGTCGCGCTGCATAATTCGCTAAAACTAAATAAATCTTTTACCTAAAATCGATAGAGACACTACAAATGGTGTCTCTATTTTTGTTTATTTTTGAGAGTATCCAACGTTATTAAAATCAAAACCCTAATCCCTCGGAGTTTTTATGGCTGAAATTTAAGATTTATTTTGATTCCTTTAGGAAAATCCTTTCTTTTTCTTTTTATTCTTGGTTTTAGATTTAGTCTTTTGTACCTGCGCTACTGCTGCTTCAAATAAATTATTGAGATGTATGGGAACGCTGGCTATTGATGGTAATTCTGGTGTGGATGGTTTATTGTATTTGAGTAATAATTTATCTAAATCTGTTTCGAGATTAAAATCATTTTTATTAAAATAGTTTTGTAGTAGTTTTTCTAACGCTTCTGGATATTTTTGTTTTAATTGCTGCCAAACATAATAATTAGCTTCAGATTGTTCTAGATATTTATCAATAAACAGATTATTATTTTCTTGGCTTTCTGGATTTTTGCTAGTCAATAGATCAATAAATTTTTCAAAATTAGGCAAAAACATTTGACCCCATCGCGGATGAGAGAATACGGTAACAGTTTCGGCTTGTTTTATTTCTGGGGGCAAATCCACTTTGGGCGTTACCATAGACAGTTTATTTTTATTTTTAATCATTTTCGCTACTGCTTCAGCATCTGCGCCTAAATTTGTAGCAGTTTCAGCAAATTCTGCCTCACTTGTTCCTGATTCTGCAATCATATCTGATAAAGATTTAGAATCATCAATACCTGCTTCGGCTAATTTTTTTTGGCTCATTATTTTTTGTAGATCGCCAATCTTTTGATTTAACTTATAGCCAGGCAAACTAAGGTGATCGCTTTGAAAATAATCGACAAACTCTTGATGATATACAGCTACAGATTCCCAGGCTTGTTCTAATAATTCTGGAGCGTCGGCATAGAGAAATTCGGGATAATTATCTCTGAATTCTCCAATAGCGACAGCTAATTTTGGCTGACTCAATTTACCTTTAATAATGCGATCGCTAAAAAAGAACCATTCAGTATTATTAATCGGAGCAAGAATAGTTAAAATAATTTCTCCTGGCTGCCATCTATTTACTTCTTTTTCTGGTATTCTAGAATGACCATAAACCTTATAAGTTTTGGCAGTTAACCAGTTCATTAATTGATAATAATCATCTTGGATTTCTTGGATTTCAAATAAGCCAATAAAATTATTTCGCCATAGCTTAATCGACTCAATATCTTGGGAATCCAAATTTTTTGCAGATGCTAAAAATATATCTAGAGGAGTTTGCTCATTGATTATTCCTTCTGTAATAAAAAGATCGATGCTTAAATTCTGCTGTTTGATACCATAGCTATTTTTTTTAACTTTTTTGGCTGCATAGGTTTCTAGAGCGATCGCAATTTCTCCTTCAGCATCATAAGCTAAATCTACTAGCCTCTGTTTTAGATGTAACGCCCTTTCTATAGTATCTTGCATAAATAACTCTTACACTTGCAAAGTCCCATCCTAGCCAAGATTATCAGATCTTCTATCTAGTGAAAGATGGATTTTAACTAAAAAATTATTAACTTTTAACTTCAGAAATCTATCGGTTGACCTAATATAATAGAATCAGCTAACATTCACCGCAACTCAGATTATCCTCTCCTCAGCCAATTTACCAAGAGCAGAGAAGGTTTGACCAGCAAGTATTGTCAACGATCCAATTTACAGTTGGTGCCAACCATCCACTAACATAATTGCGTCTTTTTTACATTAATTGATCGAGGTAAAAATGAACGTAACATCCAATCGTCAAAGAATACAAGCACCTGATTCTGATTTACCTATAATTTTAGTTGTGGAAGATGAAGAAGACAACTTATTATTTATTTCTCACGCACTGATTTTTTTAAAATATAATTTTATTACAGCCAGTAGAGGACAAGATGCTCTGGATTTAGCTACCAAATATGAAATCGATTTAGTTCTTCTCGATTTAGTCTTGCCAGATATGAATGGTTTTGATTTGGTCAGTCTTTTAAAACAAAACAAATCTACTCAAAATACACCTATCCTAGCAATTTCGGCGTTAGTCAGAAAAAAAGAGCGAGATCGCGCCTTAATGGCTGGATGTGACGATTATCTAGAAAAACCTTATTTTATTGACGATCTCAAGTATAAAATTCGCCAATACTTACCTCAATATTTTTTGAAGAAAATGCTTTTTTCTAAACTGCTCGTCGCGAAACAGATCTCTTCGAGATCGCATTTTGAAGCGTCAGAGACTCACAGTCATGCCTAGAAATAAAAGCCTTAACTGCCGAGGGTGTTTGACCGTCACAGGAATCTCAACCATCTGCTACATTTTCTCGACATTAGTCAATTTAAACGCAGACTATTCCCAAAAAGCATACTACAATAACTGGAAAGAAATAGTAGGTGTGTCTGAGGAGATAAAATCATGGCAGTTCAACTTCAACAAGCAATTACGGTAGGAAAGTATCTTGTTAGCCAACGTTTAATGGGGCGTAAGCATTTTCCCTTGGTATTAATGCTAGAGCCTCTATTTCGCTGTAACCTAGCCTGTTCTGGCTGCGGTAAGATTCAGCATCCCACAGAAATATTAAAACAGAACTTAACTCCAGAGCAGTGTTTTGCTGCGGTAGAAGAATGCGGTGCGCCAGTAGTGTCGATTCCTGGTGGTGAACCGCTACTGCATCCACAGATTGACGAGATTGTCGAGGGTTTGATTCAACGTAAGAAGTTTATTTATCTTTGTACTAATGGGATACTGTTGGAAAAAAGTCTGAGTAAGTTCAAACCTTCCCCCTATCTTACCTTCAGTGTGCATCTAGATGGTTTACGGGAACAGCATGACAAGTGTGTTGATCGCCAGGGAGTTTTTGATAAGGCGATCGCCGCAATTAAAGCAGCCAAGCAGCAAGGATTTCGGGTAACTACTAATACCACGGTGTTTGACGGAGCAGATCCGAGGGAAATGCAGGAATTCTTTGATTATCTAGAAACACTCAATCTAGATGGCATGATGATTTCCCCTGGCTATAGTTATGAGTGGGCTCCCGATCAAGAAAACTTCTTGCAGCGAGAGCAAACCAAAGCATTGTTCAGAGAAATTCTCTCTCCCTGGAAATCTGGTCGGAAAAAATGGAATTTCAACCACAACCCCCTATTCTTAGAGTTTTTGATGGGAGACAAGGACTTTGATTGCACTCCTTGGGGAAGCCCTAGTTACAGCGTCTTGGGCTGGCAAAAGCCCTGTTATCTCTTGAATGAAGGTCATTTCTCTAGCTATAAAGAATTGATTGAAAATACTCAGTGGAGCAACTACGGCAAAAAGAGTGGTAATCCCCAATGCCAAGACTGTATGGTGCATTGCGGATATGAGCCTACCGCAGCCACCGCAGCGATGCAACCCGAGAATATGGGTAAAGCGATCGGAGCTTTATTTGGGGGATAGTGTCTAAGGGATGAGGGATGAGGAAGCCAAGAGTGGCTTTCTATCTTTTTCCCCTTCTCCCTTTACCTTATTAATCGAAATAGCGATGCTAGTCGCTTCCAGAAGTGTGTACGATTGCCCTGATGGTTTAGCTGGTAATTTCACGATGCTAGCAAACCAAGTCGATGCTTGTTGTAGATCGATTTACAGGTAGTGGGGGAGCGAGAAAGCCAATGAGGGAAGTGTCCTTTTAGGCGTTGGATGATGGCGTGGAACATGGTCGGGAAACCCGACCGTTTCCGCCTTATGAATTGCACAAAGGCTTTAGCCGCATTTATGAGACTTGAATGTGAACAGTTTTATCGTGACTCACATTCTATGCTAAAATGTCTGGATGTTGACTATGAACTATACTTATCGAATTTATCCAACTGCTGACCAACAAGCACTGATGCTTGATTGGTTGGAGACTTGTCGTCGTTTGTACAACAGATGTTTGCGCGACCTCAAGGATTGGATTGCTTCGAGAAAATGCAGTTTGTACTCTTGCTCTTTGAATCGGGAATACATTATGTCTCCCGATATTCCCTTTCCTAGTTACTTGGAACAGAAAAGGCAGCTTACTCAGTGGAAGAAAACTAATCCATACTATAAAGCTGTTCATTCCCAAGTGACTCAAGATTGCGTTAAACGTCTGCACAATACCTGGGAGCGATTCAAAGCTAAAAAGTTTGGATTCCCAAGGTTTAAAAAGTTTGGTAGATATCAATCTTTTCTGTTCCCCCAATTCAAAGAAAATCCAATTAACAACGGAATGATTAAGCTTCCTAAGATTGGTGAGGTTGAAATTAATCAGCATCGGGAAGTCCCAGAGGGATTTAACGTTAAAGGGGTAAGAATAGTATCAAGAGTAAGAGGAACAGTTTGGTATGCGGTAGTTACAATTCAATGCGATGTTAAAGTACCTGATCCATTACCTTTTGGTCGTGGAATTGGTATTGATATCGGTCTTGAATCGTACCTCGTTACGAGTGATAATTTCCGAGTCGAACCAGCTAGGTTTTTCCGAGAAAGGACTTGTCCGCATCTGTTGCAAAGTAGGCTTAAAGTGCTGCAACGCAGAGCATCTCGTAAAAAGAAAGGCGGTAAAAACTGGGGAAAGGTACAGCTTAAAGTTGCTAGACTTCATCATCAAATAACCAATGCTCGAAAAAACTTTCACTTTCAAACTAGCCACCAACTCTGTGACCAAGCAGACATGATTTTTGTTGAAGACATTAATTTTAAAATGACTGCTAGAGGTTTTCTGGGTAAGCAAATGCTTGACGGTGGTTTTGGTCAATTCCGAGATTTGTTGTCTTGGGTATGTTGGAAGCGAGGTAAATACTTTGCTCAAGTTGACCATAAATACACCTCGCAAATTTGCCCTGAGTGCAATACTCACACGGGCAAGAAAGAACTCCAAGAACGAGTTCACAATTGTCCTGAATGTGGGTATCAAACGACAAGAGATCATGCTAGTGGAAGAGTAATTTTGCATCGAGGATTGGAATCAGTAGTACCCGTGGACTGCGGGGAATGGAAACTGTCTGGTAATGGCGTACTGTCGGGGGTCTTGTGCCTAGATAAGTGCCGATCCAGAAATGCCAACTTGCGAGAGTTGGAAGCCCGCACTCTATCGCGTTAGCGATGAGTGTCGGGAGGAGGTCACTATTAGTTCGTTTTTCAGGAAGCACCACGATTAGATTTAGGGTATTTTAAGGAAGAATCTAAAATATCTACCTGAAGATCTAATTGATGCGCCCATTGACTCAAATAGTAGAGTAGAGCATAGATAAACATAATCATGCCAATCATTTCCAGAACTTCTTCAGCTGTGGCAATGAGAGCGTAGATTAGATGCTGTTGTCCCAAAGATTCCGCAAAATGGCTACCAATCATTTCCATAATTAATGCCCCTCCAATGTAGATACAGGCTGCGGAGATAAAGTGCTGTTTAGATCTAACAGGTAAATGATGCACAAACTTGCTATAGCGCCTGATAAACCAGACAATGAACACTATTCCAGGAATTACCCACATGGAATGGAGAAACCAAGGTAAATTGAGAGCCTCACTAACTTCGGGAATAATCAGAATTTCATGAAGACTAACTACTTCATCGATCGCCAGGCAGCAAAAAATTACCGATAATAGCTGCCAGTCTTTAGTATAGCGATCGCCTTGCTGCTTTTTACCCACAGCAATAATTCTCAGTAAAATTGCACAAAATCCGATCATAAATGCCGAATACCAGGTGGGGAAATTTAATTCTCGATCCAGATTGAACAACTTCATCCAGTCATCTCGATAGTCAAAGACATACTTGCATATTTGAATTCCCGTACTAACTAGGGAGAAAAAAATTACGACCATCACTAGATATCTGACAACTGTACGAGGAGAAACCTCAATTTTGATCTGCATTCGGCTATAGGTTTAATAATTAATGCTAAATAATCTAGCTTAAAAATTCCTCTGATATTCTACTCTGGTTTCATTCAAAACGTAATTATAGGTGCCGCGCACTCCAGAATTTTCATCAATTTCAACGATCCCTTCTAAATTAGGAAATACAGTTAAGTAATCTAAGCCGATTTTTTTACCCCAGCGTACTGTAGTGTCTTCAACGGCATACAAAAAGCGATTTGTCAGAGGAGTAAGGATAAATTTATTTACTCCTAAATCAAATAATTGTGATTGGCTACGATTACTAAAATTCTCAGCAAAAGCAATAAATTGACCCCCTAATAAGTTGATAATGTCTCCCTGAGAGAAGGAAGGCGAGCTAGTTAGTTCTACTGCGGGGGAATTGGTTAATTTACGATCGCTCGCAGCATGGGCACTGACATTAAAGCATTCGGTAAAGCGGTTTAGTTCCGCTTCGGTATAATAATAATACTTTTTATTTTCTACTAAAGGCTTGTTTGAAGGGCGAATATCACAGTTAGAACTAGTTACTTTGGCTAAATCAGGTAATATATCTGTAGCTTGACCATCAATAACCAAACTGATTCTGACATTCTGACTGCTATTGATTGCGGAGATGGGATCAACTATTTCGTTAGATGCCTCCCCCTGGGCTGTACGAAAATTTATAAAGTCCTGCTGACTAATATTTTCAACTTTAGTGAATAGGACGATATCGACTCTAGGATTCAATATTCCTGCTTCGGGAGTAAAAACGATGGTATTTTGACGATTACGAGCAATATTAAAGCTACTAGAAAATAGATCTACATACGCGTTAGTTAGCAGTAATTCTCCTTGGGGCCTAATATTACTGGGATCGTCTACTGTTCCGTTGAGAGTTAAACCCCCCTGTACCACAAAATCATACAGAAAATCGCTTAGCCTAATCTTTTTGAGATTAACCTGGAAATTATCAAGAGCAGTAACGAAAGAAGATTTACTGCTAGATTGTTGAAGTTGGGCGTTAGCTTTGGTTTTACCTGCCGTTTTAGCTTTTGTCCCAGAAACCGCCTTGTTTGCTTGAGTTTTGGTAAATTGAACGGCTTCTTCCTGGGTAGGAACTTGAGTTTGAGGAATCGACACCTTGCCATCTTCTAGGGTAACTTCACCCCCAATTATGGGTGCTAAAGATGCTCCTGTTACTTTTATCTTCCCCTCTAATCCCCCTTTATAGAGTTTGTCAATCTTGATATCTCCTTCAGGAAGATTGATGGTTAGAGGATTGTCTAGGTTGTTTACTGCGGTAAGGATTGGTAACTTGCCAGTAATCGATAAATCTTTATCGCCGAAGGTTGCGTCCAATGTTTCGATATTAACTATTTGCTGATCAAGAGTAATTTTACCAGTGCCGATAAATTGCTCGGAGAAGAAAGGTGTTTCTACTATGACTTCAGCATTGTCTAGGTTAACAATTCCTTGAGCATCCAAGTCATAAATTATACCTTTCCGCTCCAGATCTAAACGAGCCGTTGCCTCAAACTGGACATCCCCTGCGCCATCAACCCAGGTGAGATAATTCTGACTCAGAGCATCTAACAAGACAAAGGCTTCTCGATCGAGATTGGCACTAGCGGTAAGGCGATCGCTTTTACCAGGGATAATGGGATAGGGTACGCTCGCCTCTACTCGAATGGCATCAGGTGCAGTGGTGTTGAATCCGAACTTACTACCATCGTAGTCAAAGTTTCCTGCTAGCTTGGCTGGTAAAACATTGCCGTTAAATGCTCCGTCAGAAAAAGCTATTTTCCCCGCCAGTTGAGGATTTTGCAGTGTTCCTTTAATCGTCCCAACGCTATTAATTTCCCCTGCCAAATCCAAGGGAATGTCAACAAAATTACTAATGTTTTCAACGGTTAAATTTGCCACGGCAAAGCTAACATCTGATTGTTCTGGGGATAGCTTCCCTCTGAGGGATAATACCGCTTCTTCAAGTTTTACTGTTGCTTTGGCTAAATCTACCGTTGTTCCCTGAAGCTCTCCCGCAATCAGGAGTTTCGGTAAGGAAATAAACTGAGCTCCTTCAATCACTAAGCCTAAAGGATTAACGATATTAGGGAAAGCAGATTGGGGTTGCCATTGCCAATTATTACCTTCTACTCTAAAGTCTGCTTGTGGCGTTTGAATTGTTCCCCCCAAGATAACTTCCCCCTCATACTTACCCTGGATATCTAGTTCTGTAGGTATATTACCAGTCTTTTTGGCGGCGGCATTAGCCTGTATTTGACGATTAATGCTGCGTAGCAGATTTAACTTGCGGGCAATGGATTCGGCTACCGTTTCTGGTTCTGATGAGGGTTGTACCGCAGCAGTTGCCCCATAATCGGGAATGCTAAACAAACTGGTAATATCTTCGATAGTAAACCAACGTAGAGTAGTGAGAGCATCTTGAATATAGGCTTCAGGAATATCGAGTTTACCTTCAATTTCCCCAGACTGTAAATCTAACGCAGCATTGAGATTATATTCACTATTGCCCAAGTTCAGGGAAGAACTAGTTACTTCGGCAATATTATTGGCAGGATCGTAGTTAAAATCCGCACTGAACTGATCTGCCTGGATATAGCTTATTGCTGGCTGCTTAACCTTAATTTCTCCCTGGGCTGCCAGAGTATAAAGATCAACCTCGATATCTCCCGTGGTAGTGCCACCTAATGCGCCTTCAATGCCGATTACTTTTCCTGGGGCAAGATTAAGTAATGCCAAGGGGAAATTATTAATTTCTAGAGAAAATATATCACCAAAGCGATCGCCTGTGGTAATTACTGGCTGGTTGGTATCTTCGCCCTGACGCAGTTCTAAATTGGTTGGTAAATAGGGTAATTTGCAATTACTGGCAGTACAGGGTACGGCACTGGCAGCAATTACATCTTGTTTTCCTCGGAGGTTTAAGGTTATTGCTTGTTGTGGCTGTATATTAACTGTTCCTGTCATCACAGGATCGAAGGCGATGTCGTTAAAGGCAAAATCAAGGAGGCGTAAATCTCCCGTTAAATTAACATCTTCCGTGGGGGCAGAAAGTAGCTGTGTGCCATTGAATTGTCCGTTAAATTCAGCTTTCCCCCTAACATTGACGCTTTCGGCAATTAATTGATTGTTTTGAGTAGAGGCAGTCAAAACCTGATCGATAGGTAGCTGGTCAAAATCTAGATTAGCTTCAATGTTTAGGTTGCTATTGGCAACGTCAAGATTACTCGTAATGTTGGAGAGGGTTAAATCTCCTTGGGCATTGACGTTTTGCGCTCCAGAATTAACCGTAAATTGATTAACAGCCATCGAAATATTAATCTCATTGTTAAGTAACGGACTAATATCTCCTGATAGATCTGCTTGGGCGTTGATATTATCTACTGTTACTGAGGCGAGATTGCTGGGAGCAAATGTTTCTAACAGAACTTGGGAGCTAATATTATTGGCATCTAGGTTAGCTTGCCACTGATTATTATTGAGATTGGCGATCGCCTGTACTGTCCCGTTAGCGACATCCAGATCTGCATCGACACGAGCATCAAAGGTACTGAGGTTAGGCTGTTCGGCAAAGGTTAATAGCTGTTGAAGTTCTCCAAAGGCGGTTATCTCACTTGACCTGATATTGGCAGGAAGCGGTAAATTAGGGGCAACGCGGTTGAGATTGATTTGACTAGTGTTGGCTGTTGCCTGAATTCTACCTGAATCTATTTGGCTATTAACGATAACTGCTTCACCATCTACTAGTAGATCTAAATCCGCATCGGCATTTAGACTATTTAAACTGGGATTTTCTTTAAATTTCAGTAGTTGCTTAACTTTTCCCGAGGCTGTAACTGTCCCTCCTTGGAGAGATGTAGCAACAGGTAAACTGGAGATAAAGGGATTGAGCGTAAGATTATTAGCAACTGTCTTTGTCTGGATATTACCCGAATTTAGCTGACTATCGACAACAACGTCGCCACCGTTAACATCTAGATTCAGATTGGCAGCACCTTGAATCTGAGATAAATCTAGCTGATCCAATCTGCCATTGAAACTAGCCGTAGCCGTATCTAACGTCAGAGGATGATCCAGGTTTAAATTAGGATTACTGAATTGCGCTGTAAAAGGTCTGAGATTGAGAGAAGTCCCATCTAAGCTAGCCTGCCACTGTTTATTATCGATATTGGCATTTGCTGTTACCTCTACCTTGCCATCGCCATAAGTAATTTCAGTATTTTGTAAAGATAAATTTTGATTGGCAATTACTAGTTCCCCTGAACCAGCAATGGCTTCTAAATTGCTAGTATTCCCATCTGCGATATTCCATTTAACTAGTCCTTGAAGTTGCTCAAATGTCCCGTCAATCTGTCCCCGCCCTTGAAGATTACCGACAGTTACTTGTTGAGGTAATTGATAGTAAGGTGAAATTAGATCCTCTGTGGGTAAGTCTGCCTGAAAATTAAACGCCAAAGGCATTTTAGTCAGATCTATAGGTTTCTCGTTATTGAAAGCCTGTCTTAAATTAGTTTCTACAGCCCCTTCGGCGGTAATTTGTCCCCCTGCAACAGGAGCGATCTGGATATTTTCTAGAACTACTCTGGCTAGATCGGCTCGAAAATCAGCATTGACCTGTTTTAGTGGAGTCTGATCAATAATTACTGTCTGAGTGTTGTTGAAATTACCCGTCAACTTGGGATCTTTAATTTCTCCCCTTAGCTTAACCTGTGCTTCTACTTCTCCTGCCAAATCTACAGGCAATTGTTGAGTCAAAGTGCTGGGTATACTAGTTAGCTGAAATGGCAAAACATTTACATTCAAGTCATAGCCCGTGTCTAGGTTAACCTGTCCATCTACTTGAGCCGTAATATCTCCTAAACTTGCCTGAGTTTGCTTAACATCAGCATTACGCCCACTAAAGTTTAATTTGGATTCTGCTGTAACAGGTGCGTTTAAATCCGTTGCTGATCCCGCCACATTTTGCAGATTAACCATTCCTTTAATGTTGGCAGCGGTAATTTCTTTAAAGGAAGGAATGTTAATGTCTAGATTTGCGTTGAGGAGTCCACTATCAAGCTCAACAGGAGAATTAGGTAATAATGTTGCAGCATCAGATAATGCCAAATCTTTTACCAGTAGTTTAGTATCAGTACTACCAGTTTCCAGCTTGGTTTCCCCTGTAATGGTGGCTTTGGCTTTTTCAATTGTTGCGTCAAAGTCATACTCTAAAAATGTCTGCTTTTGCTGGAATCTACCGCTACCATCTACCTGTGCCTGGAGGGGATTTTGTTGATAGGGAACGGCAGTAATATCTGCTTGTTCAACATCTAGAGCGACATCAAAGTAAAGTAAAGGATCTTTTTTCTTTTGGTTGGGATCACTCTGAAGAAAGTCCAAGTTGATCCATTCCCCATCCTCTTCTTGTTCCAGATAAATATTAGGATTAACTAAAGTGGCATCTAAGGGTACAGTACGACGAAACAAGATTGGGAAAATATTAAATCCAACCTTCACCCCGTCTACCGTTACTCGATCCGTATCCGTAGCGGTGGGAGGAATAACCGTTTTGCCAAACTCAATGCTGTTGAGGGAAAAACCCTTGACTTCCCCTAAATCTATGGGACGTTCAATGATTTTACCAAGCTGATTTTCTAAAAACGGCGGTAATTTTTTTTTGACTAATACTCCTGTACCCCAGTAACCCAGGCTGCCCAAAGCTGCGATCGCAACTATGCTCCCCATGACCTTTTTGGGAGAAGACGTTAGTTTACTAACTAATCGCTGCCAAAAATTCGGCTTTTCTGGTTCGGGGTTAGGGGGATCGTTAATCGATTTAGTCATATCTAATTTTATCGGCAGTCAAGCGGAACAACTGCAATTAAAAAATAAATGAAATACATAAAGCAAAATACTACCTTGATCAAACAGTCTTAACTTCCCCCTTAAGAAAGATTGTCAACCAAAGAGACTATAAATTAGTGACTATTTAATTATTCCCGATTTTAAAATTTTATCTCTATTCTTAGATCAAGCATGGTTGGCGATCTCAAATTATCAATAACAACAGAAATTTAATTAAAATCGCAGTCTGTACTTAACATTGTTTTAAATATAGAATTTTAGGATTGAACAGCCATAAAATTCAGTCTATATTTGTCTATACCTAATTCCTATATGTCTCCTCAGCCTTCTCCCCATGAAATACTCCAGACTCTTTTACCCCACTTAAGAGTTGCTGCGGGTTATGCTCAACAAATTCAAACTAAAATCACCTCGTTACCTGCTAAAGATGGGGGAGATAATATCTTATCGGCAGCCTTAACTGACGCAGATCTGTCAATTCAAACTTTAGTAGAGGTAGCGTTACTGGGGACTTATCCTGAGATGGCTTTTTATGGCGAAGAGTACGAACAATCCCGCAATACAAAGTATTTTTCTGCTACCGAATTAGGTAAAAATGATTATCTAGTTACCTTAGATCCGATTGACGGTACTAAATATTATCTTGATGGTTTTGATAATTATCAGATTATTTCTTCCATGCATCCAATTTCAAAATCGTTAGGGGATATTTTGCCAAACTTAATCTACGCTAGACAATCATCAGCAGAACGAGCGGGCTGGAATATCCAGATTCTTGAAAACGCAAAAGAAAGTAAAGAAAGGATACCCCAAATTCAAGAAACATTCTCGCTCCGGAATACAAAAAGTCTGGTTGGAGCTAGATCGACAACCAAAAAGCATATTACTTTTACCGATAAAAACGGTAGGAAGAGTTAGCTCGTTGGTTCAAGAGACATCTATTACTATCAACCAGAACAAAAAGCGAGTAGAGTCGCGTGCTGACGGGATAGTCAGTTTGTATACATCGAAGTCAGAGAAGAAGCAGCACGGGGAAAGTGTGGGGACAGGGATCAAATACTCTATCAGACTCGTTTGGTCATACAGAAGCAAATCCCAGATCACAGAAAAGGAGAACGTAATCAAACGTCGAATAGAAGAAAACCAAAAGTACAAAAAGGAGGATTACACAGTAAAAACATAAGGCTAGAAAAAGATATGCTTGGACATTAAAAGTAAGTAGACAACGAAAGACCAGCTGTGAAACTAGCAAGGCGTCTGTGCATCTAAATGCATCGTCTATGAAGATTTGAGTGAAAAGAAAAATAGTAAATGCTAAATCAATAACTGATGCTGGCTGGACGAATCGCAATTGGATAGAATATTTTGGCTGGAAGATGGGGAAGGCAACAGGCTGTCCCTCCTCATTTCACCTCTCACGACTGCCCCAAATGCGAGAAAAGAGTGAAAAATCATCTCTACTAGAACTCACATCTGCGAGTGTGGCTGCGTATTAGACCGCGACCACGCATCAGCTATCGTCATCTGAAAAAGATAAATACCGTAGGGCATACGGGAATCTACGCTTGGGGAGACACTCCCTCTTGGGCAGTTGGGGCAACCCTGCTGTCTAACGGAGAGTCGCTGAACCAAGAACCTCTATCGCAGACTGGGATTTAGGAATCCCTCACGTCCCGTGATGGGAGGATGTCAATCTCAGTATTCTCAATGCTGATAGCTATGAAGCAGTAATCGCCCTCTCCCCTGCCCAAAACAGTTACTACTACACAATTAAAGATCAGGGAGTATATAAGGGAAATATAGACCAAGATCTAAACAATTGCACACCACTCAAGATCACTAATCCTGATCCAGCAATCCTATTAGGCTGGGGTATGGCACAGTTAAAACCTCCATTACAAGACAAGTATCAGGTAATCGATCTAGAAAACTGCTACTCTGATTCCCTTCAGTTTCCTAACTACAATGGTATATTCTCAGGAGATTTGATTGGCTGGATTACCAAACGAGGTAAATTTATTGACAGCGCTGCGTTAGCTTTTATGGCGCAACAATATGGCTGTATCGTAACGGGGTTAGATGGCTTACCGTTACCTCCTCTACATACCTGTAGGGATTATAGTTATGATGGTGCGATCGTTGCTAATTCTGACCAAGTTCATCAAGATTTGTTAGCAGCCTGTCAGAAACTTGCTGGAAGTATTTAATAATGTTCGATTAAAAGTTCACTATTGCTTAACATGGACAACTATATAAATCGGATTTCACTTCGTCCCTTAGGTCGTTTCTTCTTGTATTTCGTATTTGTAACGACTGTTGTGATCGGGTTTTCTTTAACGATTCATCACCCTGTAGTTGCTCAAACTGATGAGCTGGAGATAGTTGCAGAATTTCCTGCCGAACATCCTCCAGGTAATATTGCCATTACACCAGAAGGTAGGATATTTATGAGTCAGCATCAGTTTTATGGTGCGCCTTTGCGAGTAGTGGAAGTATTAGATGATGGCAGGGTTACGCCTTTTCCTAATCCAGCCTGGAGTAGTGAACCAAATCAAAATGGAATTGGGTTAAATACCGTTTTAGGACTTCGTTCCGATCAAGATGGTATAGTTTGGATGCTTGATCGCAGTAGTGGCTCAGGACAACCAGGTAAAATCGTCGCTTGGGATACGGAAAACGATGAACTATATCAAGTAATCTATCTGCCACAACCAATTATACCCGAAAGTCCTTTTTTAAATGATTTAGCGATCGATCTCGATCATAATGCGATTTATATTACCGATACTGCTAGCGGTGATGACTCGGCACTTATCGTCGTCGATCTCATTACGGGATTTTCTCGCAGGGTATTGCAAGGAGATATCTCAACTCGTCCTGAAGATATTCCCATGATTATCAACGAGCGTATAATTAATCTAGCAGGCAAACCAGCTAAAATCGGCGCAAATCCCATCACCATTGATCCTGATAACGAGTGGGTTTACTATGCACCCATGAGTAGCACATCTTTATATCGTGTCGCTACGGTAGATTTACTAGATCAATCTCTCTCTCCTGAAGAATTATCGAGTAGAGTTGAACGCTACGGCGATAAGCCGATCTGTGACGGCATTACTGTTGATGATGCTGGCAATGTTTATATTACTTCTATTACCGAAAATGCGATCGGGGTTGTTGATGCAACTGGTAGATATGAGATTTTATATCAAGATGACAAGTTACTAAGTTGGACTGATGGTATGGCGTTTAGTGCAGATGATTATGTTTATGCTACCGTAAGTCAATTACAAAATTCTCCAGTGCTTAATAATGGAGAAAATGATTTTAATCCACCTTTTTATATTGTTAGATTTCCTGCCTTAGCTTCAGGAAAAGTGGGAAGATAATATATTTAAGCTCTAATAGCAGCCCTAAATCATTCGTGAAAAAACGAGTAACTCAATGTCTGCCTTCTGCCTTCTTAACATAGCTGATGTTCACGAATCAAATAAGATTGCTAAAGCCTTTTGAAGATTCATTAATCCTCAAAGTTCAAAATTTAATTATGCTCTCTTTTCCAATATTACTTATTATCTTGAATAAAACTAAATGCTTTCAAAACAATATGATCGTTAGCTGATACTATGACAACTCTTAAATGACCCCATTGGATAGAATTTATAGATTTTTCATCTTCAATTGAATACGGATAAGTTTTTGGTTCAAAGTAAAACAGTAGTTGATTTTCAGACATTCTTATCGGTATCGCCATAGGTAAAGTTAGAAACCCCGTCGAGAGTGGTAAACTCAGTAATGCGATCGCTAAACTATTAACTCCAGAAATAGCTATTGAAAGTAGTTTCTTACCAGGAGAGTTTCATGGAGATCCCGTCGATAGAATTATTGTCGCTACAGCCCGCATCAATAACTTAATTATATTTACTCGCGATCGCCAGATTTTGAGCTATGGAACGGAAAAGTATGTTGATTGTTTTAAGATTTAGTTTAGTCGTATTAATTTTTTCAAGATCATAGTTAAACTAATTACTTATTGAGGCTTTTTTGAACAATTAAATCTGCCAACTCGCAAAATCCTTCACCTTCAGATTTATTAGTTACATAAGCAGGTAAATATTTCAGGCGATCGCCATATTTTTTCACATTAGCCACACCGACAGACAAAGGAAACTCTTCTTGATTAAACATCGATTCATCATTAGGACTATCACCAATAGTCAATATTTCTTCTGGCTTTAAATCAGGAAAATACTGCGGGATCACTTTACTCAAGCCATAGGCTTTATCTTGATACGTCGGTTTGATATGACACTGGATCGAACGTAACCGTTCACATCCCCCAGTCAAAAATGAGCGCGAGTGAGGAGAATAGTGTATTTTGGAAACATGGCTCAATTAGATAAAGATGACTTAGCACAGATGAACGAAGACTACTTCAAGTCTCTCAAGAATGAGAGATTGGTGGAAGTAGCAAAGAATCTACATCAATTAGCCACGGAACTGTGGGAGAAGCAACAACAGAATTCCGAAAATAGTTCCCAGCCTCCATCAAGTGATAATCCTTACTCTTCAAACCCCACAACAGAAGAGAAAAGTCAGAGCCCAGAGTCAGAATTATCTCAAGAAAAAACCAAAAGAACAAAGGTTTTGACATCATTCAAAGAGAAAGTAACCAAAACCCCAAAAGAAAGGCAGGGAAACAACCAGGGGCTCCAGGGAAGTGGCGTAACCAACCCCTAAAAGCAGAAATAATCATACCTCACTATCCCGATCAAGTGCTGCGTGTAATCATTCTCTAATCAAATCGGATTGTCAGCTCTACAGGGACATTATGTTCTGGAATTAGAACAAGAAGAATCAGGGTTTCGGATAATCTGTCAATTGCATCATTACTATCGGGCAACTTGTAGCTGTGGTCACTGCACCGAGGAGAAACCAGGAACAGGATATGTTTCGGGTAGAAGGGCGGAGCAGAGATTGAAGAACAGAATATGTTTTGGTAGGATGTTAGCTACATTCATCGCCTCGCTGGGAGGAGGTATCGGATGAGTCGCTCTAAAATCCAGGAATTTCTAACAGATGGACTCAAACCGAACTCAGCACGGGAACGATTGACCGTTGTATCCGAGAAGCAGGAATTGCCTGTGGCCAGTGGTTGAAGAATTGGTCGAACAACTACAACAAGCGGATATCCGCATCTGGAGAAACTCATTGGTAGAGCAAGGAAAACTACATTGGTTATGGGTCGCTGTCACGACTAAAACCGCAGTTTTTCATATTGGCTCTCGGCGAAAAGAGGAATTATCCCATTTGGTACTTGATGCCTTCATCGGTTGGCTCGGAGCGATGGTTATGGGGTCTATCGCTCTCATCCCAAGCGACAGAGATGTTTGGCACATCTGATTCGCAAAGCGATCGCCATTACGGGAGCGATTAATCAAAAAGCAGCACAAATCGGGCAATGGATTTTAGATGATTTGAGAGAATTAATTGCCACCATTGCTCACACCAGGGAGGATGCTGTACAGATTCGGAAACTTCTTGCTCGTCTTAGGAGAGCTTGTCATTTATGGAAAAAAGCCGACCATACTAAGTTGCAGGCTTTAGCCAAAGAAATTTTCAATGATTGGGATGCGGTAGTGGCGTTCGTTTATCACCCTGAATTACCACCAACCAATAATGAAGCTGAACGGGCATTACGTCATGCTGTGATTGCCCGTCGCATTGGCTATGTGACACGCACATCTGAAGTTAGTCAGGCTTACAGTTCATTGTTGAGTGTGATTGAAACTTGTCGTCTGCGACAAGTTAACCCCTGGACTTACATAGCTGAGGTAATCACTTTAGGGAGAAAGGGCATGACTCCACCTTCAGTTCCAGCTGGGAGCTAAAGATAGCGATCGCTCCTTCGGGGGGGAGTGAACGCTTACGGATCGAACTGTAAGTGAAACCGTAACCTTCAGACTGGCAAACATAATCAATTTGTTCTAATTCAGTAGGACTCAAATTTTCTACGTCAAATGTCCAGTCAGTAAGGCGAAAGCGATTATCTAAGGACTCTCTGATTTGAGGAAACTTAGTTTGCAGTAATTTAAACACTTTGTCTAATTGCTGACGATGTTGATCAATATTGATCTCACTGATACTGATTAAGTGTGGCTGAGGATCGTGATTCCAATACAGTAAACCGCCATTTTCGGCGATCGCACCCACCACAGGCAAATAAGTGGCGATCGCCTGTACCCATCCCGCCGATCTCCCTGTCGTAATCAGAACATCTATTCCCGCAGCAGACAACCTAGTTAATGTTTCAAATAACTTAGATTCAAACTTCTCCCCTTGAGTTAAGGTGCCATCCAGATCTGTTGCCATTAGACGGATATTTCCCCAGTGGTAACTAGCGATAGATTTGAAAAATGATTGTTGCATAAAAAGCTTTACGAATAAGGTGCTGCTGATTTAATTAACAAGGTATAAAATGTTATAATTGGCTAGTTTATTATTTAGTATTTCCTAATAGCAAATAACAGTTTTAACTAAACTCTGTATAGACAAAAAATAGTCGTTTTACTAATACCAAACCCATAAATATTGGCGATACATGATAATAATCCAAGGTAAGGTGGACAACGCCCACCTTACTACAAGATATCTTCAACTGCTAGCTTTTCAAGGAGTACTAGCCACTGCATCAAATCTACGAGTTCAGTTGATTTTACAAAATGGGTAGAGTATTGCTACTTTCTAAAGTCGCTCCATGGATAGTACCATGAACATTATTACTGGTTAGGTCAAGAACTTTTTGAGTATTTCCTTCTGTCTGAATTTCATTCAGAGGCAAATAAGCTACTAAACCTGACTCGCTTCCTGTTAGGCGTTGATACATATCCGCCCTAATCTCTTCGATGGTGCGGGTTTTATTCCAGACGCGAACTTCCGCAATTTGACCTTTAAAATGTTCATCAACTTTGCCAATGTGCTTGATTGGCGTACTGCTTACTGGTTTACCAGATAGAGATTTAGTAAAACATTCTTCCCCATTTACATATACTTTGTAATCCACACCGTCATAAGTAACGGCTATATGATTCCAGGTATCGTTAAACAGAGCTCTGGGAGTTTGGATACCTAGCCTACCTCCTTGGTCAAAACCAAAATCTCCATGAACCCTGTTGCGCTGAAATATCCAAAGAGAAGGTGCTCTTTTACTGGCATGTTGACCTAAGAATCCATGAAATCCATCATCGGTAATTGTAGAATAAATCCAAGCTTCTTCGGTAAAGTTAGCCCCCACTACTACCCCTTTATCCAGATCGATATAATCGTTTACTCCATCAAATTGCATCACCTGATGATCTAGATTTTTAATCGGTACAGTACCACACCACCAGGCAGCATCAGCAACTGTACCATTGTTATTATTATCTGTTCGATCAATTACTTCCGTTCCTTGTGCCTCATTAAGGGGGTAGTAAGCGGTTAATCCTGATTCATTGCCAGCAAGGCGGACTTTACTACTATTTTCGGCAATTTCAGACTCACTCAAAGAACGATTCCAAACGCGAACTTCTGCTAGCTTACCTAATTCCCCAGAGTCACTAGTATTATTACCAATGGTAGAAATTTCACCAGTCAATGCTTGCTCAACATCGGCTATCTTCTGACCATCAATATAGAACTTAGTGGTAGTGTTTTGTGCCACGACGGTCATATGGTGCCATCCAAGGGTTAATTGCTCCAGATTGTAACCACTATCATAAAAGACTCCATCAACCACTGTTCCCAGTTTGGAATTGTCTTGAATCACCATAGGAGAATCACTATCGTCACTCCCTACTAAAATTTGTTTTACTGATTCGCGCTCCAAACTTCTGTTTGTCGATTCGGGTACAGGTACATCTGTTCCCGCAAAGATATAAGCTGCTCCTGCACTGCTGCCTCCCGTATCTTCCTTCGGAGATCCGACAATGGCAAAATTATTACTGATGGCTACAGAATGACCAAATTCGTCCCCTGCCTTGGGATCACTGGCAAGGATTTTTTTGCCCTCGCTCCAAGTGCCATTACTATCCCGTTCAAAGATATAAGCTGCACCTGCATCACTGCCTCCTGTATCTTTCTTTCTCGCTCCGACAATGACAAAATTATCATTGATAGCTGTGGAATGACCAAATAAGTCCCCTGCCATTGGATCACTAGCAAGAATTTTTTTGCTTTCGCGCCAAGTGCCATTATCACCTCGCTCAAAAATATAAGCGGCACCAGCATTACTGCCTCCCATGTCTTCCCTTGGAGCACCGACAATAGCAAAATTATTATTGATAGCTACAGAAACACCGAAGAAGTCATTTGCTTCTGGATCACTGGCTTGAACTTTTTGGGTTTCCGTCCAAGTGCCATTATCACCTCGCTCAAAGATATAAGCGGCACCAGCATTACTGCCTCCTGTGTCTTCAGACAAAGCGCCGACAATGGCGATATTACCACTGATGCTTACAGAATAGCCAAAGTTATCCCTTGATTCAGCGTCACTGGCTTGGAGTTTTGCTTTCTCATTCCAAGTGCCATTATTATCGCGCTCAAAAACATAAGCCGATCCCGCATCACCCCCTCCCGTATCTTCACGATAAGCACCGACAATCGCTATATTGCCACTGATGCTTACAGAATAGCCAAAGTTATCCCCTGCTTCAGCATCACTGGCTTGGAGTTTTGCTTTCTCACTCCAAGTACCATTGCTGTCCCTCTCAAAAATATAAGCGGTACTTACTCCAATAGCACCGACAATAGCAATATTGCCACTGATGTCTACAGAAGTGCCAAAGTTGTCCAGTATCTTTGCATCACTGGCTTGGAGTTTTTGGATCTCAGTCCCAGTTTCACTGCTGTTAAGCTCAAAAATATAAGCTGTACCTGGCACAGGATGATACATTCGAGGGGGACTAGTAGCGCCGACAATAGCGATATTGCCACTTATGGCTACAGAAGTACCAAAGTGGTCATTTGCTCCTGCATCACTGGCAAGGAGTTTTTGTTTTTGTTCAAAAATTCTGTTAGCTTGTTCGGGTACAGGCACATCCGCCACCGTAAAAATATAAGCTGAACCTGCATTACTGCCCCCCGTGTCTTTCTTGGGAGATCCAACAACGGCAAAATTATCACCGATAGCTACAGCATTACCAAAGTTGTCATCTGCCTCTGCATCACTAGCAAAGAGTTTTTTGCGATCGCTCCAAGTGCCACTATTGTCCCGTTCAAAGATATATGCTGCCCCTGCATTACTACCTTCTGTATCTTGACCATAAGCTCCGACAAGGGCAATATTTCCACTGATGCTTACAGAATAGCCAAAGTTGTCCCATTGTTGTTTATCATTAGCTTGAAGTTTTATTTTTTCTGTCCAAGTGCCACTATTGTTGCGCTCAAAGATATATGCTGCCCCTGTACTCTTGCCTCCTGTACCTTCGTTATCAGCACCAACAATGGCTATATTGCCACTAATAGCTACAGATCTTCCAAAACGATCATCTGCCTCTGCATTGCTAGCAAAGAGTTGTTTGGTTTCGCTCCAATTGCCACTACTGTCGCGCTCAAAGATATATGCTGCACCTGCATTGCTGCCTCCCGTATCCTCTTTCCAAGCACCGACAATAGCGATATTACTACTAATAGCTACAGCATTACCAAAGCAGTCCGATGCTTGTTTATCACTGGCTTGGATTTTTGCCTTCTCACTCCAATTGCCATTACTATCACGTTCAAAGATATAAGCTGCCCCGGCACTACTTCCCCCAGTATCTTCACCATAAGCACCGACAAGGGCAAAATTATCACTGATGCTTACAGAATAGCCAAAGTTGTCCGATGCTTGTTTGTCACTAGCTTGGATTTTTGCTTTCTCTGTCCAAGTGCCACTATTGTTGCGCTCAAAGATATAAGCTGCCCCAGCGCTTTTCCCCCCTGTATCTTCGTCATCAGCGCCGACGATGGCGACATTACCACTGATGGCGACAGAACGCCCAAATAAGTCACCTGTCGAACTATCGCTGGCTGTGAGTTTTTGTTTCTCTAGCCAAGTGCCATTACTATCAAATTCAAAGATATAAGCTACACCTGCTTTACTATCTTCTTGATATGCACCAACAAGAGCAGTATTGCCACATATAGCTACAGAGTTACCAAAGCAGGCATCTTGCTGTGGTTCACTGGCTTGGAGTTTTTCTTCTGTGTATTTTTCTAGATTTTGTTCTAGATTTTGTTTGGCTAATGAGGACAAGGACAACCAGGTTTCCACTGTCCAAGATTCACCCAAGCTCACTGGATTGGCTAACTGAATTTTGTCGTTGTTATCTTGGAAATTTAAACCAACGGGAAATTTATCAGAAAATGGCATACTTCTTACTTTGCTACATTCATAGGACACTCATGATATTTGTTAGTTAATAGTGAGCAGTATAGTGAAATGGAATATACTGTAAGCTATTTTACTAACTGTGTAATTGACTTTTGCTCAAGTTTTTGATCGAATAAAAGCCAAAGCCAAATATACATAAATAATCCTACGTTAAAAAACGCTCTATTCAGGCTGCCAGCTTTACGATACTTATTAATAAATCCTCAAGATATAGAGAATAACTCTCTTATTTGAGGAAATTTAGTTTGCAGTAATTCAAATACTTGACCTAACTGCTGTAGATGCGGAGCAATATCTATCTTACTAATTAAGTGTGGCTGAGGATCGTGATTCCAATACAGTAAACCGCCATTTTCGGCGATCGCACCCACCATAGATAATTAATTAGGTCTATGTAGCTTGATCTCTAGCTTATTGTTCAATCAATTCCACTTGAAATACTTCAGAGAAAGATCGCACTACATTTCCTCGTACTTTCTCTACTGTAAGATTAGGAATAAACTCTGCCAAACTTCCTATTGGCTTATCGGCAATACCGCAAGGAATAATGCGTTTAAATCCACTCATGTCAGGACAAACATTTAAAGCAAAACCATGCATCGTAATCCAACGACGGACTTTAATACCGATCGCCGCAATTTTTTTTCCTTCTAGCCAAACCCCTGTAAAACCAGGAATACGATAGGCGCTCAAACCATAGTTAGCCAAGGTATTAATAATTACAGCTTCTAATTGTCTTAAATACCAGTGCAAATCCTGCTGATAGTAACGCAGATTGATAATGGGGTAACCTACCAATTGACCAGGAGCATGATATGTAACCTCCCCACCTCTTTCGATACGATGAATTTCAAATTCCCCTGCTTTCGGGTCAAATTTCAAAAAATCCAGAGTTGAACCAGTCCCTAAAGTATAGACGGGGGGATGCTCTAGCAATAACAAAACATCATCTAAATCAGGATTATTAATTCTTTCTGTTACAAGCGATCGCTGATATGACCAGGCTTGATTATATTGGACTATTTGTTGACTATTTAAAACACAGTGTCTTTTATTTTGTGGCATATTGCTAGTCTATTTAAATAAATGTCAATCAATGTAACATAACATGAAAAGAAATAGATATTTTGATGTTTTGTAGGATACAAAGTGCTAATATTATAAGTATAAAGTTATTAGAAAAACAGCATTGCTTTAGAAAATTGTAAAGTACCAACCAAAACTGAGAACAGTCTCAAATACTAAAATCTAAATCAGCAGGGCTGAAATTTACGCAAGTCAAATCTCCATCTTAAAACTCGATTGATTTCTTATTATCAAGTTAGAAAAAGTGTTTTTAGGTGTCTATGATAATTACTAGACAGTCATTTCAAAGTATAGTTGGTGTTTATAAAATTCGAGAATTATAACTATACAAAATAATTGTTTTGAATTAAAAAAGGTGACAATCGCTACTTATTATTTATAGTGAGAGCAAGCTTTTCTAATTCAAGAGATTTGGACTTATTACTACAATTTTATAACAATGGTGTATCTACTTTCTATTTGGCTTTAAAACTGTATATTATGGAGTAGCGAATATGAAGCTTTTGATCCAAGGGAATAACATTGCAGTCACAGAATCAATTCATGATTACGTCGAACAGAAGTTGGAAAAAGCAATTAAACATTTCCAAAACATAACAGGAAAAGTCGATGTCCATTTATCTGTAGCTCGCAATTCTCGGATCGAAAGAAAGCATAAGGCGGAAGTAACAGTGTTTGCCAATGGGACAGTAATTCGCGCTCAGGAAGGTAGCGAAAATCTCTACGCCAGCATTGATATGGTAGCGGATAAAATTGCTCGTCAATTACGCAGGTATAAAGAAAGGCATTTAGCCAAAAATTCTCATAGTCAGATACGTCAAGAGGAAATCGTCGAAAGCGAAAACGTAGTAGAAATTGATGAACTCAATAGTGATCGCGCTCCTGAATTGCCAGCAGCAGTAGTCAGAAGCAAGTATTTTACCATGCCCCCCATGACTGCCCAAGAAGCATTAGAACAGCTTCAGCTAATAGATCATGATTTTTATATGTTCCACAATAGTGAAACTGGGGAAATAAACGTCATTTATAGCCGTAATCATGGAGGTTATGGATTGATTCAACCGCGTTCAGATAATAGCGCTCGTAAAGGTGATTATCCGCATTAAAAAGTTCTAAGCTCTAGGCTATAGGCTGATATTTAACTCAAGAATCAAGGGTGGGGGAGACTGAGAATAGCTCTCAACTTTCCTCGCCTCATTTTTTGTGTTTTGTTTCAATCTATATCAGATACTATTTCTTTAATCTCAGATTCGACTGCAAAATCAACACGTTGAACAACATAAGGAAAACCAGCACCAGCTAAACCTTGCTTAATGCGATCACTTGTTCCTTCATAGACAACAAAGAGGGGATTAATTTCCTCTGCTGCTTCGCTAATCATATGCTGTTCATTGGGTGGCATCAACCACTCATAATCTTGGTCGAGATCAACCTGAGTCTTGCGCCAGCGGGCGATTAAATCAGAGAAATCTTCTTCGGGACGATGAATAAAAACGATAATCTCTGTACCCATCTTAATTTTCCATTCTGGGTCACACATCAAAATTCCCAAGTCGCAGGGAAGTGAAGTGGCAACGCGAGGAGTTTTGGTTTGCAGAAGATTATTTGAGATTAATTCTGGTCGACGAATACGGACAACAGGAAGGGGAATGGTAATTAAACTTTGCTCTGGTCGACGAATACTAGGTAATGCTTCTAGATAAGGGCGATATTGCTTAAGTAAAGCGATCGCTCCACTACGAGTACTGTATTCTGCGAGCAAAGTCTCGTAGTCAGATTTTTTGATTGATATCATAAGATTTTCAGACTCAGCAAAGCAGATTTACGCCGAAAAATTAAGCTAACTGGTCGAAGATTGAGAACATAGGTAAATACATAGAAAGCAAAATTGTACCTACCATCAAAGCAATACCCACCATCATAATCGGCTCAATCATGCTGGTAAGAGCTTTCACTGCTTGTTCTACTTCATCTTCATAGAAATCAGCTACTTTCTCCATCATGCCGTCTAACTCCCCTGTTTCCTCCCCAATACTAATCATTTGAATCGCTAAGGCGGGGAAGACATTTTCCTTTTGGATCGCCAGAGAAATCATACCCCCTTGCTGAATATCTTGTTTCGCATTTTGTACAGCATTGACAAGTACCTGGTTTCCAATAGTGTCACAGACGATATCAAAACATTGCAATACAGGAACACCAGAACGAGTCAAAGTACCAAAAATTCGGCAGAAACGAGCTACAGCAATTTTTTCGTTTAAGTCCCCAAATAAGGGCATTTTCAACATAAAGCCATCGATTTGTAGACGACCCATTTGGGTTTTATAGTAGGTGCGGAGCAAAAAGCTGATTACACTAAAAGCCACAATAGGAATCAATACCTTCCAACTACGAAGAATATCACTGATGGTCAACATGATTGTGGTCAGCAGTGGAAGTTCTGCTCCCAATTGCTCAAAAATACCAGCAAACACAGGAATCAAAAAGATGGTCATTCCCAAAAATGCCACGACAGCAAAAATTCCCACAGTCACAGGATAAGCCATGGCTGATTTAATTTGGTTCTGCAATTTAGCCATGTCTTCTAGGAGTTTAGACAGACGCATTAATACCTCATCCAGAACCCCTCCAGCTTCTCCAGCTTCAACCATAGAAACATATAAATTATTGAAGCATTCCGGATAATCTTTCATCGATTCTGACAGACTGGTACCCTGCTGTACCTCGGCACTGATACCTAATAAAGCCCTTTTGAGTTTGGGATTTGGTGCTTGATCTGCTAAAATCCCCAAGGCGCGGATAATTGCTACTCCAGCGTTGACCATCACTGAAAATTGACGGGAAAATACGGCCTTATCTTTGACCGTTACTTTTGCTAAGGCTAGCTCTAGCTGAGTTAAATCGATTTCAAAACTAGACTTGTTAACTTTGCCAACAGCAACATATCTGTTTTTGAGTGCCAGACGAGCTTGTTCGGCAGAAGCAGCCTCAATTTTTTCTTTAAAGACTTTGCCCGAATTGTCTTTGACTTTTGCTACGTAGATAGACATAAATAAATCAAAAGCTTAGTTAGTGAGCAGAAAATAGTTAAATTCAATAATAATTAAACAATCAACGGTGTTTGGCGTTTGTTTTACTGCTAGCCATCGTACCCATGCCAGCACCACCCTCAGTAAGACGCTGTAACTCATCTGGTCTAGCACTTTTGGCTAATCCTTCTTCCATACTGACGATACCTTTTTTAATCAAATCGGCTAAAGCTTGTTCCATAGTCTGCATATCCATTTTTGCTCCCGTTTGGATTGCTGAATATACTTGAGCTGCCTTACCTTCGCGGACTAAATTAGCGATCGCAGGAGTCACAATCATGATTTCCTGTGCCATAACTCGTCCAAATTCTCCAGGTTTAGGATTTTTCTTTTTCACCAGAGTTTGGCTAAAGACGGCAATCAGGGAGTTAGACAACATGGCTCTAATTTGTGCCTGTTGACCGGCGGGGAATACGTCAATCATCCGATCCACAGTTCCTGATGCAGAGTTGGTATGAAGAGTCCCAAATACTAAGTGACCTGTTTCTGCTGCCGAGATTGCCAAGGAAATTGTTTCCAAGTCCCGCATCTCTCCTACCAGAATAATATCTGGATCTTCCCGCAGTGCTGCTTTGAGAGCATTGGCAAAGCTTTTGGTATCTTCTCCTTTTTGTCGTTGATGAAACAGGCTTTTTTCGTTTTCAAAAACGTACTCAATCGGGTCTTCAACCGTTAGAATATGTTCCCCTCGGCTACGATTGATTAGATCTAACATTGCTGCTAGGGTCGTAGTCTTACCCGAACCAGTTGGTCCTGTTACCAAAACTAATCCCCGTGGTCTTTCTGTTGTTCTTCTCACTACGTCGGGCAAGCCTAACTGATCGAAGTTGGGAATTTTGGAAGATAATGCCCGCAAACAGGCTGCGTAACATCCACGCTCTTTATAGACATTGACCCGAAACCGAGCTAGACCCTTGACACCATAAGAACAATCTAGCTCCCAGTGTTGCTCAAGCTCTTTTCTCTGATTATTGTTGAGCATACTAAAGATTAACCTTTGGCACTCTTGAGGACTAAGTTCGTCTCCAATCGGCGTTAGTTTGCCGCTAACGCGAAAATAAATTGGCGCGCCTGCCTGGATATGCATATCAGAGCCACCCATTTCCACCAACTGTTCCATCATGTCCTCGATCATCAGATCCATAATCTATTCCTCATCAAAATTTTCCAACTACTTAAAATACTGATTGATTTTGAAGTGCTAGCTTGGGACTTAAAACTTTTTAAAATCGGGGGGTCATACAGTAAGGACAATCCAGCCATTCAGGCTGCAACTCAGCGCTACAGGTACGACAGGTTAAACCACTCTTCCGCTTGGCTTTTAATTCTGCTTCTAAACCTGAATCGGTAAATGTTACTCGTTCAACTTCTTCGAGGGTTGTATGACCTTCTTTGACCAGATCTAGGCTGTAAGCCAAGATCGTAATCATGCCTTCTTCTACGGCTGTTTCTTTGATGCGGTCGGTGTTTGCCCCCTCATTAATCAAAGCCTGTAATCTTTCTGAGTTACGCATGACCTCATAAACCCCAACCCGTCCTTTATAGCCAACACCATTACATTTGGGGCAAAGATTGCCTTTGGCTTTGGCTTCAGAAATTTGTTCCACATCTAATTTATTCGCTTTATAAAAGATGACTTCCTCTTCTCCCGCAGCAGATAAACCGAATCGAGATAATTCTTCTTTTGTGGGGTTGTATGCCACACGACATTCACCACAGACACGACGCATTAGCCTTTGAGCCAATACCCCAACTAAGGCTCCAGAAATCATAAACGGTTCAACGCCCATTTCATCTAAACGAGCGATCGCACCTGCTGCATCATTAGTGTGTAGGGTAGTTAATACTAAGTGACCAGTTAGTGCTGCTTCAATCGCAGTTTTGGCGGTTTCTGAGTCTCTCGTTTCACCAACCAAAATTACGTCAGGATCTTGTCTTAGAAAAGCCCGCAGAATCGAGGCAAAATCCATACCTTTTTCTCGAATTACCTGTACCTGGGTAATACCATCTAAAGAATATTCAATAGGGTCTTCGGCGGTACTAATATTAATATCAGGACTGTTTCTTTCTGCTAATACGGAATACAGGCTGGTGGATTTACCTGAACCAGTAGGACCCGTAACCAAGATCATCCCAAAAGGTTTTTTGGCCATGTCACGGACTATTTCTAGAGTGGGCTCATGAGAAATTAGCTTGTCTAGACCTAACTGAGTAGCAGAGTTATCTAAGATCCTGAGTACAACTTTTTCTCCGTAGCGACTAGGTAAGGTATTAACCCGAAAATCAACCTTTCTCCCCTGGAACATACGGCGAATCTTACCATCCTGGGGCAAACGTTTTTCAGCGATATCTAGCTCTGCCATAATCTTGAAACGAGCAACTACGGCAGGAATAATTTTTTTTGGCATCTGGTCGAAAGGCTGCTGTAAAACACCATCTTTGCGATAGCGTATTTTTAAACCTTCTTCTTGGGGTTCAACGTGAATATCAGAAACCCCATCCTGTAGTGCTTTTGCCAAGATTTTATTAACTAGAGTAATGATTGGTGCAGCTTGGGCTTCGTTAGCTGCGCCCAAGTCATCAGCTAACTCATCATCTGCTTCTTCCAAATTAAAATCAAAATTGTCTAGTTCCAAAGAAACATCGACATTGACCTCTTTTTTCTTAGCAGTTTCTTTTTTTACTTGCTCATCTAAAAACTGATCGATTAACTGCTGATAATCAGCTTGAGTAATGACCTGTCGCTCGACAGCAATTTCTTTGGGTCTCAGGATACGATTAAGATCATCTTGAGCTTCAAGATTCTCTGGGTCTACCATTGCCACTACTAAAATGGGTTTTTCTCCCTCTTTCTTTTGTAGCGGAATCAGACGGTAACGGCGACAAATATCTAGAGGAATCAGGGAATTAATCAATTCCCCCATCTGGTTAATACTAAATTTTTCTGTTTCAATTTCGGGATCAACAGATTCCACCCCAAACAGGACTTTCAGCTCAAATAAATGATGTTTTTTATATTGACGCAATAAATCTGGTGGTAGCTGTTGACCGGTAGCCGATTCTAGAACATCGATCAAAGATCGCCCCGTTTTGCGACTTTCCACCAGAACCTTTTGCATCTTGTCGCCATCAATAAAACCCTTTTGTACCAATTGATTCCCAAAAGGGGATAAATTATTACGTAGAGCGATCGCCCGATTTCTTTTAGAAGAAGAATAAGCCATAAAATAGTAAAAATATCTCCTGACGTTACCTATTGTTCCCCAAAGTCTGATTAAAATTTCAACCGACTAAGATAAAATGTGATTTTGGCAGCTATTTTTCAGATCAGTTTTTCACTTTAGCTTCGGCAGCTACTATCTTGTATATGGAGAGACAAAAATTCCTATGACTGAAGAGCAGAAACAACCAGAAATCATTTCCGAGAATCCTGAAGTAATTGTTGTTGATAATGTTGTTGACAATTCAGCAGACAATAATGATTCTGAAGCAGAATCTACTTTAGAGTCAGGGCAAGAGCCAGAAACTAGTTTGTCAACAGAAGGAGATAGCCAAACTTCTGATGAGAATGAAGAAATCTTTGCTGCATTTCAGCAAGAAAACGCTAACCTCAAACAGCTTTTAGATGAAAAAAGCCAGCAGGCAGATCTGTCTAAAGCCCAATATGCTCGATTGGCTGCGGATTTCGAGAATTTTCGTCGTAGAACTGTTAAAGAAAAAGAAAATCTGGAACAGCAAGTCAAGAAAAATGTAATTACAGAATTGCTGCCAGTGATCGATAATTTTGAGCGAGCAAGAACTCAGCTTAAACCAGATAGTGAGGGAGAAAAAGCAATTCATTCCAGTTATCAAGGAGTTTATAAAACTCTGGTAGAATGCCTTAAAAAAATGGGAGTATCAGCGATGCGACCGGAAGGACAAGAATTTGATCCCAATTTTCATGAAGCAATGTTGCGAGAATCAACCAATGAGTATCCTGAAGGAACAGTTATTGAACAACTGATGCGGGGATATGTTTTGGGAGATATTATCTTGCGTCATGCCATGGTTAAAGTTGCTGTTCCTCAAGAACCTGTGATAACTTCGGAAGAGAAAAAGACAGAAAAAGAAGAAAATGATCACTAAGTAGTCCTAACATCCGAGGATAATTTAAGTTTAAAGATCGGTCATAAATGTACTGATCCGACATTACGGTATGATCACTGATACCAAAAACTTCTAACTTCTCTGTCAATTTCTCTGTAATTTATAGATAAATGAAAGTTACCGCCTAAGCACTATGGCAAAAGTTATCGGTATTGACCTGGGAACTACCAACAGTTGTGTGGCTGTGCTTGAGGGGGGCAAACCCATAATCATTGCTAACTCAGAAGGTGCGCGGACAACTCCAAGCATGGTGGCATTTGCCAAGGGTGATACTCGTTTAGTAGGTCAATTAGCAAAGAGACAATCAGTTACTAATGCTCAAAACACCATTCACAGCATCAAGCGTTTTATTGGTCGCCGTTGGGAAGACACCGAAGAAGAGCGTTCTCGTACGCCATACAAGTGCATTCCTGGTCGAGATGATACTGTTGATGTTCAGATCAAAAATCGGAATTATACTCCTCAAGAGATTTCTGCCATGATTCTGCAAAAGCTGAAGGCAGATGCGGAAAGTTTCCTGGGGGAACCTGTGACCAAGGTAGTTATCACTGTTCCTGCATATTTTACTGATGCTCAGAGACAAGCAACTAAAGATGCTGGTACAATCTCAGGATTAGAAGTTTTACGCATCGTTAATGAACCAACTGCTGCTGCTTTGGCTTATGGTTTAGATAAACAGGATCGAGAAGAAAACATTCTGGTTTTCGATCTGGGAGGTGGTACTTTTGATGTCTCTGTTTTGCATTTGGGAAATGGCTTTTTTGAAGTCAAAGCAACCGCGGGTAATAATCATCTCGGTGGCGATGACTTTGATAATGTGATCGTACGCTGGATGATTAAAACTTTTTACACCCAAGAGGAAATTGATCTCAGAACTGACAAAATGGCATTACAGCGAATGCGCGAAGCTGCTGAAAAAGCCAAAATAGAGCTTTCTAGTGCACCCACGACTTCCATCAACTTGCCGTTTATCACTGCTGATGAGACTGGGCCGAAACATATTGAACTTGATTTGAGTCGAGCCAAATTTGAAGAACTGTCTAAGAATTTAATCCAAAAAACCTTAGAGCCTGTCAAGTTAGCTCTTAAAGATTCCGATTTAAACCCGGACCAAATAGACCGCATTATCTTGGTTGGAGGTTCGACCCGCATTCCTGCAGTGCATAAAGCTATCAAAACTATTTTTGATGATATGCAAATTGATCGGTCGGTTAATCCTGACGAAGCTGTTGCTGCTGGTGCTGCTATTCAAGCTGGAGTTTTAGGTGGTGAGGTCGAGGATGTATTACTCTTAGATATTACGCCTCTTTCCTTAGGAATCGAAACTTTGGGAGAAGTCTTTACTAAAATCATCGAAAAAAATACTACTGTACCCACTAGCAAATCGCAGATTTTTTCTACTGCTGCCGATGGTCAAACGACTGTCGAAATTCATGCACTTCAGGGAGAAAGAGCCATGGCTAAGGATAATAAAAGCCTGGGCAAATTTTTGCTCACTGGAATTCCTGTCGCCCCCAGAGGCATGCCCCAAATTGAAGTGGCATTTGAAATTGATGTTAACGGTATTCTACAGGTTTCTGCCCAAGATAAGGGAACAGGTAAACAGCAAAGTATTACAATTAGCAACACTGGAGGCTTAAGCTCTAGCGAAGTTGAAAAAATGCGTCAAGAAGCAGACAATTACGCCGAGCAAGACCGTCGTAACATGGAACTGGTCAAGTTGAAAAATCAGGCTGAGAATTTGCTCTATAACTACGATTCAACCCTTAGCGAACAAGGGGACTTAATTCGTGATGAGCATAAAGCGAAGATTGCCATGATTAAGGAAGAGTTCAACATAGCTTGTAGTAACCCTAATACTAATATAAAGGAGATGGGCAACATCTTAGACAATCTACGTCAAACTCTATTAGAGATTGGTACAGACGTTTATCAACAAAAGAATGCTGGTTTAAATGATGCATTTGTATTTGATGATGATGATTTTGCAGATACACAAACTGAGATGGACTTAGGGGTCGATAATGGGGTCAAAGCAGTTGTCAGGGTATCTAATAATGCTAATATTGAAGGCGGTGTTGATTTAGGTTTAGATGACGAAACATCTGTTGATGACTATGAATCAGTCGATTGAGCTAATCATAATTAGGAATTTAGCCCTGTTGAGTTGAGCCAATCTAGAAAGAATTAGCTCTTAGTAGTAACCGTACTATATTTACTGGTTCTGATTTTGCTAAAGTACAATCAATAAACCATAGGAAAAAATTAAGATTTTATGGCAGGGGACTACTATCAAATCCTGGGCGTATCCCGCGATGTAGATAAAGATGAACTGAAGCGTGCTTATCGCCGTCTGGCACGCCAGTATCATCCCGATGTCAACAAGGAACCAGGAGCTGAGGAAAAGTTTAAAGAAATAAATCGCGCTTACGAAGTTCTTTCTGAACCAGAAACTCGCGCCAGATATGATCGCTTTGGAGAGGCTGGCGTAGGTGGTGCAGCTGGGGGGTCAGGTTTTGAGTATAGCGATATGGGCGGTTTCGCTGATATCTTTGAAACTATTTTTAGCGGATTTGGTGGTGGAGTTGGCACTAGTCAAGGTCAATCTCGTCGTCGCAGTGGACCTGTCAGAGGAGATGATTTACGATTAGATTTAAAGCTAGACTTTCGTGACGCTGTTTTTGGTGGTGAAAAGCAAATTAAGATTCCTCATCTAGAATCTTGCGAAACCTGCAATGGTACTGGAGCTAAACCAGGAACAGGTGTTAAGACCTGCGGAACTTGTAGTGGTAGTGGTCAGGTACGGCGGGCGACACGGACTCCTTTTGGTAGTTTTGCTCAAGTTTCAGCCTGTAGTACATGTAGTGGCACAGGACAGGTAATCGAAGAAAAATGTGGAACCTGTCATGGTGCAGGCCGTCAGCAAGAAACCAAAAAACTGAAGATTACTATTCCTCCTGGCGTAGATAATGGTACTCGCCTCAGAGTTTCTGGGGAGGGTGATGCGGGAGTTCGTAATGGTACGCCAGGAGATTTATATGTTTATTTATTTGTTGAGTCTGATCAAGAATTTACTAGAGAAGGTATCAATATAAGATCGGAAATTACAGTTAGCTATCTTCAGGCTATTTTAGGCTGTAATTTACAGGTTAATACAGTTGATGGTCAGGAAGAGCTAACCATTCCTGCGGGTACTCAACCAAATACGGTGCTTACTTTAGAAAATAAAGGGGTACCCAAGTTGGGTAATCCCGTAAGTCGAGGCAATCATTTAATTACCGTCAAGATCAATATTCCTACTAAAGTCAGTTCTGAAGAGAGGGAGCTACTAGAGAAACTAGCAACTGTCAGGGGCGAAGCGATAGGCAAGGGTAATAAAGAAGGATTTTTGGGAGGTTTGTTTCACAAATGAGCAGGATTGACAACTCAAGAGGTACGGATAATGCTACCTCTGATCGCGCAGATGCTCACCTAGATTTGCGTGGTACTCCTTGCCCAATTAATTTTGTCCGAACTAAGCTACGCCTAGAGCAAATGTCCCCTGGCTCTATTTTGGAAGTTTGGTTAGATGCTGGTGAACCAATCGAACAAGTACCTGATAGTTTAAAAATGGAGGGTTATCTACTAGAAGCTTTGGAGCAGCGTCAGGACTTCTTTTCCTTGTTAGTTTGTCGTCCTGTGAAATCGTGAATGATGAAGAGCCTGTAGGTAAATTAATTAACGATCGCCTTTTATGCCCAGACTCTGATTCGCCAATTTGGGGAACAGTAGTGGCAGTTCAGGCCAACTTTTATCGGGTCAAGCTAGAAAGTAATCTAGAAACTCAAGAATCTGCCAGAGGAGTTTCTGGAAGAGGTTTTAAGCCAACTCAATTTTTGTTATGTACCCGCCGTACTCGGCTCAAGAAAATTGGGCAAAAGGTAATGGTGGGCGATCGCGTTTTAGTTGAAGAACCCGATTGGCAAGATTCTAGGGGAGCAATAGGGAAAGTATCTCCCCGAGCTACCGAGCTACAACGTCCCCCAGTAGCTAATGCCCAGTTAATTTTATTAGTCTTTGCTCTGGAAGAGCCTACTTTAGACCCCTGGCAACTAAGTCGCTTTCTAGTCAAGGCAGAGTCTACTGCTCTAAAGCTCTGCTTGTGTTTCAATAAATGTGATTTAATTACGAAAGCTCAACAGCAGCAATGGCAACAGCGCTTAGACAAATGGGGGTATGAGGCTAGCTATATTAGCGTGGAAAAACAGCTAGGCATTGATCAATTGCTATCACACCTCAAAGGAAAAATCACAGTGCTTGCTGGACCCAGTGGAGTTGGGAAATCGAGTCTAATTGATGCTCTAATTCCCTCAGCTAATCTCAGGGTAGGTAAAGTGTCAGGTAAATTACAACGGGGTCGCCACACTACCCGGCATGTAGAGTTATTTGAGCTTCCAGAAGGTGGTTTATTAGCGGATAGTCCAGGCTTCAATCAACCTGATTTGGACTGTATTCCCAGCAATTTAGCGCAGTATTTTCCCGAAGCTAGAGTAAGATTACAGCAGGGAAACTGCCAATTTAGCGATTGTTTGCATCGTGATGAGCCAGACTGTATCGTTCGAGGAAACTGGGAAAGATATGAGTATTATCTCGATTTTTTAGATAAAGCGATCGCTCACGAAACGACACGACAACAACAACCCGATCAGGAATCTAACTTGAAATTGAAGGTTAAACGCCTAGGAAAAAGTCAATACGAACCCAAGTTAAAGACTAAGAAATATCGTCGTCCCTCTCGTAAAGTTAGACAGCAAAATCTCCAAGATATTTACCAAACACAGCTAGAAGAAGAAATAGAAGATCAGTGATAAATTTGTCATTATTTTGTCATTATATTTTTCTTACCCATCAGGCTGGAAATTTTCTACATTCGTTAACGATCAATTAACAGTTATTTGTTCTCGATGATGAGGCTGTAACAAACTAGCAATGTCTGGTCCTAGTGGAATAATACCGCCAGGATTCAAGGGGAACAGATTGCCATAATAGTCTCGTTTGACGCTTTCTAGATCACAGGTGGCTGCTACTCCTGGCAACTGATATAAATCTCGTAGATATGCCCCCAAATTGCTGTAATCAGCTATACGGCGTAGATTGCATTTAAACAGCCCATAATAAACGATATCAAAACGGAACAAAGTAGTAAACAATCTTACGTCTGCTAAGGTAGGGTGATCGCCACAAAGATAACGATTGTTAGCTAATACAGTATCAATTTCATCCAAGGTAGAAAATAATTCTTTACTTGCCTTGTTGTAAGCCTGTTGTGTTTGGGCAAAACCACAGCGATAGACTCCATTATTAACTGTATGATAGATCTTCTCGTTCCACTGGTCTATTTGCTGTTTAAGCTCTTTTGGATCAAGATCAAAGTCAGGATGTTGGGCATATTGATTAAACTCAGAATTGAGTAATTCAATAATCTCGGCACTTTCATTATTAACAATCGTATTGGTTTGCTCGTCCCATAAAATTGGTACGGTACAGCGTCCTGTATATCCTGATTGGGATCGCTGGTATAGTTCGGGTACAGTATTACAACCTAATTCTGGCTCAGATAATACCCAGATGCCTGCATCTGGAGAAGGATAGACGATTGAGATGGCGATCGCATTTTCTAAGCCTTTTAACGCCCTTGTGACTAAGGTACGATGCGCCCAAGGACAACCCATGCCGACGTAGAGGCGGTAACGATTCGCAGCAGGTTGATAGCGGTTATCTGTCGTACTAATCGAGTTCCTGAATTGACTCTCAGGACGAATATACTCCCCAGTCTGGTTGCGGGGTGCCAGTTGAGACATCATAATTTGCCACATTGTTGTCCAGACAAATTTGCCTGTTTTAACAATTAACTTACCTGGAAGAGATTTCTTACTCATTACTCATTACTCATTACTCATTACTCAATTATTTAGTTGCATAAAAACTAAGGGTTGTATTGCCATAGGATTTAGTGCGATAGATTTCTAGTCCAGGGACTTCTTTAGCTTGCCAAAGTTTGGGATTGTGTTCAACTGCGATCGCGCCTTCGGGAGTAACTAATTCTAAAGAGGCGATCGCTTTTAAGACAGGCAAGTACAAATAACTATCGTAGGGTGGATCGAAATAAATCCAGTCAAACTGTTGTCCTGCTAAGTTTTTAATTTTAACTAACACGTCTCCTTTTAGTATCTGATAAGACTGTTCTGGTTGTACTACCTGCTGCCAGTTTTGTTCAATTACTTTACAAGCTTTGCCATATTCCTCGATTCCCACCACCTTACTCGCTCCCCGACAGAGAGCCTCTGCCCCCATAGAGCCATTTCCTGCACATAAATCAAGCCAACTAGAGTTAGGAATGCGATCGCGCCAAATGTTAAATAAGGCTTCCCTCACCCTAGCAGAAGTAGGTCGAGTCCTTTGTCCTGGAACTGTTTTGAGTTGTCGATTACCATAAATTCTCATATAAAGCGTCATTTAGCATTTCGAGATTATATGATTGCTCATCCTCAGGATGCAGAACAATACAGTTTATTAAAGCAGGAATTAGCTGAAAAACATCCCTACAATATTGAAAGTTATATGGATGGCAAGAACGATTTTATTAAAAGGATAGAAAAGAAAGCTCTTCAATGGTTAGAAGAGTCGAAAATTCTCTATCATCATCATAGGGAACGAGTGAAACCTTATGAGTGCATCGACTGAAACGAAACCATTACTAAAGCATCCTGATCGCTTGGAGGCTCGTCTTAAAGAGATTCCCTCTGAACCTGGGGTATATTTCATGGGGACTGGCAATGGAGATATTTTATATATTGGCAAGTCTAAAAAATTGCGATCGCGGGTTCGTTCTTATTTTCGTGATTCTCAGAAATTGAGCGATCGCATTGCCATGATGGTACATCAGGTGACGGAGATTGAGTTTATTGTTACCGATACCGAGGCAGAAGCTTTAGCCCTGGAAGCCAACTTAATTAAAAAGCATCAGCCTTACTATAATGTGTTGCTCAAGGATGATAAAAAATATCCTTTTGTCTGCATTACTTGGTCAGAAGATTACCCCCGCATCTTTATCACTCGTAAGCGTCGCGCAACTCAAAAACGCGATCGCTATTATGGTCCTTACGTGGATACTCGTCTACTGCGGTATACCTTAGATATCATTAAGCGAGTTTTTCCCCTACGCCAGCGTCGCAAACCCTTGTTTAAGGATCGTCCCTGTCTTAACTACGACATGGGAAAATGCCCAGGGGTATGTCAATTTCTAATTACCCCCGAAGAATACAAAAAAATCGTCCAGAAGGTAGCGATGATATTTCAGGGTAGGAGTGATGAACTAGTAGGTATTTTAACTGCTCAGATGGAGAAGTCTGTGGAGAGATTAGACTTTGAGAAAGCTGCTCAATGTCGAGATCAGATTAAAGCTCTAGATAATCTCAATGCTGATCAAAAGGTATCCTTACCTGATGATACTGTTTCCCGTGATGCGATCGCCCTAGCCGCAGACGACAAACACTGCTGCATCCAACTATTTCAGATCCGTGCAGGTAAACTAGTAGGACGCTTGGGCTTTTTCGCTGATGCTAGATCTGGTACACCTGGAGCAATCTTACAGCGGGTACTAGAAGAACACTACGTCACCGTTGAGGCGGTGGAAATACCCACAGAGATATTGCTACAGCATGAGCTACCTGAAGGGGAGATCTTAACCGAATGGTTGAGTGATAAAAAAGGTCGCAAAATCAGCTTAGTCAATCCTCAACGGCAGATTAAGGCTGAACTGATCGAAATGGTTGAACGCAATGCTAACTATGAACTAGAGCGAACTCAACGATTCAGCGATCGCAATACTCAAGCTTTACAAGATTTAGCGACAATTCTCGATCTATCAGAATTACCGAAACGCATTGAGGGTTATGATATTTCCCATATTCAAGGGTCAAATGCCGTAGCTTCTCAGGTAGTCTTTGTTGATGGTGTTCCTGCCAAACAACATTATCGGCATTACAAAATTAAAAATCCTGATGTTAAAATCGGGCGATCTGATGATTTTGCCAGTATGGCAGAGGTAATTGGTCGTCGTTTTCGTAAGTATAGGCAGGGGAGCAGTGTAGTCGAAAAAGAGCGTGATTTTCCCGATCTGTTGCTGATTGATGGTGGGAAAGGACAATTGTCTTCAGTGGTTAAAGTACTGCAAGAGATGAATCTATTAGATGCAGTTAAAGTAATTAGCTTAGCCAAGAAAAGAGAAGAAATCTTTTTACCAGGAGAGTCTAATCCTTTGGATACAGATTCCGAGCAACCAGGGTTACAGTTACTAAGAAGGGTGCGGGATGAGTCTCACCGTTTTGCTGTCAGTTTCCACCGTCAACAGCGACTAAAAAGTAGCAGGCGATCGCGTTTAGCGGAAATTTCTGGCTTAGGTTTTAACCGTCAAAAGCAACTCCTGGCACATTTTCATTCCATTGACTATATCCGTGAAGCTTCTGTGGATAAGTTAACCGAAGCCCCTGGTATTGGTCGAGGTTTGGCACAGGAGATCTATAACTATTTCCATCCCAATCAGTGATCAGCGCCCTACGGGCTAGGTAGTAGATAGAATAGAATTTTTGATAATGTTCCATCGTATCTGTAAATTTTAGGATTAAGTGGCGTAATATAAATTTTGGTAGATAAAAAGACTACGATTACCAATACCAAAAATGAAAATATTTTTGCTTGCTCGATGTTAAGAAAATTCATCACAGTTTTTACCACGATGGGAATGAGTTTACTTGTAGTAAACGTAGCTTCCTACAGGGGATTTAACCCAAATCGAGCTTACGCTACGGAAAACAACTATCAGACGCAAGAAAACAATGAAAATAATAGTGTCACGAAAATTGAATTCGGTCAGACTCAAGACGGTCAAAAAGTCGAGCTTTATACTTTAACCAATACCAATGGGTTAGTTGCAAAGATAACTAACTACGGCGCAATTGTGACTGAATTACACTTACCTGACAATAAGGGTAAGCTAGACGATGTAGTGCTGGGATTTGATAGTCTAGATGATTATTTGGTGGCTAACCGCCATCTATATTTTGGTGCAGTTGTCGGTCGCGTCGCTAACAGAATTAAAGATGCTCGGTTCACTCTCGATGGTCAACAATATAGTCTAGCTGCAAATGCCAATCCCCATCACATACACGGTGGAAATCAGGGTTTTGACAAAGTAGTTTGGTCAGCTGAACCGATTAACAGTAGTCAGGGACAAGCACTAAAACTGACTTATCTAAGTCCTGACGGAGAAGAAGGCTATCCAGGTAATTTAGCAGTAACAGCCATTTACACCCTGACTAACGATAATGAGTTGAAGTTGGAAATGACTGCTACGACTGACAAGCTTACTCCTGTTAACTTAGTGAATCATTCATATTGGAACTTAGTAGGTCATGCTCAAGGGAATATTCTAGGACAATATTTAATTATCAATGCCGATAGATATACCCCTAGCAACGATCAGCAAATACCTACAGGAGCGATCAAATCAGTTAAAGATACACCCTATGATTTCACCCAGCCTCGGTTGATTGGTGAGGGAATAAATCAGCTTAGAAACACCCTAAAGCGAAAATATCCGGGAGGCTACGACCTCAATTATGTCTTGAATAGAGAATCGGACAAGATTAAACTGGCAGCGACTGTGTACGATCCCCAATCTGGTCGAGTAATGGAGCTTCATACCAATCAGCCAGGAATGCAGTTTTTTTCAGGAAATATTGGTGAGCTGGAAACTTTAGGCAAGGGAGGTGTTGTTTATCAAAATCATCAAGGTTTATGCCTGGAAACTCAACATTTCCCAAACTCAGTGAATCAGTCTAACTTTCCCTCGGTTATTTTGCGCCCAGGTGAAACTTACCGACACGTAATGGTACACAAGTTTTATAACAAACAAAATAATTTAGGAGAAATTCTGGCTCCTAATACTCAAGTTGAAAAAGTGGCAGGGGGTTTTGAGTTTACCGAAGGACCAGTTTGGCATCCTGATGGCTTTTTGTTGTTTAGTGATATTCCAGCTAATACCATTTATAAATGGCAGCCAAAGAAAAAAACTGAGATTTTTCGTCAGCCTTCTGGCAATGCTAATGGTAATACTTTAGATAGATCGGGACGTTTAGTTACTGGCGAACATGGTAATCGTCGTCTGTCTCGTACAGAAAAAGATGGGCAGATCGTAACTCTAGCTAGTCACTACCAAGGGAAGCGGTTGAATAGTCCTAACGATCTGGTAGTGAAATCAGATGGTAGTATCTACTTTACCGATCCTCCTTATGGAATCGAACCCGAACAAGAAGAACTGGGTTTTTATGGTGTTTATCACCTAGCACCAGATAAAACACTCACTCTTCTAGTTGATGATTTTGTACGCCCAAATGGAATTGTTTTTTCTCCCGATGAAACAAAATTATATGTGAATGATTCAGAAAAGGGTCATATTCGCGTATTTGATGTTCAGTCAGACGGAATGTTAGCTAATGGAAAACTTTTCGCCGAAATGAAACCTTCCAGTGGGGAAGGGGCAGCAGATGGCATGAAAGTAGACATCAAAGGAAATGTTTACAGCACTGGACCAGGAGGAGTGTGGATTTTTTCACCAAACGGTGAGCTACTTGGCATTATTGAAACACCAGAAGCTCCCGCTAATTTAGCCTGGGGCGACAGTGACTATAAAACTCTTTATATTACAGCTAGAAACAGTCTTTATCGTGTACGTCTCAAGAATTCAGGGATACGCTAGAAAGTCATAGATAATTATTTGGGTTTCCATAGAAGCAACCATCAGAACTGAGATGCATTAACTTATCACAGGACAAGTCTCCAGTGTGTTGTACAAATTAAGCGCAAGCATACTGATTATCAAAAACCAGGATTGGTCTTTAATTAAGCTTAGAACAAACTTGTTCTAGTTGTTGATTCAATAATCAGCAGAAATTACAGACTAAGATAACGGGAATGCTGGATGATCTGGTTTAACAAGCTAGCTTATGGGCAACATATCGATTTAAACTAACATTTTGGGTAGTCCTATGCCTGTAAGGATGCATTGTAGTGGTGTATAAATAGCCAGATCGCCCCAATATGATTCTCAAGCTTCTTGGAAAACGAAAGCGTTTTACGGACTAAGCGAGAAATTCTCTGACGCATCGTACAGTTAAAACGCTCGATATAGCTGGTCTTCCCCGTTTCCTTTCCCACGGATTTGTGACGTTTCTTCGGGAAAATGCAACCATAGGCATCCCAGAAGTCTGTATAAGCAACCGCACACTGACGATACACACTCGGCAAAGAAGCCCATAATTGACGAGCACCTTCTTCAGAGCGGTCGCCCACATGAACGCCGACGATTTCACGGGTGGCAACATCCAGTGCGAGCCATATCCACTGCTTGTTTCCCTTGTCGTTAACAAAAGACCACATTTCATCGCATTGGATGGTCAATAAGCCTTTTTTTGGGCGATACATTGACTTGGCGTGGAACAGACTCATAAATCCGATTCACGTAATCCTGAAGCCAGCTTTCGGAAACGTTGCAGACCCGGGCAATCCCAGCTAACGGTATCTTTTCGAGCAGCAGCTTATCCACAAGGTCTTTGGTCGTTTGGTCAATCCGCTTTTGTTTAGGGTCTTGCACGAACTGACGCCCACAGGATCTGCATTTGTGATTTTGCTTGCCATTATGGATTCGACCATTTTTAACGACTTTGTCGGAATCGCAACTGGGGCAGAGGATTGTTGACATCGAGAATCTCAGAAAACGAACTTACCTCTATCCTTACATCTGGAGGACTACCAGAAATTTATTGATATTCTAAACCTACCGCTTCCCTAATACTATCCAACCCTGCATCATCCAACTTAGCTAACAAGCCAGATAACACCTGACTAACTATCCAAGGACCTTCATAAACCCATCCAGTGTAGACTTGCAGTATACTCGCCCCTGCAATAATTTTCTCCCAAGCGTCATCAGGATTGAAAATACCGCCAACACCGATAATCGGTAATTTACCGTCTGTTTCTTGGTAAATAAAGCGAATTACTTCAGTTGCACGCTGTTTAACGGGCAAGCCACTGATGCCACCAGCTTCATCTTGAATACTCTTACCTGTCTCTTTTAAAATATCTGTATTCAAACCATCACGGCGAATCGTAGTGTTAGTGGCAATGACACCAGAGAGATTGTAGTTACCCGCTAAGTTAAGAATATCCTTAATATCTTGCCAATCGAGGTCGGGAGCGATTTTAATAAGAATAGGTTTATGGTGGGTATTTGCTGTCTGTAATCCTGATAAAATAGGTTCTAGTTGTTCTCCTGCTTGGAGCGATCGCAATCCTGGGGTATTTGGTGAGCTAACATTAATAACGAAGTAGTCTGCCACATCCTGTAGGTATTGGAAACTGCCGACGTAATCTGCTGCTGCGTCTTCTAGAGGGGCGATTTTGGATTTACAGAGATTGATCCCAATGGGAATTTCACGGGGTTGTCGTTTCCAAGTTTGAGCTAGAGTATCTGCCATTACTGCTGCACCTAGATTATTTGCACCCATGCGATTGAGTGCTGCTTTGTCTTTAGGGAGGCGAAACATTCGAGGGCGAGGATTTCCTGATTGCGAGTGGAGAGTGACTGCACCTAGTTCGGCAAAACCAAAGCCAAAACTATTCCAGATTCCCGCTGCTGTACCATCTTTATCAAACCCTGCTGCTAAACCAAAAGGGTTCTGAAAATCTAATCCCCATAGAGTTTGTTGCAAACGAGTATCCTGGATGCAAAACGACTTTTCTAATTGCTTAATTGCCAAACTACCCCAGACAGAATGACGATTTAATTCTAAATTGCTTAAAGCCTTAAGCATTTGACGATGAGTTGTCTCAGGATCGGTTTTAGCAGAAGCAAGAATGAAAGGATAAAAAGGTTTAGCAAATTTGAGCATAATATTATTTCTGAACGATTGAATCTAATTATTTTCATTACCTTCTAAGGAGTTTTCAATATAGAGAAGTGAATTATCAATTATCAATTGTCAATTTTTCTTGTAACCTATCCAACTCTTCCCTATCCCGCTTTAATTCTTGTTCTAATTCCTGTAGTTGTTCGCGACGAGTTTCTATTTCTAATGCACGGCGGTTGAGTTCGAGATTTTGGGCAGTAATTTCCTGTCGCCACTTTTCTACTTTACTCTGTTCCGTCTTAATAAACTGAGGATTAATGGCATTTTTAGTTAGATGCTGCTGTAAGATGCTTAAAATCCATTCTTTAGCGTCTTGAATGCTAATTATCTGTTGATCTCGATCTATTTCTACCAAGACTAAGACTCCAGGACATAAGGAAGTTCCTTTAATGAAAAGTAATGTCTCAGAATTATCAACTGACCAAACGAATTCCGACTCTTGACGAGCAACTACTTGTAGCTGTATTTCCCCTGAATCTGGGTTAATTTCAACTTGAGCTAGATATAACATGGCTTAAATTATTGATCACTTATTAGTTAAAATCGCACCAAGTACTTTTACCAGACAGAATAATCTCTACTAGCATAACGATAGATATTCAATATTGCTGTAACCAATTACATCATTAAATTCAACTGGATACACCAATAGTACTTTTACTTTAGACGATCTAAACGTTTCCGTAATATTTCAGCTTGTTTTTTCGCTTCTGACAAGTCATCCTTTGCCCCTTGAATTACTGACTCAGGTGCTTTATTAACAAAGCCTGGATTGTTTAAACGCCCAGTAAGTGATTTAATATCCTTCTCTATTTTCTCCAGTTTTTTCTGCAATTTACTCTGTAGCGCGGTCACGTCAATTAAACCTGTTAGGGGAATCAAAACCTGTACTGTCCCTGTTACTCCTGCAATTACCTGTCCTGGATCTTCTGCTAGGGTTGAGACAATGACAAGCTCCCCTACTTTAGCACTATCTTGGATATAGCTTTGGGCTGATTCTAGAATATCAGATTCTTTTTGGCTTTCGGTTTGTAGAATTACCTTGATTTTTTCTCCTGGTTTAATTACCGACTCGGCACGTAAGTTACGAATAGTGCCGATGGTGTTAAAAAGCAACTCAAAGTTTTCTTCTAATTCAGGATTAATTAAATCCTCGCTCACTTCAGGATAGGTTTGTATTGCCAGAGTTTGCTTTCCTTCTGCTTGAGTTAAAGTTTGCCAAATTTCCTCTGTGATATGAGGCATAAAGGGATGAAGTAATTTAAGTATCCCTTCGAGGACATAACCTAAGGTTTGTTGTGCTACTTGACGGGATTTAGAAGTCTCATCTTGCCAGAGGCGGGTTTTAACCAACTCAATATACCAGTCACAGAAATCATTCCAGATAAACTCATATAAGCCTTTAGCTGCTTCTCCTAAGTTGTAAGACTTGATATTAGCCCTAGTTTGTTTCACAGTTTGATTGAAACGAGATAATAACCATTGATCGACTAACTCTAAGGAGATAGTTTCTGGCTGTCCTAGTTCTTGGGGAGTTTTCCCCTTAAGATTCATCATTACGAACCGCGAGGCATTCCATAGCTTGTTAGCAAAATTACGGGAAGCTTCTACAGAAGATGATTCCTGTTTCTTACGGTCATAATCAAAGCTGATATTTTGTCCCGCACCGACGACTTTAGTAATCAGAGTGTAGCGCAACGCATCCGCACCGTATTTATCAATCATTAATAGAGGATCGATACCGTTATTTTTCGACTTGGACATCTTTTGTCCCTTCTCATCCAATACCAAACCGTGGATATAAACATCATCAAAGGGCATGTTATCCGTAAAGTGTCCCGCCATCATGGTCATGCGTGCCACCCAGAAAAAGATAATATCAAAACCTGTAACTAGAGTACTATTAGGATAGTATGTGTCTAAATCTGCAGTATTTTCGGGCCATCCCATAGTGGAAAACGGCCATAAACCAGAAGAAAACCAAGTATCCAAGACATCAGGATCTTGTTCCAACTGAATATTATCACCGTACTTTTCTTTAGCTTTGCTTTCCGCTTCAGCTTCATCGTACGCGACAATAAAGGGAGTATGATCGGTGATTTCGTTGCCTGTTTCCGAAACTACATACCAAGCAGGAATTTGATGTCCCCACCATAATTGACGAGAGATACACCAGTCTTTTAATTTAACTAACCAGTCCCGATATACCTTCTTCCATCGTTCAGGAACATAGTTAGGAGAATTCTCATTATCTAAGGAAGCTAAAGCCTTTTGCGCCAAGGGTTCAATTTTGACAAACCACTGGGTTGATAATAAAGGTTCTACTGGTACTTTACCGCGATCGCTATAGGGAACGCTATGGCGATAGTCTTCAATCTTAACTAGATTACCTAATTCATCCAATTTCTTAACTACATTCTTACGGGCAACAAAGCGATCCTGTCCTTGAAACTCCCCTGCATTCTCATTCAAAGTACCATCCTTGTTCATAATGTTAATCATCGGCAGGTTATGGCATTTACCCATCTCAAAGTCATTAGGATCGTGGGCTGGTGTTACTTTAACGCATCCTGTCCCAAATTCTTGATCGACAAATTCGTCCCCAATAATTGGGATCTCCCGCCCAACTATCGGCAGAGTAATCGTCTTGCCAATATAATTCTTGTACCGTTGATCATTAGGATTAACTGCCACTCCCGTATCCCCTAACATCGTCTCAGGGCGAGTAGTTGCTACCTCTAAATAACCGCTACCATCGGTCAAAGGATAACGGAAGTGCCACAGATGTCCGTCAACCTCTTGATTCTCTGCTTCCAAATCCGATACCGCCGAAAGAGAGGCAGGACACCAGTTAACTAAATAGTTACCCCGATAAATCAACCCTTCTTCGTAGAGTTTAACAAAGGCTGTCTTCACGGCATGAGACAAACCCTCGTCCATGGTAAATCTCTCTCTTGTCCAGTCTGCCGATACCCCCAGACTCTTTAACTGATTAATAATCGTCGTGCCAGACTCCTCTTTCCAAGCCCAAGCTTTCTTTAAATATTCTTCTCGTCCCAAATCCCGACGGCTTTTACCTTCCGCCTTGATTTGCTTGTCCATAATCACACTCACACCAATACTGGCATGATCTGTCCCAGGCAACCACAACGTATTGCGTCCAATCATGCGATGATAGCGAATCAAAGTATCGATCAGCGCACTTTCAAAAGCGTGTCCCATGTGCAAACTCCCCGTAACGTTGGGTGGAGGAATGACAATGCAGTAGGGTTCGCCAGGATGGTTAGGATCGGCTTTGAATACTTCCTTGTCCGCCCAGTATTGCTGCCATTTAGCTTCGGTTTGCTTAGGATCGTATTGAGTCGAGAGATTCGTTTCAGTTGCGGTCATGGGAATAGCAGTGGAGTTGGGTTTTCAGCAATTATTTATTGTATATTCATTGCCGTCACTCTTGCTAAATTAGTTATTATTGGGTTGTTTAGTGCGATCGTTTTAATAGATATCTAACGAATCATCTAGATTGGAGTAAGTTAAATGACGACAATAAAATCACTGTCTTTCGTCATAAAAATTACTCTTTGAGCTTTTGCCGCCTCAAAGATTTCCGTATCTTCAGCATCTCGCAACCCAAGATCGCGTAAAGCTAGGGCTGTCATCCCAAATGTATCTGTAATCCAAGTTGCGATCTCGGCGAGGCCGAGGCACTACGTGATCGCAGGTGACAGGTGTGCATCGATCCAGATCGTTGTCATGGGACTAACACAGGATGATTAAGTTTACGTGACGCATAGGCAAGTGCTGCTCTCAAATCATCTATTTCCAGATCGGGTAGTTCCTCTAAAATCTGTTCGGAACTAAGCCCTGCTGCAAACAGATCGAGAACATCAGAAACTCGAATTCTCATACCACGAATACAGGGACGACCACCACACTGTCTAGGATTGACTGTGATTCGTTCAAGTAATTTTGACATTTGATACAACCTCCATTGTTCCAAGATATATCAGCCTGTTCTATTCAATTGTAAATCTTGGTTGATGGTAGGGTTTGATAGTGCGATCGCCAGATTTGGGATTGAGAGTAGGTGCGATCGCTTGATTGTAGAGATGATTGAGAGTAGGTGCGGTCTGCGCTTGCGAAGCTCTACCCGAAGGGGCAGCAGATCTCTTCGAGATCGCTCTTTGGAGTTGAGAACAGGCGATCGCTTTACAGATAACGGTGAAGTTCAATGGCGGTAGATAACCTCTGAGACACCACCAATATCTAGCTTCCGTTCATTGCAGGTTAGTGTTAGCCTGCTGGCAACGACAGCTATTTACGGCTTTTCCAGTATCCAGGTTCTCGGCTACAGTGCATCACTGCCAAAATCAGAATGTAGTCTTGCTCAATTGTATAGAGAATTCCATAGGGAAATCTGCGCGTCATACACCGCCGAACATCCTCATTAATCACAACATAACGAGTAGGCGATTCTTTAATCCGATAGACTGCATCCTCAATAGCATCAATGAATGCCTGTGCCACCTCAACCCGTTGTTCTGCATAATATTGAACCGCTTCAGAATATTCTGCGAGAGCTTCAGGGTGAAAGACATACCTCATTACTCAAGCAACCGCCTCACTTGAGCTAAAGCTTCTTCTCCTGGAATAGGCTGCACAGAACCGTCACGAATCCGATCTCGTCGCTTCTTGGCTTCATTAATCCAAGCTGCCTGAACGGTTGGATCGATATCGAACTCAAGGCTTTCGACTAGCTTTTCTGCTAAGAGTGCCCTAGACACACTAGGAAGAGCTAGAAGCTCTTCTGTTAGTTGTTCAATTGATCGCATATACCCTCACAGAATAGTAAATCTTGCTCACATTTTAGCAAAATCCATTGTAAATCTATGTCAAGGGCAGTTTTTGATAGAGCGATCGCCCGATGCTAGAAATGATTAAGAATAAGTGCGGTCTGCAAAGCAGATCTCTTTGAGATCGCCCGATTGGAAAGATG
>CALNYB010000013.1:0-64230 GCA_942490675.1 Cyanobacteriota bacterium | reverse complement strand
AGAATCAGCCAAAATTTGGTCGCACGCTGCTGACGAACTACTTACCTATCAGCCAGAAATAGCATTATTAATCGCTCGAATACAGCAAAATATTGAAGAAACTTTAGGTAGTCTAACCTCAGATAAGATCGCCAAAATTTCTCCTCAAAATTACCAAGAAGTAAGAGCGATTAATTTAGAACAAAAAGTTTCATTATTTCTACAGCAGTTTACCCAGCGAGAAGTTTCAGTTATTTTTGAGAGATTAAATTTTAAAAAGCTTACTCTTGAAGATTTAGACGAGATTTTGGGACTAAAGAAAGACAATGTAAATAAACCAATACCAAAGACCGAATCGACAGTAAAACTGCATTTGATTTTTGCTGCCCACACGATGAAGCAGCCTACACCTTGGTCGGGTAAATTTAGTCTCAAAGCTAGCGATGTAATCGAATATTTGGGCTGGGATAAAAGAACCGATCTGCCAGTTCATCAGAAGTTGAGTGAAATTGCCAAGACTGCGTTTGTTCTCGACTGCTTGTTGGTGAAATCTGTCTGGGTAGAAGGCAGAAACAAGAATGGGGGAATTGATGCCAGCACCCCTACAGGAAGAATGTGGAACGTGGTAGTAGACCCCAGAGGACAGCTAAACATAGAAGGAAAGGTAGAAAAACCCAAAGAGGTCTACATAACTGTACAGCCTGGTTTAATCTTCCATAGTTTTCTTAATAAAGCAGGTAGCAGACTCAGAGAAGCTTTATATCAATTTGGCTATTTGGCTCAAGATATTCTCAGGATAGATCCTTACCACGATGAACTGGCGTTGAGACTGGCAATTCACCTAAACAATGGACAGCAGAATTCATACATCGGGAACATACCGAGTTGAAACTTTGCTGAAACACTTGCTGCCTCATACTGTTATTGATACAGCCCGTAACGATAAGCGTAAAGGATATGACCTCAAACAACGCTGGGATAATGCTCTGAAACTGCTCATGAATCTCAGATGGCAAATTCAGTTTGATGAGACTTATCCAGAGTGGCTACAGCCTGGAAGTAAGACAAAGAAGCCGAATGATGCCAGAAAGATGAAAATTATCGAATGGTTGCTTAATGCCAAGATAACCATCAAACCTCCAGAGCCAATACCCGAATTGCTGGCAACTAAAATCAAGCCCAAACCAAAAGCTCAAAATCAAAAGCGAATATCAGCAACTGGGATAACGAGCGACCAGATCCGAAAAGGCAGAAACGCCAAAGGCTGGAGTCAGAGAAAGCTGGCAGGATGGCTAGGAGTTACACAGACATTGGTTGGCTATTGGGAAAAGGGCAAACGAACACCATCGGAAGCGATGGAAATTAAGCTCAGGCGAGTGCTAGAAATAATCGACTAATTTTTGTTTTCAAAAAAAAAACTCGAAAAATAGGTTTCAAAGCTTTGTTACATATAGCTTTGAGCTTGAAAACAAAAACTCTAGTATCCCCCGACCCAAACTCTAGTATCCCCCGACCCAAACTCTAGTATCCCCCGACCACCCATTTTTGAAACTTCCTCTATATAAGGGTTTTACGGTTTGAAAACACCTCTAATTAGTCTAATAAGACTAATACAATAGAAAACACAGTTTAAAAAACTCAGGCATTATATGGCTTAATGTCCACCATATAAGGGATAGAAAGCTTTATGCTGGAGCGAGAAGCCTTTGATAACGCTGACCGTAATTCTGACAGTCCAATTCAGCCTCACCATTTAACTGAGTGGAATCAAAGCTCAGTTGACCCTGATTTAACAACTCTTAACCTAATTTCCCTATCGGGATTAACCACTCACGACTACCTCCTCTACGCTCTACCAAACAAAGATCGTCGTAACGATGGGCGACTCCGCGATAAGTTCCTGAAACGCTATCAGCATCTAGAGCATGGGGGCTGGTATATCGCAGGACTTGACCCTGACACCAACTGGATAGATGTGATGGCGTGGGGTCGCTTCAAGCCAGATTCGCCTCGTAATAGCAACAATGGGAAACTAGTTAAGTACGAATCCCCACCGAAGACACCTAACCGAGTTACTTATTTCCGCGTACCTCTCTACCTCTGGAATCAAGTGGCATCCCGTTACGGCATTAAACGCTATCACTCCCCCCTAGCTCTTCGTTTAGCAGATCGCACTCAACCTGTTAATTTCTGGTCGTGGGTCAGGAGTCGAACTGAAATTCCCGTTATCCTCACCGAAGGGGAGAAAAAGGCTGGTGCGCTGATCTCTCAGGGTTATGCTGCTATTTCTCTGCCTGGAATTTGGGGAGGTAGAGAACCCAAGGACGAAAATAAGAGAATACACCGCGACCTAGAAGCTCTGGCGCAAAAGGGACGTACCTTCATCATTCTCTTTGACTACGACCAGAAGCAATCTACCCGTGAGGCGGTTTATAAGGCTACTTTAGCCACTGGAAAAGCTATTGAAGCGACAGGTGCTAAATGTAAAGTCGCCCTCCTGACTGGCCCAGAAAAGGGCGTTGACGACTTCATTACCGCACGGGGTGATGCAGCAGCCAGATATTTAAGCCGAATCATTACCAACGCTCATTCTCTTGAAGAGTATCGTTGGCTTGGTAATCCAAGTGACGATGAACTGATTAAATATGCTCCTGATAATACCCTCTGTATTCCTTATCTGCCAGATGACAAAGCAATTGATTTAGATGCTCCAGGATTGACGGGGATCAAGTCAGGGATGGCGACAGGTAAAACTTCAAGAGTGAAGGATTACCGTTTTGATAATCCTGATCAAATTCTCATTCCGCACTTCAGTTTGTAGTTGTCAAAAAGTATCGGTCTGAATGCACTTCTTATCTCCCCTCGGCAACCAGTAACAGAAGCTTTTTGGGCGACAAAATACTTTGATTGCAAGTTATTTTCATTAACCGATAATTATTGAGAATGACTGAGCAAGAGAATACTATTTTTCGCTTTTTTCAGGTTTAAAATATTAAATAAAACTCTGAGAAACTAGCCAGATAAAATATAATATTTTTGACAATGTTTGGAGAAATAATTAAGAGTTTCAAGTCTTGAATCAGTGAGATTGACAATTTGTTTTACACCATTTAAAACAACTAAATGAATACCCTGAAAACATTGAAATATCCAACGAAGAGTTGGTTGATCCGTTACTTTTCCTAATTGATTTTTAACTCCTGTCTGGTTCTGTTTTAGATTCGCTCTAAGTTGTCTTTGACCAATAGTATAAACCAATAAAGATAACCCCATTAACATCGCCATAGTTTCTATTCTTGACGGATATTTTAGAAAAGTCGTTTATCTTTTGAATATCCATGAACTATTTTGATAGGTGTAGGCTCTAAATTTTCTGACTTTTCCGTTTCAGGAAGAGCATAGTCTCCTTGTAAAGAAATCGACGTAGAATCTAAATGAGAATACTTATGCTCAATTCCGTATTTTTTCAAAGCTTTTAAAGCAATTAATAGAAATATCTTGGTTAAGCCAAATTGGTAAAGTTTATCCATTACTCGACCAATTTTATTGTCATTAAAATACTCTGGATAAATTCCCTCTCCGAAGAGATGTTCCGTCGCTTTATCGTTAAAAAATTGCGGAAATAAATATAAGGGTCTGGAAACAAAGCCCATAGCATTTAAAATTATACTTTTAACAATTATTCCGCTGTTTAACTTTTCTTGAGCTTTAATCCCTAACTGTTCATTGATTATTTCTACTATTCCTATTTCATCTATTAGACCAGCTATTATTCCTAAATGATTAATTGTTTGAACTTCAATATTGGCGCTTTTGACTCATTAAAATCAAACTTTAACAATTATTTTTATTAGAGTTATTTTATCTGAGGAGCGAGCTTCCCTGGAAACTATTTAAAATACTTAAAAAATCTCGGCTTTGGTGATCCCGAGAACCGAGTGAATCTCTCTCTCTGAGATATAGCGATCGCTAGAATATTGTAGCTCTATGTGTTACGTTTAGACGTGCGTAATGAGAAATATAAATAAGCTCATACCTAAGTTAGTCCAATAAAAAACAATTGAATATCAAATCTAGCAGTTGCTAGTCAACGAACGGTGCTGTCGTTGCTGCCTGTGGAGGATGAGTAAGAGCCGTTGCTAACTTGTTAGCAAAAGCCATCGACCTGTGAGACGGGAAATTCCGAAGTGGAATAAGACCCACGACCGAAAAGTAAAGTAGGAAACTCCTACTTCAACGAAGTAAGTAGGAGTAGTTCATTATTATCACTTAGTCAAAAAGCGGTTGTTAGAGGTGAATTGTTACAGTTCACCTCATTTTTTTTGCTTATTGAATAGATATCATAAAAACTAATTTACGATGTTCAAGAACAGCAAGATAAAATTTACAAAGTTGAAGTTGCTAAATAGAGAGCAAAAAATTAATGACCAATACGCAAACTAGAAAAGCCGATCACTTGCGTATTTGTCTGGAAGACGACGTACAGTTTCGCAATGTGACTAATGGATTAGACAAGTATCGCTTCGATCACTCCTGCTTACCAGAGCTTAATTTGAGCGAGGTAGATATTAGCGCCCAGTTTCTAAGTAAGACATTAAATGCTCCTCTACTGATCTCCTCAATGACAGGGGGAACAGAACAGGCAAAAATGATTAACTGTCGTTTAGCGGTGGCAGCGCAAAAACATGGCTTAGCAATGGGTGTCGGTTCACAGAGAATTGCTGTAGAAAATCCTGATGTGGCACATACTTTTGACGTGCGATCGCTTGCTCCTGATGCGATGTTGTTCGCTAATTTAGGAGCAGTACAACTTAACTACTCTTATGGCTTGGAGCAATGTTTACGAGTGGTAGATATTCTGCGCGCCGATGCCCTGATTCTGCATCTCAACCCTTTACAAGAGTGTATTCAAACTAATGGAGATACTAAATTTAAAGGCTTACTCAGTAAAATTAAACAACTCTGTGAACAAATAAATGTTCCGGTGATTGCGAAAGAAGTAGGTAATGGTATTTCTGCAAAAATGGCAACCAAACTCATAGATGCAGGAGTAGATATTATTGACGTAGCGGGTGCAGGAGGCACATCTTGGTCAAAGGTAGAGAGTCAAAGAGCTGAAAACAACCTACAGCGAAGACTAGGTAGAACTTTTGCCGATTGGGGAATTTCCACCGCCGACTGTATCGTTCAAATTAGAAAACAGTATCCCAATTTACCCTTAATAGCTTCTGGGGGTTTGCGAGATGGCATGGAAGTGGCAAAAGCGATCGCTCTTGGTGCAGATATTGCTGGATTGGCTTTTCCTTTTTTGCAAGCAGCCTCGGAATCTGAAGCAGCAATTGATGAATTAATTGAAGTATTAATTGCAGAAATTAAAACTGTTTTATTCTGTACGGGGAATGCTAATTTGGCTGAACTGGTGAGATCGCAATCTTTAGGTCAAGTAAGCTAAGTGATTTGACAGGGCAAAAGCATCTTAAAATTTGAAGGATCTCGGTCGGGCTTGTAGGGTAATTTCGCTTTATAGATTGGATATTAAGTTTTGTTTGCGTTTGCCCTGCGGCTTAAGCCTTTGTTAGTTTCTATAGAGTTCAGGGAACAATATGAATACAGCTATTATCTTGATTGGCATTTCCACGGCAGGGACATGTCTTGTTGCTGATAATTTATATATTTCTCTCTTATGTCTTTCGCGATTAAACACGGACTTTTTAAGCTCAACATAACCGATCATCACGCAGTACTGGGCGTGTCGATAGACGCTGAACCAAAACAAATTCGCTTACGATATCTAAAAATTGTCCAAAAACTCCATCCCGACAAATGCCATTCGGATGAAGCAAAGCGGAAAATAGCAGGACAAATTTTATCTAAATTGGTCAATCCTGCTTATGAGAAACTATCGCGAAAAAATTCTTTTGCCGAACAGCAACTAATTTTAACTCAGATTGGTAAACGTCTGGCAGAAAATAAAGAAAGGGTTTTGGTAAAAAGTGAATTAGCTCAAGAGCTATTAAAAGCTGGAGACAGCGCCGAATTAATCTACCCTAAGCTATTAAAAAGAATAACTGCTGAACAATATATTTCTCTAGAACAAACGGCTCAAGAAATCGAGTCAATTAGTGAGCTAAATTTAGTTTACCTAATGCTCAAAGGCGATCGATTCATGAATCGCAACATCTCCAAAACTCCTGCTCAACCTAGTACCAGTAAAAAAAGCGTAGCTCAAAGTAAAGCTACCGACACCCCAATACCTCCTTCCTCTTCAAGCACTTCTGTCCAGACAGATGAGCCGACAACAGAATTAAGAGTTGCTGCTTTTATCAACCGTGCTCAACAATACATAGCCAAAGGGGAATTTGATCGGGCAATCAAAGAATTAAAAGATGCCTTGAGAATCGATCCCAATGACGGTATTGCCCATGCCGTTATGGGTCGGGCATATTTACATAAGCAACAGTTGACTATGGCAAAAGTTCATATCAACAAGGCTTTTAACGCCGATCCTCATAATCCGCTCGTAATGGAAAGTAAAAAGTCTTTGGATAGACTGACTAGAGTAGCTAATAATTCTAAAACATCGAATCCTGGTTCTGCTGCCAAATCTAATAGTAAAAATAATAAACCAGGTAATAGTGGGTTCTTTAGTGGATTTTTTGGGGCGAAAAAAAAGTAAGATAACACCAGTAGATATTGCTAGCAATATCTCAGTCAAAAGATAGCAGAATGTAATAAACATCTCCTAGAGAATCTCCTAGAGAGAAAGTTTTGCTGGTTTCATTGGCTTGTCACAAGAGAACTCTTAACTTACTGGAAATGATTTATCAACCACCTGCGGGAGCAAGAGATTTACTGCCTTTAGAAGTAGAGCAAAAGCGTTGGATTAACGATCGCCTTCAGCATAGATTTCAAACCTGGGGTTATCAGCGTATTGTTACCTCTACCCTAGAATGGCTGGATACCTTAACAGCAGGAGGAGCAATTCAACCTGACAAAGTTATTCAACTACGCAACAACGGTGAAAGCTCTCTGGGATTACGTCCTGAACTTACCGCTTCCATCGCCCGTGCAGCAGTTACGCGGATGGCAGGGAATACTGACCCACAACGTCTTTGCTATCGCGCTAACGTGTTTCGTAATACAATCCAAAGCCATCATGGTCGTCAGCTAGAGTTTTATCAGGCAGGTGTGGAACTACTATTTGCCAGTGGAGTCCTAGCCGATGCTGAAACGATGCTACTGCTAGCAGACTGTTTATATGATTTGGGCATACCAGACTGGTCAATTTTATTAGGAGAAGCAGGATTAACGCGATCGCTTTTAGCAGCGTTTCCTGAATCAATTCGCACCTCAGTCCGTAATTGTATTGCTAATCTTGACCGCATTACCCTAGAAAGTTTGGAGTTGGCAGCAGATTTAAAAGCCCAGGCTTTGATGTTATTTGACTTAAGAGGGAAACCAGAAGATGTCTTGAGTAAAATATCTACTCTAGATTTGGATGATGATGCTCAAACAACAATTAATAACCTTAAATCATTGATTGAATTACTCAATAGCAGTTCCCAGAAACCATTACCATTGACCTTAGATTTAAGTCTGCTACAAACTTTTGATTACTATACGGGTATTGTCTTTAAAGCGGTTAGTTTTCAGGATTATCAGTCCTATATCTTAGCTGAAGGAGGACGCTACGATCAGTTGTTAGGACTATACGATCCCCAAGGAAAAACATCCCCAGGAATCGGCTTTTCTCTCTCCATTGAAGATTTACACTCTTGTTTGCTGGCTACAGAAAAACTTCCGCAACAGTATCCCAGTAGCGATTGTTTAGTAATTCCTACCACCTCCAAAGCAAACACTGCGGCTCTTAAATATGCTCGTCAGTTGAGAAATAAGGATGAATTTGTCAGAGTGGAATTAGAATTGAGCGATCGCACACCAGCAGAAATCAAGCAATATGCAAAAACCTGTCGCATCAAGCAATTAATCTGGATTGAGGCGAATGGTCACCCTAGAGTTGAAAAGCTAAAGTAGTCTCTTTTGTCGAAAACAAGTTAGCGATTACCCCCATAGGAGGGCAAGCGCTCCGCGTCCCAAACTAAGCGGTGTAAACGGGATAAATTTACGACCGCTCGCATTCCCTTACTCTAGATCTGACTTTTCACGGCATCTCTGAAACCCCGTCCAGAACTGGATTTCTTCCCAAGGCTTATTTTCAATAATCTTGGCTTAATGACAATCGATAACGGAAAAATAAGCCTTGGGGAATCGGTGGTTTAGCGATCGCTTTATTGAAAAAAAGATACCGTGAAAAGTCAGTACTCTAGATAACTGTGTTATCAGGAATAGTAGCATTTTTTAAGACAACCACAATTCCACTGCGGATATAAAAACCTTCGTCTTCTCTCTGAGATTCTTCAACCCGCTCCATGTTCAAAATTTGAACATTACGACCAATGCGAGCATTTTTATCCACAATAGCATGGCGAATTGTTGACCCCTCCCCAATTCCCACAGGAACTCCTCCTTTATGTAAGCCAGACTGCCTTTCAGCAAAAGGCTCATAATAATCTGCTCCCATAATTAAAGTATCTTCAATAGTGCAATTAGCTTCAATCCTTGTTCTCACGCCGATGACAGAATGATTAACATGACAACTTTTCAAAATACAGCCTTCGCCAATCATCGATTCACTTACCTGACAATCAAGTAGTTTTGTTGGTGGTAAGTGTCGAGGGCGTGTGTAAATTGGAGCTTTTTCATCATAGAAGCTAAAATCAGGTCGAGGTTGCTTGGTCAGCGCTAAATTTGCTTCATAAAAGGATTCAACTGTTCCAATATCCTCCCAATAGCCTTTAAATAAGTATGCTTGAAGATTATAATCTTTAGCTGCCCCTGGAATAATTTCATTACCAAAGTCAGTTTGATTGGGGTTGTTTTCTAATAAGCCAATTAAAACGTCTTTCTTAAACACATAGATTCCCATAGAAGCTATGTAAGGACTTTCTCTGGCTTGCTCTGGTGACAGACCCAAAGTGGTGGTGTCAACCTGCATTTTCTGGAGGTCTTCCCCTTTGGGCTTCTCTGCAAAGTCAATAATTCTGCCGTGATTATCAATTTTCATCAAGCCAAAGCTCGAAGCTCTTTTGTCATCAATCGGCACTACTGATAAGGTAATGTCCGCACTGGTTTTTCGATGATGATGAATAAATTTACTGTAGTCCATGCGATAAAGATGATCGCCAGACAAAATGATTATTTCATCAACATCCCACTCTTTAATTGGATTGATGTATTGGCGAACCGCATCAGCGGTCCCCTGAAACCAACCAGGATTTTCTTTCGTCTGCTGCGCTGACAGCACCTCTACAAATCCTTCTCTAAATCCAGAAAAATTGAAACTGCGATTTAAATGCCGATTAAGAGAAGCCGAATTGAATTGGGTCAGAACGTATATTTTGAGAATCTCAGAATTGATACAGTTGCTGATAGGAATATCGATCAGACGATATTTGCTTGCCAAGGGTACTGCGGGCTTCGCCCTTAATTTAGTAAGGGGATACAAACGAGTACCTGCTCCGCCTCCTAAAATGATACCTAATACTCTTTTCACTTCTTAAAACCTCGTGACTGCCTGTGCCTCTCAAGATAAAGTTTATCTGAATGAGGGACAGATTCAGCAAAATTACCTGGAAAAGGATGAGTTTTGCTAAAGTATTAAGTGAATGTAATATAAGCGGTGCCTCCGAGGTAGCTGTGCGATCACCTCAGCATCCTGCAATCTGATTGCCTTCAAAGTTTTTTAGTATTTTTTAAACTTATAGTATGTCGTCTACAGAAACATTTTTACCCCCCAAGCTAGCCAAAATTGTTGATCGCTTTCAACGTCATTCTGATCCTAAGCAAAAATATAAGCAGTTACTTTGGTACGCCCAAAAGCTTCCAGTCATGCCAGAATCAGCCAAGACTGAAGAGAACAAAGTAAAAGGGTGCGTCTCTCAGGTATACATTACTGCCAGCCTAACAGATGGCAAAGTGCATTACGAAGGGGATTCTGATGCTCAGTTAGTCAGAGGATTAGTGGCATTTTTGATTGAAGGATTGAACAATCTCCCCCCAGAAGAAATTGCTCAAGTTGAACCCGACTTTATTGAAGATACAGGATTAAAAGTTAGTCTTACTCCTTCTCGAGCCAACGGTTTCTTTAACATCTTTCAGATGATGAAGAAAAAAGCGCTGGAGTTTCATTTAGGCACAACAGAATGACTGACCATACAGAGAGAGAACATTCGATCTTGGACTAATTGCAGGTATAGTAGATGAGATCGGGATTGTCGAAATTATCAATCATATAAGTCGTTATATTAAGAGATTCAGCGATCGCCTAATGTGATGTGGGATGGTCAATGGGAACGAGTCGAACGAGTAGCAGAAACCCTAAAAACTAACCATCCAGTTTTTAAAATATCAAAAATATCATATGGTAAATATTGCCTGTCCATTGAAGTAAAAGCAATTTATGAGTCGTCTAGCACTTTTAAGCGTTTCCGATAAAACTGGTATCGTGGCATTAGCCCGCCAGTTGATAGAATTTGAGTTTGAGATTATCAGTAGCGGTGGTACAGCCAAAACTTTACAGGATGCTGGCATTACCGTAACCAAGGTTAGCGACTATACCGGTTCACCTGAAATATTAAGGGGAAGAGTCAAGACCTTACATCCTCGTATTCACGGTGGAATTCTGGCTCGTCAGGATTTGCCAGAAGATCAGGCAGACTTAGAAACTAATGATATTCGTCCTCTAAATTTAGTTGTGGTCAATCTCTATCCCTTCGAACAAACGATCTCCCAACCTAATGTTAGTGTCTCAGAAGCAATTGAAAAAATTGACATTGGCGGACCTACTTTAATTCGCGCAGCAGCGAAAAATTATCAGTACCTGACTGTTTTATGTAGCCCTGATCAATATGAAAATTATCTGACGGAATACGAGCAGTCTAATGGGGAATTGCCCTTAGAATTTCGTCAACAGATGGCTGGTTATGCCTTTGCTCATACCAATAGTTACGATCGCGCTATCTCAGCTTATTTTGCCAATCTTAATCAGTCAGAAGATTTGGGAGCTAGTTATAGTATCTCTGGTAGCAAGGTTCAGTCTTTACGTTATGGTGAAAATCCCCATCAGCCCGCAGCTTGGTATCAAACTGGTACAGTAGCTTCAGGTTGGGCAGCAGCGACTAAATTACAGGGTAAAGAACTGAGCTATAACAATTTAGTTGATTTGGAAGCAGCAAGACGTATTATTAGCGAATTTGACTCCTCTGAACCCGCAGCAGCAGTACTTAAACATACTAATCCTTGTGGTGCAGCAGTTGGCGGGACTTTAGCAGAGGCATACGACAAAGCTTTTAATGCCGATAATGTCTCTGCTTTTGGTGGTATTGTGGCACTAAATCAACCTATTGATGCAGCAACGGCGCAGGCTCTAACTAAAACCTTTTTAGAATGTGTAGTTGCTCCTAGCTGCAGCCCAGAGGCGGCGGAAATCCTAAAAGCTAAATCCAAATTAAGAATTTTATTGCTGCCTGATTTAGCTACAGGACAAAAAGAGACGATTAAAGCGATCGCCGGAGGATTTTTAGTTCAGGCTAGCGATGATCAGATTGAAAACCCCGATCAGTGGCAAATCGTTACCGAAACCAAACCTAGCTCAGAACAAATTGCGGAAATGCTGTTTGCCCAAAAGTTAGTCAAGCACGTCAAATCTAATGCCATTTTAGTTAGTCGAAATCGGATGACTTTAGGTATTGGCGCGGGACAAATGAATCGCGTAGGTTCGGTTAAAATTGCTCTAGAACAAGCGGGGGAGAAAGCTCAGGGTGGTGTATTAGCTAGTGATGGATTCTTTCCCTTCGATGACTCGGTACGCACGGCGGCGACGGCGGGGATAAGTGCCATTATTCAGCCAGGGGGGTCAATTCGAGACAAAGACTCTATTACTGCTGCTAATGAATTAGGGATCGTCATGGTTTTAAGTGGTACTCGTCATTTTCTACACTAAAAAACTTATATTGAAATCGGGCTAATTTTTGAGAAATTTTCTTTTCACTTTTTCAGCAAACCCCAATTATAGTTACAGCTTCTTGAGAATTTAGATGACCTGCTTCTAACAACCAAATGATGCTCTGATAATCTGTAGAGAATCGAACATAAGTTCGTAAATCGTTTTTTTGACAATTTATCTAGAGTTAAGACGTAATTAGATACAGGTTGAAAAATAGACCGATAGAGAGAAGATTAATCTTGAGTTCTCCGCGCTTTAAAAAGACGCGGATTCTAAAATGTTGTTACGAGACGGCTTGAAAGCACGTCTCTTCACATTTTATTCGATATGACTTACTCAAGTCATTGAATATGTCATATCGATGTGGAAGACTCAAAACTTCCCTAGTGACCTTGGCTAGAGATATTTTCTCTGGCTGCGTCATTACTTTTTTGCGGATAATGTTAGCTGCCCCATTGCAATCACTGTTAAGCCAAATTCCATCATCAGTTAAATAACCACCACGACCTAGATTATTTAACTTGCCTTTGATTTTCTTGCCTCTTTTTCCAGTAAATCTATGCTTCCTTTCAGATTTTTCACCGAAGGTCGGAAGCTCATCATTAGCTAAAAAATTAGACTTTGAGGTATAACTTTCTTCAGTCGCAATGAATTCAATACCATGTTGAATTGCTAACTGCTCAATCCTATTTTTGATAGCTGCATTAGGTATAGTTACAAATTCTTGATTAACTTTTTTGGACATCTTAGAGTTATTCTTGATTCCTTGATTCCAGCCGTGAATTATTGTTCCAATATTGTTAGTTAAACACCAGGAAATTATAAAGCGAGCAACTTTATTTCGGATGTCTTGAAATTGTCTATTTCGCTTCTCAGATAATGCAGCTAATTCATCATCCCAGTAAGCTTGAGGCTTACCTTTCTTGAGAGCAGCAACTTTCTTGTTGTACCATTGATTGATTGACTTAATCTTTTTACCATTAACAATAAAGGATTTACCAGTAGTAGATACACAAGTTAAAAGATTGCCCAATCCTGGGTCAATTCCCAGAACGTTAGACATATTAAGACTAGACTTAATTTCTTTTTGTCTGTAAACAAATTCAGCATAAAAGCATTTGTTACGAGGCAATATTCTTATTTCTTTGAGATCTTTAAAATCAAGATTACTTGCCATAGGCAACGTAAAACTATCAATGCCAAACCAAGCTTTGACTTGCTTGCCAAGAGTAAATTTAAGCTGATTATTTTCTAGCTTTACCCATCTGGCAGGATAGCTAACAACTGTTAAACCTCCTTTCTTTCTATACTTTGGTAGCTTAGGCTTATTCTCTAATTTCCCCTCGCGATACAACTTTGCTAATTTACGATAAGACTTAAATGATTCTCCCACCTTATGACAAGCTTGTTGAGCTACAGCAGAGCGCAAAGCCTTAAAGTGCAAGTTAGACTTCATTAATTCATCAAGCTCATAATTGGATACATATTTTCGAGCTTTGAAAAACATCTGACGACAGTAATAGATAGCACAGTTAGACAATTTATTGGCCTCGGAACATATAAACTCCAATACTGCTTCAGTATCGTTATCTGTATGGATTAATTGCTGTTGGCAACCGTACATTTAATTCTTTACTCCTTCTTTGCCTACAAGAAATTATTTTTGAGCTTTGTACTGAAAATAACTGGAGACTAATAGCATTAGAAATAATGCCTGACCATGTTCACTTATTTCTCAATACTGATCCTACATTCGCTCCTTCAATAATAATCAAAAGAATTAAAGGTCGGGCATCTCATCACTTAAGAAAAGAATTTCCTGAGCTAAAAAAATTACCTACACTATGGACACCCAACTACTTTGTGGCGACTACTGGGAATGCCTCAACTGAGACAATTAAACGATATATTGAAACCCAAACTAATAAATAGGATACGCGACACTAAAGTGTCCGCGTCGCTATTCAACCAGGGGTTAAAACCACCTGGCTAACTTTCTCCCGTACTTCTTCGGTTTAACTACCATTTAAGGCTCGATATTATAGATAATATATTCGGACTCTAAGGGCTGAAGTTTACCAGTTTTAACTAGGGCTTGGTGAATCATGGCTGCTACTTCTCCTCTAGTGGCTGGTTTCTCAGGTATCAAAGCATTGGTGCCAGCATCGGGAGGATTAACTACCAATCCTGCTTCAGTCGCTGCTGCTACCTGCTGTTTTGCCCAATCGGGTATTTTAGAACTATCGCCAAACTGCTGAAGAATTTGATCGGCATCTTTTGATGGTGTTAAATCTAATCCTGTTGCTAGGGTAACTAGTACCTGATAGCGAGGAATATTTTCCTCAGGGCGAAATTCGTCATCAGAGTATCCCTGCATAAAGCCAGTACTTACCGCTTTATCGATGTTCTTGGCGATCGCATTGTTATTGGTTACATCTGTAAATTTTTTGACGCTTTTAATTTCGGGTTGCTTGTCAAAAGCCTCGCTAACTAATGTCGCCATACCTGCTCTGGTGATTAAAGCATCTGGCTCAAAATCAAGATTTTGAGCCAGTTCTGGAACTAACGCCTGATCACTCATCTGCTTGACAAACGGATAAGCCCAATAGCTGGGAACAACATCTTCAGGCATTTTAGTTGTCTCAGTTGTCTCAGGAGTCTCAGTTGTCTCAGTTGTCTCAGGAGTAATCGCCTTCGGTTCTGTTTTCCCAGTAGGCTTGCTTGTCTCAGGAGTAATCGTCTTTGGTTCTGTTTTCCCAGACTCAGTGTCAACGATACTTTTCTTCGGTTCAACTGAGCTAGGGATATTAGCTGATAGGTTTGTCTTCCCAGAATTACCTCTTAGTGCTGGTAGAGCAGCAACCCCCGCTAAAGGGACTAAATTTGCTCCAGAATCAAGAGAAAAAGATTTTCTTTCCTCCTCTGGCGATCGCTCAATTTGTTGGATGTTTTCTGGAACATTGGCAATAGCAGTTTCTTGCTTACCTAGTTGGGCAGCTAGTCGACGATTTTCTGCTTCCAAGTCTTGATTTAGGCTCACATCAGCACTGCTATCTTTAGCACTGCTATCTTTTGACAGGAGATTGCTAAAACCAAGATCAGTTTCTTTAGTCTTATTCGAGGCGAGAAAGTTACTACTACTGCTACCTAAACCAAAGTTACTGGCTAACTTACTGTTTTTACTGCCCATAGACCAAAATAAGATGGTTCCGATGGTAGAAAAAGCTATAATTATCCCGATCATTTCGTCAAATGTTACACCAGTTGCAGGTCTTCTCCTGCGCTCTGGAATAGGATTTTGTGGATCTGGAGGAGATGGATTTGTCATAGATGTTAGATTAATAAGTTAACAATGGTATCTAGAAGATAAACTAAGTCTGAGGTTCTGTTCAAAAATTAAGTGTAAGTTTTTATGTTTTAAGCTTTTTATGTTTTAAGCTTTAAACTGAATAAACACAAGTAAATAAAATATTAGGCTTTTAATTATCAAGTGTACTCACAAAGATAGCGATCGCTACTCTTAGCAACAAAAATCAACCTAACTCAGCAAAAGTTGATTTCCTGGTTTAATTGGCAGTTAACTGAGTCCCAGAAATCTCTAACGATCTGGTTAGCTACGAAGAGAAACAAAACGGTGCAAATGGGGAAGACAGTGGCTCTCATGATAACCACTCTTGGAATTGTGGCACAGAAGGGGAGACAAATGACCCAGAGGTTTTGCAGTTACGAGCCAGACAGAAACGAAACTTTCTCACCACTCTGATGCTATCTCAGGGAGTACCAATGATGGTATTGGGAGGCGATGAATGGGGGCGATCGCAACAAGGTAATAATAATCCTTACTGTCAGGATAATGAGATTTCTTGGTTTAATTGGCAGTTAACTGAATCCCAGGAATCCCTGTTAGAGTTTACTCGTCAGCTGTCAGCTAAATGAACTAAAAGATCGAGATTGGCAAGTTGCAATCGATACTACTGAATCTGGGTTTGTTGCGGCGAAACGTCTTGATCAAGAGAGTCAAGTTATAGAAGTAGAAAGGCGAGCGCTAATATTATTGTCCTGTAATTCCTTGCTCAGTGACGGTTAATCCAATAACTTGTATCTATGTTTGACTACATCACCTTCAATTCCCACATTAGATAATGTGTAGCCCAAATGTGATACACTTTTTCTAAGTGCAACATTTTTTCTGGTTGATTATGAGCAAAACTTCGACTGTAAGAGCGAGAATGCAGCCTGAATTAAAGGCAAATGTAGAAGAAATTTTTCAACAACTCGGATTGACAACTACAGAAGCTATTACCCTGTTTTATCAGCAGGTTGCCTTGCATAAAGGACTTCCCTTTACTGTTAAGATTCCCAATGAAACCACAGAGGAAACCTTCAAGAAGACTGATCGAGGAGAAGAATTAATAAGCTGTCAAAGTGCAGAAGATATGTTTGATAAGCTTGGTATCTAATCGTGCAAGCTATCTATACTAGTCAGTATTTTGGTAGAATTTGAAAGCGATCGCAGCGTTTAAAAACTGATAACTGATAACTGTCTTTGAGTAGCAACTTGACCCAACAAAGTCAAAGTATTCTAAGGGAAGTGCGATCGCTCCTCGTGTTAAACTGCATAAGTTGATTCAGTTGTCAGAGGTTTGTTTTTCATCACGTTCGGGGATTTCAAAGCGTATCTTATCTTCTTCTGTGAGTTGTTGAAAGACTTTCTCACCAACCATCTTAGCCAATTTGTCGGTAGAGGTAATCCAGAGACGAACGGTATTATCATAACTACCTGATACTAGTTGATATGAACTATTTGAATTATTGGGATTATTGGGTATGAATGCCACCGATGTAACGCTCTGTTCGTGATCTCTCAAAGCAATAGGATTAAGTTCCAGTATTGCTTCTTGTTCTTTTTCTTTAGCTTCCCAGTTGAGTTCACTTTGTTTTCCGAGATTCCAGAGCTTGATCGTGCCTTCATAACCTGCTGAAGCTAATATCAGATTTCCATCTGAATCTTTGCTAAAAGAAACTGAACCAACCCAGTGACTATGACTATTTTGAGAATGACGATCTTTGATAAAAATTGATTTCGGTTGTTTTTCTCCTTCCCAATCAAGTTTACTAACATCAACATCCCATAATCTAATATGCTTATCTTGACTACCTGAAGCAAGGATCTTTCCATCTTCGCTAAATGCCAGTGTCATTATTGTTGTGTTTTCTTCATCTCTATCTTCATCTCTATTGGTTTTTTCTTTATGTCCTTTCAAGAGAATATATTTGACTTTTCCATTCTTCCAGTCCTTTTCATCTAACTGCCATAATCGAACAATCCCATCATTACCTGCCGTAGCCAGTATATGATTATCATGGGGATGAAAAAGAACGGATGCAACGCTCCATCTGTGATTTTTCTTTGAATCAGAGCTTTTGAGTGGTATGGCTTCGGGAATAGGCTTCTCTTGTTCAAAATTAATCTCACTTATATCCCACAACAAAAGTTTGTCATGGGCATTTCCCTCCACTGAATCGTCCCAAATCCCTGCTGCTAAAATATCAGCATCTTTGCTAAATGCGACTGAACTGACACCATCGTTTGCATTGCTAAGAACTATAGGCTTTTGGTTAAGATCGTCTAGATTCCACAAATGGACTGTGTTAACCTTGTTCAAATCTCGATACCGTTTAACTTATTTTTTTCTTCATTGAGAAAACTTTTGTCAATTTCTTGCCATCCTTTTAAGCTTTCAACTAACTCCATAGAAAAGTAGAAGGGAGAAATGAAGAAAAGTAATTTGCATGAAAGTAATTTATACAAAATCAATGTGCAAGATGTTTCTTTTGCAAGAAGAAAAATTGTAAATATTATTCTAATCATCATCTGCATCATCATCTGCATTTCTTCCCATAAATAGGTCATTCTCCTTTGAAGCGCAGAAGTTTCAATACCATTGAGATTATTAGAGTTTAAAGCTGATTGTTCATCAGTTAAATCATCTAGCAGATTTTGAACAAAACCTTTTTTATCTTTTTCTTTCTTTTCAAAAGAATAAATCTCATCATTATAAGAGATATCTAATGAGCCATCTTCTCTATAAGATGCGATCTTAAAAGAGTTAGTTTCTTCACTGGTTAAATGAAACCAAGAGATAGGAATACTCTCATCAATACCTTCACGGAAACAACTGGCTTGATCTTGAGAATCTGCCCTTACAGAAAATAAAAAATTAACTGGCAGTTGTTGTTGATTAACGTAATTAACTGCACTTTTCAATTTATTAGCAAATTCAGGTGCGTTCTCTTGTTTCTGTGAACGAGTTGGAAAATGATTCTCAACCTGATCGATAATAATGAGCAGCTTTTTATTTCCTAGCTTTTGTATCCATTTTTCTAAGTTTTCTTCGAGTTCTAAGGTAAAATCTACAGGCTCAAATTTGTCTTTAAATAAATATTCAACTTCATCTTTAATCTTCTGTTTTAATCCCTTTACTGGATTTTGAGTGGAAGCATCGAAGAAAACAACGACAAAATTAGGTTCTTGTTCTTTTTTGATCCACTCCTGTGCAGCCCAGGGTAAGCGATGAGCAATACCAGCTTTTAAGACAAAGCTCTTACCAACATTTTCTTCACCATATAGCACTGTCACTGGTTTGTTCATCAGGCTATTGATAATGGTTTGCTGGAGATTATATTGGTTAATTGGTTTTTTAATTGCCTCTTCTGCTTCTTCTTGGTTAAGAGGTGGAAGAGCTAAACGTTTTTCCTTTTGCTTAAATAAAATTCGGATGTATTCTTTAAAATAATCAATCTTAGCAAGATCATTTTCTTGAATTGAAATCAGAAAATTGACAGGTAAATCAGAACGATTAACTGCTTCTGAAAATTCATCAGCAAAATTATTCTGTTTCTCTGAATTATTCTCAAATTCTTTAAGATTATAGAAAAAATATTCTTCAAACTGATCGAGAATAATAAATAGTTTGCCTAAACCTTTGTCATCGCGAATAATTTCTGTCCATTTCTCTAAGGTATCGACCAAGGAAAGATCTGATAGAGGTGATTGTTTAATTCCTAAACTTTTGATTTCTGCTGCAAGTTGTTTTTTGATTTCCTTAACTGAATCTTCTTGCCAATATGCTTTCTGCTCTGATTTGTCTTCTTGCTCTTCCAACGGTGGAAATACAATAGTTGCCCACCCTGGTTTCCCGTTAACTTTGGCATTTTCCAGGGCAGACTGATGTAGATCATGGACAACACCTGCTCGAAGCACTGAGCTTTTTCCTACACCGCTTCCACCAGAGAGAATAGTTAATCGCCAAGTTATTAGATTGTCAGTGATAATTTTGCGCCATGTTTCTCGTCCAAAGAAGAATAATCTGTCTTCTTCTTCATAGGGAAATAGACCCTTGTAGGGACAATCAGTCATATAAAAGGAAGCGTTGCTCATAATGCTACCTCCTGGGTCATTTTCAATTTTTTTATTTTCTATAGTTTTTTTGTAGATACCATTCAAGTCCTTGAATGTAGACTTCTAAGGAGAAATTAGGCTTATCATAATCTTCGGGGACAAATTCTGCTTTATTATCCAACCAGAATTGTTCGTCTAAAATTTCTGGTTTTTCTTGCACTGCCGACCAATTTTTTGGTTTTGTTTCTTTTGATGTTCTTGATTCTTCTTCCTTATTACTAGGTTCTCTTGGTGTTGTAATCTTATGAAGAATACCACGTAAATTCCAGTAGCTCGGACTATAACCTAAAAACCATGCATGAGTATTAGAAGAACTATTATATAATGCGTTTTTAAGATCTCCTGGTAACTCCTGAATGAAATCATTAATCAGAAAGTCAAGAAAGTTATCTTCGGTAATATTAAAGTTTTCTCCTGATTTTTGTGATAAGCGATTAACAGGATTGCAAAGTCTGAGAATAACTGGATGCTTTTGTAACCATTCATGCTTATTTGGATCGTTGATTTCTGAGTATCGTAATTCATTGATATCTCCATATTCATAATGGTATTCCTGATAGCTCCAATATTGTCTTGCCTTCTTCTCTGCTTCATTTTTGGTGAAAAATACTAAATCGAACGGCTGTTTAGCATCTTCAAAAGCTTTTTCCAGCATTCTATCAAAGCAGGTTGTAACTATCAGTGGATATGCATAAGGCTTGTGGGGATTATTAGCGCTTGCTTGAACAGTGGAATACTTTTTGATGAAGCCAGGTAGGTTAGCGAGAAAACGATGTATGCAGTTAGTTTTATATTGTTGTTTATCGGACTTATAGATGTCATTGATACATTGTCTAAACTGTTGTCGCTTGTTATCGTGAATTGTAAGCCAAAAATACTGGGACACATGCTGAAGAGCCAACCGATTGACTGTTTTTGTTTTCAGTGGACATTCATCAGGAAAACTATCAAAGGGATTGTTAGATTCACTAGATTTAGGTTTCCTGCATAAAGGACAGCGAATATCCATAAGATATTTACTCGCATCTCCTTCTGGTGAAAGCTTGTCATCTATGTAAGCAGCTATTTCAAGATAAGTTGGTGGGTATTTGCTATCGGGCTTCCACTTCCAAGGATTGGAAATATTTTTCTCTTTTTCTGGGCGATCGCATAAATTAATATCAGCCCCCAGGAAAGTTACACTTGAACTGTTTAACAGTGCATAAGCTAAATTTTGATGGTGATCTTGTAGACTAGATGAAATTTCGCCCTTCATTCTCTGATCCCATCTATCTATAAAATCGAGCTTAAGATCGAATGGATATTCTCCTTTTTGCTTAACCTCTCTGCCAACTTCTTGGTCGCTTATCCATCCACTTTTTGAACTCCAACGACGAAAATATATTTTGCCTTGCCTATTGAGCAAATCTAGATGCACAAAACTATAGCCGTTAGGATATTTATTATCCTGATAAGTTGCACCAGCAGGTATAAAGCCGAACGAGCCTCTTGCTCCAATGTTCATGTCAAACTGACTTTCATGTTCATGACCAGATAAAACGAAGTCAAAGTTGTCTCTGAGTGATGATTCGATGTCATTTTTTTTAAAGTCAGTGAGCCATTCTAGCGGATGATGTAACACAGCAATACGCAGATCACAATCTTTTATTTTTGGGAAATTCTTAGAGATTTGACATTCCCCAACAATAAGTTGTCTTTTATCATCTAGTTTTTCTTTTTTTTCAACAACTTCTTCATTATTTACACTTTTTTTTTCTTCAACAGTTACATACTTACGTTCTGACATTAAAGCTGAATTCAGACCAAGTAAACCAACTTTGATTCCGTTAATATCATCAAAAACTTTAGTACTTCCATAATCAGGACTTTTTTGTCCGTTATATTCAGCGACAAAATTTCTATATGCTTTAAATGGATTAAGCAAAATTTCACGATCTTCATCATTTTCTAACCATTGCTCGATCTTGTTATAACTCTCTTCATCTTCTGGAAAAGTTTTTCTAAACTCGTCTGGTAGATATCTTTTTTTTCTTTCCCGATCAAAGTCATGATTTCCAGGTACTATGAATAAACGATCTCTACTTAATTCAGTTACTTCTAGTACTTTATCCAAGAATTTCTTAGCTTCTTCATCATACTCGTTCTTTTTCCCAGAGAAAGCTAAATCTCCACTAAAAACAATAAAATCAATTCTTTCTAATTCATTACAAACACTTTTTCTGTTTTTAATGTCTTGAATTAACCCATCAAGAACTTTATTTCTCTGTTCATGATCTCTTTCTTTAAATCCTTGATGCCAATCCGAAAGATGAAGCCAAGTTATGCCTGCCATTGCCTCTACCTCTTTCTATTAATTTTCGTGGGTTACTAAACCAATAAAACCTAATAATCGAAAAAGTTTTTACTGATCTTTAATATCTGCACTGCTAAAGTCCCCATCCTCAATTCAACCTTAGTCACTCTGATGCCGAGACGTATCTGAACAACTCCAAAACTTCCATACCAAAGCCACTCCCAACACCCTTTAGTTTAGATGTATCAATTAATCTAAAGAAGAGATGAGACTCCTTGGGAAGAAATTGAGGAATTCTGATGGAGAATTTAAAAGATTACTACTGCCAGCCAAGTATTTATACTTTAATTATAGTAATTTTGAATGAATTATACTCAATTCTTTACATTTTTTTGTATAAATTCGGCATTATCGGATTGATAATGATTTAAAAAGGGTCTGATCTGGGAATTTCCTCTAACGAAGAATCATTGCTCGATCGCTTTTGCACCTGAATTTCTTAGATGCTTTTCTCAAATCACAGCTAAAAGCGATTTCTTTAACTTGATTAGTTTTATCGACTTAATCCTGATAACAGAGGGGTACATGAATACCAAAAAAACATGGCAAAGAAACAAAAGACTGTAAATGCAAAGAATCAGCAGCATTTTCTCGCTTGGTTCATCCTTTTTTTTGTTACATTGGCTATTACTTTCTTGGCTTGGTACATCATCAAAAAGAACCCTCAAGATGCTAAGGATATTTTCAACGTTATCCTGCCAGTGTTTGCTTCATGGGTCGGTACTGTATTAGCATTCTATTTTGGGCGGGAAAACTTGGAATCGGCAAATCGGCAAGTATGGGAATTAGTCGAAAGACTTACACCTGAACAACGTGCTAAGGCTTCAGTTACTTCGATTATGAGACGTTTGGCAGATACAGCTCATTTTTCAATTCCGCCTGGACAAAATAACCAAGATATTAAGCTTTCAGAGTTGCTCGGCAGATTCGTTGGCAATATAAGTCGTCTACCCATAGTTGATGCTGAAAATAAACCAAAGTATATGATTCATGAAAGTAGACTCGATAAATATCTAGCTTCGGATGATGCTAGCACAGAGGATAATCTGGAAAAATTTATCGCTAAACAGCAGTCAAAAGGATCTGAGTTCGGATTTGACAAGGGCTTTGTAGTAGTCTCAGAACAAACCAGTCTGGTTGATGCAAAGCGCAAAATGGAGAATATACCTTCCTGTCAGGATATATTTATCACCAAAGGTGGAAGTCCAGACGAACCCCTTCTTGGATGGATTTCAAATGTGCGGATGACTAAGTTTTTGGTAGCATGAGAAAATATTTGCTACGGCGTTGCTCAAAAAACCGCAAGTTTCTACCTTACTTTCAGCTAATAACTGGTGGATAAGTCTTCGCGCCTACAATTGCTGACACACTAGATGAGTAACGAAATTTAGAAAAGGCGATCGCTTTTTATTTAAACCTCTTCACAACACAAGCAGGGTAAGCGTAAGGAAAGACGCGGTTTAAAACTTGCAGAATTGGATTAATGCACTACATTGATCCAGTTTTCAACTTCTTGCCAGCCTAAACCTTGACGTACTACTTCTGGTTCATCGGTAGTAAAATCGAGAATAGTTGATACTTTAAAACCTGGATCAATTTGATTATCAATAATAATATCTACCTGATTTTCTAAGGCTTCAAAAAGATAAGCCTTCTCAACGTTCATTGTGGGGTATTCCCCTTCTTCATCGGGAAAATGAGCCGAGGTCGAAACTATTGGATTACCTAGAGTTTTGAGTAATTCCTGACACAAAATATTGTCAGGGACTCTAATTCCTGTAGTTTTGCGTTTAGGACTCATAACTAATTTAGGTACCTGCTTGCTCGCAGGAAGTAAAAAAGTATATGGTCCAGGTATCAAGTGTTTCATGATCCGATAGGCGCGATCGCTCACCGTAGCGTATTGAGATATATTGGACAGTGAAGAACATAAGAAAGTCAGGGGTTTATCGTTAGACATCTGCTTAATTTGTCTGACTTTTTCGACTCCCGATTTGACGCTGAGATCGCAGCCAATAGCGTAAACCGTGTCCGTAGGGTAAAGCATCACCGCCCCTTTTTTTAAAGCAGCGACAATCTGCTCGATAGTTCGTTGTTGGGGATTACTGGGGTGTAACTCGTGTAAAATCGCCATAATACTAATCAATTGGTAAAGAATAATTTTTACTGAGGAAGCAATCAGCAGCTAAGATCATTCCAAGATTGAGCAAGATGGTTTTTATGGTCAAAATTGGTTACTTAGAATGTCCGACAGGAATTGCTGGGGATATGTGCTTGGGGGCATTAGTAGATTGTGGTTTACCCTGGCAATATTTGGTTGATAGTCTCCAGAGTTTGGGTATAGAACCAGAATATCAGTTAAGAACCGAGACAGTTATTCGTAATGGTCAATCGGCTACTAAAGTTCATGTTGACTTACAGCAAGAACATGATCATAGCCACACTGAACAACATAACCATCATTATGCTGGGAGGCATTTGCCAGAGATTGAAAATTTAATCAAGAATGCATCATTACCAGACAAGGTAAAACATTGGAGCCTCAGTATATTTCAGCAATTAGCGATCGCCGAAAGTGCAGTCCACGGTATATCTCCCGAAAAAGTTCACTTTCATGAAGTCGGAGCTACTGATGCGATCGTTGATATTGTTGGTACCTGTATCGGTTTGGACTGGTTAAATATTGAGCAACTATATTGTTCTCCGATGCCAACAGGGGGTGGTACAATCACCGCTGCCCATGGGAAGTTGTCTGTTCCTGTCCCTGCGGTAGTAAAATTGTGGGAGACAAGGGAAGTCCCAATCTACAGCAATGGTATCAAAAAAGAGCTAGTTACACCAACAGGAGCAGCGATCGCTGTTACTTTAGCGCAAGATTTTGGCGAACCTCCAGCCATGAAACTAACTAAAATTGGATTGGGGGCAGGTTCACGAGATTTAGAAATTCCTAATATTCTCAGATTGTGGATTGGCGAAGCAGAAGCAAATCAGCCTGAAATCAAGCTAAAACAAGAAACCATCACCGTATTAGAGACTCAAATCGACGATCTCAATCCTCAAGCAGTGGCATACACTCTGGAACAGCTATTAGCAGCAGGTGCGCTGGATGTATTTACTCAAAGCATCGCCATGAAGAAATCTCGTTTAGGCATCCTGTTAACTGTTATTTGCCATCCAGAAATAGCTCATACTTGCAAAACAATTATTTTCCGCGAGACAACCACTTTAGGCATTCGGGAGCGTACTCAACAAAGAAGCATCCTCAATCGAGAAATACAGTCCGTAGCCACGAAATATGGTGTAGTAAAAGTCAAAATCGCTAGCTGGGGAGAAGCAGAAAATCAGGAAATACTCAATGTGCAGCCAGAATATGAAGACTGTGCAGCATTAGCTAGACAGCATCATGTTTCCTGGAGAGAAGTTTCACAACATGCGATCCATAGTCTAGGCGATAGGGTTAATCGCAGCTGTTAACTTTTCCAATTAATCTTGATCAATAGCTACTACTATAATGAGGCATTTTAAACAGGCACATCCAAACTCATGACACCGATTGATTGGCTAATTGTCCTTGTCTACTTTGCTCTGACTACTGCTCTCGGAATATTTCTCTCTCGTCGAGCATCTCGTAGTTTAGAAGACTTTTTTGTCTCAGGGCGATCGCTCCCTTGGTGGTTAGCAGGGACAAGCATGGCAGCAACTACCTTTTCGATTGACACTCCTTTATATATATGTGGTGTGGTTGCTAGTCGGGGAATTGCGGGTAATTGGGAATGGTGGAGTTTTGGCATTTCCCATGTAATTTTGATTTACATTTTCTCCCGTATGTGGCGACGTTCGGAGATTGTTACCGATGCTGAACTTACAGAAATCCGCTATGGCGGTCGTAATGCAGCTATTTTACGCGGGACAAAGGCTTTTCTGTTTGCGGTGCCGATTAACTGTATTGGTATTGGTTACGCCATGTTAGCGATGGTGAAAGTAGTAGATGCTTTGGAATTGTGGCAAAGTCTGGGAGTAAATCCAGGGGAAAATCTTAAAATTTGGAGTGTAATCGGCGTTAGTGTGCTAGTGCTGATTTATTCGGGCTTTTCTGGGCTATGGGGCGTAGTAGCGACGGATTTCTTTCAGTTCTTTTTAGCTTTACTTGGCGCGATCGCCGTTGCTATAGTGGCAGTCAATCATGTGGGGGGAATTCATGAGCTTATTCCCCAGGTACAGCAGGTAAGCGATATTGATGTGTTGTCTTTCTTTCCCGTACAGTTTAGTAACGGTAGCTTTGATTGGAGTGATGCAGCAGGAATTACTGCTACTACCTTTTCCGCCTACTTATTTTTGCAGTGGTGGTCTTTTCGTCGCAGTGATGGTGGAGGAGAATTTATTCAGCGTTTGGTAGCAGCTAAAAATGAAGCGGAAGCCGAAAAAGCCTCCTGGTTTTTTAATATTCTGCATTATGGCATCCGAACATGGCCCTGGATTATAGTGGCACTAGTAGCCATGGTTGTCTATCCTGATCTGGCGGATAAAGAGCTGGGTTATCCAAAGCTGATGCTGGATTTTTTACCCCCTGTCATGTTGGGTTTAGTAGTCACTTCTTTAATTGCTGCCTTTATGAGTACGGTTTCTACTTCTATTAATTGGGGTGCATCTTACTTAACTAACGATATCTACCGCCGTTTTCTTAAACCCGATGCTAGTCAGGCTGAATTAGTGATGGTGGGTAGAGTGGCATCAGTTTTAGTAACAGTCTTTGGCGCGATCGCTGCTTTAAATTCGACTGATATTACGACAGTTTTCCGCTTGGTAATTGCGATCGGTACGGGTCCTGGTTTAGTTTTAATTCTACGTTGGTTTTGGTGGCGCATTAATGCTGCGGCGGAACTAGCAGCTATGCTGGGTGGGTTTATTATTGGTCTGATTACGAGTATTTACTCTCAGGAAATTATGACTATTTTCCCCTTTTTCGAACGAATATTAGCAGATTTTGGCTATAAACTACTATTTATTTCTAGCATAACAGCTTTGCTCTGGATTACGGTTATGTATCTCACTGATCCAGAATCAGATGCTACTTTAGATGCGTTTTATCGACGAGCGCAACCAGGGGGAATTGGCTGGAAACGACAACGGGAAAGAACAGGAATTGCCCCTGCACAGGATCTTACTCAGGATTTACTTAAAGTAGTTGCCGCCACTTTGTTACTGTTTGGCTCAATGTTTGCCATCGGTGGATTTCTACTGTTGCAATCTTTAACAGGATTGATCGCTTTAGCGATCGCCGTTATCGGTGGTTTTTGGCTACGTCAATTAAATAAACAAAAGTCTGTTTTCATGGCTAAACCAGGTTTAGAGCGGTAGATTGATCATATCCATTAAAAACCCTCCGTTCAGTTTCTGAGATTGACATCGGGATTATTTTCCCCTAACTGTTTCCCAATCTGATCAAAGAAGTTGACCTTGAGCGATCAGGTAGTATCGATTTTGGTATCGATTTTGAGGAAGCGATCGCATTTCTTTAGTAGCAATTAAAGGGTGGAAGTCATATTAACCCTTTAACAACCAATGACCAATAATCAATCACAAGACTATACTAGATAGGTTTAAATTCAGCTATCAAGGAAATCGATGACTATCTTACAAGATCAAGAGAGACAAGTATTTTCTTCAGGTATTTTGCGTTTAGTTGGTTACGGCTTATTGTTGATGGCGGTAGTTGATGTTTCCTTTTTGCTGATTCCACCTCAGTTAATGAATTCTCTATGGATGTTTCAGACTATGGGGGCAATTGTGGAGAGGATTCCCATTGCCTTGTTGGGGCTGGTTTTGGTTTATTACGGCGAAAAAAGCGATCGCGCACCGATAGAAACTACTATTCTTAAGGGTTTATCTTGGTTTTCTTTGCTGGCAGCTATCCTCTTGATGCTGATGATTCCCTTAAATATTAGCAATGGCTTGGGGGTTTATAATCAACACAACGCTAAGGCAAATGCTCAATTTGTAAGTCAGAAAGAAACAATTGAACAATTTAAAGAGCAACTAAAAGCTGCCGATTCTAAGGATGAAATTGGGGTGATTTTACAACAGCAAGCAAAACAAAAAGTTAATATTCCTGACTCAGTAAATACCCAGAAACTCAAAACAGATATTATTGCTAATCTGCAAAATAATCAAGATAGCATTACCAATCAACTAGAAGCATTTCGGGCTCAAAAGCGTTCTTTATTACTAAAACAAGGTCTTAAGTGGAATCTCGGTGCATTAATTTCCTCAATTTTGTTTTTTCTTATCTGGAAAAGTACTGGTTGGACAAGACGAATGGTTGTCAAAAATTATTCCTTGGAAGAGACACAATGATGATTGAAAGCGCGATCGCTTTTTAATATAAGGAAATATTGGCGATCGCTATTCACTTTGAACTAGGTAACGTTAACTAATTTGGCGCTTAATTCCCAGAGGCGCTTACCTTTATTAGCATCCATTGCTTCATCAGAGATTTCTTGCTTAAAAGCAGTACGATCTTCCTGCTGACGATTACCCCAACTGTAATAAACTCCCGACTCATTAAATCCAGGATCGGCAACTACTTTAGCTACTCTTTCTCCTGCTAATTCTTCGGTTACATAGCCACCTGTGACGTTTTTCTGAAACCAAGGAAAGATAGTCCGAAACAAAGAATAATGATTGCGGAATAAACCAGTCTCGGCAACACATCCAGGATAGAGTGCGTTAAAAATAATTCCTGTAGACTGATGATAGCGATCGTGTAATTCGCGCATGGTTAGCATATTGCAAAGTTTGCTATCTTTATACGCTTTTCCTGGCTTAAACTTCTTACCGTCAATCATTGTCACAGGTGACTTAAAACCAGACTCCAAGCCTTGTAATTCACCTAAGTCTGGAGGTGCAGGGATGGGAATTGTACCTCCTATTTCCTTGGGGTTAGCGGTAACAGTGCCTAAAGTTACTAATCTTTTTTCTGGTGCAGGAGAGTTTTTAAGATCTTCCAACATCAAGTTACAGAGTAAAAAGTGACCTAGATGATTAGTAGCAACACTCAATTCATAACCCTCTGCACTACGCTGTGGCTCTTTTTCCAGGGGTAAATAAACCGCAGCATTGCAAACCAAAGCATCTAAAGATTTACCAGTAGCACGAAAATCTTGCACAAATTGACGCACGCTATCCAAAGAGGCTAAATCAAGATGAATAATACTGTATTTATCCTGGGGGATACCAACTTGCTCTGCCATCTTCTCGGTTTTAGACAGATTACGACAAGCCATAACTACATGCCAGCCTCGATCAGCTAAAGCCTTGGCAGCATATAAACCGACTCCAGAAGATGCTCCTGTAACTACAACCGTTGATTCTTGTACCATTCTCTTAAAAAATCTTCTTAGTATTTATACCTGTTTCTAAAATCTCATACTATATAACCCCTTGTTATCAGTAAGTTATAAAGTGTCATATTTATCAAAAAGCTTTTAGCTCTAAGCTCTAAAGAGTTAAACTAAAATTTCTTACTCTTCAGGCAAATCGTTAACACCTGTTAAATGCTCAATGATAACTTCTAATTTGGCATTTAATTGATTAAATCGATGCTCTGAAGTCTGTTCTAAACGTTCTACCTTTCGATCTAGATGACTAATGCTAGATTTAATCTCATCCAAGTCATCTTCTACTGCTTCAAATGCTGAACTAATATGTCCTCTCGGTTCAACATCAAGCTCTATAGTTTTTAATCTGCTTTCCAAATTATTAATTTTTCGAGAATGCTGATTAATTTTTTTATTTTGTTCTCGTTCTTGTTCGCTCATTGCTATACTCTAAACAGGTTTTACATCAGGAAGTCTCTTATGATTTGCGGTCAGGAGACTTCCTTTTTAGTTTATACCAAGTAATTATTGATAATAGCGATCGCACAAATTGCCAAGAAATCAGTTAAACAAATTAGTTTAAACCTTTAGAAAAAGTAAGTTATCTTGGTATCTTTCTACCTTGATCTTATGGCTTCAGAAAAGTTTAGGTATCAGTTACGCCAGGAAGCACAGCAATGGCAAGAGGAGGGGTTGATTAGCCCAGAAATATATGAGCAATTGGTAACTCGCTATCGCTTAGAGGAGTTAGATTCGGCTTCACGCGATCGCTTTATCCTGATTTTCTTAGGCTTGGGTTTTATTCTCCTGGGTTTGGGCGTCATTACCTTTGTGGCAGCTAATTGGCAAACTTGGTCTAGACCAATTAAAGTCTTGTTGTTACTAGGTTTGTTTATCGGGACTAACTGTACAGGATTTTATCTATGGCGCTCGCCTGATGAGCGTAAATCTAGATTAGGACAGGGATTATTATTATTCGGTGCCTTGAGTCTGGGGGCAAATCTGGGCTTAATGTCTCAGATGTTTCATCAGACTGGGGCAGCTTATACCCTATATTTAATCTGGGGTTTAGGCGTTTGGGCAATGGCTTATGCTCTGAGGTTAACTTCTCTGGGTTTAATGGCGATTATCCTAGTGGCGATCGCCTACTGTTGGGGAATCTTGAGCTTTGATAGTCTGGAAAATACGTCAGGACAAGAATTACAGCAAATGTCTTTGATTATTTCCTTTTTGTTCATTCCTCTCGCATATTACTGTCGCTCTCGGTGGCTGTTTGGTCTAAGTTCAGTATTAATTGTTTTTGCTTTAGGAGCAAATTTATCCCACTATTTGACTGTTGCGGATTTGTCGAGTGCCAGCTTTATTCCAGGCATTTTATTTATTCTCCCTCCTGCTTTGCTTTGGAGTTATCGCGATGATTTACTATTTTCTAATTCAGACGTTAACTTTGAGGCTATAAATCGCAAATTGGCGGTTTTCTATTTAGGATGTTTCTTTTATCTCTGTTCGTTTAATTTCTGGGACAACAATGTTGACTATAATCAATCTGGCAAATTTATCGATTTTGCTCCCTGGTCATTATTAATTGCACCCATAATTTTCATTATCTTGGGGATTTGGGCTTGGGTTCAGTTAGGGTTAAGAAGGACTAGCAATCTACCCTGGAGACTCGATCGCAACTCCGCCTATATCGGTACGACTCTCATAATTTTATTTGGCTTAATTTGGTTTAATATTGCTGTTACTCCCATCGGCATCGCGGGAACCATAATCTTTAACCTGTTGCTATTTCTCTTAGCCATAATCCTGATTAGTCAGTCAGTTAGAGAAGGACGCAGATTTAACTTCTGGCTAGGAATAATTTTGTTGATCTTGCAAATATTTTCCCGCATGTTTGAATACAATACTGGTCTGATTTTAAAAGCGATCGCACTTTTTGCTTGTGGTATTGCAGCAATCCTAGCAGGACTATGGTTTGAGCGTTATTTGAGCACTGTAAATTCTTCTAGTAACTAAAGATATGATTAATTCTCGACCTTCAATCAATTTCCCTTGGTGGCGATTTTTACTGCCTTTTTGTTTACAGTTAGCGGTAATCTTATTTGTTCCTGCGAGGAGTGCCTATACCTATAATTTTGGTATGGATGCGGTAATTCAAACTGTACCTGTAGATCCTTATGATTTACTGCGGGGTTATTCTCAAACTCTTCGCTATGAAAAAATATCTAGGACTAGTGAATTGCAGCAGCTTCCTGGGGGAAATGATCTGTCCCCAGGAGATTTATTTTATGTTATTTTGGCAGCAGATTCCCAACCAGAAAAAAGTCCCCCTGCACCTTGGAAAGCGATTAAAGTAACTCAGGACTTACCTCAAGATCTGCCTCAAAATCGTGTCGCTATTAAGGGAAAAGTAGAAAAATATCGCACCATCAGCTATGGCTTAGAAACTTACTACATGCCAGAAAGCCAAAGAAAGAAAATCAATCAAGAAATTAGAGATCTACAGGGTGACTCTGATGGGAATAGAGCCTTTGTCGTCGAAATCAAAGTTGATCGCAGGGGAAATGCAGTCCCCATAAGTTTATGGGTTGGCGATAATAATTACCGCTTTTAAGTGCTTGAAGATTAGTATTTCAGGTTATTCTTCAATTTGCGATCGCAAGTTATTCCCGAAAAAAGCGATTAGGCTTCCCCTAGCCTTCGGATCGCATTTCTGTATGTTTTAGGTAGAGGCAGGCGATCGCCATAATTAAAATTATTCTCTTTTTAAAATTTGGTCTACTTTATTTTCAATGGTCATTAGTCTCCGCAAGATTGTAGGACGATCTTCATCTATTGCATTCAATAGTTTAGCTATACCTGAGCTTGTTCGGACTAAATCTCTTTGTGTTTCTTCAAGCAACCTCATTCTTTGTCCGTGTTCGACTTTTTCCTCTTCTCGTTTTAGCCTATCTGTAGCACGTTGTTCTAACATGGCTTGCAGAAGTCGCGAGTTAGACTCGACAATAGCTTCGATTCGGTCTAGGCGATCGCCGTTATTACTCTCTCCACTGGTCATGGATGTTATACTCCTAATAGATTTTTAAAATTTAAGGAAGCTTCAAATGATTGCTAGTCGGGAAGCTTCCTTTTTAGTTTAGATCAAGTTTTGATGGAATTAGCGATCGCAATACCGTAAAATGTTAAAACAACAAGCTATACTAATTGAGTATTAGAAAACAGCCTCTCTCTTCAGAAGCAAGGGACAATGAATATCTAACGCAGCCATTGACCAGTAAATAGCTTGGACAACCTAATTCACCCTGTAGGCAACCGATTAGGGATAGACTATTCTTCGATTCTTCGATAACGATGAGATACATCTGGTATAAGTACATGGACAGAAATATTTACAGTTAATTCTTACTGACTTCTGATGTTATCCCCATTCGAGGATATTATCCCACTTGATGGGACAAGTCCAACGAAGATGAGACAAGTGCCCTTGTGGTACTTCTGACTCTGGGCATCAATGTTGAATTGAATTTAATTTTGTCCAACTACTTATCCAGTTAACCTGTAAATGAAACCTGTAAATGAAACAATGACTGATTAACCAACCAGGCTTGGTCATAATGCTAGTTGCATGGATAAATAGATCAGATGCTCCCTAAGAGGTTGGGCAATTACCGTTTCCTGATGGTGATTTCCGACTGTATCACAGCGCGATATATCTTATCATTATTTAACAATTAGCATTATAATAAGCATCGTTGCCATCAGAAATTAGATTGGTTGCATAACATTTATCAGACGGTTGAAATCCAAACCTTAAGTGGTTAGATCTGCCACAATCCATGACCTCATTCAATAGCACTTAAACGATGATTACCCCTTAGGGTAAACTCCGCAAATGTGAGGTTTGTAATAAACAAGTATATAGACAAAAATGAAAGACCTTACTCGATATCGGAACATAGGCATCTTCGCTCACGTGGATGCTGGTAAAACAACGACCACTGAAAGAATACTCAAGCTTACTGGTAAAAGTCACAAAATCGGTGAGGTACATGATGGAGAAGCAACCACTGACTTCATGGATCAGGAAAAAGAACGTGGTATTACGATTCAGTCTGCTGCGACAAGCTGTTTCTGGAAAGACCATCAGTTAAACATCATTGATACTCCTGGTCACGTAGATTTCACGATTGAAGTTTACCGTTCTTTGAAAGTGCTTGATGGTGGTATTGGAGTGTTCTGTGGTTCGGGTGGGGTTGAGCCTCAGTCGGAGACTAATTGGCGTTATGCTAACGATTCCAAAGTAGCTAGAATTATTTACGTCAATAAGTTAGATCGTACTGGCGCTGATTTCTACAGCGTAACCAAACAAGTTAAAGAAATTCTCGCTGCTACTCCTTTGATCATGGTATTACCTATTGGAGTCGAAAATGATTTCGTAGGTGTAGTTGACCTTCTAACTCGCAAAGCTTGGGTCTGGGATGAATCTGGAGATCCAGATAATTATGAAATTAAAGATGTTCCTGCGGACATGGCTGACGATGTAGAAACCTATCGCGAACAGTTAATCGAAACTGCGATTGAGCAAGACGATGACCTGATGGAAAAATATCTCGAAGGTGAAGAACTTTCGGTTGAGCAAATCAAAGGCTGTATTCGCAAAGGAACTCGTGAATTGGCTTTCTTCCCGACTTACTGTGGTTCTTCCTTTAAAAATAAAGGGGTACAGCTAGTATTGGACGCAGTAGTGGACTATCTACCTAATCCTACAGAAGTTAATCCTCAACCAGAAGTTGACCTAGATGGTCATGAAACAGGTAAATACGCCATTGTCGATCCCGAAGGTCCTTTGCGCGCTTTGGCATTCAAAATTATGGATGATCGCTATGGTGCCTTGACCTTTACGCGGATTTACTCTGGTACCTTAAATAAAGGTGAATCTGTCTTAGATACTGCTACAGGCAAAACTGAGCGTGTGGGACGGATGGTAGAAATGCATGCCGACTCCCGTGAAGAAATTGATTCTGCTCAAGCAGGAGACATTATTGCGATCGTTGGTTTGAAAAACATCCAAACTGGACATACTCTCTGTGATCCTAAAAACCCTGCGACTTTAGAGCCAATGGTCTTCCCTGATCCTGTAATCTCGATCGCAGTAACACCTCTAAATAAAGGTGCTTCTGAGAAAATGGGTGTAGCTTTAAGCAAGATGGTTCAAGAAGATCCTTCCTTCTACGTCGAAACAGACTTTGACAGTGGTGAAACTATTATTAAAGGGATGGGTGAACTTCACTTAGACATCAAAGTAGATATCCTCAAGCGTACTCATGGTGTGGAAGTGGAAGTTGGTAAGCCTCAAGTAGCTTATCGAGAGTCGATTACCAAGGTAATTGAAGATAGCTACACCCACAAGAAACAGTCTGGTGGTTCTGGTCAGTTTGGTAAAATCGACTATACTATCGAGCCTGGTGAACCTGGTTCAGGTTTTGAGTTTGAGTCTAAAGTCACTGGTGGTAATGTTCCTAGAGAATTTTGGCCTGCGGTAGAAAAAGGCTTTGCCAACAGCATCGAAAAAGGTGTACTAGCAGGATTCCCCTGCGTGGATTTAAAAGTCACCCTTAAAGATGGTTCTTTCCACCCTGTAGATTCTAGTGCGATCGCTTTTGAAATTGCCGCTAAGTCTGGTTATCGTCAAACTCTGCCAAAAGCTGGACCTCAAATTCTGGAGCCGATTATGAACGTGGACGTATTTACTCCTGACGATCATATGGGAGATGTTATTGGGGATCTTAACCGTCGTCGGGGCATGATCAAATCTCAAAACTCCACTCCTATGGGTGTTCGCATCAAAGCAGATGTTCCTTTGAGTGAAATGTTTGGCTATATTGGTGACCTACGGACTATGACTTCTGGTCGTGGTCAATTCTCCATGGAGTTTGCTCACTACTCACCTTGTCCTAAGAACGTTGCTGAAGAAGTTATTGCTGAAGCCAAAGAACGTCAAGCAGCTAAGTAATTGCTAATTGAAGGTTTAAATAGAGCTTACTAAAAATTCGAGGGCAAGCGAACTCCGAACTCACGTTAATTTAAGTCCCGTCTGGTATCAATTACTAGGCGGGATTTTTGCTGGTGAAACTATAGTTAGAATAGAAGTTAGACTTTAATTTCCCAAGATTAATGGAAGAGATTTTAGAATTAAAAGAAAAGCTATATCAAGGAGATATTCAGGCTGCGATCGCAATTTGTGATCAATTAGAGACAATGGGAAGACAGGATAAAATTAATACCTTAGAAAGTTTTCTCGTAATTCTAATCGTTCACTTAATTAAAATTCAAGTTGAAAATCGAGTCACTGCTAGCTGGATAGAATCAATTAGAAACAGTCTTTTAGAAATTAAAGACCGTAACAGATTAGGCAAGAAATCTCACTACGTCAAACAAGGTCTTTGGTCAGAGCATTACGAAAATAAACAGTATCGAGCAATTATTAAAGCATCTAAAGAAGTCGCTGGTGGGATGGAGATTAAAGATCTAAAAGCTCAAATAGATAATGAGCGATTGAAAAAAAAGACTTTAGATTTATTAGACTTAATTTATCATCTGTCTGAAGAAGAGATTGTAGAGACGTTGAGGGAAAGATCACTTTTATCATAGAGTCTTCTAGTTAACGTTGCTTCAGCTTAGAGCTTTTCAACAATTTTGCACATATTTTAAAATCATAGATGACTAGAAAATATTTATACGCTCTATTAACCTGCTTTTTCCTAATTGCGCTAATTGTGCCTCAAGTTTTAAGTTCAACTCCCAATACCTGTACCTACAATGCAGAAGCTTATCAGGGTTTGGAGATAGCAAGCTTGTCTCAAGAATTAACCAATACGGGGCTAATTGGCAGAATTCATGGTGCAGCCAAAATATCACAAATGTTTGTCATCTCAGTGCGTGAACCAAATAACTTTTTTAGTCATCGAGAATTTTCTTTGATTCCCCAAGATCCCGAAGCTAAAAGTGTCTTAAGCCAACTTAATCGACACGATCTTGTCTGTGTTCAGGGTAATTTAATTGCCAACCCTAGTCCCCAAAAACACATTGCCTTAAATTCAATTCAAGTTCTTGAACCTTGGGCGCAGCCTGAAGGTTTTGGTTTTGCCCCTTATCAAAGACAGACAGAACTTCCTGCTGAACTTAAAAAGCACAGCAGTTTGATCTGCAAAGTACACGCTATTGGTGAAGACGGAAAAATCTTAGTAGTGGGATATCAGGATGCTGTAATCCCCATTTTTGTCTCCGCAACAGAATATACTCAGAGTTTATATCGAGGTGATATTGTCAAACTAACTTATCAAATTCAACAATCTCCTCAAAGACCAATCCATCTCCAGTTAGATACTACCGCAGAACAGCCTCTAGAAGTAATAGATGCGATCGCAACTTGGAATAATCAACCCCAAACCCTTGTAGGTAGATTGGTTAAGTTTCCTCAAAGTCCACAACTTAAATTTGATGTCTACGCCATGGAAGTCGATACTCAAGGTATTAAACGCTACTTCACCTTAATCAACGTGAAAAATATGGCTGAGTTTCAAAATATTCGCCAAAAGCTAGCTAAAATTTGGGACGACAATGTAGCTACCGCTGTATCTGGCAGAAATATGCTGATTAATCCCGAGGTGATTATAGAAGCTACTGGTATGGGTAATATTATTTCTCCTGAACAGGCTAACCCACAAATTTTACTGGAGAACGCAGAACAGGTTAAACAGCTCACTTAGGTGATTTCTGGCAAAGAAAATACCCAATGAATTAAGATTGGAGTATAAGCAATTTAGAGAGAGCAAATTGGAGCTAAAGCATCTAAATAGTCCCTTGACACCATCTATGGTCGAAGATTTACGTTCAGCGGCCTCAAAAATGACCCAAGCCGAACGTCGAGCTTTTCAAGCCCAAATGTTTATCAAGTATTGTGGAGGAAGTGCCAGACCTGGCTGCCTGACACAAGTGCCTCAAAACCTTACGCCGTATAGAATTTGTTTTTTCTGCTAAAAAGGTATTTTCTAATAAAGCGATCGCCCTAATTAATTATTTTCTGTAGAAGGAGCAGCAATTTCATAGTCCCAAATATCAACTGGCAAAACTCGAACTTTTAAATGAACTGGCTTGTCGATTTTCTCTGAAAGAAATTTCTGAATAAGTTCAAGCTTTTTTCGGGGCTTGATCTCATCAAGTCTTCGTGGCTCTCGGACTATATTAACTAAGACCAAAACTTCATTTCCTTCAAGCTCCACCTCAACAGAAGAAATAAAACCTTTGATCCTAGTAGAGTAGCGACGATCAAACTCATCTAAAGCATATCGAATTCGATTGTCAATAATCATTTCCTCGAAGGAATCATATAATGGTAAGGAAATAGCAATCATACTTACCACTAAAAAAAACAGTGACCAGATTGCTTTTTTCCAACTGCCATAGGATTGCCAAACAAAGATAAAATCAGCACTAATAATAATTCCTATTAGGTTAGTTAAGAAAAGAATAAAAGCTCCGGTTGCTTGCTCGAAATCGCTAGTGGCTAAACCAATACCAACAACACATAAGGGAGGAACTAAAGCCACCGATATTGCTACTCCAGGAATAGCATCAGAAACGCTACGGCGGATTTTCGCAAAAGCTCCAGCTACTCCAGCGGCGATCGCTATACCCAAATCTAGTAAAGTAGGCTCAGTACGAGCGAGAATCTCAGAGCCAGGAATCTTAAACCCAATAATCTCAGTAGCTAGAAAGGCGATTAAGATAGTCACGACTACCCCCAAAATAAGTCTCACCAGAGAATAGCTAAGCAGACGGAAATTTAATACTACCAAGGAATAGGCAAGGCTCATAATAGGAACCATGAGTGGGGCAATGATCATGGCTCCAATAATGGTTGCTGCACTGTTAGAAAGTAGACCAAAAGTAGCAATAGCAGTAGCTAAAGCAAGTAATATAAAGAAATTAGGACCTAAAATCTCTTGAAAAAAGCCATGAGACAGATCATTCTCTGAACGTATCTTTTCTCCATTCGTTGCTCGCAAGTGATTAAGCTGACTCCATTCTCGTCTGACAAAAGCAATTATTTGAGGTAAAGCCATAACATTGATATGCAACTAAACAGAGATATTCAAGAAATTTAAATAGTTCAGAATGTAAATCTTACTATTATTAAAGTAAAACGATATTCAATAGACTGGGTAGTTAATATTCATTAACAAATTGTTGAAAGATATCCCAACTATCAGAGAATATTAATCTAGTGACTGCTGATGATGGCAACCAGAGTCGGCTTATTCAATAAGAAAAGAAAGTTAAATATTAGAAATAATGGTAGATAGCCTTAAAAAACCACAGTTTGAGGAAGTTCGCCCAGGAGTAAAATCTCCCGCAGCAGAGACTATCCTGACTCCTCGTTTTTATACAACCGATTTTGAGGAGATGGCTAACATGGACATCTCCCTTAACGAAGATGAACTAGAAGCAATTCTGGAAGAGTTTCGCGTTGACTACAATCGCCATCATTTTGTTCGAGATGAGCAGTTCCAAAAGTCTTGGGATAACATCAGTGGCGAGACTCGTAAATTATTTATTGAGTTCCTAGAACGTTCCTGTACGGCTGAGTTTTCAGGATTTTTACTTTATAAAGAATTAGGCAGACGTTTAAAAGGTAGAAGCCCCGTATTGGCTGAAATCTTTAATCTTATGTCCCGAGATGAAGCACGTCATGCAGGTTTTCTGAATAAAGCTCTATCTGACTTCAATCTTTCTCTAGATTTGGGATTTTTAACTAAAAGTCGCAAGTATACTTTCTTTAAACCTAAGTTTATTTTTTATGCGACTTACCTATCTGAAAAGATTGGTTACTGGCGCTACATCACTATTTACCGCCATCTAGAACAGCATCCCGAAAACCAAATTTATCCTATTTTCAATTTCTTTGAGAACTGGTGTCAAGATGAAAACCGTCATGGTGATTTTTTCGATGCCATCATGAAGTCTCAACCTCAGTTTCTTAATGACTGGAAAGCAAGACTATGGAGTCGTTTCTTCTTACTTTCAGTGTTTGCGACTATGTATTTAAACGACGTTCAGCGTTCTGGTTTCTATGAGTCTTTGGGCTTAGATGCTAGAGAGTATGACAAGCACGTTATTAAACAAACTAACGATACCGCTGGCAGAGTATTTCCCGTAGTGCTGGATGTAGAACATCCCGATTTCTATAACAGTTTAGAAAAATGCGTAGTTAACAACGAGAAACTAACTGAGATTGCTAGTTCTAATGCCCCTGCACCAGTTAAACTACTGCGCAAGTTACCTCACTACGTTTCTAACGGTGTAGAGCTAATTAAAATGTACTTTATCAAACCAATTCGGGTTGATAACTTGGCTAATACTGTTCGTTAAGACAGCCTTTTCTATCTTGAGTGACAAAAGAGGACTCCCAGTAAAAGCATTTTCGTAGCGAAAGCGCAGAAAACGGTTTACTGGTGAGATGAATTTTGTCCAACAAATAAAACCGCGCAGCGACAATATTTAAATACATTTTCTGGTTAAAAACTTTATGTTTGTATGGCATAAGTAATGAGATAATAATAGTGGTGTAAAACAGCCCATCGAACGTGAGTCTTAAGTAGGTCAGTAGCTAGTTTGGTAGCTGGCGAAGTTATGTCCAGAACCGACCTAGTGAGAGAAATGTTTTTGTACCTCGAAAAACGAATACATCGGTTGCAGCAAGAAAGAATCTGTTGCTGCAACCAATGTATTCCAGTTGCGAGATGAGAGAAATCAATGTGTTTCTTGATTGTGCGGTGGGGCGCATCGTGCAATTCAAACTAAAATGTCTGTGGATTCGTTCTGTCGGGGGCATAACTTCGGTTTGGTCTAGATAAGAGGAAAGGAAGCAGAAATCTAAACTCGTAAGGGTTAGAATCCCCCGTGGAGGGCGCGTAGCGCTTAACGGCGGGAGTCGTCAATTACTGTCTAATATTTTGAGTCCTGCTGGAGAGTAGGACTTTTTTTATTGTAAGCCCTAGTTAACTCCCTGAATTACTGGCGTAATTCCTTTATCTCTAAATGGTTGAGAGTTTCCTTGCCAGTTAAAGTCGCTGATTCGCAGACTCAAAGAGCCAATTTCCAGTATTGGGTTAAAGCGCAACACTATATTGTGGGTTCTCCGGCTATATTCCAACAGATAATCTGTACTGATGGTTTCACTGTCTTCCAAGTTTAGAGAAGTTTGGTAGCCTAAACGAATTGGACCATAAATTTGCTGGGTGATACCGAAGGAAAGAACTTGACGATCTACCAAACGATCAAACAGAAAGGGAGATTCGTCTCCACGAATATTTTGTGAATAGCTTAATGTAAATCCTGTATAGTCAAGCCAAGAACGGGAAAAATGTCCCAGTTGGCCTTGGATACCGATACTACCTTCTAAGGATAGTTGCGAATCGCTGTTGCTATAGAGACTACTGACTCCCGAAACTCCTGTAAATAAGTTTAGATAAGGTACAGTCGGCACAGGGGTATAACGCAATCCTTGCTCTTTGTTACTGGGTAAAGCCTCTCCTTGCCAAATAGAAAAGTTTTTATTGAAAAATGCTGCTGCTTGATAGCGAGTAAGGTTAATCAAATCATCGTCTCTATTTCCTGCCAATAATTCTGCTACGTCGGTATCGGCAGTGATATTCTGAATTGACCCCTGATATTGTAAGGTTACCCCAGTATTGCCAAGTGCTATGTTAGGGGAAGTAACAACTCCTCCAATACTACTTTGGACCGTCTGGAAACCTAAAGAACCATTAAATAGGCGATCGCGGTAATTATACTCTAGAGCAAACCGATAAGGATTATTCAGGCTGCCTACTCTCTGCTGGATGCGGATCTTAGCACGTAAATTATCTCCAATCTGATCCAGATCTAAGCCTGGAAGCGAAGCAACAGCCTTGAAGTCAGTTCGTGGAGTAAAAATAAAGTTAATACTACTGTCTATACCGAATACATCTGGATTAAATATACCTCCTTGATCAGAATCGCTAAAATTAAATGTAGTGGGGATTAACGCTCGCTGTAAAAAATATTGTGGTGTGATTTCCCAGCTCAATTTAGGTTGTTCAAAAATTCTCCAGGTGCGTTCAATATATAGCCCTCCTCGCTCATCACCATCAAAGGCTACCGTCAATAGTCCTGGTTTACTAGGACGACGATCAAAAACAAAGGAGCGCTTCAACAGAGGAATCTTTAAGCTATCATCTAGCACCAAACGGGATTTTTCGGTAGTTAGCTTACCTGTTAGAGAGTCTAGCTGCTCGAAAGTTGCTGCTTCTGCACGTAATTCTAATTCAGGCGGGGAGAAAGGATCGTTAGTTAGGCGCAGATTTTTGGCTGTCCAGGTAGTGGTCTCAAAATCAACTCTTTCTGCTTCAAACCGCAGACGATTGATTGTTCCTCCTGTTCCTCCATTAGCGCTGTTGCCATTGCTCACACCAATTCCTTGATTGCTAACGGTTGCACCAATACCTTCGGCTGCCGTAACGTCGGTTACAGGCTGATTATCAGTTAGGCGATCGCTTAAAACTCGGTCTAATCTTGCTTGTTCTGATGTGATCTCCTGTTCAAAATCCGTATCTTGATTGAGACTAGGCTGATAAACTTCTCCCCCCGCATTATAAATAACCCCCCGATCCGCAACTAAATAATATTCAAATCTTTCTCCCCGCAGCACTTGTTCTCCTCGTTTGAGAACCACGTTATCTCTCGCCACCGCCAGACGATCATTGAGATTGATTTCCAGACTATCGCTCGTCATGACAGATTGGGCAAAACGCATGGTCACATTGCCCTGTGCCGTAATTACTCCTCGCTGCTGATCGTATTCTTGGCGATCAGCAATCACCTCAATCACCTCCACCTGTTCTACAGGAATAGATGGCTGAAAATCCCCTTCAGTCGGTATTTCAAACTTTTGGCTTGCTCCTTGACGATCTTGGGCAATCAAGTAGTAAGGAGATTTTGCCGTAACTAATAAGTTCTGCTGCTGTGTTTGATGCAAGCTATTTGGTAAGAAACTGGCTTTCTTCTTAATATCTGGCAACTCTGAAGCCAATACCGACAATTGAAGCAGATATGTCCATGAGATGATTCCAACGCCAAACCGCAAAAAATTGACCATGAAAGGCTTTTAGACAACAACTCAGTAGTATAACTCTTTATTTTGTCTGATTAACTTTAAGCACATCCGACTAAAACCATGAGCAACTTTACCCATGGTCAATTCGCAATTTTAAAAATTTATTACTTATTTTTTCAGGGTGAGTTGGAAAATTTAAAAAATCGAGTTGACGTTAAACAGAAGGTAGTACTCAAATAAAACATCACTATTAGTAAGTTCGATTGATGTTTACTCTTCACCCTTCCATTTTAAAACACAGGAGTAATTAGACATCTTCAATAACTGAATTAAATTCTTTTTCCTCTTGTTCCTCTTGTTCCTCTTTCTTTTTCTTATACACAAGCTTTTTCAACATATAACTACCTATTCCTGCTGGAATTATTGAAACAGCAGTCACTGGAAGTGAAGAGATAGCTATCCCGGCAACAGCAGTTATTGCAGCAATTGCTTCTAGACTAGTTCCTCCTACCAAAAGACGATCATTATCTTGTTTCTGTGTACTCATTTTTAAAATTTATCTTTATTTAAGAGCAAAAAGAAAAGCATAACCAAAGTATAAGATAAAACCAAGGGAGTTAGATATCCCTAATAACATTATACGTCTTACTTTGATATTTGTGCTTGACTCAAACAACCTATGTAAACAAACAATCCCTATCAAGATAGCAAAAATAACTACAATAAAAGCTAATGGGAAAATAATATTTTTTAATATATCTATAACTTCAGAGCTAGAAATATTAGTTTTTAAAGAATAAGAATCAATCGTATTCTTGATTACACTATATATATAATTAATAGTTAATGATAAATTCCCTAGTGCTAATTCAATTCCTAAATAGAGTTGTTCTTCTTTGAAAGTACCTTCTATTATAAGCTTTACTAAAAATGCAATGATAAAAAAGATAAGAGGAACAAAAACAATAAAAAAAATTGACATGAGTTTTACTGATATTAATCAATTAATATATAAATCAGATCTCAGCAGATTATTATGAGAAATTCATTTTTTTGTAACTAGGGGGCAAAGATTCGTGAATTTCACTGTCATAATTTGACATTTATCTTATCATACTTCTACCTTTGAAGAAATACGTGAAAAATATTTTGACCAAATAATCTATGATGCTATATTCTTAAAGCTTGAATAAATAAACTAACTAAATATATTAATTTCTCTTACTTCTGAAATATCAGACACAATTCAATGGTCTTGGTTTGTAGGGTAGCAAGTGCTGACCCTCCCGATTTAAGGCTATGTTCTAGTTCTAATAGCAAAGGTAAACTTGCTAAAAACTGTTCGCTAGTTGTCTGCTGAATTTCTTTGTTAATAAAATAAAGACGATTGGGATTATTAATTCCCGCCGCAGAAGCGATCGCTTTATTATCTCTTTCTCCTGCCTGCTGCATTAGTTTAACGATTGTCCAGGTGCGAAACTGTCCGATTAAAGTGGCAACGATTTTTAAAGCTGGCTCATTACGTTTGATTAAATCCGTAACTAATCCTAGAGCCTGATTTGGGTTGCCATCTCTGATTGCTGCTGCTAGTTGGAGGCTGTTTTGAGTATTACACAGTACAAGCTCTGCCACCGTCTTGTCATCAATAGCCTGTTTATTATCACCCCAGTAGATTTTCAGTTTTTCTAGTTCATTCCACAACTGTCTGGTGTTATTACCCACTGATTCTGCTAATAAAGCGATCGCCTGAGTTGTTAATTTGAGCTTCATCTGTTGAGCTACTTCCCTGACTTGTGCTGCAATTAGATCGGTTTTCCAAGGAGGAATCAGGCTAAAGTCTTTAACCACAGCATATTTACGCAACAGCTTAGTTGAACCTAATCTACCATCTGGTTTTTTGCTGGTAGTTAATAATAAGTGGGATGTTTCAGGGATCACTTTTAAAGTTCGCTCTAATTCCGCCAAGGTATCACTCCTCGGTTTTTGCTGACAAAGATTAGTATTGACTAACCACACCATCCTTCCCCCCATACCGAATACAGGAGTCATCACCTGATTTAGTCCCTCAATGATCGCTTCTGGGTGATCGCCTTCTAGTTGATGATAGTTAAACTGCAACCAGTTGGGGTCTAGTACTTTATTGCGTAATTTCTCTACAGCTTGGGCGATCGCAAAATCATCTTCTCCCCAGTATAAATACACAGGCATAATCGGCACCTTCGGTGGCTAACTGAAAATTCTAGCAAGACTCTTAATTGATTTGCTTAATTGATTTGCTCGTCAAGCAATTACGTTTTGTAACATATTGTTAGCAACAAATAACTCAAAATAAGATTACGTCTTAATAATTTGTTTAATATTCTCTCATTTATATAAAGATACGATTATTTTCTGGTCGTAAATATTTCCTCCGTAAAAAATACTAGCTATATTTGTCACAAAGGATCATACAAAATTATCAAAATGCAAGAGATTAGGAAAGCTGCTGTCGATTTATTGTTCTGTCTTATTATTGGCTTTTTAATTGTCCAAGCATCTAATTCGGCTCCTCATAATGAAGAACTGACGAATACGTTAAGTCCTAAATCGGCTCGCATCAGTGCAGATAATCTAAAATAGAACAAAAGCATAAAAAAGTAACAGGCTTAAATCTCTACCAGAAAGATATTTGAGTCTGATTTATTTAATGAATAATCACACAAACCGATTAATAATGAGCTTCTCTCAACTGATTTCTAAAAATGTAGGATATGCTGGGTAAGAAATAGCTGACAACCAATAATATCAAACCTAAAAATCAGCTATCAGGCGATTATTATCGCTTAAATATGTATTTGCCAGACAGAGCCTTGTAGGTATTTTGAATGAGCTATTGCCTAAATCCATCCTGTCCTAAACCTGCCAATCACCCCAAGTCAAAATTGTGTAAAGCTTGTGGATCTAAGTTGCTATTGCATGGTCGCTATCATTTAATCAAAGGTCTGGGAAAAGGCGGTTTTGGAGCTACTTTTCTGGCAGCCGACCTAGCCCTTCCTGGCAAGCCGCTATGTGTAATTAAGCAATTACGACCCAATACAGATAATCCAAATTTCCTTTCAATGGCGCGAGAATTGTTCGAGAGGGAAGCAAAAACTTTAGGCAGAGTTGGCAACCACCCTCAAATACCCAGACTGCTGGATTATTTTGAAGATCGTGAGCAGTTTTACTTGATTCAAGAATTTGTCAAAGGCAATAACTTACAGCAAGAGGTAAAAAAAGAAGGAATACTCAACGAAGCCAAAGCGAGACAGGTACTTAAAGAGGTTTTGGTAATCCTGAGAGATATTCACCTTCAAAAAGTCATTCACCGAGATATTAAACCAGCTAATATCATTCGTCGCGAAATAGACAATAAACTGGTTTTGATCGATTTTGGAGTAGTCAAAAATCAGGTTAATAGTGTAGCAGAATCCTCTAGTCAAACTGCCTTAACTGCTTTTGCCGTCGGGACTCCTGGCTTCGCTCCTCCTGAACAACTGGCAATGCGCCCTGTTTATGCCAGTGATGTCTATGCTCTGGGTGTTACCTGTATGTATTTAATGAGTGGTAAAGCACCAAAAAATATGGACTGTGACCCCATCACTGGGGACATTGATTGGTTTAAATATGTTGATGTCAGCGACAGTTTTGCCGAGATCTTGAGTAAGATGCTGGAAGTGGCAGTCAAAAGCCGTTATAAATCTGCCGAAGAAGTTTTGCAAGTGTTAGATCTGGAAAATCATGCGGACAGTCTGGCTGAAAGCATGCTAGCCTACCCCACTGTGGCAGACAATAATAGTTCTGCTAGTAAAACGAGCATGGGGTCTTCTCGTCGCAGTCGTAATGTACCACAATCGAGAGTTTCTCGGCGCGCAGATAGTCGAAGTACATCTATTTCTAAATACTCCAGAAGATCTAGCCAACAAACCAGCTTAGAAAATACCGCAACCTGGTCTAAAAAAACGCCTAAAGCTCTTGCAAAACCAGTGAAAATTGCGGCAGAGGAAGTTGTAAGAGCTTATTCCTCTGGGAGAAAAGACTTTAGCTTGAAGGATATGAGTATGCAGGATCTGCAAAAAGCTGATTTGTCTGAGTCAAAATTTCACGACTCCAAAATGGTTAGGGCTAACTTTCAGGGAGCAGATTTGAGTCGGGCTAATTTCACCAACTCTGATTTGCGTCAAGCGATGCTCCGCAATGCTGATTTGAGTAAATCTTTGTTTAGGTCTTCTAACTTAGAAGGAGTTGATTTGCGAGGGGCAAACCTTAACTACGCCAACTTCCAACAAACCAAGTTAAAGGGCGCAAATCTCTGTGGGGCAAATCTTAGCCATACTAATTTGACTCCAGAACAATTGGAAGAAGTGAAAACTAATTGGATGACAATTATGCCCAGCGGTAAACGAGGATTTTGGTAGATTATCATCCAGGAGAAATAGCAATTAATAGCAATTAAGGGATCATTGCTCAATATTCACGAATAAAACCTAAAGGATCGCTCATATTTCTGGCAAAACCGAGAATATTACGATCGCAATGTTGATAAAGTAATTTCCCGTCAGCATTAAACAAAAAAGTAGCACCGCGTTGAGTTAAATAAGTTGCATCGGGAACATAGGTATTCCAATGACTTAGTACCTCGGTCATATTTCTCAGTCTCAGAGTAGCTAGTTCAAAAGGACGTTGAAAATTTTCTCCTCCTGCCAGTTTAAACAGATCGCCTTTGATTGCTGGTAGGGGCGTATCTTTTATTACTTCATCGTTAGAGATTAACTGGGGTGCTTGCCGATCACCTTTATAGCCCCGAAAGACCTCAGATAATGTCCCTGGACTACCAATACCAGCACACATCAACATCAAATTAAGCAAGGCACTGTATTTTGCTGATAAAAATGGAAATTTAACAGCTAATCCTTGATATAGTCCTAGTTGCCGATGTAGATCGGCAGTGGGATCGAGATATAAGCTGTCTTGAGGAAAACCTGTATACTGACAAAACTTGATTCCTGAATTGCGATCGCCAATACCAATTGCTTTTACTGTAATTCTTCTGGCTTTTAGCTGATCTGACTCTCTTTTTAGCCACCAGGCATATTCTAAATTATCAAAGTCACCCAACTGCGACCAAAGTAGAGCTAGAGTTTTATCAGCGTTATGATCTAAAATTGGCTTGACTAAACCATCCCTAACTAACTGACGTTGAGTTTGCTGAAGAATTGAATATACATCCATATATCATTGTATCATTTCAAGAATTTATTCTAAAAGCTAACAGCTAAAAGCTACGTATTACTTCATTTAAAGGTCGCGTCTTGGTCAGCATCACATGCCCCCCATTCGAGGGCTTGCCCCCATTCGAGGATAAACACTCGTATGGGTGTAAACGCCTAAAGCCTTTGTTTGCTACCCATGACTTTTGTGGGTCTGACCGCTAATTCACCCAAGGCGTTACAAAGTTAAACACGAATAATCAAAACTGATTCAAAAAACGTAGATCGCTACTATACAAACGGCGAATATCATCAATTTGGTGTAGCACCATCGCAAATCTTTCCACGCCAAAACCTGCGGCAAAGCCTGTATAAACTTCAGGATCGTACCCAACAGCTTTCAACACATTAGGATCGACCATCCCACAACCCATAACTTCCAACCATTTGCCCTTCCACTGAACATCTACTTCCGCAGAAGGTTCGGTAAACGGGAAATAGCTAGTACGAAACTGTACGGGAAGTTCATCGCCAAACATCCGTTGTAAAAATACTTTGATAGTGCCTTTAAGATCAGTAAATTTTAATCCTTGATCGATGGCTAATATTTCTACCTGATTGAATACTGCGGAGTGGGTAGCATCAACCGTATCTCGACGATAAACTCGACCAGGGGCAATAATTCTAATGGGTGGTTGATGATTTTCCATGTAGCGAATTTGTACTGAAGAAGTGTGGGTACGCAGTAAATTTCCGCCTGGCAAATAAAATGTATCCTGCATATCTCTAGCTGGATGATCTGGAGGGGTATTGAGAGCCTCAAAATTATAATAGTCGGTTTCAATTTGAGGTCCTGTGGCAACGGTATAGCCCAAACCAACAAAGATATCCAATACTCTATCTACCACCCCATTAAGGGGATGAACTCGACCCAGAGGACGACTTACCCCAGGCATAGTTACATCTAAAGTTTCGGCTTTAATTTGTGCCTCTATTTGTGCCTGCTGTAAATCTTGCTTCCGCTGTTCTAGACTTACTTGGACTTCTTCCTTTACAACATTGGCTAATGAACCTACCACAGGTCGTTCTTCAGGGGATAATTTGCCCATCCCTCGCAATATTTGGGATACTTGACCTTTTTTACCCAGATACTTAACTCTTAGCTGTTCTAGGTCATCTAAGCTCTCGGTTGAGGCGATCGCATTTACTGCCACCGTATTTAATTCTTGGAGTTGTTCTTGGATAGAAGTCATTCAGGATAATTAGCAATTTCTAAGATCAGCGTGATCGTTTGTGAAACATTCTACTGGCGACAATTATTTCCACCAGCAAGATGCGACTCATAATAATATAGCTAAATCTCTCCCCCAATAGACAAACCAGCAGCTTTTGATGTCAGAAGCGGGATCTCGATCAAGTTTTACTGATAGATTATAAAATTGCCTGTAAAATTGCCTGTAATTAATAGTTTACTGACTGCAACAGCAATTAATCATCAATTATCCTTAGTTACTTGCAACGAAAGTGATTTTTCTAGCCTCAATGTTCCTTTATACAATCCCTGGAGTTACTAGTAGTCGTGCAGCGTTATTTTAAAATTTTACGGCTCTTTTGGTCTACGGCGATCGCAACTGAATTAGAATATCGCCTCAATTTTCTGATTGCTGCCATTACCAGTATCGCGAATTTAGTCGGCAGTCTCTTCGGGCTATTTTTGTTTTATCGCACTGGCTATACTTTTCCAGGATGGAGTTGGCAGGAAGCGACAATTGTTTTGGGTTTGTTTACTCTGTTGCAAGGATTCTCCGCTACTTTTTTAGTACCTAACTTAAATAGCATTGTCAAACAGGTTGAACAGGGAACATTAGACTTCGTATTGCTTAAGCCGATAAGTAGTCAATTTTGGCTTTCCACTAAAACCATATCTCCTTGGGGCTTACCTGATTTACTTTTTGGCGTAATTTTAATTATCTATGCAGGGAATAACTTGGGTTTAACCTGGTACAACTATCTCGCTAGCCTTATTCCCTTGGGCTTTGGTGTTGTAATTCTCTATAGCCTATGGTTTATCTTAGGTGCAACTAGTATTTGGTTTGTCAAAGTCTACAACGTAACGGAGGTTTTGAGGGGATTACTAGAAGCGGGGCGTTATCCAATGGTGGCATATCCTGCTGTTTATCGGTTCTTTTTTACCTTTGTTGTGCCTGTAGCTTTCCTAACTACTGTTCCTGCCCAGGCAATGCTTGACCGCGGTGAACTCACCTGGAGTATTGGTGCTGCTATTTTAGCGGGTGCCTTATTTATCTTCTCAATCTTTTTCTGGCGCTTTGCTCTGCGTTTTTACACTAGTGCTTCTAGTTAACTTGACCAATCATTGAGCATTAAGCATTAAGCATTAAGCATTAAGCATTGAGCATTAAACATTTATTGTTTTTTAGCAATCCTAGTCTTTTTTAAGATTGAAATCTGAAGTTGCGGGAATATCTGTCCCTGCTACCAGGGTCATTTCATTCTAAATTTCATTAATGATTTCACTAGCTTTCAGATAATGATAGTTAAACTACCTTACAGTTAAAATCACCTATTTTCGTGAATGCACAAAATGACACGGTTGAGAATGAAATAGCCCTGCCCTGCTACCTCTCCAAACAAATTAGCATTTCTCGCTATAGCCTGTTGATGAAGATTTTCGCGATCGCCGAGGTACTATATTGATCAAGAGAAATATCAGAATTGATATTTTCCACTTGTTTTTGCTATAGAAACAGATAAAGAAAGCAATAGTCTTATTAGATGTTGGCACTCATGATGAAGTTTAATAAATAGCGATCATCAGTCACAAAGATTTCCATACTAGTTGTCTATATAGTTGACAAACAGCATATTTATTAAGATGATGCGAGAGAATATTTAATTCTCCCTTCAATAGTCAAACGGGTGTGGTCAAAAGTAGTTGGTGAGGCTCCAGGCGATCGCTAAAAAACTCGACGCCAAGTGGGATTGATCTAAACAAAAAAAGGCAGTGTAGTTAAAGAGATGAATCAATAAATTACACTGCTATGAACCAAAAATATAATGATTGTATAGAGCAAATAAGTCAAATTCTGTTTCAAGCAATTACAGAGAGAGAAGAAAATCTGGTGGAAACAGTTGAGGAACTTGACTCTGACCTATTATCACTGTTACGTACTATCGGCGCTCGAGTGATGTCAATGTTGATGACCTGGTTAGTTAATCAGGTGACAAGTCAAACTCAAACTATTGGTTGGGTAATTCATCGACGACCCTTAATTAAATATACAGTGATTTTTGGTCAACTAAAGATAGAATCGCCCTATCTTTGGAATAAGAAACTGAAAATGGGGATTCGTCCCGTAGCCGAAAAACTAGGAATAACTCATGGAAAGCATTCCCCAGGCTTAACAAGAGCTTTGGTAGATTTTGGTGCGGAAGAATCATTCAATCAGGCAAGTAAACGCTTTCAAGAACATTATGGTTTTAAGATTGAGTCGAGTAAAGTCAGAAGAGAAGTGCTTCAAATCGCTCGATTATCGGAACAATTTGTGGAGCAAAGACTAGCCAAATCTCAAGCACAAGCAACTATTAACCCCAAAACAAAGACCGAAAGACTTTTATTAGAATTAGATGGTTGTCTTTTAAGAACAGGAGTAAAAGTGCCAGAGGAGAAAGTTGGATTAACCAAGATTCGGAAAATTCCCCAATCTTCTCGAAAAATTGATTGGCGAGAAATCAGGGTGGCTTTTGCTCGTCCAGTTGAGCAGAAAAAGCAGCGAACATTTGTCGCTAGGATGGACAAGATTACCTATTGGCAAGGGGTGAAATTGAAAGTGCCCACCGATATATCCCACAAAAAAGGTTAAAAATCCCAGGAGCTACTTGGCACCCTGATACCATCAATCCCATGCTCGCTTTAAGAATTATTCGAGCATGGGATTGGTGGTCTGAATTTTGGAGTGGATACAGACCACAACGGAACTGCATCAATGTTTAATTAACTTTAAATTGTCAAATTCTACTTTTAACCTCAAGTAAATTTTAAGAGTAAATTGTCGGATAAAAATCCTCTTTTTCTCTATTCAAACTAAACGGTTTAGTTTGATAATTAGGCGATCGCCCTGGAGAATCACCAACAGGTTTTGATTGCACCCTAGTCAAACTAGTCTCTGTTATTTCTATAATAATCCTCGGTGACGTAATTCATCTATAATGGTATGTTCTTCTAAGTATTCTGCAAGCTGGAGAAAATCTATTCTGGGGTAACTTTTACCCGCAGTTTCTTTGAATGCTAACTGAGGTGCTGTACCTGCAACAATATGATATCCCCAGTAAAGTAAAGCATTGCTGTGACGAACTTTCGCGGCATCTGGATGGATTAATTTGCACTTAGGATCAACAGATGTGTATTTACTCAGACTTTGTTTAAGATGATTAAATAAAACTTGGTTTCTTGTTACTAAATTTTTGTTAGAAATATAATTATTAATTAAAGCAAACATTTCTACATTTGCATTACGCCGACGGACATGTTTAAAAGTTCTCATAATTACATCTCCATGTTTATTAACTCCCAATGGATTAAGAGTAGTAGGAATCAGACAATAGTCAAATTTTTCAACTAACGACTGTGAATTCTCGGTTAACACTGGAGAACAATCACAAATTATAATTTTTACATCAGGATAATCTTCTTCTCTCCACTGATCTGCATTGAGAACAGTAATAGTTGTACCTGGCTGATCTTTGTTTATTGCAGGAACAAAAATACTAGCATCACCCTCTTCATCTTCTAAATCTTGTAAGAAAAGCTTCCTTAAATTGCGATCTGGATCTAAATCCAACAAAATAACATCATGTCCCATTAGAGCAAATGCACCAGCAAGATGGGCGGCGACTGTAGTTTTGCCAACACCACCTTTACAGGTAAATACGCCAATATATTTTGTTTGAATTTCCGGGGAGGGGACTGGTTTAGGAACAGAAATTGAAGATCCAGGAAGGCTACTCGGCTTATTGTAAATCCAATTAACTTGATCAATTCCTTGAAAAGTTGCTAAAGATAGATTGGATGGCTTTTCTGTATTGACATGAGTCAACGCAGGTTTAAAGTAGCCACTAGCTGAGATGAACCATCCTTGATTAAATCTATTGGCTAAGGGTAATTCCAGAAAACTCTGAAATTTCTGAATTTGGGCAACATTGCATTTAGCTCGATGGTTTTTAACTTGAACGGCAATGCGATCATTTTCCTTATGTAGTTCGATATCGTACCCTTTAGTATTAGCAGGAGGCATGATCACTTCATAACCTTGTTGTTCAAAGTAATATGCCACAACTTTTTCAAAGTCAAAAGGATCTTTGATTTGAGCAATCATAATATTTTAAAAACTAGTTATTTATAAATCTACATTTATAGTTCCCGTAAATTAGATGAAAATGAAAAGCTGTTCGTCATTAACGTTCTAGTGAGATATATCTAGGATGCTGCATACTATGAATGGTCGGAGTAGTTCACAAATGTTGACACTTTTGAGGGGATTGACTAAAAATTAACTCTTCTTTACCAAAAAAAAATCCTGATTCTCAATTGTTGGCTTTGCAATCAATGTAAGCTAGAAATATAGGAACTGCGATCGCTATTTGTCCTCGATCTTCACTCTCGTCTAAAGCTCTATAGTCTTGAACTGGATAAGCTTTGGGTAATCTAAACTTGTAAATACATTGTCGCCATGAGTCTAAGTCATAATTTTCTCGATCACTCAAGGAAAATTTAATTTGTTTTTTGTCCTTATTTACTAAAAATAAATACACAAAAATAATTTTTATTGATCTAACACTATTTTTATTGATTTATTAGGGCTTGATAGCTTCATAAGTAAAAAAGATAACTAATACTTAGAATATCCCAGCCTCAAAGAAACAAAGCACCTTTATTTTCCTGGTTAATTGAACCATAATGCCTACATAGACGTGAAGCAGAAACTACAGCAAACGTCGCACTCATATAATCTCAGATAAATTCTCGTATTTAAACGCAGGGGAGAAAAGCAACGTGGGACAAATAAGATTAGCAGTTTACGGCAAAGGTGGCATCGGTAAGTCCACAACTAGCTGCAACATTTCCGCAGCTTTAGCTAAAAGAGGCAAGAAAGTTTTACAAATTGGCTGCGATCCTAAACATGACAGCACCTTTACTTTGACAGGATTTCTTATTCCCACTATTATTGATACTCTTCAAGAAAAAGACTTTCACTACGAAGACATTTGGCCCGAAGACGTGATCTACGAAGGATACGGTGGCGTTAGTTGTGTGGAAGCGGGTGGTCCTCCTGCGGGTGCTGGCTGCGGTGGCTATGTGGTCGGAGAAACCGTCAAACTACTCAAAGAATTAAACGCTTTTGACGAATATGACGTTATTTTGTTTGATGTCTTAGGTGACGTAGTGTGTGGTGGTTTTGCAGCACCCCTCAATTATGCTGATTACTGTATGATCGTTACCGATAATGGTTTTGATGCCCTGTTTGCAGCTAATCGCATTGCTGCATCTGTTAGAGAAAAAGCGCGGACACATTCTCTACGTCTAGCGGGTTTAATTGGTAACAGAACATCTAAACGGGACTTAATCGACAAATATATCGAACATGTACCAATGCCTGTTTTAGAGATATTACCCTTAATTGAGGATATTCGCGTTTCCCGTGTTAAAGGTAAAACTCTATTCGAAATGGCAGAAAGCGATCCTTCCTTGGCTTTTGTCTGTGATTATTATCTCAATATTGCCGATCAAATCTTGGCTGCACCAGAAGGAGTTGTGCCTAATGAGGCGCAAGACAGAGACTTGTTCTCCTTGTTGTCTGATTACTACCTTAATCCTCCCGCAGATAAAGCAGGGAAGCAAGACGCAGAAGAAGAATTAGACATGATGATGGTTTAGATCAGTTAACAATGATCAGTGACCAGTTGTAATTTGCGATCGCAAATTTAAGGTAGAGATGCAGTCATTGAACATTGAACATTAAACAGTTAACTGTTAACAGTTAACTGTTAACAGACAGTAGGGTGGGCAATAAAACAATACCTGTTTTTTCTTGATTGATAAAGAAACAGATTTAAAATATCTTGATCGAGTTAGAAAGGAGATTAAAACATGACATTAGCCAAAGAACAACAACCTTCAGCATTAAATTTTGAATGTGAAACTGGGAATTATCATACCTTTTGCCCCATTAGCTGTGTAGCTTGGCTATATCAAAAGATTGAAGATAGTTTCTTTTTAGTTATTGGCACAAAAACCTGTGGTTACTTCCTACAAAACGCTATGGGAGTAATGATTTTCGCTGAACCGCGCTATGCGATGGCGGAATTAGAAGAAGGAGATATTTCTGCCAAACTCAATGACTACGAAGAATTAAAAAGATTGTGTTTGCAGATTAAGCGCGATCGCAATCCTAGTGTTATCGTATGGATAGGTACTTGTACTACCGAGATCATCAAAATGGACTTGGAAGGTTTAGGACCAAGACTTGAAGCAGAAATCGGTATCCCCATCGTTACCGCCCGCGCCAATGGATTAGACTACGCCTTTACTCAAGGGGAAGACACTGTATTAGCAGCAATGGCGCATAAGTGCCCCACTAAAGCACCGAAGCAAGAAGCAGAGAAAAAAGAACGTAATGCTGTTTCTAGTTTGCTTAACTTTGGGCGCAAAAAAGAAGAAGTTACCCAAGAAGAATCGGAATATAAAGACCACCAACCTTTAGTATTATTCGGTTCATTACCCGATCCTGTCGTTACGAACCTTACCTTAGAACTTAAAAAGCAAGGGGTTAAAGTATCAGGCTGGCTACCTTCCAAGCGCTTTACGGAACTACCTGTAATTGAGCAAGGATACTACGTGGCTGGAGTTAATCCCTTCCTTTCCCGCACTGCTACAACCCTGATGCGTCGCCGTAAAACAAAGCTGATTGGCGCACCCTTCCCGATTGGTCCAGATGGGACAAGAGCCTGGATTGAAAAGATCTGCTCGGTACTAGATATTGAACCCCAAGGATTAGAAGAGAGAGAAGCGAAAATCTGGGAGGGCTTAGAAGATTACGTGAAGCTAATTCGCGGTAAGTCTGTCTTCTTTATGGGAGATAACCTATTAGAAGTTTCCCTGGCACGTTTTCTGATCCGTTGTGGTATGTCTTGTCCTGAAATTGGTATTCCCTATATGGACAAACGCTACCAAAAAGCAGAATTAGACTTGTTAGAAAAAACCTGTAATGAAATGGGTGTCCCCTTACCTAACATCGTCGAAAAACCCGATAACTATAACCAAATTCAACGTATCTACGATCTAAAACCAGATTTAGTGATCACTGGGATGGCGCACGCCAATCCTCTAGAAGCCAGAGGTATCAATACCAAATGGTCAGTTGAATTTACCTTTGCCCAAATCCACGGTTTTACTAATGCCCGCGATATTCTGGAGTTGGCTACTCGTCCCATGCGTCGGAATAATAACCTGAAAGAATTGGGTTGGGATAAGTTAGTTAAAGTAGTATCTTAGTCTAAGACTGTCTGACTTCTACTCTCCAACTGGAAAATTCCTTTACCAGTTGGACGAATCCAAGCAACCCGAATAAGAGATAAAAGTCTAATAGCTAATTCTGTAACCAGACGATGTAGGCTACGATTCATTGCTGACATACTGGTATAAATGTTCGGCTGAAAACTAACCGCCTTTAGCGAAAGTAAGCATAAGCAAGATAGACAAAGCCATACCAGGGCTGAGTAAGATAACCAAGGTTAGTAATTCGTTAGATGTCATTGATAATAATCAGCTTACGCCGTGATGATAGGGCTACTAGTTTTTACAATATCTCAGTTAACCATAAAAACTTCTCGAATCGTTCTGACTAAACATTTTATTAAGGATTTTCTCAACATCACTATTTAGGTTTCTGTTTCCTTGCCGTCTTGGTCAGCATTCCCTTGCGTCTTTCAGAAGAATTGGGGTCTGACCACTTGCGGGTTTAAGGAAGTATTTTCTAATGAGAGTTACTCTACATTGACTCTCGTGGTTATCCTCGTTAATCATTGAGAATAAGTCACTTTTTTTGCCACAAAATATAATAAAATACCTATTTAATAGCGAAAAACTCATTATTTTTTAAAAGTCGTATTTAATCTTTGTGTCTGTAAATTACAAACTAATAAGATATTTAAATAAACACTGAGCTATATTTCAGAGATTATTAAAACTTAATAAATATCTGAGAGATACCTCTCTCTGGTAAACTTTTGATTTGGGTGGGCATCGCTTTTAAGAAGAAATTTAACAATAAGCAAATAGGGAGGAAAACCTTGCTGGAAAAAACCCTCGGTTTAGAAATAATTGAGGTAGTTGAACAAGCTGCCATCGCCTCTTCCAAGTGGATGGGGAAAGGCGAGAAAGATATTGCTGATGAAGTTGCAGTAGAAGCAATGCGTGAGCGCATGAATAAAATCAATATGCGTGGTCGAATCGTAATCGGGGAAGGAGAGCGAGACGATGCTCCCATGCTTTACATCGGTGAAGAAGTAGGTATTTGTACTCGCGAAGATGCGAAAAGCTTCTGTAATCCTGATGAGCTAATTGAGATTGATATTGCTGTCGATCCTTGCGAAGGAACAAATCTTGTTGCTTACGGGCAAAATGGTTCCATGGCGGTATTAGCTATTTCCGAGAAAGGTGGACTTTTTGCGGCACCTGACTTTTATATGAAAAAATTAGCAGCACCTCCATTGGCTCAAGGTCATGTAGATATTAACAAATCTGCAACCGAAAATCTCAAGATTCTCTCTGACTGTCTTAATCGCTCAATTGAAGAGTTGGTAGTAGTTGTGATGGATCGCTCTCGTCATGAAAGTCTCATCAAAGAAATTAGAGGTGCTGGCGCTAGGGTGAGATTGATTGCTGATGGTGACGTATCTGCTGCCATTTCTTGTGCTTTCTCTGGTTCAAACATCCATGCTCTGATGGGTATTGGTGCTGCTCCTGAAGGGGTAATTTCTGCTGCTGCCATGCGCTGCTTGGGTGGACACTTCCAAGGACAGTTAATCTACGATCCTGCGGTAGTTAAAACTGGGTTGATTGGTGAAAGCAAAGAAAGCAACCTTGCTAGATTAGAATCAATGGGTATTACAGACCCAGACAAGGTTTATAATGCTGAAGAACTAGCTAAGGGAGAAACAGTTCTGTTTGCTGCCTGTGGTATTACTCCTGGTACTTTAATGAACGGTGTTCGCTTCTTCAAAGATGGTGCGAGAACCCAAAGTTTAGTTATCTCTTCTCAGTCTAAAACTGCACGTTTCGTAGATACTGTGCATATGTTTAATCAACCCAAATCTTTACAGTTAAGATAAGACAATAGCTCGGCTTTTGCTCAGAATAAATATTTAGCTGTAAGCTATTTACATTTAAAGATATGTAAATCCTGGTTACATAAGAGCATAATTAGAGCGGTCAAGCTGTATAAATTGGGAAGGTAAAAGGCAACTAGTGAGAGAAATAGCTTCTACTGTTGCCTTTTTATCCCCTAATTTTCTCTAGGAACTGAACTAATATAAAATCCTCAGATATAGATAATTTTTTGCTTTAATCCCCAACCTTATTTTAGCTAAAGCAAAATTTACAAAAAACATAATGAACATTGTAGTTGTTGGTTTAAGTCACAAAACTGCTTCTGTGGAAGTACGGGAGAAACTAAGCATTCCAGAAGCCCAAATCGAAGAAGCGATCGCTTTACTCAAAAGCTATCCTCATATTCAGGAAATAGCGATCATTAGCACCTGTAATCGTTTAGAAATATATAGCGTAGCTATAGATATGGAGCAAGGAGTTAGAGAAATTAGCCAATTCTTGGCAGATAAAGCGAAAATATCTCTCCGAGATTTGCGCCCTAACCTATTTACTCTCCTGAGAGAAGATGCTCTGCGTCATCTAATGCGTGTCTCTGCTGGTCTAGAAAGTCTAGTTTTGGGAGAAGGACAAATACTAGCGCAGGTTAAAAAGACTTACAAACTGGGGCAGAAATACAAAGGTTTGGGTCGATTGTTAGACCGTTTGTTTAAACAAGCTATTTCTGCGGGTAAAAGAGTTCGTAGCGAAACGAGTATTGGCACCGGTGCGGTTTCAATTAGCTCGGCTGCGGTGGAATTAGTCCATAGGAAAGTTGATAATCTACCAGATTACAGTATTACTATTGTTGGTGCGGGTAAGATGGCTTGCTTACTGGTCAAGCATTTATTATCCAAGGGGGCAACTAAAATTTCGATTGTTAATCGCTCCCATCGTCGGGCGCAAGAGCTTTGTGGAAAGTTTGCCCATGCTGAAATCGATATTTATCCCCTGGGAGAAATGATGCAGGCGGTAGCCACTTCAGATCTGGTGTTTACCAGTACAGGAGCAACCCAGCCCATATTAGACCGTGTCAAGCTGGAAGAGCATCTTACTCTCGATCGAGACTTAATGCTGGTAGATATTTCTGTCCCCCGCAACGTGGCAGCAAACGTTAATGAGGTAGGTTGTGTTAGTGCTTACAATGTGGATGATCTTAAAGCGGTGGTGGCAGCTAACCAAGAAAGCCGACGCCAGATGGCACAGGAAGCTGAAGGTATTATTGAACAAGAGGTGGAAAACTACATTTTATGGTGGCGATCGCTAGAAACAGTTCCCACCATTAGCTGTTTACGCAGTAAAGTAGAAAGCATCCGCGAACAAGAGATGGAAAAGGCTTTGTCCCGATTAGGTTCAGAGTTTGGCGAAAAGCATCAGGAAGTAATTGAAGCTTTAACTAGAGGTATTGTCAATAAGATTCTCCATGAGCCGATGGTGCAGTTAAGAGCGCAGCAAGATATTGAAGCCCGCCGTCACTGTTTGCGATCGCTCCAAATGCTATTTGACTTAGATACGGAAGAGCAATACGGCTAGAATTGCCTACCTGTCAATAAACATAAAAATGCAGAGACTAATTTAAAAACTTTTTAACTCTCTGCATTTAGTTGTATTTAGTGTTATTTTGCTTTGATCTCAATAAGCATCCTGCAACTCATAAAAATCTGGAGACACATAGTCTTTACGTAAGGGAAAACCAATCCAATCTTCGTTCATCAGAATCCGCTTGAGATTGGGGTGACCTTTATAGATGATGCCGAACATATCGTAGCTTTCTCTTTCTTGCCAATCTGCCGCTTTCCAGATCCAATATACAGAAGGGACTTGAGGATTATCTCTGGGCAGGAAAACTTTGAGACGAACTTCTTCTGGTTGCTCGACATCATCGCCAACTTTTATGAGATGGTAAAAACTGACTAGCTCTTTGCCAGGGCCAAGATCATAAGCTCCTTGACACTGGAGGTAATTATAACCATAAGCATACAAGGCAGTAGCAATGGGTAATAATAAATCTGCTTCTACCTTGATCATTTCAACATTGGAAGTATCAGGTGCTAAAGCTTCATTATCAAAACCGTTTTCCGTTAGCCATGTTGATGTTTGACCCGCAGCAATGATCTCGGATGCTGCCTCAGATGTTGTTTCTTTTGCTTCAGGGTTCTGATTCTCTTTATTTTCTTCAGTCACGCTCTACCTCCTTCTCTGCTGATTCGATTGCTGGCATGGGCATTCCCATTGCTTCCGCTAGTTCTTTCGGCGGTGCCTGACGAGTTTCTGATTGGACATATTTACCAGTCAAAATTGGCTCTACTGCCTTCATATTGTGTCTGGTGCTGTAGTAGCGATGAGTTTGCTCTAAAACCTTTGCTCGCTCTTGAAGAGATTCATTAGAAACTTTTTTCCGTAGCTTAATAATTGCATCAAAAATAGCTTCGGGGCGAGGAGGGCAACCAGGAATATAGACATCTACAGGAATTAGCTTGTCAACACCTCTTACCGCAGTAGTTGAGTCGGAACTAAACATGCCGCCAGTAATAGTGCAGGCACCCATAGCAATTACATATTTGGGCTCGGGCATCTCTTCATAGAGACGAACTAAGGCCGGAGCCATTTTCATGGTAATGGTGCCTGCGGTAATAATTAGATCCGATTGACGAGGACTAGAACGAGGAACTAAGCCATAACGATCAAAATCGAACCGAGAGCCAATCAAAGCTGCAAATTCAATAAAGCAGCAGGCTGTACCATATAGCATGGGCCAGAGGCTGGATAGTTTTGCCCAGTTGTAGAGGTCATCTACCGTAGTTAAAATAACGTTTTCTGATAGATCCTGAGTTACCTGAGTCGGGCTAATGGGATTAAGTATTCTTTCTTGTTGCTGTTGTTCAAATGTTGGGGAATTCATGACCACTCCAAAGCTCCTTTTCTCCACGCATACACCAAAGCAATCACCAAGATGGCGATAAAAATTAGGGCTTCTACAAAAGCTAACAATCCTAAACGACTAAAAGCTACTGCCCAAGGATATAAAAAGACTGTTTCTACATCAAAAACTACAAATACCAGCGCAAACATATAATAGCGAATATTAAATTGAATCCAAGCACCACCAATAGGTTCCATCCCAGATTCATAAGTTGTTTGCCGCTCAGGACCGCCGCTACTAAGTCTTAATAATTTTGAGGCAGTTAGGGCTAGGGCTGGGACTGCACTGCAAATGAGTAAGAAACCCAAGAAATATTCGTAACCATTGAGAACAAACAATTTTTATCTATAACTCCCTAGTGGACTGTGTACGTTGTTACTATACTTATTTACTTTTATTAATTGTAATGGAATCCCCTCAGATAGATCAGATTTAATTTACCAGTAGTCCTGTAGAAGTCACAAGTTAGAGAAGAAGATTCCCAACACAGGTAAACTGAATCACTGATAGCTATTGACTCTCTAAGCAAGTAACTTTGAGAAGTATTAGCGATCGCATTCTAGACAATACGTAGAAAATGCGATCCGAAAGCTATTTATCCCGTTTACACCGCTTAGTTTGGTGCTTAGTTTGGGACGCGGAGCGTAATCACGCTAACACTACTTAGCTACAACAAAATTAACTAGCTTGTTAGGTACAATAATCACCTTTTTGATCTCTTTCCCTTCTAGGTAACGTTGAGCAATATCCGATTCGGTGGCATGTTTTTCTAACGCAGACTTATCTGAGCCAGCAGGGACTTGAATTGTGCCGCGAGTTTTACCCATAATTTGCACTACCAAGGTAATTTCATCTACCACTAAGGCAGATTGATCTACTTCCCGCCATTGTTGTTTGTGGACTGATTCAGTATTACCCAAACGACTCCATAACTCTTCGGAGATGTGGGGAGCAAAAGGAGCAAGTAGGAGGACTAAAGTTTGAATACCTTCTTGGTATACAGCAGATTTATGACATTTAGCATCTTTAAGGGCATTACTTAACTTCATCAACTCCGAGACGGCAGTATTAAACTGATAATCTCCTGTTAAATCTTCGGTAATCTCTTTAATGGCAGTGTGGATAGCTCGGCGTAAGTCTTTTTCGGCTTTAGTAAGTTCCCCTGATGACTCAGTTACTTTAGCAGGCTCATAACTGGTAACCAAAGACCAAACACGATTTAAAAAGCGAAATTGCCCTTCAACATCAGCATCATCCCATTCGAGATCCTTCTCAGGCGGTGCTTTGAACATAGCAAACATGCGAGCTGTATCTACACCGTATTGAGAAATAACATCTTCGGGTGCTACGCCATTATATTTAGACTTGGACATCTTCTCAAAAAAGACATCTAGTTTATCCCCTGTTTCAGGATCTACAGGCTGATCGCGATTGACATCTGCGGAGGGGATATATTTATTAGTTTTGGGGTTTTTATAAGTTAATCCCTGCACCATTCCTTGAGTTAACAAGCGTTTGAAAGGCTCGTCAAAGTTGAGTAAACCGCGATCGCGCAATACTTTAGTAAAGAAGCGAGAATATAATAGGTGCAAAATGGCATGTTCAATTCCGCCGACATATTGATCCACAGGCATCCAGTTATTAACTTTGTCCTCAGCAAAAGCTATGTCAGTATTCTGGGCATCGCTATAGCGAAGGAAATACCAGGAGGAATCAATAAAGGTATCCATGGTATCAGTTTCCCGTTTAGCAGCCTTGCCACAGCAAGGACAATCCACATTAATCCAGCTATCTAATTGAGCCAGAGGAGAACCTCCGCGCCCTGATAGTTCAACAGATTCGGGCAATTCTACAGGAAGATCTTTATCTGGTACAGGTACCGTACCGCAATCATCACAGTGAATTACAGGGATTGGGCAACCCCAATATCTTTGACGAGAAATCAGCCAATCCCTTAAACGATATTGAATTCTCGCTTTACCGTAGCCTTGTTGTTCGGCATATTCAATAATTTTGGCTTTACCCTCAACCGATGGCACTCCCTCAAACTGTTCTGAATTAACGATAGTTCCAGGTTCGGTATAGGCTGATGCTAGTGGCTCATCTGCACTCTGTCCCTCGGAAACAATTACGGTTTTAATCGGCAAACCTTTCTCGGTAGCAAACTTAAAATCTCTCACATCATGGGCAGGTACACCCATAACCGCCCCTGTACCATATTCATAAAGCACGTAGTCGGCAATTAAAATTGGGACTTGTTCCCCATTAAAGGGATTAATTGCTTTGCCCCCAGTCAAGATACCCCGTTTCGGTTTATCTTCGGCGGTGCGTTCAATCTCACTTTCCCCTTTAATCTCTTCAATAAAAGCCTCTACTGCTGCTTTCTGTTCAGCAGTAGTTACTTCTGGAGTCAAAGGATGTTCGGGTGCCAGCACTACGTAAGTTACGCCGTATACCGTATCGGGACGGGTAGTAAAGACAGCAATTTTGTCATCTCTACCCACGACAGGAAATTCCAAATAAGCTCCCACAGACTTCCCAATCCAGTTTGCCTGCATGGTTTTGACTCGTTCGGGCCAACCTTCTAACTGGTCTAAATCCTGTAACAGCTTTTCCCCATAGTCAGTAATCTTAAAAAACCATTGTTTAAGCAACTTCCGTTCTACAATCGCTCCCGAACGCCAGGAACGTCCTTCATTATCTACCTGTTCGTTAGCCAAAACAGTTTGATCGATTGGATCCCAGTTAACCGCAGCTTCTTTCTGATAAGCCAACCCTGCATCAAGAAATTGGAGGAATAGCCATTGCGTCCACTTATAGTAATCAGGAGAGCAAGTAGCAACCTCTCGCTCCCAGTCAATAGAAAGCCCCAACTGCTTTAACTGCTCGCGCATTTGAGCAATATTCTGAAACGTCCACTTAGCAGGTGGGATTCCGCGATCAATCGCTGCATTTTCGGCGGGTAAACCAAAAGCATCCCAACCCATAGGATGTAACACTCGATAACCCTGCATTCGCTTCAGACGAGCAATTACGTCAGTGATCACGTAGTTACGCACATGACCCATATGTAGGTTGCCCGAAGGATAGGGAAACATGGACAAGGCGTAAAATTTTGGCAGGTCACTCTGCTGGGGAGTTTTATCGATCTCCGACTCTTGCCACTGCTGTTGCCATTTCGGTTCAATTTCTGCTGCGTTGTATCGTGACTCCACGACTGGGGTTACTCCTAAACTAGATTGCTATAG
>CALNYB010000012.1:0-114955 GCA_942490675.1 Cyanobacteriota bacterium | reverse complement strand
ACCTGAGAGTCAGTCTTTATGACGAGTCAAGTAGAAAGTGTAAATTAGTCCACAGATTAGTTGCAGAGGCGTTTCTACCTAATCCAGATAATAAGTCTGATGTGAATCATATCAACGGCTGTAAGACCGATGCTAATGTCTGTAACCTTGAATGGGTAAGCGCATCAGAAAATATGTCCCATGCTCACAGTAATGGACTCAGACCGAAGATAAATACCCAAGGTGAAAAGAATGGGTTCTCTAAGCTAACAGAGTTTCAGGTTAGACAGATTAAGCAGTTGCTAGCTGATGGCAAATCAACCCAGAAGACAATTGGTTCTCAATTTAATGTTTCGAGAGAAACCATAAGTAGTATCAAAAGTGGTAGAAGGTGGCAGGAAGTAATAATCTTGCCGAACAAGACTGTAGCCTAATATTTTCAATTAGGTGAAGGTTTCATAAATTATTAAAAGTGGGGATTTATTGGGGATATTATAGAAGTAATCCAATTAATTCCTTTTCAAGAAATCCCCGAAACCCTTACTGTATATGTATCGGAGCGGCGGGATTTGAACCCACGACCCCCACTACCCCAAAGTGGTACGCTACCAAGCTGCGCTACGCCCCGTTTTTGTCACGTATTTAAGTATACGAGTTTCGGTTGTTAGACGCAAGCAAATTGGGGAGATAGTCAGAGAGAATTTTAAATCTGTGTTATTTCAGTGCAAAGGTACTGAATAAAATCACTATTACTTTTAGAAATTGGGTCTAAATTGGGTCTAGACCCAAATGTATCTAGACTCAGAAAATCAGAGGGCAAAAATAGGTGGCGTTGCATCATTGCGGGATGATTTATAATCAAGGAGAAATTTTTATTCTAGGCGATCGCCACTCCTAAAAAGAAGATGAACTGTCCAAAATGTAGCTCTAATAATATTAGAAAAAACGGTCATAGAAGAGGAAAGCAAAATCATCAATGTCAAGACTGTGGGCGACAATTTATCGAGCATTATTCTGAATTAGGTTATTCTAAAAAAGTCAAAGAAGATTGTTTGACTATGTATGTAAATGGAAATGGATTTAGAGCAATTGAAAGAATAACAAAAGTCAACCATAATACCGTAATACGTTGGGTTAAGAAGGCAGGAAACCAGCTATTAAATAGTAATGATACTTCTGATATTCCCATAGTTGCTCAATTAGATGAATTATATGCGAAGCGGCTTGCACCCATTCGGGCATAAACCCTCGAATGGGGGTATCCTTTAGGACAAACATTTGTCGGTAAAAAAAAATAGGAGATGGATCTGGACAGCTTTAGACAAGGATTCACCTGGGATTTTAGAATATGTAATTGGAGATAGAAGTTCAGCAACTTTTGAAGAATTATGGGGCAAAATCAAGAATTGGAATTGTTATTTTTGGATAACAGATGGTTATAAAGTTTATCCAAAGTTCATTCCTGATGGAGACCAGATTATTAGTAAAATATATATGACAAGAGTTGAAGGAGAAAACAGTCGCTTACGACATTACTTAGCTAGACTACACCGTAAAACTTTTTGTTATTCCAAGTCCGAGGAAATGTTATTTCTCTCAATCAAACTGCTTGTTTATTACTTAAAATATAAGACTCTTTCTTTGATAGTTTAAAGGTTGAAGTGGAATTTGGCAACTCAGCGATTGCCCTGCGATCGCATTTATTTTGTATCAAAGTATGCTTGACAAAACAGCTTCAATGATAGTTAATATCACGAAGTTTTCGCCACAGAGATGAGCGATGAGCGTATAGAGAAATGGAATTTTGTTAGCGGATGATGTACCCTAACATCTTCTTCAATCTTTTTGATGTCTGCTGAATCCATGACACTATATGATGTTGTATGATCACTAATTTTCTCTCATGGCAAAGGGTTTCGCTCCAGTTCCGCCAACGGCTGTATCCGCCTCCGTCAAAAGGTTCAAGCGCACGATTCTGGATGAACTCAAGGGCTTAGATGACCCTAGAACCAAGCGTCAACCGAACCATTTACTCATCGATATTATCAGCATTGCTATCCTGGCTACCCTGTGTGGAGCCAATAATATGGTGGCAGTGGAGACCTATGGTCAAGCGAAACACGACTGGTTAGCCACGTTTTTGGAGCTACCTTACGGGATTCCCTCTCACGATACCTTTTCCAGAGTGTTTGCGACTATTGACCCAGAACAATTTCACGCCTTTTTTTTGCAGTGGGTCCAACAATTGACAGTCCAACTCGACATTAAGATTATCCATCTCGATGGCAAAACCTCTCGTGGTTCCTATGACCGTGAAACCAAGCTCAAGGCACTCCATAGTGTAAGTGCTTGGGCCGCAGAGCATCATTTGGTATTGGCTCAACAACGAGTGGATGAAAAATCCAATGAGATTACGGCGATTCCTGAATTAATCGAGCTCTTGGATGTTGAAGGCACCATCATCACCATTGATGCTATGGGTACTCAAACCGAGATTGCAGCCCAAATTATCCGACATGGGGGAGACTATATCCTGGCACTCAAAGGCAATCAAGGGAACCTGCATCAAGGGGTCAAAACCTTCTTTGAGCAAGCGATGGCCAATAACTGGGAGGGCATTGACTATAGCTATGAGTCAACGACTGAGGCTGGTCATCATCGAATTGAACATCGTCAAGTGTGGGTGGTTTCGATTAGCCAAGTGCCGAATTTGCCCAACCGCAAGATGTGGAAAGGGTTAGCTAGCATTGTCAGGGTTCGTCGCCGACGTATTCTCTGGAATGAAGAAAGCGAACAGGTGTCCTACTACATCACCAGTTTAGCCGCCGATGCTGCTGTATTAGCCCCAGCAATTCGCTCTCATTGGGGCATTGAAAATAGTCTTCACTGGGTCTTAGATGTGACCTTCAAGGAAGATCGAAGCCGTATTCGCATGGGACATGCTCCAGAGAATATTGCCTTGTTGCGGCGACTGTGTGTCAATTTAATCAAACGCGACCGAGCCCAAGGCAGTATCAACATGAAACGCAACCCGTGGGGCAATGGATAATGATTACGCCTTGACCTTGTTAGTGGCTAACGGCTCTGAATCGTAACACCTATTACTGTCGCTCCACTCTCAGACGATTCTGATCTTGCATCATCACCTATAATTTATCTTGTTGAGATTCCATGTACTATGAACCAATTGGAATCCATTTTCGACTGTCTCATTCTCCAAAATCTGGCTAGGAAATGACAGTCTCTATTGCCTTTTAAGTCAAGCTAATTTAGCTGCGATTACCCTGTCAGCGATCGCTTTAATTAAATCATTTTTAAAACTTAGGAGGAAATTGTAGATCATCCCGCAATGATGCAACGCCCATCACAAAATCTTCAAATTTGTTTTTTATATTTGACTTTAATTTAGAAGTATATCTCATGAAAAAAATATCTATTCTTCCCCTAATTATATTAACTATCAGCACCGTAGGAATGACACTGGCAACTAAGGCTCAAACTCAAGAGGCACAGCTGCCAGAAAACAGCACCTCCTTTACCGGCGGAGTGCCGACATTGGTGAGTGCTGATGCCCCAGGAGTTTATAGCGAGACTAACTATCTCTCGCCACAGTATTTTTTCACCCTGGACTTGCCAGCGGACGCGAACCAATCCTTAGGTCAAGTCAAGATTCAGCAACAGGAGAGTCCCCAACCCATCGAGTTCGATCTCGACAAGACAAAAGGGTTTGAAGGAACTATGAATAAAAAAGGTCAAGCCTTGAAGTTAAAAGAGGTGACCGAAGATACCCAAACTCAAACCATCAACGTAAGTTTCGAGCCGCCTGTTCCTCCAGGTACCACTTTTACTATTAGTTTACAAGCCCAGCAAAATCCCTCTGAAGGTGGAATTTACCAGTTTACAGTCAACGCCTTTCCTGCTGGCGACAATCCCATGGGTTTAGATCTCGGCGTGGGACGATTACAATTTGAGCAACCCTTTTAAATCGGAGAAATTAAGATATGAAAACGATTAAGACTCTCAGTCAATTAACTAGTATCAGCGTTAGCGTGCTGCTTAGCATTAGCTATCTGCTGGGTGTAGCTCCTTCACTTACTGCCCAATCCCCCTCTAAACTAGAGGAAGAACTAGGTTCTCCAGAAGAATCCGAGGCGGAAAACCAGCAGTCGACGGAAGCAGCAACTGAAAGCATGGAGGAACGGCGAGGGCAACAAGAGCAAAAACTCGAACAGGAACTCAACATAGGTGAGCCAGATCCAGGTAAACCGAAGGTAGAAGATGTCGACAGTCCTGGCCAAGACCTAGGACTTGACGACAACGAAACTTTCCAGCCTGCTGATGACGAAGTGGAAGTTAAATTTTGAAGTAATAAGGTTGATGCTCAAAATTACATTGGCAGAAGATGAGCCAAGTAGAAACATTGGATGCCGAATAAATCTAGAACAGTAGCAATCAGCAAAATATCAGGAGTCAAATCACTATGAACCGAAAACGCTCCTTTTTTCCAAAGCTGAAGGAAATCCTGCTCCTTGGACTAACTCTGTTTTTGGTTGCGATCGCCTGTCCCCTGACTTATTCCCAGCCAAATCAAGCCCCGGCACAACTTTATGTCGACCAGGCCCCAGTAATGTTGGGCAAGCAAACTATTTTCGTTCTAGAAAATGGCGTTGGCTTATTTTCCGTGCAGGAACGAGCCCAGGCCGTGAGCCATAGAATTGTTAGCCTTGCTAATGCCCCAACATTTCAAGCTGACTCCATCCGTATTAAAACTCAATCCAACGGCACCAAGATCCTAGCCGATGACCAGGTCATATTGACAGTAACACCCGCAGATGTTCAAGCTGTCGGTCAAACCCAGCAAGCGTTAGCCCAGCGATATCGACAGCAGATTATCGCTGCGATTGAAGAAGACCGGGCACGATTCTTCAAAGGCGATCCGAGAACATCCCTCCCCTTAATTGCTGCTGCCACTGTGGCGGTTATTGTCATTTTTATGATTCTAAACCGCATCTTCCCAAGAATCCTTAGTGGTTTGGCAGCTTGGCAGCAAGCTCGGATCTCCGCAATTAGCGTTGATGGGATGGAACTGCGTCCTTTAAATCGAATTTTTAAGTTATCGATTAATGCTCTCAAGTTCCTGCGATTGGCCACGTTACTGATGGTCATTTTTATCTATGGGACATTTGTCTTGAGCAGATTTCCTCAGACAGCGAGGCTAGCCGCCTCAATTAAGCAAGATTTTTTGACATTACTGACTGATATTTGGCATAAATTTTTAGACTCGATCCCGCAGCTACTCATGCTCGCCCTGGGAATTTTTATCTGCTACATGGTCATCGAGTTAACTAACTCGATTTTTAAGGCTCTAGAGAGAGGAAGCCTATCCATCCCAGGTTTTTATCCAGAATGGGCTTCGATCACCTCCAGACTGGTTAACCTTTTGATCATCGGTTTTACCCTGGCACTGCTGTTCCCGTTACTGCCTGGATACCAATCAAATGCCTTCAAAGGGGTTTCCTTGTTCTTCGGAGCGCTCGTCAGCTTTGGAGCTACTGGTACGGTTTCCAACATGCTGGCGGGCATCGAACTCACCTACTCCCGCTCCTTTAAAAGGGGCGATATCGTGAAGATTGGCGATTTCAAGGGTAAGGTGGTGGACCAGAGGTTGCTAATTACCCGCATGCGCACGATCGAAAACGAAATTATCACCATCAGCAACAAACAGTTGCTCAGCAATCAGATTATCAATTACAGTTCTTCGGCACGAGAGTACAATGCCCCTTTGATGCTGCACACCACCATTACTCTTGGTTACGACATTCCCCTTCAAGATATCCACCAAGCCCTAATGGCAGCAGCCTACGCAACAGCTCATATTCTGCACGAACCAGCTCCCTGTGTCTGGCAAACTAGTCTCGATGATTTCTACGTCAGTTATCAGCTCAACGCCTATACCGCGCAGCCGATTTTGATGTATACAATCTATTCGGAACTCATAGCCAATATTCTCCAGAAGTGTGACGAAGCGGGGATTGAAATTCTCTCGCCCCATTACGCTGCCCTCCGTGACGGTAACGAGAGTACCCTCTCGCCAGAGCATCTGACTCCAGACTCTAAGATTCCAGGATTTCGCATCTACCCCATGAACCGCGACTCCCGTTAGTGGGGTGAACGAAAAAAGGTGTGGGAAGAAAAAATAAATAAAGAAGTAATAAGTAATAAGTAATGAGTAATAAGTAATGAGTAATGAGTGAATTATTTTTCTTTCAATTTGTTGATTGAAGCTGTTAATATCTTAATAATTCTTTCATTTTCTTCCATCATATTTTGAAATTTTGTTTTTGATGCCAGCTCCGATTTAATCATTATTTTTATCCAATAAAGAGTTTCGCACTTCTTCCTTTAAGGCTATAGAATACATTACTTAAACAACGCGAAAATTAATTTTTGCCACCGCAAATTTCGCTCACCCCCGTTAGTGAACGCTTTACCCTACTATGAGGCCCCTTAACTAGGCTTTGCCAATGACCTAAAAGGCTTAAAACCATGGATAATCCTATCTTACTCAATCTCGTCAAAAATCTCGTCACAATTACCATTTTTACCCTGATGCTGGCCATAGGGGTCAACCTATCTTGGGAGAAACTACTCTCCTTCTGGCGCCGGCCTGGTTTATTGCTACGTGCGCTCCTAGCTGTTGTCGTGCTGGTTCCCCTGGTAGTTATAATCTTGCTGCGCTTATTCAATTTACCCCCTGGAGTTGCTACGGGATTGGCCTTGTTAGCTGCCGCGCCTGGCGCCCCTTTAACGACGAAACGTTCCCAAATGGCGGGAAGTAAAATTCCCCACGCCGCTAGCCTTCAGTTAACCCTAGCCTTGCTGGCTGTGCTCATTACACCAATTACCTTGGCCATTTTTCACTCCCTGTTCGAGTTAGAAACAGAGCGGGTAATGGTTTCACAGGTTTTTCAGCAGGTGGCAAGGGTTCAATTATTACCTGTTATTCTCGGCTTGCTCGTTCAAAAATTTGGTCCAAAAATCGCTTCTGTAATTGCTAAGCCTTTGATGCTGATAGCTAATAGCCTATTTTTGCTGTTGGTAATCCTCCTGATCGTTCCCGGTTTTCGCCTGATTCTACAAATCGGAATCCTGCCTCTCGTTGCGATTGTAGTTATGGTCATTATTTCTTTAGCAATTGGACATCTCTTAGGAGGAGCCGAAGTTGACAAGCGTTCGGCTTTAGCCATTTCCTGTATCGCTCGCAATATCGGTCTGGCACTGTTTATCGCTGTCTTGAGTGACGCGCAGAAGCAGGTTATCCCCACCCTCGCGTCCTACGCAATATTGGGAACAATCGTTGCTCTCCCCTATTCGAGCTGGAGTAAGCGGCAAGTGGCGAGACTGAAGCCAACAGATACCAGCTAAAAGAGACAGGCAATTGTAGATTGCCGATTTGAGATTGAAGAATTGACTCCTACAATCACGGAAGGAGCTTGAGAATTGAAGATTTTAAATTAGGTGATTACTGATTGTCCGATTGAACAATTTTAGATTATCTCCTCCTTGAAGAGAAGGAGCCTGTTTAATCTACAATCTACAATCCATAATCTTAAATAGCGCAGTCAATGATCGTAGTTGCCATCGCCAAGATGCTCTTTTGTTAAGTATACTTTGCACGGTCATAACTTGCGTTTTTGCATACCTCATATACACCTGACTTTTCCCGTTATCTTATTAGTTGAGCGATCGCTGACTATTCCTTTATCCCAAAGTCCTATTTTCTCGTTGTTCATTGTCATAAAACTTAGCTTGTTGACAACAAAGGCTGGGCTGAAACCCCTATTCTTTGGTCGTTTTAAGACTTAACGGGAAAAGTCAGCATATACACCAGTGTGAAAAAAGCTCAGATTGTAACCGTGCAAAGTATAACTTTCAGGAAACAGACATGAGCCAACAACACCCAAACCCCGAATCCCATCAAAATCCATCCTCGACTGAACTGGCTGCACAGCGCACTGATTTGGCCAAGTTTCGCAGCCAAGCTGCTGCTGATCGCACACTCATGGCCTGGATGCGCACTTCCTTATCACTGATCGGCTTTGGATTTGGCATTCCCACGGTGGTTAAAACCATTGAGAAAACTCGGGTCGGTCACAATATTGACCCTGAACAATTGTCAATCATCCTGGGCTTAGCCTTTATTACAGTTGGTAGCTTTGGTATGTTTGCTGCCCTGAGAGCCCATTATTACCTGCTTAAACAAATTGCTGCGGGAACTTACACTTATAATCAAAGAACTTTTAACGCAACCTCAATAGCTGCTTTAGCCCTGCTCTTGATTGGCTTGGTGAGCTTTGTCGGTGTGTTAGTTCAGGCAATCAAATAAACGAAGGCAGAAGAATGAAGGCAGAGAGCAGAAGTTCACTGGTTTGGAAGGGGTTTTTACCCCCACCAAACTCTATTTCTTCTTAAAAGAAGAGGTCTTAAACCAAAGGGATAAGTTAGAAGTAGATCTTCCTTCTGCCTTCTGCCCTCTGCCCTCTGCCTTAAGGGCGAAGCCCGATAATTTTTAATCACTGCTATGGGAACCCAAATCATGTTAAGAAAAAACCTGAAAAATTCTTTGCTAGTTACTTCAGCTATTGTCAGTGCCGTCTTAATGCCTCTGCAATCGACCTCGGCTACACCCTTACTATCAATCAAAACTTTTGAATTAGAGCCTGCTCCAGATTGGCTCTCTGTTAATAGTAGTCAAACAGAGTCTTCGGCTGCTGGGGAATGGCAGTTTGAAGTTAAAAAAAGCCTTCCCTTGCAGGGCAAAGCATCCGACTTGCACATCGATCAACTCGATCAGTCCCAGACCATAACATCGGGAGAGTTGGTCTGGTCAGATCCCAACTTCTTTAATCCCAATGCTTTATCTGAGCAGCAAACAGACCTCACCCTGCAAACCTGGGCAACAGAGGCAGAACCTAACCCCTTGCCGAGATCTGGTTGGGAATTATCCCAAACCACAGTTATTCCCACTGCTGCATCAAAGCCGCTCGCCGATTACCATCTTCTTCGAGTGCCAATGAGTCTCAAACTTAAAGATTTTGCCATTAGTTCTGAAGACATCAGAACAACGATTAAGGATACCTTCTTGTTTCAGCCCTCTCTCTATCTCCCAGTTACTATCTATGGTGATGCAACTTTTGGTGATGCAACTTTTGGCCAATTGACCAGAGATATTGCCATTGATACTGACCAGATTACAACAGCCATTAAAGATGACTTGAATTTCGCCTTTTTTGGGGATTTGCAAGCCTGGACACCTAATTATCATTTGGGCTTGCTCGCCGATGTCAATTACCTGTCAGCATCAAGCCAGGATACTTTAACTCGTTCGGTTCGATTTCCAGGTCTTGCGGACTTTGTTCCCTCAGAGTTACAAGCAGATGTAGATACTCAAGTATGGTATGTAAACCTAGCAGCCGCTTATCGCTTTTACGATCGCTCAAAGGTCAACCCCGAAGGAGTATTTACGGAGTTCGATCTAGGTACTTTCGTGTTCGACATCTTAGGCGGGCTCAACATCGCCAGTATCAGCGCAGATCTCGACTTGAGTACCAATCTGGGCGGACAAGCCGAATTTGACGGTGGCACCACAGTAGTTTCGCCATTGCTGGGAGGAGGTTTGCGAGTAAATGCCTCCCCTAAATTAGCATGGGTGACAGCAGGATCGGTTTCTGGTTTTGGAATTGGTGGACTGACGCAGTGGAGTGTACGGTCTGGCTTAGATTGGGTGTTCTCCGGCAACACCTCTTTGGGACTAGGATACCGCTTTGGTTCCGTCAGCTACAACAAGGATTTTGATAGGGACAGGGATTTTGGAGTGAGCTTGAATCAAAATGGACCATATCTAAGTTTGGGTTTCCGCTTTTAACAATGGCGTTTAAAGTGCTGAATATGAATCATTGATCGCACTTGTCAGAATAGCTATTCAAATGTTGACGTTCAGGCGATCGCATTTGTGTTTAACTGAGATCTTGCACCTAATATGTAATTTATCTGTGCTATGAGGGTAAAGGGCAAAGGTTAAGGGGAAAAGGGCATTAAATTGATTACCAACCTCAAAATATTTAGTTTTTTTGTACTGGTGCAAGATCTGAGTTTAACTTCCTGATATTCGCGATCGCCCTGCACCAAAGTTTTCTAAATAGAGAATTATCCTGATCCTCCTTATAATTCATCCTTTCCTTGTTACCATTGGGGAGAGTTAGCGATAAAAGCTTCTGCATCTTTTTGACATAGTGCTTTAGAAAAAAAGAAACCTTGTCCATATTCGCATTGAAGCAATTTTAGTTGAGCCAGTTGAGAGGTAGTCTCAATTCCTTCCGCAATCACATCCATATTCAACATATGAGCAAGAGTGATGATGGCTTTAACTATGGCTGAATTTTCTCCGTTAGCCTGCATTTGACTGACAAAAGAACGGTCTATTTTGATAGTATCAACAGGAAAACGATGTAAATAGCTTAAGGAAGAATATCCCGTCCCAAAATCATCAATACTAAATTGAATCTTCTGCTTTCTGAGGTGGAGAATAATTTCTGTGACCGTTTCTAAATTATCAATCAATACGCTCTCGGTGATTTCTAGCTTAAGAAACTTTCCTGGCAAATTAGTTTCTGCTAAAATCCTTTCAACCTCATGAACTAGTTGCGGATCGCGGAATTGCTCAGCAGAAAGATTAACGCTCATCTTAATCGCTGGATGCTCAGGATATTTTAACTGCCAATTAATTGCAGTTCTACAAGCCTCTTGAAGTAACCAACTGCCTAGAGGAATAATTAATCCAGTTTCTTCGCAAACAGGAATAAAATCTGACGGTCCAATTGCACCTTTGGTCGGATGATTCCAGCGAGCCAAAGCCTCAAACCCAGCCAAAGTACCTAATGGGAGAGAGGTAATTGGCTGATAGTAAACTTCAAACTCTCCTCGTTCTAAAGCTCGACGGAGGTCTGTTTCTAGCTCTAGCCGTTGTAAAGCGCGATCGCGCAGGGAATAATCAAATATTTCATACCTTGCCTTACCTTGCTCTTTGGCACTATACATAGTTAGGTCTGCGTCCCGCAAGATATCTTCTGGTCTTTCGTATCCTTGAGAAGATAAAGCAATACCAATACTAGCGGTGGTGAACAATTCGTATCCTTTAATATGGAAGGGAAAGGTCAGGGTTTGATAAATACTCTCCGCAACTAAAGTAGCCTCAGACTTGCTAGAAATATTTTCTAACAAAATCGTAAATTCGTCTCCTCCCAAGCGAGCTACCGTATCCGTAGGGGCAATCGACTTTTCTAAACGACGACCAATTTCAATCAATAATTTATCGCCGATTAAATGACCTACGCTGTCATTGACTACTTTAAAGCGATCTAAATCCAGAAATAATACTGCAAACAAATACCCATCCTGACGTTGGCTTCTTTTTAACTGTTGTTCTAAACGATCCATGAACAAAGCTCGGTTAGGTAATCCTGTTAGAGTATCATGAAGCGCGTCGTGGAGTAGCTGCTGCTCCATGTGTTTCCGTTCAGTAATATCGACAATCTGGTTGTTAAAGTGCAATGGCTTATTTTGAGTATCGCAAACCACCAATACTTTAAGTAAAGTGTCAACAATTCGACCATTTTTAGCAATAAAACGTTTCTCAATTTGAAAATTTGATTCTTTGCCGTCGATTAATTTCTGCTCTAGATTGTGATGTATTTCCCAGTCATCAGGATGACTGATTTCAGCAAAAGAAAGTTCAAGTAATTCTGTTTGAGAATATCCCAAAGCATCGCACAAAGCTTGATTAACCCTAGTAAATTTGCCTTTAAGGCTGCTAATTGCCATACCAATGGGAGCCATTTCAAAAGTGAGGCGAAACTGTTCTTCACTTTTTCTCAAAGCTTCTTCGGCTTCTCGACGCTTAGTAATATCTTCGGCAATACCCACAAAGCGATTTACCTTCCCCATTACATCTCTGACAGGAAAGGCTCTTACTCTTACCCAGCAAATAGACTGATCGGGACGAATAATACGATATTCTTCCTCAAAATCATCTCCTGTTCTAAATTGAGTTTCAATTGTGGCGATCGCTTTGAACGAATCTTCAGGATGAATTGCAAATAGCCAGGACTGAGGATCTTCGTATAAACTTTGACAGCTTCGCCCCCAGATTTTTTCGTAAGTCGGACTAATATATAGTATTTCGTCTGTTTTGGCTGAAATTACAAAAAAAACTTCTCGGACATTTTCCGCAATTTGCCGAAAGCGTTCTTCTCTCTCGGTTAACTCCAGAAATTCTGTTCTTAATCTTTGATTGTCAGCGAGAACTTCTTCTACTCGATTTAAGAGTGAATTTTGCTGTTGTAAAATACCTGCTATTTCCTGCTCAGACATTAAAATAGGCTTCAGTTGCGGGAATTACCTCCCTATCATGCCCAAAATCTTGTTAGAAGTAACATTTTGATGATTACTGATTTTTAAAGCTTTTAGCTGATAATTGGTCACTGATTACTGATAACTGTTCCAGATTTTAATTACCTTGCCCGTAATTTCTTGGTTGTACCAGGGAGTATTGGTTGCAGGAGACATGAGATTATCTTGATTAGCAGTCCAAGTTTGCTGGGGATCGAATAAAACTAGGTCGGCAGCTTGTCCAGGAGAGATCGCCATAGATGTTTGCTGTACACATTGACGGGGGCGACTACTAAGAGCTTGCCATAATTCTATTGCCGACCATTCTCCACTCTTGACAAATCTTTGCCATAACAAAGGTAACGCTATCTCTAAACCCACAACTCCTGGTGGTGCCAAGGCAAAAGCCACGGTTTTTTCTTCATAGGTATAGGCTTGATGGTCAATGGCGATCGCATCGATAATTCCTTGTTTAACACCATTAATTAAAGCTAACTGATCTGGCTTATTTCCCAGAGGCGGTTCTAGACGAAAATTAGTGTCGTAACTACCGATTGCCTCACTATTGCACAAGAGATGCATCCAGGTTGTACTAGCTGTTACAGGGATACCTCTCGCTTTAGCCTCGGCAATTAATTCTACCCCTCGTTTAGTAGAGACGCGCATGATATGAACGGGAGTAGGTATTTCCGCCACAATTTCCAGTACCGCTGCCAGAATAGCTGCTTCAGAAAAACTAGGGTTTCCTGACATACCGTAGCGGATTGAGACTTCTCCATCCCGAATCACCCCATCTCCGACTAACTCGTTTTGATCAAGAGCGATCGCAATCGTTTTTTGCCACGGCTGGACATATTCTAGGATCTGTTTCCAAGTATTTAGGCTACCTAAATTATGATGACTAGCAAAACCGATTATCCCTGGCTTTAACTCTCCTAACTCAGTCATTTGTTGATTTGCTGCATCGTACGAGGCACCCCAAAAATGTAATTTTGGTCTAGAATCCTGGCTACTAGAGTTTAGATAATTACTTTTTTGCCTAACGGCAGTTAAAACCTCTAGATTATCAATTAGAGGAACAGTATCAGGTAAAATTCCGATCTGAGTAAACCCACCCGCCGCGGCAGCTTGAGCTATATTCAACAAAGTTTCTCTGCTCTCGTTTCCTGGCTCTCCACTATGACTATAGAGGTCTACTAGTCCCGTCCCCAAAACTAAGCCTGATTCCTTGATAATTGAAGTTTGTGTCGGATAATCAGTAATCCGCTCGGCGATCGCTTTTATTTTTCCCTCAATAATCAATACATCGGCAACCTGGTCTACTTGTTGAGTGGGATCGATAATCCTTACCTGTTGTAGTAGTTCCATTCTCTTGATAACTTATTGACTAATACCTGTTGACATTGTGTACAGCAAATAACCATAATAATAGTTTGTGTAAACTTTAGCTTCCAAATAAACTCTTGGCTAATGTTATCGTGATCGGCGCCCAATGGGGTGACGAAGGAAAAGGAAAAATAACCGATCTACTTAGTCGCTCGGCAGATGTCGTAGTACGCTCCCAAGGTGGAGTAAACGCAGGGCATACAGTTGTTGTAGCTGGACAAACTTTCAAACTACACTTGATTCCCTCAGGAATTTTATATCCTAGTACAGAATGTATTATTGGCTCTGGAACCGTAATAGATCCTCAAGTGTTAATTGAAGAAATAAAGCAACTAAAGACTTTAGGAGTGACAGTAGATAATCTCTATATATCCCAGACGGCTCATATAACCATGCCCTATCATCGCAAGATAGATCAGGCATCGGAAGAAAGCAGAGGAGAATATAAAATCGGCACTACGGGTAGGGGAATCGGCCCGACTTATGCTGACAAATCTGAGAGAACTGGTATTCGGGTTTTAGATCTAATGAACTCGGAGCATTTACATAAGCAGCTTGGCTGGACGATTAACTATAAAAATGTAATTTTAGAAAAACTGTATAATTTACCTCCTTTAGATTCAGAGCAAGTAATTGAAGAGTATCTAAAATATGCCGAGTTTCTAAAACCTTTTGTAATCGATAGTTCTCTAAAAATTTATGAGGCAGTAAACAAGAAAAAGAATATTCTGTTTGAGGGAGCGCAGGGAACGTTACTAGATCTCGATCATGGTACTTATCCTTACGTCACTTCTTCTAATCCGATTGCAGGAGGGGCTTGTGTTGGCGCAGGGGTGGGTCCAACCACTATTGATCGAGTAATCGGTGTTGCCAAAGCCTACACTACTCGCGTCGGAGAAGGTCCTTTCCCCACTGAGCTAAACGATGATGTAGGGAAACTTTTGGGAGACTTGGGAGCAGAGTTCGGTACTACTACGGGTCGTCGTCGTCGCTGTGGTTGGTTTGACGCGGTGATTGGTCGTTATGCAGTAAGGATTAATGGTCTAGATTGTCTAGCAGTTACCAAACTGGATGTACTAGATCAGCTAGCGGAAATCAAGGTTTGTGTAGCGTATGAGATTGATGACGAAATTTGTAATCACTTTCCCACTAATGCTAATCAATTTGCTAACTGTAAGCCCGTCTATAAAACTCTCCCAGGCTGGCAAAAACCTACTACAGGCTGTCGCTCTCTATCTGATTTACCCAAAAAAGCTCTGAACTATCTTAAGTACATGGCAGAGTTAATGAAAGTTCCTATTGCTATTGTCTCTGTCGGACCGAGTCGTGATCAGACAATTATTGTAGAAGATCCAATTCATGGTCCAAAAAGAGCATTACTTGATGCAGACGGAGTTCCTGTCGAATAAATCAAGCTTCATCCCGAGGAGACAAATTGCAACTAATCTAGACGATAATTTGCAATCTTTAACCATATTAGTTGATACTAAATCAAATATAAGCTATGAACATTTCAGTAGAATGCAAATCTAGACCTGATGGCAGTAAACCCCGCGCATTACGTCGTGAAGGACTAATACCTGCTGCTTTATATGGACATGATGGAGCAAATTCCATCTCCCTGACTATTCCTGCCAAAGAGGCACAGATGTTATTGAGAGACGCAGCAGTCAACAATACTTTGATCGATCTCAAAGTTCCAGATATTTCTTGGACAGGTAAAGCCTTGATTAGAGAGGTACAGGCTCACCCCTGGAAAAGAACTCTTCATCATCTCAGTTTCTTTACTGTTTCTGCCAAACAACAGGTAGAAATTGTGGTACCAGTAGTATTGGTAGGTAATGCTGCTGGTGTAAAAGAAGGGGGCATTGTCGAGCAAATCATGACAGAGTTAAATATTCTCTGCGCTGCTGATAGTATTCCAGAGTCGATTGAAATTGATGTAAGCAACTTTCAAATTGGCACTATCCTCCATGTTGGAGAGATCATTTTACCTCCAGGGGCTGAATTTTTAGATGATCCCGAGCGTACTGCAATTTCTGTAATTCTACCTGCAAAACCTGTAGAAGCAGAAGATTCAGAAGCAGTAGCAATGGCAGAGACGACACCAGAATAATTTGGTTTAGTTCTTGCTACTTTGAACAGGCAATCAGCCCGCACTCTCAGTCTTCGCTTCAGCAAGGCTGAGTTAGGGCGTAAGCGAAGTGGGTTGGCATTTATGGTATACTACTTCTAATTGCAGAGGCACTATTGCCCCCCAGATATAGAAAGCTGGTTTACTGGGGTAGATATAAGACCAACGCACCAAGGTAACAGCCGACCCTGTAAGTCTTTGTGTCGCCCGATAAATAATAGTAGGGAGCAAGCAAAATGGCATCTAAATACAAGAATTTTGTTTCTAAAAACTCTAACCAGAAATGAGTTAGAGGTGCAGTATGGCTAAAGTCCCTGCTGTTCACCGAGAAGCACGGTTTTCTGGGATACGAGTAGCTGTCTCAATCGAGAAGAGTGTCTTACCAGATACTCACACTTGCCTTGGGGCGAAGTGTGAGAGGCTTCATTAAAAGATAGCGAGAATTTTTTTATTTTAATTAATTTAAATTACTTATGATTGCCAGAGATTCATCATATCTCTGGTTTTTTATTAGCTCTTTATTTTTTTTGTTTTTTCCATCGTCTCTACTAGTGTTACTTTTTATCCGTAGTACACTTTAATTGGCACTAAGTTCCTAAGGGGTAGACTGATGTATAATTAAACGATTTCCCTCAGGATCGTAAGCATAGATCTCTTTGCCATGAGACGCTTCGATAATTTTTCCTATTGGCGGATAACCTATTTTAGTAAGATGAGCGATCGCTTGTTCTAATTGTTCAACTTCCAAGCACAGACTGATAGCACTACTGAGATTCTGAAACTCGGGTTGATGTTCTGGTTTAGGTTGAAAAATACCGAGACGGAGCTTTTCTAATTGAAATTCTGCATAAATCGAAGGCTGGTAAACAGTCGGCTGCTGTTGAAAAAGCTGGCTATAAAAATCTACTAAAAGTTCTATTTTATCAGTAGAAATCGCTACGAAGACATCAATATAATTAAATTTCATTTTGTTTTTCAATTAGCTAACTCATAACTTAAAGAAAGCTGCATCAAGGGGCAATTCTTAAATTGTGTAATCGATATATAGCGTTTCTCAGATGAGTGAGATACAGTCTTACTTCTGCCCTCTGCCTTTTGCCTTCTGCCTCAAAACGATCGAGGTTGTACCTCATCGATACGAGAAACGCTATAGTGACTTTATCTTTGCTATCTGGTATATTTATTGACATTTAACAAAACTATATATTAGTAAGTTTAAGATGACAGTTTAACTTAGTGATTAAGATATATTATTCTAATGATCAAGGTCTTGATAGTAGACGACCAAAAAACAGTTCAAGAAGTTTTAAAAAGTTATATTGAAGCAGATCCTAGTCTTGAATTTATTGGCTGTGCAGGCAATGGTCAAGAGGCGATAGATCTGATCAAAATACATCAACCTCACGTTGTGCTGATGGATATTGAGATGCCTGTTATGGATGGATTGACAGCTACTCAAATTATTTCAGAGCAATTTGTTAATACCAACGTACTAATTATTAGTGTTCACAATGAAGAGACTTATCTAAACGCAGCTTTACAGGTAGGTGCGAAAGGATATTTGAAAAAGAATACTCCTGAAAAGGAACTAATTAACGCCATCTATTCTGCCTATAAAGGATATTTTCAATTGGGTCCTGGTTTACTAGAACAGTATCTTCGCAAAGCCACCAAATCTCAATCTAATTCTCAAGAGATAGAACAGTTGAAGTCAGTACTTCTACAACAGTCAAAGCTGCTAAATAATTTAAACAATGGAATAAATAAACAGTATCCAAGCAGTAGTAGCAATGTTAGGAACGGAAGGAGCAAAACCAACGGGGTCACGGAAAAAAAATATGCCACCTTGGAACAGCAGATCTACTATCTTTCCAACCGTATAGATCAGCTAAACAAAAGAGCGAGTTTTAGTCAGCAACTTAGCATCATTGCAATATTGAGCTGTGCTTTTTTGGCGCTAGTTATCCTAGTAATTTTCGTTCTCTAAAACAGGAGAGTTAAGCAGATGGCGTTAATTGTTAGCAACTTGAGCAACAGCGATCGCAGCTTGACCAAGAGATAATCCGCCATCGTTAGATGGTACTTGGCTATGGGTTAACACTTGGAGGTTTATGGCTTCCAGAAGAATTCGCACTTCCTTAAGCAAAATCTGGTTTTGAAATACTCCTCCAGTTAACGCTACTTGCTTGATTTCCACATCTCTATTGTTACGGCAAATATGCTCTACTAAAGAGGCGATCGCCTTAGCTAACCCCAGATGAAACTTAGCTGCGATGATTGATTGAGCAGTATTACACTTTAAGTCTTCTAACAACGCCTGCCACATCAAACACGGTTCAATATAGGGTAAGTATGATTGCCCTGGTAATTTCCTGTTCTCAATGGAGAAAGGATAAGCTGCGATTTCTTCAGGATTACTTAAGATAGCTTGTTCGGCTAAGGCTTCTAATGCGATCGCAGCTTGACCTTCATAGCTACAGGACTCTCGACAAATTCCGATGGCAGCAGCTACGGCATCAAATAAACGTCCGCAGGAAGAAGCAAGAGGGGAATTAATTCCTTGAGCAACCATCTGATCCAGAAGTTGAGTCGGTTTTTGCTGAAGAAACTTAAATAGCTCTAAATCCCGATACTCCGAACTCCCCTGGTTTAAATGAGCATAAGTATTACGCCAGGGTTGATAAATTGCTTGTGTCCCGCCGATCATTGCTACGGGTTTAAACTTACCTAAACGTCTAAAACCTCGGTAGTCGGCTAAGAGAAACTCCCCACCCCAAAGTGTGCCATCTTCGCCATAACCTAAGCCATCTAAAGCAATCCCCAGCAAGGGAGAGGTATAAAAAGAGACTCCATTTTCTACCATACAGGCAGCAATATGAGCGTGATGATGCTGAATATTATGCAGGGGAAGACCATTAGCTACTGCTAGTTCTTTGCCTAATTTAGTAGATAAATATTCGGGATGAAGATCGATCGCGATCGCTGCTGGTTGATGTTCTAATAAACTTAGGTAAAGATTGAGAGTCTGGTGATAAGCTGCCAAAGCTGTTTTATTGGCTAAATCTCCGATATGTTGGGAAACAATAGCTTGTCCATCTCTTAGCAGACAAAAGGTATTTTTTAGTTCGCTACCCATTGCCAAGATGGGTGGGTTGTCGGGAAAATCTGGAGGTAAATTTATTGGTGCAGGTGCATAACCACGGGCGCGACGTAGAATTTGTATCGGAAATGAATTATCTAAATTAATCATACGGGCGATCGAGTCATCGACGCGATTAACAATCTCGCGGTTATGGAACAAGAAGTAATCAGCAATTCCTCCTAACTTAGTTCTCGCTTCATTATTATCGATACATTGAGGTTCATTGTTTAAGTTCCCACTAGTCATAACCAAAGGAATATCCAATTCTCTGAAAATCAGATGGTGCAGGGGGGTATAAGGCAACATAAAACCTAAAGTATTTTGGTCTGGTGCTACTGAAGTAGGGATCTGGTTTTTAATTAGAGATTTATCGTTGCTATTGCCTAATTTCTTACGCCGTAATAATACAATCGGGGCGGCAGCACTTGTTAGTAATTTTTCTTCTGCCTTACTAAGAGTGCAATATTGCTGGATTATTTCTATACCTCGTGCCATTAAAGCTAACGGCTTGTGAGGGCGATGTTTGAGTTGGCGTAGTTTTTGTACTGCCATCTCGTTAGTAGCATCGCAAGCTAGATGAAAACCGCCTAAACCTTTAATCGCGACTATATATCCTTGCCGTAATAATTTAGCGACAGTATCTACTTCAATACTGTTCGGATCAACCTTAATTTCCTCTTCCCTATCTCCCCCATCTCCCTCATCTCCCCCATCTCCCCCATCTCCCCCATCTTCCCCACTTCCCTCAATAGCCCTTTCCAACCAAACATGGGGACCACAAATTGAACAAGCAGCGGGTTGGGCATGAAAGCGACGATTAGCTGGATCTTGGTATTCTTGAGCACAGTTAGAACACATCTGAAATCCTGCCATACTCGTGTGGGGTGCGATCGTAAGGTAATTGTTTAATAATACTTAAACGAGGACCACAGTGAGTACAGTTAGTAAAAGGATATCGATACCAACGACTTAAAAAATCGAAAATTTCAGTTTGGCAAGCAGGGCAAGTAGCAGCATCAGGAGTAATCTCGGTACAGATATTACCTCTATTACTTTGAACAATGGCAAAATCAGTAAAACTCTTCCCATCTATATCAGGATGACGAATAATTGCCGTAATTTTCGCTAAAGGAGGACTTTCAGTCTGCAATCGTTGCACAAAGGTATCAATAGATATAGGAGTGCCAATTACTTTAATCAAAACCCCTTGTCCATCATTACCAACCTCGCCTCGTAATCCGCAGTTTTTAGCCAGACGATACACTGTAGGACGAAATCCCACCCCTTGGACCGTTCCCCGCACTCGGATTTCTTCCGCAACTAAACTGTTACTTTGTTGATTAGCTAGTTCAAATTGGCTCAACATCATTTTTAGCCATCTTATTTCAGGATATTTCTAGAAAAGAAAGCACTGATAAAAGTGTTAGAGGGTCTATCACTTCTTTTAACTTTTAGGCTGGGATGAAAAGCCTATGAGTTTTCGAGGTTCGATACCTCGAAAACGAATATCTATCACTAGCACTTCAGCATGGTAGAATATACAGATGATTCTAAATTATAACTATAGGATATATCCAGATAAGCAGCAAATCGAACTACTGTCGGAGTGGTTAGAAACTTGTCGCGTGTCTTATAACTATGCGCTGAGGGAGCTAAAAGATTGGATTGTATCTCGCAAATGTGCGATTGATAGATGTAGTTTGGAATCAGAATACATTATGGCTGCGGATTATCCGTTCCCTAGTTACCACCAACAGCAAAACAATCTGCCTCAAGCAAAGAAACAATTCCCTCGGCTCAAAGTTGTACCATCACAAGTGCTTCAGACCAATATTAGGCGATTGCACGACGGCTGGGACTTCTTTCAGGGGAGAGGATATGGCTTTCCGCGGTTCAAGAAATACGGACAGATGAAGTCTTTGTTGTTTCCTCAGTTCAAGACGAACCCCTTAACGGACTGGAGTATCCAGCTACCTAAACTAGGGAAGGTGCAGATCAACCTGCACCGACCAATCCCAGAAGGGTTTGTGCTCAAGCAAGTGCGGGTCGTAAAAAAGGCAATGGGTTGGTATGCAGTGGTAGCAATACAATCGGATATTGAGCTCAAGAGTCCAGTACCTCATGGTCATGCAATAGGTATAGATGTTGGTCTGTTGTCTTACGTGGCAACAAGCGACGGTTATACAGAGGGGAGACCTAAGTTTTTCAAGACAGCCTATCGTCGGCTGAAAGTGCTACAAAAGCGTTTGTCTAGAAAAATGAAGCGGGGGCAGAACTATGAAAAAGCGAGGATACAAGTAGCCAAACAACATAACCACATAGCATTCAAGCGTGCCGACTATCAATTCAAACTAGCTCATAAGCTATGTGATCTGGCAGGAACGATCTATCTAGAAGATTGTGACTTTCGGCTCATGGCAAAAGGGATGTTAGGCAAGCATACAATTGATGCTGGATATGGGCAGCAAAGAACGATCTTAGAGTATGTCGCTAGGAAAAGAGATGTGTTTGTGGGTCGAGTAGACCATCGTGGCACATCTCAAACTTGTCCTAATTGTCGTACTGAAGTGAGAAAGGATCTCAGTGTCAGGCTACATGAATGTGATCAGTGCGGTTATGTTGTGGAGCGAGATCTAGCCTCGGCGCAAGAAATTTGCAACCGAGGAATAGAAACGTATCGGGGGACTCCCGAAAAGCAAGAAATTGGCTCTCAAGTCGTACTGTCGGGGAACTTGGTTCTAGATAAGTGGCGCGGGGGAGCAAGATCCATTCGTGAGAATGGAAGCCCACGCTATATTGCTCTTAGCGATTAGCGTTGGGAGGATGTCACTATTAATATACGCTTTGTGTGAATTAACGGTGTGCCAAACTAAGCACCAAACTAAGGGGTGTAAATGGGATAAAAGACCCCCGCGTCCCATCAAGTGGGACAGTTTATCTTCGAATGGGGGTGAACGAAAAAAGGTGTGGCAGTTAAACAATAGAGAAGCTTTGAGTAACGAGTAATGAGTAACGAGTAAATACTCATTACTCATTACTTATTACTTATTTTACTTATTACTTTAAAATGCGAAAATTAATTGTTGCCACCGTAAATTTCGCTCACCCCTCGAATGGGGGCATGTAATGCTCAGCAAGACGCGACCTTCAAATGAACTAGTACGTAGCTCTTAGCTTTTAGCTTTTAGCTTTTAGCTTTTAGCTCTTAGCCTTTAGAATAAAATACTAAGAGATCGTAAATTGCCTAATTTTAAGCTGCAATCAGGGTTGAGAAACCAGCATTTCTATGTAAAGTTCAAGTAGCAAGTTCAAAAGCCTATAAACCGATAAATTCCGTCAAAGTTAATTCACATTGAGCATAATATGCCTAACCATCTTCAATCAACTCAAAGTCTTTATCTCCAAAAACACGCTGAAAATCCGATTAACTGGTGGTATTGGTGTGACTTGGCTTTAGCAGAGGCAAAACAAGGGAATAAACCGATATTTCTATCTATTGGTTACTCTAGCTGTCACTGGTGTACGGTAATGGAGGGAGAAGCTTTTTCTGACGAAGCGATCGCCGATTATCTTAATACCAACTTTCTCCCAATTAAAGTAGACCGAGAAGAAAGACCAGATATCGACAGCATTTATATGCAGGCGCTTCAGATGATGACTGGTCAAGGTGGTTGGCCCTTAAACATTTTTCTTAATCCCGAAGATTTGGTTCCATTTTACGGCGGTACTTATTTTCCTGTTGAACCCAAATATGGTCGCCCTGGTTTTCTGGAAACCCTTAAAGCAATACGCCGTTTTTACGATCATGAACCTGAAAAGCTGATGGCTTTTAAAAGCGAAATACTGAGCAATCTTCAACAGTCGGCTGCTTTGGCTGTTAATCAAGAAGCAAGTTTAACTGAGGACTTACTTCATCAGGGGATTAGTGCCAATACTGCAGTACTACAGCCTAATGATCTTGGTCGTCCTAGCTTTCCGATGATTCCCTACTCTACTATTGCCTTGCAGGGTAGTAGACTCAAGCAGGAATATGATTACAATCCCCAAGCATTATCACAACAGCGCGGATTAGATTTAGTCACGGGTGGTATCTACGACCATGTGGGAGGAGGTTTTCATCGCTATACCGTAGATAATACCTGGACAGTACCTCATTTTGAGAAGATGCTTTACGATAATGGACAAATTGTCGAGTATTTAGCGAATCTCTGGAGTAGTGGGGTACAGCAACCTGCAATAAAAAGAGCGATCGCCCATACCGTTATCTGGCTACAGCGAGAAATGACGCACCCGCAAGGTTATTTTTATGCTGCTCAAGACGCAGATAACTTTACCACGAAAGAATCAGCAGAGCCAGAAGAAGGAGATTTTTATGCTTGGAGTTATCAGGAATTAGAATCTCTATTGAATGCCACAGAATTAGCGGAATTACAGCAACAATTTAGCGTTACGACTCAGGGTAACTTTGAGGGCAAAAACGTATTACAGCGACTATCAACGGTGGAATTGTCAGATAATATCAATCAAGCACTAGCTAAACTATTTACCCTACGCTACGGACAACCCGCAACAGAAATAGATATCTTCCCTCCCGCGAAAAACAACCAGGAAGCTAAAACCCAAGACTGGCTGGGGCGTATTCCCCCTGTTACGGATACTAAAGCGATCGCAGCTTGGAATAGTTTAATGATCTCAGGGTTGGCTAGAGCCTATGCCGTGTTTAAAGAACAGCCTTATCTGGATTTAGCTACTAATGCAGTTCAGTTTATACTGCAAAACCAGTGGCTAGATGGCAGATTTCAACGCCTCAATTATGACGGTGTGGCAACAGTACCAGCGCAGTCAGAAGACTATGCCTTAATAATCAAAGCCCTGTTAGATCTTCAGGCTGCTTCTCCCGATGATTTACAGTGGTTGGAACAAGCAATCAGAATCCAGAGGGAATTTGATGACTTACTCTGGAGTATTGAGTTAGGTGGTTACTATAATAATTCCCGGGATGCAGGAAAAGAATTATTAATCAGAGAGCGCAGCTATATGGATAATGCTACTCCTGCTGCTAATGGTGTGGCGATCTCTAATTTAGTCCGTCTGTCTCTCTTAACCGACAATTTAGAATATTTAGAGCAAGCTCAACAAGGACTTCAGGCATTTAGTTCAGTGATGCAAAAGTCCCCTACCGCCTGTCCCAGTTTATTCACCGCATTAGATTGGTTTTTACACGGTACAAGTATCAAAACCAGTTTGTCACAAATAGATCAATTAAATTCTTACTATTTACCTACCACCGTCTTTAGAGTTGAAACCGAATTACCAGAAGGTTCTACTGCTCTTGTTTGCAAAGGTTTATCCTGTCTTGAACCAGCAATTAATATCGAACAGGTTTTGAAGCAGATTGAACAAGTGAATAATAGTAAATAAAAAATAATATTGCGTCCTGCCGAATGTTCAACTTGGTCACATTAAGATGGTTAGAGTATACTGTTGAGACTTTACATTTGTAGAGATCTAGTAGCTACCAAAGATTAACTAAGATAGCTAAGGTGACCTTAATCAAATGTATTTATTATTGAGCAATATTCCATAACTTTATATTTAATGCTATATGCGAACTTTTTTGATCGTCTGGGTTGGGCAAGTAATTTCTTTATTGGGTACAAAACTCACTGAATTTGCTCTGGGCTTTTGGATTCTAGAGCAAACTTATAAAGATACAGGGACAATTACTCAATTTGCCTTGACCATCTTATTTATGTATCTTCCCAAGGTGATTATTTCCCCTTTAGCTGGGGTATTGGTGGATCGCTGGAATCGCCGATCTGCAATGGTCATGAGCGATGTGGGAACTGGACTGGTAACGATGACGATCTTGTTCTTGGTCTGGTCAGATAATTTAGCAGTTTGGCATATATATATCGCTTTAATAGCTTCATCTAGCCTTAATGCTTTTCAACAGCCCGCTTATACAGCAGCGATCGCTCAACTTGTGCCATCGAATAAGCTCAGTCGGGCAAATGGCATGGTGCAGGCTTCTTTTGCGATCGCTAAAATTGCGGCACCTGCGATCGCGGGTTTGCTCTTGAATTATTTTGGGTTAAAAACAATCTTATTGATCGATATTTTCACCTTCAGCGTTGCCATAATTACCCTTATTAGCGTTAAGTTTCCTGATTTCAAACGATATACCAGAGCCAAAAGAAAAGTAGTTAATCAGGTAATTTTCGATGCTGTTGCTGGTTGGAATTATATAGTTCTTAGACCTGGTTTGGTGCGTTTGGTCTGTTTTATTGCTATCAGCTATTTCACGATGGGAATGATAGAGGTTGTTCTCTGGCCTTTACTATATCAACCAGGATCTACTGAGCAATTAGGCTTCATATTGTCTGTGGGAGGCTGTGGGATGCTGTTGGGTAGTGTTTTGATGAGCCTGTGGTCTGGTCCGAATAATCGGGTTAAGGCAATTATCGGTTTTGTTGGTCTTCAAGGGTTAATTGTCTTGGTAGGTGGGTTGAAAATATCCCCCATGATCCTAGCGGTTGGCATCTTTGGTTATCTATTCTCTCAGCCAATTATTGTGAGCTGTAATCAGGCCATCTGGCAGAGCAAAGTTCCTAGTCATCTCCAGGGAAGAGTCTTTGCTCTACAGCAGACTTTGGAGCGATCGCTAGCTATCTGTGCTTATTTATTGGCTGGACCTCTGGTAGATAACGTTTTAAACCCGTTAATGGCTGAAGGGGGGTTCGTGGCTCAAATGATTGGCAAAATTATCAATACCGGAATGGGTCAAGGCGTTACTTTATTATTAGTCTTACTCGGCATGATTAATCTAATGGTAGTGGCGATCGCCTATCGTGAGCCTCGTTTGCGTTATTTGGAAAGGGAATTACCTGACCGCAATCAGTTTAAAAAGACAAAGACAGCTTGAAAGGGGATAGATAAAGGTAAATCAACCTGATGCTGAAGATAATCAATTAAACCAGAAAAAAACGACCGTTCTTCTATATGGATATATGAACGCGGTTTAGTTACTTACTATTTATTATTTATTGACAAAGCTAACGTAACTCAACTCATTGATCTTGTTCCATTCGGAAATTGTGCTGCGGAATTGATTCCACTGATCGTAAACTTTTTTGAAGGCAGGATTTTTATTTGATTCTTCAGCATAATATTCTGCTGCTGCTTTTTGGGCTGCTTGCAAAACTTCTGGAGGGTAAGCTGTTAACTTTGTTTTACCATCAACAATGGTTTTAAACGCCTCTCGGTTCAAAGCATCGTACTGAGAAAGCATATTGAGATTAGCTTCCATTGCTGCAGTTTTGAATATCTCTTGATATTCCACAGGCAGTTTATCCCACTGAGACATATTCACCTGTACTTCTAAAGTAGGACCTGGCTCCCACCAACCAGGATAATAATAATAAGATGCAGCTTTATTTAAACCCAACTTGAGATCGTCATAGGGACCAACCCATTCCGCAGCATCGATCGCACCTTTGTCTAGAGCTAAATATATCTCACCTCCTGGTAGTACTTGCACATTTACTCCCAGGCGAGACATTACCTTACCTCCTAAGCCAGGAATCCTCATTTTTAAGCCTTTAAGATCTGACAGTGACTTAATTTCTTTTTTAAACCAGCCCCCCATTTGCGCCCCAGTATTACCCGCAGGGAAGCTGATAATATTAAAGTCACTATATAGTTCGTGCATCGCCTCTAAGCCACCGCCATGATAGTACCAGGCATTTTGCTGTTGTGCGGTTAGACCAAACGGTACACATGTACCAAAAGCGAGGGCAGAGTTTTTGCCGACATAGTAGTAACTCGCAGTATGTCCACATTCCACTGTGCCATTTTGCACCGCATCCAAGACTTCTAACCCAGGAACAATTTCCCCCGCAGCATAAGGTTCAATAGTGAAACGTCCCCCTGTCATAGCAGCGATGCGATCGCACACAGTCTGCGCCCCACCATACATGGTATCCAGGGATTTGGGCCAACTTGTCACCATGCGCCATTTAATATTGGGTAGATCATTTGCCTGAACAGTCGGACTATTATTAGTTTGATCGCAAGCAACGAGGATGGTGCTGGTAGTAGCTGCGATCGCTAAACGGTCTAGTAACTGTCTCCGTTTCATAATAATTATATTTGTGCAGTATTATATTTTCTTTCATAAGCAACCGAATATCATACCGCAAAAAACAGCAAGGGTGCAGAAGTGTTTATTAGGTCAGAGCAACCGCATATTTTTTTAAAAAGGCAGACTGTACAAGGGTTTCAGTGATCAAATTCGTTTCTCAAGCAATTGATAAAAACGATATCTTGAATATATTTAAGTCAATTAATATTTTTACTTGACAACTCATACTCGTTATGAGTATGATTTAATCAATGAAATTAATAACAAGTACAAACTAGTTAGGCAAGGAACGAAATATAGATATGAGAGATATAGTACCCAGCGTCGTATTCAAAACCAGAGTACATGATGATTCCGTTGAAGGGCCAAATCCTTTTCGTTGGCAAGATAAGACCACAGAAGAAATTTTTAAAGGCAAAAAGGTAGTCGTATTTTCTCTTCCTGGGGCGTTTACTCCTACCTGTTCTTCTACTCATTTACCAGGATATGAGAAACACTACGAAGAATTTAAGGCTTTGGGTATTGACGAAGTTATCTGTATATCGGTTAACGATGCCTTTGTGATGTTCCAGTGGGGCAAACATCGGGGAGTTAAAAACATCTTCTTGCTTCCCGATGGCAACGGCGAGTTCACCCGCAAGATAGGAATGTTGGTTAGTAAAGATAACCTTGGCTTTGGGATGCGTTCTTGGCGTTATTCGATGTTAGTCGATGATATGAACATCAAAAAAGCGTTTATTGAACCCGATTACGGGGATAATTGCCCTACCGATCCTTTTGAAGTTTCTGATGCAGATACCATGTTGGCATATCTAAAAGGATCAAAATAGATCAAAATAATCATCCTCAAGATATAGGAATACTCAATAAGATCTTCCTACCAAAATCAAACTATGGGAACAATCTATCTCGGTACTATAGCAAGTTTGGGTGCAGGATTAGCTACCGTACTCGGCGCACTTCCCATTCTATTCACTGATAAACTGAGTCAAAAATGGCAAGGAATACTTTTGGGCTTGGGTGGTGGGGTAATGTTGGCAGCAACAGCATTCTCCTTGATTATCCCAGGGAAAGAAGCCGCAGGAGATCTTGGTTATTCTCAGTCAGAATCTGCTTTAATAGTTAGTATCGGGATGGTTGCGGGGGCAAGTTTGTTGTGGTTGATGCACAATTATTTCCCCCACGAACATTTCCAGAAGGGTAAGGAAGGTATAGTTACTGAGAACTTTGAACGTCTCTGGTTATTTATCATTGCAATTACAATTCATAACTTTCCTGAAGGTTTAGCAGTTGGTGTAGGTTTTGGCGATGGCAGTATTAGCCACGGTTTGCCATTAGCATTAGGCATCGGTTTACAAAATATGCCTGAAGGTTTGGTAGTAGCTCTAGCATTAAGAGAGTTAGAGTATTCAATCAAGTATGCTTTAGGAATCTCTTTGCTAACGGGTTTAGTTGAACCAGTTGGTGGTGCGCTAGGAGCAAGCATTGTTAACTTTGGGCAGTCTTTCCTACCTTGGGGAATGGCGATCGCAGCAGGTTCGATGTTATTTGTAATTGTCGATGAAATTATTCCCGAAATAGACCGTGAAAGTATTGCTCAAGAAGGTACATTAGGGATTATGACTGGCTTCGTTGCCATGATGTTTTTAGATATTGCCTTTGGTTAAATCAGTAATCAGTAATCAGTAATCAGTAATCAGTAATCAGTAATCAGTAATCAGTAATCAGTAATCAGTAATCATTTACTTGAATATCGAAAGCTGAATTTTCTAAACTAAATAAACACTCAGGAGAATAAAATTATGGTTTCTACTGTTTCTAAGCAAAAACTTTATGCAACTCGAATTGATTTAGCAGAAGATCTTAGAGTCGAAGTAATCGGTATTTTAAATCAAACTTTAGCCGCAACTTTAGATCTTAAAACTCAGACTAAGCAGGCACACTGGAACGTTAAAGGTATGGACTTTTATCAGTTGCATGAACTGTTTGATGAGATGGCGACTGAACTAGAAGAGTACGTTGATATGGTAGCTGAACGGGTTACGGCTTTGGGTGGAACAGCTTTAGGCACAGCCCGAATCGCTGCTGAGTCGTCTATACTACCTGAATATCCTTTAGATGCTGTCTCTGGGGCAGATCATGTAACTGCTTTAGCCGATCACTACGGCGCTTACGCCAAGCATGTACGGTCTGCAATTGATAGTACAGATGAACTAGGTGATGCAGATACAGCAGATCTCTACACCGAAATTTCTCGCACTATAGATAAACGTCTTTGGTTCTTAGAAGCTCATTTGGCATAAGCATGAAGTGTTGCTATACTGCGGACGGGTTAAAACTGAACTTTTGATAAAAGGCTAAGATTCAAACCAGACAAACCTTTTGTCACTTTGGAAAAAGTCCAAATCTCGGTCTTCTGCAGTATAACTTTGATGATTATCAAGATAGGCAGGTAGGAGAAAATAGATAGGAGAAAATAGAGAAGTAGGGGGAACTGACAGAAAAAAAGCAAATTATTTAAATTATTTACTTTGCTTACCCCTTCTACTACCTCTACCTCTCTCTCTTCTCTTCAGAGTTAAGAAATATATTAATTGCTTAGGTATTAATGAAAGGGGTATATGAAAAATGAGTTATGATTTCGATCTATTCGTCATCGGTGCCGGTTCAGGAGGAATTGCCACTGCTAGGCGTGCTGCTCAATATGGGGCAAAAGTAGGAATTGCGGAGAGCGATCGCCTGGGAGGAACTTGTGTCAACCGAGGCTGTGTACCCAAAAAGTTAATGGTTTATGCTTCTCATTTTCCTGCGGGATTTGAAGAATCGACAGGTTATGGTTGGACTGTGGAAAGCAGCAGCTTTAATTGGTTAAAAATGATCACTGCGGTGAATAAGGAAGTAGATCGTCTCAACGGCATTTACCAAAAGATGTTAGACAAGTCTAATGTCAAAGTTTACCAAAGTTATGGTAAATTTATCGATGCTCATACAGTTGAAATTGGCGATCAAAAAATTACGGCAGAAAAGATTTTGATTGCCGTAGGCGGAAAACCCGTGAAGCCTGACAACATTCCTGGAGTCGAACACGCTATTACCTCTAGAGAAATATTTAACCTCAAAGAACAACCAAAACGCATTGCAATTATTGGTGGAGGCTATATTGGCGTTGAATTTGCCTGTATTCTCAACGGTTTGGGAACAGAAGTAACTATGGTCATTCGCGGCGACAAAATTTTGCGCGGTTTTGACGATGATTTACGCAGTGAAATTCAAGATGCCATGGAAAGCCACGGTATTCGTATTTTGACTAATAAACCTCAACTTTCCATTGCTAAAAAAGAGTCTGGTTTAGAAATTACCATACCGACTGATGACGGTGCATCAGAAATAATTGTGGCTGATGCTGCAAGTTTGGCAGCGACAGGTAGAGAACCCAATTTAAAAGATCTTGGCTTGGAAAATACGAAGGTTGAGGTGGTAAACGGCGCAGTAGCAGTAGATGAATACAGTCAAACTGCGGAAGATAATATTTATGCGGTAGGAGACTGTACTGATCGCATCAACCTCACTCCCGTAGCTATTAATGAAGGTAGAGCTTTTGCCGATACTCACTTTGGCGGCAAGTCTCGACAAATGAGCTACGAAAACATCCCTACTGCTGTATTTAGCACTCCCGAAGCTGCCACCGTGGGTTTAACTGAGGCTGAAGCTAAAGAAAAATATGGCGAGGCGATCAAAATTTATCGCAGTAAATTCCGCCCCATGTACTATACCCTACCCGATAAGCAGGAAAAAACTCTGATGAAATTAATTGTGGACACCAATACCGATAAGGTAATTGGCGCACACATGGTAGGAGATAGCGCAGCAGAAATTATTCAGGGAGTGGCGATCGCTGTTAAGATGGGGGCAACCAAAGCTGATTTTGATGCCACCGTAGGGGTTCATCCGAGTTCTGCCGAAGAATTTGTGACGATGCGTTAGGTAAAGTGAGTTCGGAATTAGGAGTTAGGAGTATATAATTTTTCTCTCTCTAGAAGCTCTTGTGAACATGAGGGATGCTGGACAGAGTACATAAGACCTGATACTCAGATCTTGCACCAGTACAAAAAAACTAAATATTTTGAGGTTGGTAATCAATTTAATGCCCTTTTACCCTTAACCTTTGCCCTTTACCCTCATAGCACAGATAAATTACATATTAGGTGCAAGATCTCAGTGATAGACATAGTTCTAAAGCGCGACAACGCGGTCTTGGGGGTTTCCCCCATGAGCGATTGTCGTAAGAAGGGCAGTTGAGCAAAACCCGAAGGGGAAGGAAACAGAAACCTAAGTCGTGAGTCTTAGGAATCCCTCCCATCCCGCGGGTGAGCGAAAAAATGCGTGGTGATTTGGGAACTTGGGGACTTGGGGACTTGGGTATTTGGGGACGCGCTTATTACTGAAAGCTCATGTTTCTCGATCGACTCTTGTTTAAGAAATGAAGCAAGTACCAGACAGTAGAGACTCCCTATTTCCCTATTTCCCTATTTCCCTATTTCCCTATCTCCCTATCTCCCTATCTCCCTATTTACCACAGTAAATTTCGCTCACCCCCCATCCCGCGATGGGAGGATGTCAATCAAGGCATAAGTATCTTGTGCTTTACCCAGAGCAAAAAAGAGAGAATTACGAAAGCTCTTCCCTACTTGAGTGACAAAAATAATCAAGGCAATTAAAGCTAAAATTGCTGCTAAGGAAAATATACCTCGATAGCCGCCTAAAATAAAAGAGAGGGAACCCAGAGTAAACCCACCCAAAGCAATCCCAACATCAAAACCACCCAGACAAAGAGCAAAAACCTTACCCCGTTCATCAGAATATGAACGGTCAGAAATAAGTGTCAGAGTCAGGGGGATTAGTATACCTGCACCAGTTCCTTGAGCGATCGCCGATAGCATAAACATCATCGGAGTCTGCGCCTGAGCCAGCAATACCATTGAAATAACGTAGCAAACTAAAGCACCACTGATAAATAAACCTCGTCCATAGCGATCGCTTGCCTTGCCGACAAACAAACGTACTGAAAAAGAGGCGATCGCTGTTATAGTGTAGTACAAGCCAACATTGAAAGCCAACTGCAATTCCTGAATAAATAAGGGCAGAAAGGCTACCAATGTACCAAAAACCAATCCAATTAACAGCAGTATAATAGTTGGCACGATCAAAGCAGGATCTCTTGTAAGCTGCCAAAAGCTCCGCTTAATCCGATCTGAATTTTTTGATTGAGACTTCGATCCTGGCAAAGATGTTTCTCGAATTTGGCTAGACAAGGCAAAAGCCAAGATACCGCAAGTTGTAGAAATCGCAAACAATACCTCATAGCCTGTACCTTCAGGAATATAATGTTTCCCACTAATTTGTAGAAATCCGCCCAAAGCTGGACCAATAGACATACCAGTGGGTACAGCAAGGTTCATGTAACCTATTAAAGTTCCTCGATGCTGTACTGGGGACAGATCTAGCACCAAGGTACTATAGCCAATCGTAAAAGCAGCGATGCTAATGCCATGAAAAGCCCTAATACATCCTAAGCCAAAGATAGAATTAACCGACAAGTAAAATATCGGAGCGATCGCTGCTACCAATGTGCCGATGAGGATTACTATTTTACGACTGCGAATATCGGCTACCTTGCCCAACCAAGTACGGGAAGCTATGAGTCCGATCGCAAAACAACTCATAACTATACCTACTTGCTGAGTAGTCGCCCCCATAGTTTGAATATAGGTAGGTAGGGTAGGCAATAGCAAAGTGATGCTGATCCAGAATAGTAACCCTACGGCAAATAAGTTAATCAGCTTGTGTTTGGTTGTTGTTTCGAGAACCTTCCAGACTTCCACAAGTATTTTAGAGATTTAAAGATCCCTAGTTTAGTTAATCTATAACGTTTCTCAGGTGAGTGAGGTACACCTCGGTTATGTTTGGGTAAAGGGGAAGGGGGAAAGGTAAAAAATAATGTACCTCGTGACAATGAGAAACGCTATAACTTAATCTAACTTAATATAAGTACAATAGGAATCGTATTATCTAATGTATGGATTTATCAGAAAAGTGAAATCGCTTTTTCACCTCGACGTTAATTTTACAATCACAACCTGAGACAGTGGGCAGATATAAAACTACTCCCTAAAATTGGAAGGGCTTATCTAGTCTACTATTTATATGAATAACAATTTAAAGCAAGGTTTAGGATTCTTTGCAGCAGCGATTGACGCTACTTTAATCTATAACTTTAGCCAAGACTTATCAGATATAAAACTCTTTATTTTGAGACTGTTACTAACTATTTTTATTACTGCGGGTATTTGGTTAATCATCTGCTACGTAATTGATCGAGTTGATAGTGCTTCTTGATTGCGCAGCTAGGTTCAGACATCGCTTTATTATTCTGTAGAGATGGAAGTGCGATAGTGGGATTACCCCCATACGAGAGCAAGCGCGACCCGTCCCAAACTGAGCGGTGTAAACGGGATAAATAGCCGAGCGATCGCAATCAAGCATTTACAATTTTAGTAAAATACGTTTAGCCAAATCAATTATAAATAACTCAATATATGTCTCATGGAAGAACTTATACAGTTACGAGAGAGTATTGAAAAACATGACTTTGTAACTGCTTTACAAATTGTTGATGAGTTAGAAGAAATGTCTGTAGAAGATAAGCTGAACAAAATCTTTAGCTACATGATTATTTTACTTCTACATTTGATCAAAGAAGATGCTGAAAAAAGACTAACTAAATCTTGGAAGCTTTCTATTAATAATTCGGTTAAACAGATCAATAGAACAAATAAAAGAAGAAAATCTGGTGGATATTACGCAAGAAAAGTAGATTTGATCGAAATCATTGATGATGCTTTTGAACTTGCTTTAGAAGGTGCAACAATCGAAGCATTTGGTGGTGCTTATGATGAGCAAGAATTATTGAATATGATTGATATCGATCAGATCAAAGCTAAAGCTATTTCTCTACTGAATTATTCAAAATAGTGCGATCGCAATTTTAATCTGTAGAGTTGGACAATCCAGACATCCTTGAGCATCAAATGAGCCTGAAATAGCAACTAGATTACAATAGATATCTAGGTCAAAAATACTATTATGGGGAAAAGCTTTGCTATCATGCGCGATCGCGTAATCTCTTGGCTGAGTCACAATGTTTCTAGTCATCGCTTAAAGCATATATTAGGGGTGGAAGAAACTTGTATCACCCTGGCTCGCTACTATCAGTTAAATGAACAGCAAGCAGCTCAAGCTGGTTTAATGCATGATCTGGCGAAATTTTTTCCTCCTCAGAAGCTACTTCGGCTGGCTACAGAAGCCAAGATTCCTGTGGATGAATTTTGTTTAAACCAGCCCCACTTACTTCATGCTGATATCAGTGCTTTAATTGCTCAACAAGAGTTTGAGGTGAATGATCCAGAGATTCTGGCAGCTATCGGCAATCATACCTTGGGGGCACCTCAAATGAGCAAACTAAGCTGCCTGGTTTTTATTGCTGATGTGCTGGAACCAAATCGAGGTGATAATCAGAAATTAGCAGCAATGCGTACTGTAGCTACGGAAAATCTTTACAAATGTGTACAGCAGACCAGTGATTATTCATTAGAATACTTATTAAGTAAACAAAAAATTATTCATCCTCGCACCGTTTTAACCAGAAATTGGGCTTTAGCTAAAATTAAACCTAGTTCATCTAAGTTACCAATTAAAACCAACAGCAAACCAAGTTAATTAACCTCTTAACAACATCAGGACTTTTTACTCATTCAAATATGCAAATATGATTAAATCATCAGAACAAGCAATTGCCACCGAAAATCAAAACTATTCAAATCAATTGACCATTGATAGCCAGGAACTAGCTTTGCAGATTGCTGCTGCTGCTGGGGAGAAGAAGGCTCAGGATATTGTCTTACTGAAAGTTAGGGAGGTGTCATACTTGGCTGATTATTTTGTCATAGTTACAGGATTCTCTCGAACTCAGCTAAATGCGATCGCCGAATCAATTGAAGAACGGTTGGAAGAGAAGTTTAATTTACACCCCGTAAGGGTTTCGGGGAAAAGAGAAGGCAACTGGATTGTACAGGACTATGCAGAAGTAATTGTGCATATTTTTCTACCTGAAGAGAGAGAATACTATGATCTAGAAGCATTTTGGGGACATGCCGAACGACTTGAATTTCCCTCTCAGTCAGAATAAGGTTCGTCGCTTTACGGCAGAATCATCTCTGACCATTGATCTAGATAATATTGTCTTTTTGTATGAATAAATCTACCGTAAACTTTTGTCCTGTTCCGAGAGAACAACAGCCGATCCAGGAATATGAGCAACTAAAGGAATCTTGGTTATTTGACTGGGGAATATTAGCCATCGGACAATATTCCCGAAAAATAGCCTGGGTGAGTTTTTGGAGTCTATTTTTAGTCGCACCACTAGCGATGTCGATCTATGCCCCTGCAAAAGAACCAATCGAATTTGCGTTATCTTGTCTGATTGGGGTTTTATTACTGACAGGTTTATTTTTGTCGCGGATTTATCTAGGCTGGCAATATATCAAAGATCGTCTTAAAAGCGATCGCATTTTTTACGAAGAGTCTGGCTGGTATGATGGGCAAACTTGGATTAAGCCTACCGCCATGTTAGATCGCGATCGTCTGATTGTCAGTTACGAAATTGAGCCGATACTAGGAAGATTACAGAAAACTTATGGCTTAATCGCTGTCATAATTGCTATTTGTAGCTTAATTTGGTTGATTCTGGCGTAAACTTATCATTACTATTTTTAATCGGTTTAATATTGAATGACTAGGGGAAAAAAAACTCATACACCGTCGTTAGAAGTACATCTCCTCAGAGAAGGAATTTTAGAATCTTCTCACCAGGTAGAAGCGACAGTTTGTGACAGAAAAGGGCGAGTTTTGTTGATGGCGGGAAATTCTGAGGCATCAGCTTTTATTCGCTCTGCTTTAAAACCTTTCCAAGCATTAGCAGTTACTAGTACAGGAACACTGCAAAAGTATGATTTGAGCGATCGAGATCTAGCAATTATCTGTAGTTCTCATCAAGGAAAAATTGAACAAGCTAGGCAAGCATTTAATGTTTTATGGCGTGCCGATGTTGACCCCTTAGCCTTACAATGTCCCGTACCGCCAGGAAAAAATAGGTTAGAACATAATTGCTCTGGTAAACATGCTGGGGTTTTGGCTGTATGTCAGAATCTTGATTGGCCTCTTCATAATTACATGAAGCATTCTCATCCTGTACAGCAGTTAATCTTGAGTAAAATCTCAGAATTACTGGGAATGCCTGGGGCAGAATTAATTGGTGCCCAAGATGACTGTGGGATGCCCACCTATTTGATGCAGTTACAGCAGATGGCACATCTTTACGCACATTTAGCAGCAGGAAGCAACTTGGATTTAGAGCGTATTTCTAGAGCCATGACCTATCATCCCCGAATGATTTCTGGAGAAGGTGCCTTTGACACAGAATTAATGCGTTTAAGCGAAGGAGAATTAGTCAGCAAATCTGGAGCAGAGGGGATTCAATGTATTGGTCGAATAGGGGAAGGCATGGGACTAGCGATTAAAGTCAAGGATGGAGCAAAACGAGCCAAATATGCCGCCGCAATTCACCTGTTGAAGCAAATGGGCTGGATTAGCCCAGCTATTTCCGAGGTACTTTCAGATAGCTTTGTGCAACTAACTAGTTTTAAACGCCTGGAAACAGTGGGAGAATTGGCAATTCTTTAATAGATATTAATTATAGATATTAAATCTACTAACTCCGAACTCCGAACTCCGAGTTCACGTTTTTAAGGGTCTGGCACAATGCCAAACCCTTAATACCTTCTATTGATCTTAATTAAGTTCAATTTAGCTCAGAGACTCTAGATAATCTCTGATTAAGTTTCTGCGTCGCGGTTGGCGTAGTTTTTGCAAAGCTTTGGCTTCGATTTGTCTTACTCGTTCGCGGGACAGTTCTAAACAACGACCAATTTCGGCTAAGGAAAAGGGTTTTTCTCCGCCAAAACCAAAGCGCATTTGAATCACTTCTCGTTCCCGACTGGTCAATTCTGACAGTAGATAGTGCAAATCTTTCTGTAAAGATTCTCGCATTAAGGTTTCTTCTGGAGAAGCGCTTTCAGTTTCTAGTAAGTCGCCTAACTCAGTATCTTTTTCTTTCCCCACCTTAATTTCGAGAGAAACTGAACGAGGAACACGCAACAAGACTTCGCGGATTTGAGCAGCAGTCATGTCTAACTCTTTGGCAATATCTTCAATTTTAGGAGTACGTCCCATTTCTTGAGAGATTTTGCGTTGCGCTTTCTTAATTTTATTTAGTTTTTCGGTAATATGGACAGGAAGGCGAATTGTTCTACTTTGAGTTGCGATCGCTCTAGTGATGCCCTGACGAATCCACCAGTAGGCATAGGTACTGAAACGGTAACCTTTGGTGGGATCAAACTTTTCTACTGCTCTTTCTAAGCCGAGAGTTCCCTCTTGAATTAGATCGAGTAATTCTAGACCACGATTTTGGTATTTCTTAGCGACAGAAACTACTAGACGTAAATTTGCTTTAATCATGTGTTCCTTGGCGCGGATGCCGTTTTTTTGGATTTTGTCCAATTCTTTGACATCGCAGCCCATGACTTCTGCCCAAGCTTGTTTTCCCTCAGCTAATTTTTCTTTGAGGAGAGGAATTTCCATACCCACTGCCATTGACCATCTTTTCATCGAAGGACGATGACTAAGCTGAGCCACGAGTCGGTCATGTACGTCAACCAACTTAATAAATTCTTGTAGAGTAGGGTTTCCAGCCTCAGCAGCTTCGGTACGCTGCTCTAAAATATTTATATGTCGTTGTACTTTTTGTGCTTCTGAAACTTCTTCATCTCTCTCTAATAGAGGAACTCTGCCAATTTCCTGTAGATATAGTCTGACTAAATCAGTAGTAGTTCGGTTTCCTCTTCGAGCGATAGTATCTGGATCTGCACTATCTAAATCAAGTTCAATAAGCTCCTCTGGCAACTTATCAGGACTATCTTTATCAGTGACTTCTAGATCCAAATTAATATCAGAGTTAGATGAAGAATTATCTCCTTCGGTTTCAACGTATGAAGAATTTGCAAGCATAGCGATCTCTTAGTGACGACTCCAGTGAAGGTTGTGGGTTCAACTTCCTCCTCTGAAAATAGATTGCCCAATTCATCTCTAAAATGAACATAAACTACAGTTTTTTTGGCTGTATTTCAGTTTTTAAAATCTACTCTCAGTAACAACACGGTTGGCTGATTGTTGTTTAAATCACAAGGATTTTGAGGAAGTCTTTTTATATTGCTTTCTGGTGTGTGGAAGTATCTGTATACCTGAAAGTTCCTCAAACTATAAACTTGTTATATTTCTTTACATATCACCTTGGATGATCCCTTGATTAAACCAGCTCAATTAAGCTCTCTATTCCTCTCTGAGCAAGGCATATTGTAGCTTTAGTCCGTAGTTACCCAAAATAATCAAAAAAAAGAAACCGATATTAATTAACGGTTTCTGTAGGTAAAAAGTTCAATATTTTTTAAGTGATTATACTCACATCTTGCACGCCTTTCAAAAAAACTAAGTTATACGGGCATGATATCGGGTTTTCGGCGTGGATAAAGCTGCATTAAGGCTCTGACTTGTTCAGCATGGTAGGAACTTCGAGTTAAAGGGCTTGATACTACCTGCAAAAAACCAATCGACTCGCCAAATTCTTGCCAAGCTTGAAACTGTTCTGGGGTAACAAAATCTTGGACTCCTAGATGTTTTTGGGAAGGTTGAAGATATTGCCCAATAGTCAAAATATCGCAGTCTACATTCCGTAAGCCTTGAATAACCTCTCTTATTTCCGCATCAGTTTCGCTCAAGCCAACCATAATGCCCGACTTGGTGTATACCCAGGGAGCAATGTCACGGGCGCGCTGTAAAAGTTCAAGCGATCGCTGATAATCCCCTTGAGGACGTACCCTTTTATATAGTCGGGGAATAGTTTCCGTATTGTGATTCAATACGTCAGGTTGGGCAGCTAAGATAATCTCTAGAGCATCCCAGTTGCCACACAAATCGGGAATGAGGAGCTCAATAGTGGTTTGAGGTGAAACTTTGCGTACTTCCTGAATACAGCGTACAAATTGTGATGCACCCTCATCAGGCAGATCATCACGATTGACTGAGGTGATTACTACATGATTGAGTTGGAGGCGACGTACCGCTTCGGCTAGCTGCAATGGCTCATTAGAATCGAGAGCCTGGGGTTTTTTCTCAAAATCGATGTCGCAGTAGGGACAAGCACGAGTACAGGCTGGTCCCATAATCAAAAAAGTTGCTGTGCCAACGCTGAAGCATTCTCCGATATTAGGGCAAGATGCCTCTTCGCATACAGTATTCAAAGATAGATCCCGTAGTATCTCCTTTACCCTACCTACTCGTTCAAATTGCGGTGCTTTAACCCTCAACCAATCTGGCTTAACTACCACTCCCTTTTGCTCCAACTTATTAATCTTGATTCTTGTTTATTTTATCTTGTCTAATTAGATTATCCTTTCTGTTAAGCAAATTACTTGGATAAATCTCTTAATTCAAATTTAACTAAGCTATATATTTTACGGGGATTAGCTTTTGCTTGGTTTCCCATTCCGACAATTGTTTTATTCTACGAAAACTATGGATTAGATATAGAGCAAATCGTACTGCTAAAAACTATTTTATCCTTATCAATTTTATTGCTAGAAGTACCATCAGGATATCTGGCAGATCTCTGGGGGAGAAAAACCTGTTTGGTAGTAGGTAGCGGAGTATGGATTGTTAGCTGGTTAATCTATTGTGTAGGAACATCATTTACTGAATTTGCGATCGCTGAAGTATTAGCAGGAGTGGCGGGCAGTCTGATTTCAGGGGCAAATACTGCCCTGGGTTTTGATACTCTGTTGCAGTTGGAAAGAGAGCAATACTATCAAGTTTGGGAAGGAAGATTAGTCGCTATTGCAGGAATTAGTGAAGCAATATGTGGCATTATTGGTGCTGTGATCGCCTCAATTAATTTAGTTTATCCATTCTATTTACAAACGGTTTGTTTAGTTATTTATTTTTGTTTAGCACTAACTTTAGTTGAGCCAGAATGTCATCAATCTCTTGCTGAAAATCAGAAATTAAATCAACTAAAAAATATTATTATTGATGTCACCAAACGTCCGCGACTTAGATGGTTAATATTATTAAGTAGTATTTTTTCTACTGCTACTTTCTTAATTGTCTGGTTATCGCAAGACTACTTAAAACAGTTGAATATTCCCATTCAGGCTTTTGGTTGGGCTTGGGCAATATTTCATTTAGGTATGAGTTTAGCTTCGCTTATCTCCCACCATATACAGCGTATTTTAGGCATCAAGAAAGCTACTTGTCTGTTAGTTCTGATTTTAGCGATTGCTTATATATGTCTTGGCAGTATCAACCAAGTGTGGGGCATAGTTTTTATTATGATTATTTATCTGGTGCGGGGTTTATGTTCGCCTTTAATTCTTAACGCAATTAATCAACAAATATCTTCTTCCGTTAGAGCAACTATTCTGTCAATTAATAGTTTAGTGTTTCGCATTGCCTTTGCTATAGTTGCCCCAATAATTGGTGCGATCGCATCTCACTATAATTTATTTACAGGATTAACTATCGCTGGTTGTTTATTTTTGATATCTGGCTGGTTTTGCTGGTGGCAATTAATTAAAGTAAAAGCATTTCAAAATTAAAAATTTCCTGTCTTTTACTTGCTAGAGGAATTTATCTCTAAAAGCGATCGCAATATGATTAACTTAGTCTGACCTTAAAATAACGCTATTCTGTTTAAGACAGATCTTTTAGACATTCAAGCCAGTTTACTTTTCACTAACCTTAAACTGAACCAGGAGGAGAACTTAAAGAAGGTAAAAAGCTAACTAGCTGAGGAAAGATAATAATCAAAGTCAGGATTAAAAGCTGTAGCAAAATAAATGGTATTGCCCCACGATATATATCTTCGGATTTAAGCTCTGGTGGTGCAACTCCTCGTAAATAGAAGAGAGCAAACCCAAAAGGAGGAGTTAAGAAAGAAGTTTGTAGATTAGCCCCAATGATCACGCCATACCAGACTAGATCTAATCCTAACTGCTGTGCTACGGGAGCAAAGATCGGAATTACGATAAAGGCAATTTCAAAGAAGTCGATAAAGAAACCCAGTAAGAAGATTACCAGCATATTCACTAGCAAAAAGCTGATTGTTCCACCAGGCAGGCTAACTAGCAGGTTTGCCATCAACCGATCTCCTCCCAATCCGCGAAACACCAAACTAAAGGCAGTTGAGCCGATCAGAATAAACATTACCATCGTAGTAATTCGCATCGTTGCATCGCAAACTTCCCGTAATGCTGCCCAACTCAATTGACGGTTAATGGCTGCTAAGGCGATCGTGCCTAATGAACCCAAGGCACCTGCTTCTGTTGGCGTAGCAATACCGAAGAAGATACTGCCCAATATCACCATAATTAATAGCAACGGAGGAAGCATCACCGTTAAGACTCTTACCAATAGCTTTTTACCACCAATTCTGACGCTGGCAGGTAAAGCAGGGGCAACTTCGGGCTTGAGATAGGCAACAATTAACACATGCAGAGCAAAAGCTGTTGCCATCATTAATCCTGGAATCAGTGAACCCAGAAATAAGTTACCGACGGGAATACCTATTTGATCCGCCAGGACAACCAGCACTACACTAGGAGGAATAATCTGTCCTAAGGTACCAGAAGCGACAATTACGCCCGCAGCAAGCTCTTTGCTGTAGCCATAGCGCAACATAATCGGCAGAGAGATTAACCCCATTGCCACTACGGTTGCAGCAACTACCCCTGTAGAAGCAGCTAATAATGCGCCCACTACTACCACTGCTAAAGCTAAACCTCCCCGTACTCTACCAAAGAGAATACCCATGGTTTCTAGTAGCTTCTCGGCAATACCTGTTTTTTCCAGCATTGAACCGAGAAAGATAAAGTAGGGAATAGCTAGAAGAGTATAGTTGGACATGATGCCAAAAATACGGCTCGGCATGGCATTAAAAAAGCTAAAGCTAAATTCTCCAACTGCTGTACCAATTAGAGCAAAGAGAATTGCCACCCCACCCAAGGAAAAAGCGACGGGGAAACCAAAGGACAACAAAATTAATGCCCCTGCGAACATCGCCATGCCTAGCCAATCATAACTCACTAGCTATCCTCCTGACTGATACGAGCTTGTTGATATATGTTCCAGTTTTTAATTGCCTCAGAAATGCCCTGGAAGATTAATAAAATAAAAGCCAAAATAATGGCAAATTTAATGGGATAGCGAGGCAACCCGCCAGGATCGGGTGACATCTCTCGTATTCTCCAAGAATTAGCTACCGTACTCCAGGAATAATAGATCACTAGACTGCTAAATGGAATTAAAAATATCAGATTACCGACAAAATTAGCCAGCGCTTTACGACGACGACTCCAGCCTTTATAAAATAAATCTACCCGTACATGTTCGTTGTATTTGAGGGCATAAGCAGCACCAAACAAAAAAACAATATCAAATAGATACCACTGAATTTCGATCAGGGAGTTGGAAGTAAGATTAATCCCTATAATTCGCCCTAAATATCTCCCGATGACGTTCCATACTCCTACTGCAACCATCAATAATACTAGCCAGTAGGTAACACGACCAACCCATTCATTGATCAAATCAATTACATCGGCTAATTTTAATAGCTTGCTCAAATCTTTTCCTCTTTGTTCACCAGATAACTTGCCCCTGCTTCAATTTTGATTTCCAATTAATCGGCAAAAAGTCGCGAATACCTTACTCGGATATCACGCGACTCTATAAACTATTATTAAATTAATATTTATGACTGCCTAGAAAACTTACACGTTAGCTGGTTGTGCTGTAGTAGCAGTAAGTTTTTCATAAGTTTCACGCATTTTTAAACCCACTAGCACTTGAAACAAGCCAGTCCCATTTTTAGAACCAGGATAATCTTTATGCTTGAGTAATAGTTCAGTCATTTCACCGTAATGACCAGTACTAGTATTGCTCAAATGACTCTCGATATAGATCATTTGTTCGAGGTTACCGAATTCACCATCTACTTCTAGAATAGATACTTCATTATTGTAGAAGCTGTCGGGTCCATAGTACATTTTGATACCTGGGATCGGACATTCAAGTTTACGTCCGCAAGGTCGCCAGTCGATTGTTGAACCTTGGTCAAAGAGGTAAACAGTATCGAAGTTTTCTACACCTTCTTTCTGAATTAGACGAACTCTCAGCAAGTCGCTTTCTTGACCTTTTACTAACTGAGTTGGTAAAACTTGAATTACCACATCAGCAAACTCTCTCTGTACTTCAATATAGGCTTTAAAATCAGGTTCACGAGCTTTAATGGAAGCCAAAATATCTTCGTAGGTATGACCCCTCTCAGACATGTCTCGCTGAATCTTCCATTGGATCTTAACTTCGTCGCTAATGTCTAAATAAACGCTGAAATCTACCAGTTTGCGGACTCTCTCATCATACAGGGGATGTAGTCCTTCAATGACAACTACTTTATTTGGTTCAATCCTTTCAGGAGGATCTAGTTCACCAGTTTCATGATTATAAATCGGCTTGTCGATCGCATTACCTTCTTTAAGAGACTTGATTTGCTCGTACATCAAGTCAAAATTATTCGCCTGAGGATTTAAAGCTGTAACACCTGCTGCTTTTCTGCCCTTACGATCAAGGCTATGATAGTCATCAAGACAAATCACGGTCATAAACTCTTCGCCAAATAAGTCAATCAAACGGCGAAGAAAAGTTGATTTACCACATCCAGAGTCACCTGCTACCCCAATGAGTACCACTCGGTCTATATCGGCAGTCATAAAAATCCCTCTTCTACAAAACTAATATTTATTTAACCCATAATCGATCAGCTCCTCAAGAAGCTAGCTCGCAGATAATTTCTCCCAGACATGGCGCTGGACAGATACGCAAGTTCATTCCCCTGAGATTTCTCAAAATTATTTTCCCAGGAAAATGTCCTGAGTAAGCTCGATTCTTAGCTAGTTAATCTGAGTACTAAATGCTAATTACTATCATTGATGAATCTTACCAGAAGCTAACCACCTCTACAAGAGAAAACAGTTAGAAATCATTATTGTTACATCTTAAAAATACATCCCCAAAAATTGATTAGTACTTTGGGGTTTGATGGCTTAAGAAAAAATGAAAGTGAATTCAAGACTACAGATTAAAATTTTCTCGTGACTGTAATCTAATTATGTAAAGACAAAATATGCAATAATCTTTTTCCCCAAATTTTTCTCTACTCGTGAATCAAGAATAGTCTCCCAATGATAGTCTATTAATACAGTACAAACAATCTAAGTTTCTGTTTTTAGTTTGCTACTCAGCAAAGCAATGAATAGCAAATTGAGGTCAGTTATGTAAAGTATTTAATAGCCTAAATTTAAATCGGGGGAATCAAATCCAGGTAATGTATAACTCTAGTGCAGCATTTTCTAGCAGCAATACCCAATACAAGAACCGTTTATTTATATACGAAGTAGAAGGTTTATCTCAAAATGGGAATAGCAGCAACGCTAAGGTACCTATTCGTAGTAGCGGTACTACGTTCATTACTGTTCCTTACAGCAGGATGAATCAGGAGATGCGTCGCATCAACAGTCTGGGGGGAAAAGTAATCAATATTAAGCCTGCTGGCAATGATATTCCAGCTCAAGCTAGCCAACCTGCATCTAATAATAAAAAATCTATGACTCAAGCCCAATCGAAACCAGCCAAGCCCAAAGTTCCAGTCAATATCTATCGTCCCAAAAATCCTTATGTTGGCAAGTGTACTGAAATCTATGATCTAGTAGCAGAAGGAGGTATTGGTACTTGTCGTCACATGACATTTGACCTATCTGGTGGCGATTTACACTATGTTGAAGGACAAAGTATCGGGATTATTCCTCCTGGAGAAGATGAAAAAGGTAAGCCTCACAAGCTAAGACTATACTCGATCGCTTCTACTCGTCATGGCGACAATTTAGAAGATAAAACAGTATCTCTCTGTGTCCGTAAATTAGAATACAATGACCCCGAAACAGGAGAACACGTTGAAGGTGTATGTTCCAGCTACCTCTGTAACCTCAACCCTGGAGATGACGTTGCCATTACTGGTCCCGTAGGTAAAGAGATGCTCTTACCCGAAGATGAAGATGCCAACGTGATTATGATTGCGACAGGAACCGGTATTGCGCCTTTCCGCGCTTACCTATGGCGGATGTTCTTGGAAGGGGAGAAAAACCCTGATTATAACTTTAAAGGATTAGCCTGGTTATTCTTTGGTATTCCTAAAACTGCGAATATCCTCTACAAAGACCAGTTAGAGAAAATGGCAGAGGAACATCCCGAAAACTTCCGTATGGATTATGCCATCAGCCGTGAGCAACAAAACTCTGAGGGGGGCAAAATGTATATCCAACACAGAATTTCAGAACACGCTGATAAACTTTGGGAACTCATGCAAAACCCCAAAACCCATACTTATATCTGTGGTTTAAAAGGCATGGAAGGTGGCATTGATGAAGCATTGAGCGCAGCAGCAGCCAAGCATGATGTTAATTGGGATGAATACCGTAAAGCGATGAAAAAAGAACATCGTTGGCACGTTGAAACCTACTAAACCCTCAGTTAATCTTAAATAGTTATTAAGAATATGCGTCTACAAACTGATCCCAGTAGGCGCATTTATTTTGCCAATTGGGGAGAGAGCTAAAGCTGGAAGAAGACTATGGTATGGAACTTATAGCCCATAATATTCTAATTTTCCCAACGTCTTGAGCTGAACTAACTTCAGTTATTGTGGCATCGAAAATGAGAATTACGTTAAATTTAGTTAAGCTAGAGGTAATATAAAAAAAAGAAACTTGACCAAAATAGTTGAGAATGTTCTAGCCACAGTTTTGAGTCAGTACCCAGAACCAACAGAAAATAAGCTAATAGATATTAAATTTAAAACCAAATTTACCTTATGAAAAATTTTTCGTGGAGAATCGTATTACTTTGGACTTTACCATTGCTGGTAGTAGGTTTCTTTCTTTGGCAAGGAACTTTTTCGACCCCCAATGCTAGTAGTGGATTGAGTGGTAATACCGCCAGCACTCGGATGACCTATGGTCGCTTTTTAGACTATCTCAATTCAGATAGAGTCACTTCTGTAGAATTATATGAGAACGGTAGAACTGCTATTGTTCAGGCGATCGACCCAGAATTAGATAATCGCCTACAGAAATTAAGAGTTGATTTACCTGCTAACTCACCTGAATTAATTGCTAAATTGCGCGATGCGAATGTTAACTTCGATTACCATCCTGCTGGCAACGAAGGAGCAATCTGGGGTCTTTTGGGTAATCTGATTTTCCCTGTAATTTTAATTGGCGCATTATTTTTCTTATTTCGCCGTTCCAACAACATGCCTGGGGGACCAGGGCAAGCCATGAACTTTGGGAAATCCAAAGCCAAGTTCCAAATGGAAGCGAAGACAGGCATCATGTTTGATGACGTAGCAGGTATTGACGAAGCTAAAGAAGAATTACAGGAAGTCGTTACGTTCCTTAAGCAACCAGAAAGATTTACTGCCGTGGGGGCAAAAATTCCCAAAGGTGTACTTTTGATAGGACCTCCAGGAACTGGTAAAACTCTGTTAGCAAAAGCGATCGCTGGTGAGGCTGGTGTTCCTTTCTTCAGTATCTCTGGTTCAGAATTTGTCGAAATGTTCGTCGGTGTCGGTGCGTCTCGCGTCCGCGACCTATTTAAAAAGGCTAAAGAAAACGCTCCTTGCTTAATTTTTATTGATGAGATTGATGCTGTAGGTCGTCAACGAGGAGCTGGTATTGGTGGTGGTAATGACGAGAGAGAACAGACTCTTAACCAATTGCTGACGGAAATGGATGGTTTTGAAGGTAACACAGGAATCATTATCATTGCCGCGACTAACCGTGCTGACGTTCTCGATTCCGCCCTGATGCGCCCTGGTAGATTTGACCGCCAGGTAATGGTAGACAACCCCGATATTAAAGGTCGTCTAGAAATTTTAGAAGTTCACTCTCGCAATAAAAAAATTGCTCCTGAAGTATCTTTAGATGCGATCGCCCGTCGCACCCCTGGTTTTTCTGGTGCAGATCTAGCTAACCTACTCAATGAAGCAGCTATTTTGACTGCTAGAAGGCGCAAAGAGGCTATTACGATTAACGAAATTGATGATTCAGTTGACCGTGTTGTAGCTGGGATGGAGGGTACGCCTCTGACGGACGGTAAAAGTAAGAGACTAATTGCTTACCATGAGATTGGTCATGCGATCGTTGGTACATTAGTTAAAGATCATGACCCAGTACAAAAAGTAACTTTGATCCCCCGTGGACAAGCTCAAGGTTTAACCTGGTTTACTCCCAACGAAGAGCAAGGCTTAATCAGCCGTTCCCAATTAATGGCAAGAATTGCTGGTGCCATGGGTGGTCGTGCAGCGGAAGAGGAGATCTTTGGTAATGATGAAGTAACCACTGGTGCAGGCGGTGACTTACAACAGGTAACAGAAATGGCAAGGCAAATGGTTACTATCTACGGTATGAGTGACCTTGGACCTATTGCCTTAGGTGGACAGCAGGGTGGTGAAGTATTCTTAGGGGCAGGTTTGACTTCTCGTGCGGAATATTCAGAGGAAGTAGCATCCCGTATTGATGCCCAAGTACGCCAAATTGCTGAACGTGGTCATCAGCTAGCACGTAAAATTGTTAGAGAAAATCGTGAAGTAATTGATCGCCTGGTGGATCTGTTAATTGAGAAGGAAACTATTAATGGCAAAGAACTAAAGCAGATTGTTTCTGAATATGCAGAAGTACCTGACAAGGAAAGATTTGTACCTCAGATATAGTTCCCATGATTCAAGCAAATAATTTCTTCAATCAAATAATATTTAGGATAGTCTTCGGGCTATCTTTTTTTTGCATAAAAATAATGAATATATTATTTAGCTAAGTAAAGTAACAAAGTACTAAAAGATACAAGATACTTGAAGCTCTTTGTTAGATCATATAGACAGCAGCAATCAATAATTGCCACAATTACCACTAAGAGTTAGAGGAAAATAAAAGTAACAAAAACTACAAAATTTATTAACTTATTATTCAAGAAAAACAACATAAAAGTTGTTAAAGTTAAGCAATTTTTGCTCAAGTTTTTTGGTCAACCATACTAACTTTTAAACTATCTAACTTTTAAACTATTAAATCTGAAGTATCAAGCAACATTTACGTCACTTGTAGAAAACAAAATTAAAGGTTTAACCATCATGACCAGGAGAACCGTTGCTACCCTAGATGCAAATGAAGCCGTGGCTAGAGTGGCTTATCAGCTGAACGAGGCGATCGCGATTTACCCCATTACTCCCGCCTCACCCATGGGAGAATGGGCAGATGCTTGGTCATCCCAAGGAATGACTAATCTTTGGGGTACAGTACCGAGTGTCGTGGAGATGCAATCAGAAGGGGGAGCAGCAGGAGCGGTACACGGAGCATTGCAAGCTGGCTCTGTAACTACTACTTTTACCGCTTCCCAGGGCTTACTGTTGATGATTCCCAATTTGTATAAAATTGCGGGAGAACTTACTAGTGCGGTAATTCACGTTGCTGCTCGTTCTCTAGCGGCACAAGCCCTCTCAATTTTTGGGGATCACAGTGATGTGATGGCAGCCCGTGCCACAGGTTTTGCTTTCCTCTGTTCGGCTTCAGTGCAGGAGGCACATGATTTTGCTTTAATTGCCCAAGCTGCTACTTTGCGATCGCGAGTTCCCTTTATGCACTTTTTTGATGGCTTTCGTACCTCCCACGAAATTCAAAAGATCGAATTGCTAGAAGAGAGTGATTTGCGATCGCTGATTGACGACGAGTTAGTTTTGGCTCATCGTGCCAGAGGACTAACTCCAGATCGTCCTGTATTGAGGGGAACAGCCCAAAACCCAGATGTTTACTTCCAAGCTCGCGAAAGCGTCAACCCCTACTATGATGCCTGTCCTGAAATTGTTCAGCAGTTAATGGATCAATTTGGCGAACTGACAGGAAGACACTATCGCTTATATGAATATCACGGTGCAGCGGATGCGGAAAGGGTTATGGTGCTAATGGGTTCGGGGTGCGAAGCCGTTCACGAAACTGTCGATTATCTCAATGGACAAGGTGAGAAAGTCGGCGTACTCAAAGTCCGTTTATATCGCCCTTTAGATGCCCAGAGTTTGGTTGCTGCTTTACCTAAAACAGTCAAGAAAATTGCGGTACTCGATCGCACCAAAGAACCAGGTTCTAATGGCGAACCCTTGTATCTAGATGTGGTGAATGCCATGGTGGAGATGTTCGAGGGAACTTCTCTGCCGAAGATGGTTGGCGGAAGATATGGTCTGTCCTCAAAAGAATTTAATCCTGGGATGATTAAGGGCATTTTTGAGAATTTACAACAAGATCAGCCCAAAAATCATTTTACAGTGGGGATTAACGACGATCTGAGCCATACTTCCCTAACCTATGATCCTGATTTTTCCACTGAACCTGATAGCGTCGTCCGAGCCATGTTCTACGGCTTAGGTTCTGATGGTACGGTAGGAGCAAATAAAAATTCGATCAAGATTATTGGTGAAGAAACTGAGAATTACGCTCAAGGCTATTTCGTTTACGACTCCAAAAAATCTGGTGCGGTTACTGTTTCCCACTTGCGTTTTGGGGAGCAGCCAATTCGCTCCACCTATCTCATAGATCGGGCGAACTTTATTGGCTGTCATCAATGGAATTTCTTAGAAAAACTCGATGTTCTTAAAGCTGCCGTACCTGGTGCTGTCTTTTTGCTCAATAGTCCATATGGTGACACCGAAGTTTGGGCGCACTTACCGATGGAAATCCAAACGCAAATTATCGACAAAGGCTTAAAATTTTATATCATCAATGCCAATCAAGTGGCTCGCGAAAGTGGCATGGGGGGCAGGATCAATACCGTAATGCAGACTTGCTTCTTTGCCCTCGCGGGAGTTTTGCCCCAAGAACAAGCGATCGCTCAAATTAAAAAAGCGATCGTCAAGACTTATGGCAAGAAAGGAGAAAAAATTGTCCAGATGAATCTACAAGCGGTGGATAATACTTTGGATAATCTGTTTGAAGTCCAAGTCCCCACCCAAGTTACCAGTCAGATTCATCAGCAATCTCCTATTCCCGACAGTGCCCCCGAATTTGTGCGTCAAGTACTGGGCAAGATGGTAGCCAGAGAAGGAGATGAGCTGACCGTCAGTGCTTTGCCTTGTGATGGTAGCTATCCCACAGGTACATCTAAATGGGAAAAACGCAATGTTGCTCAGTTTATTCCTGCTTGGGACCCAGATGTCTGCGTTCAGTGTGGCAAGTGTGTGATGGTCTGTCCTCACGGGGTAATTCGAGGGAAAGCCTACGATCCTGACCAATTAGCTAATGCCCCCGCCAGTTTTAAGTCTACTGAGGTAAGAGATAAAGATTTTGCTGGTCAAAAATTCACGATTCAAGTCGCCCCCGAAGACTGCACTGGTTGCGGCATATGCGTCGATATTTGTCCCGCTAAAAATAAATCTCAGCCTTCCCTCAAAGCAATTAATATGGAAGCACAACCACCCCTGCGGGAGCAAGAGCGAGCTAATTGGGATTTCTTCCTTAATTTGCCTAATCCCGATCGCCGTCAGCTAAAACTAACTCAAATTCGGCAGCAGCAACTACAAGAGCCTTTATTTGAGTTCTCAGGTGCTTGTGCTGGATGTGGGGAAACACCCTATATTAAATTAATGACCCAGCTATTCGGCGATCGCGCTATGGTTGCCAACGCGACAGGTTGTTCTTCGATCTATGGCGGTAACTTGCCCACCACTCCCTGGGCGCAAAACGCTGAAGGACGGGGACCAGCCTGGTCTAATAGCTTATTTGAAGATAATGCCGAATTTGGCTTGGGTTTTCGCATTGCCATCGACAAACACACTCAGCTAGCCAGCGAACTACTACAGAAATTAAGCGGTCAACTAGGGGATAATTTGGTTACGGAAATTCTTGATGCCGAACAAAAAACCGAGGCAGATATTTACGAACAAAGAGAGAAAGTAGCACATCTCAAACAACGTCTCGCAGAAATCATCTCTTCCCAAACCGATCCCAATCTCAAATCTCAAATCCAAAATTTACAATCCCTCGCTGACTATCTAGTGAAAAAAAGCGTCTGGATTGTTGGTGGTGATGGCTGGGCTTATGATATCGGTTTTGGGGGGTTAGATCACGTAATTGCTAGTGGTCGCAACGTCAATATTTTAGTGATGGATACGGAGGTCTATTCCAACACTGGGGGGCAATCCTCGAAAGCCACTCCTAGGGCTGCTGTAGCCAAGTTTGCTGCGGGAGGTAAATCAGCACCTAAGAAAGATTTGGGTTTAATCGCTATGACCTATGGCAACGTCTATGTAGCCAGCGTAGCTATGGGGGCACGGGACGAACATACCTTAAGAGCCTTTATTGAAGCAGAAGCTTACGATGGTCCCTCCTTAATCATCGCTTACAGTCACTGCATTGCCCACGGCATCAATATGACCACCGCCATGAGTCATCAGAAAGAACTAGTTGATAGCGGACGCTGGCTACTCTATCGTTACAATCCTAGTTTGAAAGAGGAAGGAAAAAATCCTCTCCAGTTAGATATGCGATCGCCTAAGAAGCAAGTTAGCCAGTCCATGTACGCTGAAAATCGCTTTAAAATGCTGACCAAAAGCAAGCCAGCCGATGCCAAACGGCTGCTCCAAGAAGCACAACAAGATGTCAATACTCGCTGGCAGATGTATGAGTATCTAGCAAACAAACCTGATCATGGGCAAGCAGAAGAGTAAAAGTAGGATGGGCAAATCTCAGTTTCAACTTAATAAAGTACTTGTAAATTAATTTTGCCCACCCTACAAGATATGAAAATAGAAAATAATTATAGAGATTAACAAATTATGGATTTAACCACTACCTATCTAAGATTACAATTGCGATCGCCCTTAGTCGTGGGTGCTGCTGCCCCACTGACAGAAGATATTGACAATATTAAGCGCATGGAAGATGCGGGGGCTGCTGCGGTCGTTTTACATTCCTTGTTTGAAGAACAGCTAACTCAAGAGCAGTATGAGTTGCACCATCATACAACTGCCTATAATGAAAGCTTTGCCGAAGCTCTTACTTACTTTCCCGAGCCAGAAGTCTTTCACGTCGGTCCAGAAGAATATCTGAATCATATTCATCAAGCAAAAGAAATGGTCAACATTCCCATCATCGCTAGTCTCAATGGTTCGACTTTGGGCGGTTGGACTGATTACGCTCGGCAAATCGAACAAGCAGGAGCAGATGCCCTGGAATTAAATATCTATTATGTACCGACAGATTTTGACCTCACAGCAAGCCAAATAGAGTCAAACTATCTTAATATTCTCCGCTCAGTCAAATCAGCAGTAAGCATTCCCGTAGCAATCAAGCTCAGTCCCTTCTTTAACAATATGGCTAATATGGCAAAACAGTTAACAGAAGCAGGAGCAGATGGACTAGTTTTATTTAATCGTTTTTACCAGCCTGATATCAATATCGAAGCTTTGGAAGTACAACCCAATGTGCTGTTAAGTACTCCTCAAGCAATGCGTTTGCCGATGCGTTGGATTGCCATTCTTTATGGGAGACTTAAGGTTGACTTAGCCGCAACTAGCGGTATCCATAAACCTCAAGATGTTCTCAAAATGTTAATGGCTGGTGCAAATGTCACTATGTTAGTAAGCGTACTGTTGCGTCATGGCATTGAACACATTCAGGTAATTGAAGAAGGAATGCGCCAGTGGATGGAAGAACATGAATACGAATCAGTTAAACAAATGCAGGGCAGCATGAGCCAGATTAACTGTCCTGACGCAAGTGCCTTTGAAAGAGCGCAGTACATGAAAGCAATCCAATCCTATCAATCAGAACAGATGCTAGTTTAGTCTGGAGTAAAATACTTGGTACTAAAATAAGTTTTCGTAGACGAAAATAAGGCGTTGATGAGTGGGTAATGCTTTTGATGCAAGTATCCACGAAAAAGCAATGTTTCAAGGATCTGATTTCTTGATTAGCATTCTCTATTCAGCAACGCCGAAAATAAAAGTCAGCACCTTGATGTACCTTACCTACACTGATTCTATCGAATTCTGAATATCTCCTGCTAGACCTAACAATCCAATCTGCTTGCGCTCCCGCATGAACAGAAACAACGGAAATCCAAACCCAAAGGACACTAAGAAAATAGCGACAATGTAAAGACCCCACCACCTCATTTTTAGCCGTCGCCCTTCGGTCACAATCAGCAGAATTGCACATAAGGCTGCAATAGTTATATCTATCCCAATAAAACTGGAGGCGGGATTAGCATAAACTTGTTCGATAAACAAAGCAATATCGAAGTTAAGAAAGTTAGCCAGGGTCAACTCTCCTTTGGTGGCAATGGTGAACTGCACTAAATAATAATTTGTCCAGGCGAAGCCTGCTGCTGTCAGGGCAGCATAGATAACTTGTCGAATTCGATTCCAGAACATAAAAGTTTAAGTAAAGAAAGCACTCCTTGATCCTTTTACACTATCACTAAAAATCGATAAACTGACTACTTCCAGCATCAGGCGATATATGCAGATATTTCTTGAAGGTTTTAATTCGAGTGGGAGTGTGCTTGCTCTACTCGCTTAACCGTGCAGTGGCGGGGTATTTCTCTTAAAACAATAACACCCAAGCTAAAACTACTGAGAGACTTTCTCTTATAATTAACCCAATTTGGAGTGACACTGAATAAAAATATTCAGCAAGTTATCTCCTTTATTTCCAATTGAGAAAATATCAGCTTTTTAGTTGAGTGCTACGGTTGTTGTCTAACGAGACAGATATGAGATGAAACAGATTTTTAGCCTCCTTGATTGAACGTGGACAAACCTGTAATCTCTGTCAGGGAAGCCTCTTGGGCTTCAATTACTAATCTATCACTTTCTGTTTTAAGTATTCAAAAAAGATACATAAGTTTACTTAGTCTCTAAATTTTAGTCGTAAATTTTTGAGTCTAAAAATTCCTGTAATTGTCTGTTAATATACCGTCTCTTGATTTATTGACCACGAAAAATCAAGACTGAGTAAGTTCGGAATTTTATAGTAATTGTAGTGGCGATCGCGTTCGATCAAAGTATCTACTAGAGGGTCAAGATTGATTTGAGGAATGGCATGATTAAATTTTCTCCCTTGTTCCCTTTTCCTCCTTGTCTGATCTCAACCCCTTAATTCAAACTTGATGACCTACTACTACTATTTCCGTTACTACTTGTCATTGGTATACTATGAACAAGTTTTTACTTGGGGAAGCTTCACTGATTATTAACTATTAAGCCATAATAGATTTTCCTAAACAAGTAATATCTTAATGACTTTAGAAGCTTTATTTAGCAATATTGCGACTGATCGCATTCCAATCATCATAATTTTGCTGGGAAGTCCTTGGATGACTTATCTAGTTTGCTATTTTATTCCTGGCAAGAAAGAAGAACCCTATTTGCTGAGTTTTAACTTAGGGTTATCAATGGTAAGTATGCTCTTGCTTTCTGGTTATTTGGCATACGTTACTAATACTGATGGCTGGCAGAAAGTGATTAAACAAGCTGATATCTTGTTGTTGTTTTTACCTCCATATCACCTCATAACTTCCTTGTGGCTTTCTTCTCTACGTATTCCTTTACAATCAGTTCCTGCTTTTCGCACTTTGCAAGGTTTAACTATGTTGGGGGGTGTCTTTATGATTTTATCTTGGCTAGCATCTAAAATTCATATTGTTTTGTTTTCCTACTTACCATTTAGCAGCTTCTTAGGCATCTTGGCAGTTTTATTAGGTATTGGATATGTAGGATATCGAAGGCTATTTGGTTGAAAAATTAAGGTGATCACTTTAATTTCATTATTATTTATATAAAGTCATCAAGTGAATACCATCTAATATCGTTAGTTAATCGACAAAATGCCTGACAATTTATTATTTAGTTTGGTTTTGATCCTGTTGCTGGGGTTTCTCGGTGGTCAACTTGCCCGCAAACTAAATGCGCCTCCCTTGCTAGGCATGATGCTAATCGGAATCTTATTAGGCTCGGAGGTAACTGATCTAATTGCGGTGCGGGTTCTAGATTTGGCAGACGATCTTAGAGCGATCGCCGTCATGGTAATCTTAATGCGAGCAGGATTAGGCTTAGACCGTGATAAACTAATTAAACAAGGTAGTGTGGCTCTTCGTTTGGGTTTTTTACCTGCCTTGACAGAAGCGATCGCAATTTCTTTAATTTCTATCTGGCTATTTCAGTTTAATTGGGCAACAGGCTTGTTGTTGGGCTGCGTGATTAGTGCCGAATCTCCTGCGGTAATTGTCCCAGGAATGTTGCACCTCAAAAACATGGGTTGGGGAGTCTCTAAAGGTATTGCCGATGCTATTTTGACTGGGAGTGCTTTATCTGATGTTTTGGTACTGTTGCTGTTTAGCTTATTGTTGAACTTTTTATCTCAGGGAACTATTACCAGTAATGCACTGTGGCTATTACCTGTTCAAGTAATCGCCCAAATCATTTTAGGGGTAATACTTGGTTATTTAGCAGCAAAACTAATTGTTTTGATGACAATTAAACAGAAATGGACGCAAAATACGGTGCAAGATACTTTAATTACTGCAACGATAGCACTCCTTTTAGTCGTTATTGCTTCTGGCTTCCCCTACTTCTCAGGTTACTTAGCAGTTATGGCGATGGGGTTTTTCCTAATTAAATATAGTCCCCCCTTAGCCCGTCGCTTACGCCAGGAATTTAACCACCTGTGGATTGTGGCGGAGATTTTACTGTTTGTCTTGATGGGGGCGACAATTCAGCTAAAAGTACTGGAAAACGTCTTGTTACCAGGAATTATCTTACTTGCCTTCGGCATAATCTTTGGTCGCACCATCGGCTGGTATCTAGCAACATTGGGCAGTAATTGGACTTGGCGCGAGAAATTATTCCTATTGCCTGGAAATTCGGCTAAAGCTACGGTACAAGCTGCTATTGGAGCAATTCCTCTCAGTTTAAATATACCAGGAGGAGAGATTATACTTGCGATCGCAGCTTTGTCTATCTTAATCACTGCACCTCTAGGTGCCTGGGCGATACCGACTTTTGCCCCCAAACTACTTACCAAAGATGAGGTAGATCCGACTAAAACTAATTTAATTACCAGTACAATTATTTTAGGCGCGCTTGATAGCTCTCCCCGCGCAATTAAAGTCTTAAACTATATTGCCGATCTTGCTCGCCGAACAAACGGCAAGGCGCTCATTCTCTATATTTACAGCAGCTACAGAGAAACTGATATTGACAAACTCAACCTACTCACTGCTAAATTACTGGCAGATGTTCCGTATCAACTCTTACCCACCACTGGCAACACAGCCGAATCAATAATACGTATCGCCGAAAAAAACCAAGCCACAAATATTATCCTAGCCAAGAACAATTCAGCTTCTTTGAAGAATAGCTTTTTCGACTCAATATCCCCAGAAATACTCAAAAAAACTTCTATTCCCATAACTTTGATCTAGAAACAGAAACAACTAGTTGATTTGGGATCTTTTAATATTTCTTTATTTTTGTTTATAATTCTCGATTCTAATAAAGGTTTTACGGAGTCTGTCTTTTTATTTCAAAACTCCAGTTTTGAAGTCGAGCGATGCCGAATTTAGTTCGGCATATCGAATCGACTTGTTGAATATGGACGGGGTTTATGAATATGCTGTGTGTAGATCAACCTTGGAATGCCCAGATAATGAGATAATTAATTAGGCGTGATGTAGGTCAATTACTGATAATTAGCAATTCGAGCAAAGCTGCTGGCTGATAAACTAGCACCGCCAACCAAAGCTCCGTCAATTTCTGGCTGTGCCATAATTTCATCAACATTACTAGGCTTTACTGAACCCCCATATTGGATCGGTACATCTTTATTGTTCAATTGTTGGCGAATAATACCGATGACACGGTTTGCTTCTTTAGACTCGCAGGTATCGCCAGTACCAATAGCCCAAATTGGTTCGTAAGCAATTACCAGGTTATTTTGATTTACTCCCACTAAATCTTCTTTTAGTTGATTGATAATAATATTTTCGGTTTCACCTGCATCTCTTTGTGACTTAGTTTCACCTACGCAAAGAATCGGTCTTAATCTATACTTCTGAGCTGCTTTTAACCTTAAGTTAACCGTTTTGTCTGTTTCGCCAAAGTATTGTCGTCTTTCGCTGTGACCGACGATAACATAGTCTACGCCAATTTCTGTCAGCATTTCTCCAGAAATTTCTCCAGTGTAAGCACCCTCGGCTTCCCAGTGAATGTTTTGAGCTCCTAACATTATCTTGCTGCCATGCAGATTTTTCGACATGGCGGTGAGAGAAGTAAACGGAGTACACAAGACAACCTCTCGTCCTTCATTGATTTCGTCAATCTCAGATTTGAACTCTTGCACAAAAGCCAAAGACTCTGCTTGATTTTTATGCATCTTCCAATTACCAGCAATAATTATTTTGCGCACAATCTAAAAAATATCTTAAAATTCTCTGCAAATCTAAGTTTAAGCCTTTGTGGGGGCTTAAGGCTAGATGATTACAAGTACTGCCAATCCTAAATTTTTGCCAGTCAATATATAAGCCTCAAAACTAATTTTCTTAGAAAGAATTAACATTACTTATAAAAATGCGTTAAATTTTAATATAGAGTCACAAATATTTATAAGTCTCAATGTCACAAGGTACTAGCTTTTGTGGATGTGACTATATGACTTCGTAATTATTGCTTTTCTCATAATTGTATCAATTTCTTAATTCTCGATTGTTTTAAAGACACGTAATACTATGACAACTAATTCTTTGATTACCAAAATTTTTCGTCCTAACGTAACAGCCAATTTCTGGCAACAAACTTCCTGGGCTATATTAAGAGCTGTACTCGGCATTATGATAATCCATAATGGAATTGACAAGCTGTCTAATATTGAGAGTTTTGCCGAGGCTTACGTCGCCTATATCGGTCTGCCTTTTCCCGTATTTTTTAGCTATGTTGCTGCCTTCACTGAGTTAATTGGCGCGCCTCTGCTAATGATTGGTCTTTTTACTAGACCTGCTGCTTTTGGGCTATTTGCAACTATGTGTGTGGCAATGTATCATCACATTTTAGTAGCTGGTTTAAGCATTCCTTATCTGGAATTGTCAGCTATTTATGCAGCCTGTTTCCTATTTTTCACCATCAATGGTGCAGGCTTATTTTCTAGCGATGCTTTAATTACGAACGTCCTCGACAAATCTGCTTTGTCTGTTCAGGCGAAAAGAATTATGCTTTTGGAAAAGAGCTATAACGAGACTTCCACTAGTAAAGCTACCAAATAGAAACTAGCTAGTTTCAATCTGATTACAAATTTGCTACTGAATTTTCATCAGTAACTTAGGATTCGGAAATATCAGCAGTGCGATCGCCTTATTGTATTTTGGCGATCGCTTCTGGTTTAAAATCTGGGAAAATCCTGGGCTAGAAAATCAATCGTCAACAAGCTGGCTCTAGTTTATAGCGATCTTTCTTGGGCAGATCCCTTTTGAGTCCTCTGATATTTGTTAAAATATTGTACTGCGGTTAAAACTGCATCTATCAAATATTTAGCTAAGAGGCATCGCCATCAATGCAAAGAAAAGGTTCTTTTAATTCTTCTCACATTATGTATCGTTCAGAAGAACTTGTGAGCGCAGCTTCTAATCGCTATCGTATTACCGTTCAAGTTGCCAACCGTGCTAAACGCCGTCGTTATGAAGAACTAGAAAACTTTGACGATCCGACGATGAAACCTGTAATTCGCGCCATCATCGAAATGTCAGATGAGTTGACTCAACCAGAAATCATCGGAGATTAGAGATTGAGATAGACTATTTGGAGGGGTTTATGCCATAAGCCCTAAAATCGAGAGTGGCTTTTTGACTTTAAAAAATTGGAACGTTTTATACAGAGTGGGGATGGGTGGCGAGTTGGCTGGCATCCCCACAGTTGTGAATATCAAGGTTTAGTAGGGGCAAATGATTGGGCGATCGAGCTAACTAAAGCTGAACTCAATGATTTTTGTCGTCTGTTGAATCAACTTGTGGCAACCATGAGAGAAATGGAAGCTGAATTAATGAATGAAGAGAAGATTAGCTGCGAAGCCGAAACTGATCTACTGTGGATGGAAGCAGAAGGTTATGCTGATAATTATTCTCTGCGTCTTATTTTAAATTGCGATCGCCGTTGCGAAGGGAATTGGTCAGAAGGCATTGCTCCCAAGTTAGTTAATGCCTTTAATTCTTTAGGTTTTGATTATAACTAAACTTGTAATCTTATGTTTATATACTATATATGTTTATATACTATTTGCCCAGGGGATAATTTTATCAACCTAGAGGAGAAGACTGACTATGACGACTATGACAATTAATATTGTGACAATCGTAGCGGAAATTAGTTTGGTTTTTGTCTTTTTCTTTCTCGCTGATTGGTGTTTTGGCAGACTATATCGACAAATTTTTAAAATTCCTGTAATCCAAAGAACTCCAATCAGCATCTCAGCAATTCGTCGTCAAATTCGCGGTTTTTTAATTCTCCTCAGTTTTCTTCTATCATTGGGGATTATTAGCGTTAATGGATTCCTAATCTATCGTGGCGAAAATGTTCGAGACTATAGCTTAAAACTCATACGTCGAATTCCTCAAGAGTTTTGGACTGCTCTTGGCTGGGGGATTATCAAGAGTATCGGTGTCATAATTGTGGCAATTATTGTTCTGCGATTGTTAAATTTTTCGTTAGATAGGGTATCGGAATTTGCCCAAAACTTTGATAATATCTCTGCCAATGATGAGAGTATTGCCGAATTTTTCAAGGCTATAAAAACTAATATTAGTAGTGTAGCTTGGATTACGGTTGCGATTCTCTGCACTCAATTTCTGATTCTGCCGACCATTGTCACTACATATTTATATATCCTGTTGCGCATCTATCTAATTATCGCCATCGGATTACTATTTTTTAAAGTAGTTGCAGTTATTATCGATAGCCTTGATGCCCTCAGCGTTAAATACTCCAGTTCAGAAAATCTATTACGGTTTTATGACCAACTTCGGCATTTAATTTCCGTTCTCAAGCTTTGTTTGGAATATATTATTTATGTTTTCATGGCAACATTGGTGGTGCAACAGCTTTCATTTGTTGCCAATTTAGCAGATTGGGGACTCGTTGGTATTAAATTAATTACGATTTTTCTCTTGAGTCGCGTCTTAATCTCAGTAATTTATCTAGTTGTTGAAGAATTACTGCTCAAGTCCAAGAATTTAACCGAGACTCAACTACAGCGACGCCAGACAATTACTCCTCTGATCAAGAGTATTTCCAAATATTTTATTTATTTTGGGGCAGGAATTGGCGCACTCGATACAATTGGAATAGATCCAGCACCAATTTTAGCAGGTGCAGGCATTATCGGTTTAGCTGTCGGTCTTGGGGCGCAGAACTTAATTAATGATATTGTATCGGGTTTCTTTATCTTATTTGAAAATTATTATTTGGTGGGAGATTATATTGAAACTGATGCAGCGTCAGGATATGTAGAAGCGATCGAATTGAGAACGACTACGATTCGCCACAACCACGGACAGGTTTATATTGTGCGGAATGGAGATATTAGCTCGATTACTAATTATTCTAAAGAGTTTGTTTATGCTGCTGTTGAGATTGGTGTTGATTACGATAGCAATCTAGACCGCGTTTATGAGATTATTGAAACCATTGGTCTTCAACTGAAAGCAGAAAATGACGATATCCTAGAACCAACACAAGTAGAAGGGATTGAAGAATTTGGTGATATTCGTTTATCCATTCATACCAAAACTAAGGTTAAACCAGGCAAACATTTAGAAGTACAACGAACTTTGCGAAAATGCTTAAAACAAGCATTTGATCAGGAAGGAATTTATATTCCCATCGGAGAAACTACCGATAAGCCAGACTGGGCAACTAAACTTCCTCAAGAGTCAGGAAACTGAAGTTTATAGCGGTTCTCGAATTGGTGAGATACAAAATTGTTCGTTTGGAGGCAGAAGGCAGCCCTAAACCTAAAGGGGACACCTTCGCATAAAGGCAGAATGCAGAAGTAAGATGTATCTCATTAAACTGAGAAACGCTATATCGCCATTTTAGAGATAAAAATATCAATTTTCCTAAGTATTGCCAAAGTTTCTTTACTTTTCTCGAATAATTCTTAAAAAGTGTCCTAAAATGCATTGAAGTCAACTCAACTTAGTGTAACGTAATTGTAATTAAATTAATTTTGATGTATCATTGTTCACTGTCATCTTGCTAACCAATCAATTAGAGGGAATAAAATAACAAACATATGGACTCATTATTAGAGGCATTTAAAAACTTTGAATATTCAAAGTTCCTGGGAGGCATTCCAATTACCAAAATTGTTTTAGCCTTTATTGTTATTGTTCTAACTCAGTTACTCAGGAAATTCATTTCCAACGTCATCATTGCTTTCATCGAACGCTTAACGGCCAAAACAGAGACAACTCTTGATGATGAATTAATCGCCATAATCAAACCAGCCTTAAACTTAGTAGTGTTGCTGTTTGGTATCTGGTTAGCACAAACAATTTTAGCAGCAGAACTAGGGCCCCAATTAAGCGCCAATATTGACAAGCTGATCAATTTTATTGTTGTCGTCATTATTGGTTATGTTTTGTTCCGTGCAGCCTCTCTGTTAGGACGAGTACTTGCTGACTCGGTTCTGAAAACAGAAACAGAACTAGACAATTTACTCAGACCCTTTATGCCCAAAATATTTCAGGCAATTGCCATTATGGTAATCGTCATTAAGGCAAGTGAAATCTTTTTAGGGGCATCATCAGGAGCATTAGTAGGTATACTAGGGGGCGCAGGTCTCACCCTGGGCTTGTTGTTTAAGGACATCGTCTATGATTGGTTTTGTACTGTGGTTATCTACACTGATCGCCTATATCAAGAGGGAGATTGGATTGGCGTAACGGGTGTCGATGGTTTTGCTCAAGTCGTAGAAGTTGGTTTCAGAAGTACCACACTGAAAATAACTAGTTGGGGTTCTATTCTAAAGCTGCCTAATTCCCAAATGATTACTGGTATCGTTCAAAATTGGTCGCAACGGTCAGGTAAAGATCCATTGGCATGGGGACTTAATTGGACTCTCAAAATCGATGGCATCTCAGCAGACAAAACTGCCAAAATTTGCCAGAATATTAGAGAGATTGCCCCTAATATTGAAGGAATGTCTTCGAAGTGCTTGGTTCGCTTCAGCGCCATTGAAGAAAATGCACGGGTGATTAATATTAGAGCATTTGTTGAAGATCTAAATTTGTACTTTGTTAATGAGGAAAAATTAAATTTAGCTATCTTAGCAATGTTGGAGCGAGAGGGTATTGATAGTTTATTTGTCAGGCTCGAAACTGACCCAGAAAACTATAAAAGGACTCTAGCCGCCGCCAATAATTAAGATTGTTTTATCGTAATTATTCACTCCCCCCTGCAAAATTGCTGAAACTCCTAAACTCACGGTTCGCTTATTTGAGAAACAATGAAGGAAATAAAGAAGATAGAATCAAGTAACAGCAGTTGTTTGAGAGATTAAAGTCAATTAGGAACTAACTGAGGAACCATGTAAATCGATTCAGGGATTTTCATCAATTGTAAAATCTGTCTTTGAAGAGAATTAAGAGAGCTAATTTCAGTAGAGCCATCAGGATGAAGGTACAAAGTTAAATCGCCAAAAGCAGTTAACAACTGTTCGGCGGTGGGACGATTCGTCTTACGTTTGGGATTCCCTGAATAAATTCCAGAGAGGGAGTGCTGAGATTGATTTAATTGGCGACGCACCACAAATTCCATCAAGGTAAACAAAGTTAGAGCGATCGTCAGCAAAAACATTAACCCTCGAATCCGTTCTTCATCTTGGAAATAGATGGGTAAAGCAGGAAGATGACCTCGTTTAAAACGATGAAAACCCCTCTCAGGCTGCCATTGCCCTCTATAAGAATTAACAGCTTCTTCTAAAGAAAGACGGGATTGCTCTGCATTGGTAACATATAATCTCCAACCAGCAATGGATTGTTGTTCCGATATCTTTGCCTGACAACGTTGATAATTCAGAGAAAAAGTAGTCTGACGAACACGACGAGAAGCACGATTATCTCCTCCGCGACCAGCACCTTGATAGACTTTTTGATAGCTGATCTTCTTCTCAATCGAAGTTACGATCTGCTCGGAAACTCGATAACGTTTCAGAATACTCTCCACTTTGGTTTGTAGAATCACTTCCTCTTGGGATGGCTTTTGAGCTAGTTTTTCTAGAGCCAGCTCTGCTTTACTCAAACGAGCCGACAAGCTCTTGAGTTGTCGCTGTTGTAAAGCGTAGGAACAAACTACTAACCATCTTTCTGACCAACGATGCCACTGCTGATTTTCTTTTTCTAACCAGAGGCTCCCTAAAGAAACTTCAAAACCTTGACCAATAGGAGATTCTGACTCGTCTGAACCATTGAGATAAATGTCTTCGACTGCTGTAGGTGGGTCAGTGACCCATTTCAATCATAGTTTTGGACGAGGCTGAGACATCGCTAGGGGAAAACAATAAATTCCTCCTTCTTGATTAATTAAAGCTCGATTCTTCCAGGTTGAGGCTTTAGAATCCGCGACAAAGGGCTATGCCCGCATGTAAGAGAAAGTCGAGGTGACCAATTATCTTTGCCAGTTGTCGCCATGTCGGTAGATAATCAGATTCATCAGTTTTATTTCCTGGGAGAGTCGCTCCCAATAAGGGCAATCCCATCGGGTAAACATGTTGCCAGCATTTGGCGGTATTGAACCAAGTCGGGGCGATGGTCTTTACTGTAACCAAAATTCAGTAGGTTTGACGACTCTGTTCCTGGTTGATGATAGACGCTAAAGCTAGTGGTATCGCTCCTCGCTTTGTCCGTTGGTAACTCATAAGCTCGGATGGTTTTTTGTCCTAATCTGAGTGCGATGTTGTCTCGTGACTCTGACTTTGATGAACCAATGATACTTAACAAGTCTGCTAGTCGATCATCTGTGGCGTCTTTTTCGCCAATAGTCCATCCTGTTGCCATTTCCAAAGTTTGACGATGTTTTTCTACCCAAGCCTCTACTGCACACAACCGATGGTCTGACTGGCTCACCACATAACTTAAAAATAAAACCGATAATTGACCATAACTCAACCCTTTGCGATTTCCATGAGGCGGAGCTAGCTCTCGATCAATGATTGAGGCTATGTCCATTTGTTTTAACCAATGGATAATTAGAGGTAGATCATTTGCTCGTTCTGAGATCGTTCCTGTCAAAAATCTAGCTCTCTCTATTCTCTCAACTTCATTTCCAGCATACACTTGAGATGTCTTATTTGATTCAATACATTTTATTTAAGCGAACAGTGAGTCTTAAAAGACATTGTTGCATTAATTAGAGAAGGTACTGTTACAGAAGAGTTATGGTTAGTTAGTAAACTGAAAAAAATTTCGCTATTCAGTCCTCAAACAAAACAAGGCTGGAATTATTCTTCTAGTGAATCTCCGAAATCTAATTTAGACGTTTTAGTTCACGAACAATTAATTATTTGCACAAGAAATGACCCAAGTGAATCTAGATATGTTGTTACTCAAAAAGCATATGGGGCAGTGGATTCTAATTTCAACGAAAAAACTACAATCTTTTAAGGGAATTTCCTATAAATGCAGACAACAATACCTTGAAACAGTACCTAATAAAAATTGGGCAACGGATATTTATGGGAGTAACTCTTTTTCATATAGACAGCAAAGAGTAACTAAGATTGTTAATGATTTAAAATCAGGTTTGGAAAATGCACGAATCTTATTAAAATCACTAATCAAAGAAATAGAAGAATATTGGAATAAAGAAGAAGTAAGTAATAATTCTAAGTTAGAAATTTTTAATATAATAGAAAAAATAGAATTAATTTGTAATAGATTTCATAAAATCGCTCGGCAAATGCGATCGCGCTACGACAATCGCGCAAAATTAGAAATAAATGATGAATACGACGTACAGGATTTATTTCATTCTTTGTTAATTTTGTATTTTGATGATATTAGAAGAGAAGAAAGTAACCCTAGTTATGCTGGCGCTAATTCACGAGCAGATTTTTTATTGAAGCCAGAACAAACCGTAATTGAAATCAAAAAAACTAGACAGGGATTAAACAACAAAAAATTAGGAGAAGAATTAACCATAGATATTCAAAAATATCAAGCTCATCCTGATTGCAAAACTTTAGTTTGTTTCGTTTACGATCCAGAGGTGAAAATTAGTAATCCCAGAGGATTGGAAAAAGATTTAGAACAAGTTATTTATAACATAGAAGTAAAAGTATTTATTAGACCTTTATAAAATAGTTTTTTGTAATATTGTTAAGAAGGGAAATCTAATATGATTAATATTTAGACAAAACAAACATTGCCAAATGACTACTAAAATCAAGTCCCAACAGCAGCGTCAAGTCCTCTTATATCCTGGTGAAGATGGCTACTTTGTTGTAGAAGTGCCCAGTTTACCTGGTTGTATCAGTCAGGGAAAGACTCGCGAAGAAGCATTAGCAAATATAGAAGAAGCAATTTCTCTTTATATAGAAGTTCTCGAAGAGAGGGGGGAAAATATTCCAGACGATAAAGTTGAAGTTGTATTGGTATGAGTAAGTTACCTGTTGTTTCTGGAAAGGAATGTATTAAAGCACTGGAAAAAGTTGGCTTTGAAATAGCCAGACAGCGTGGAAGTCATATAGTTTTAGTTAGAGAAAATCCTAAAGCTACGGTAATTGTTCCAAATCACAAAGAATTAGATAGAGGAACTCTGCGCGCAATTATCAGACAACTAGACTTAACTGTAGATGAATTTATTCTGCTTTTCACATAACTTTGCTGATTTGAACTACATTCTTACTCAAGTATCTCATGGGCTGACAGACGAAAAGTACGATAGTCGCTGATAAAGAAAAAGCTGCCATTATCAATAAAAAAAGTAGCTTCAATACCAAGATAAGACGAAAATCTAAATAATTGTTTTTCCTCTGGCGATCATTTTTTTGATTTCTGAACTTTTCCCTTATGCTGAAGCCATTGTATAATTTCAGCATTAAATTTTCCTACAAATTTTTCTTCAATAGCTAATGCTTGGGAGATTAAATCTATTATCTGAAAAGTCATGAAAGTTACAAGATGCCAATCCTGAAGCCTTTCGTAATATTGTCTCACGAGCGATCGAAGCTCAAGGAAGGAGTTTATGGAATGCTGATGAAGGGAAGTTAGAGAAGTTGAGAGAGTTGTATGAGTCTACGGAGGATGAATTGGAAGGAGTTACGATTTAATTGACAATTTTTTGGGAAACTATACTTTTATTATTAAACCGCGATCGCGAAGCGTAACCTTCGGTTAATCGCCTGGGGTAGTAGTAGTACTGAGGAAAAAACTAAAATACTATTAAAAAATCATTGAATATACTTGACTGCAAGTCACCAGTTGTGGTCTAATCAAAATATTATCTTCATAATGGGAATATTTGTACCCAGACTTAAGAGTCACCACTCCCATTATGAAATAGATAATAGCATTAAAGCGATCGCAGCACAAGACCCAACCTTCTAATTATCTAATCTACTAAGACCGCTTAATATCTAGTTTTCCTCAAAAGCCCTCTTGACAAATCATTTTTTTATTTCCTGAGCTTTTTTATCAGTATTGATAGAAGCTAACAACTGACAATCAAGCCAATCCACATTAAACGACTTAATGAAATTACTGATTATTTTTCCTTCGACTCAAAGAGGAGGAGCGGAAGAATATACCTTAAAAATTGCCCGAGGAATTTTACAATCAGGATGGGAAGTACATGCAGCATTTCCTAAGACTCCTGATACTATCTCTTTAATAAATGACTTTACTCAGCAAAGCATAGAATATCATCAGTTGGATATTGCTGATGTCGAGGAAAATAAATTCGCCTCACTAAAAGCAAGTTTATTCAGATTATTGGAGACATCTAAACTATTATTTAAACTCAAACCCGATGTGGTGCTGCTTAATCTTCCTGCTCATCATCTTGGTTTTGTTATTCTTTGGCTTTGCGGATTATTACAAATTCCTACAGCAGTTGTTTTTCACCTTATTCCTTTTCCTGCATCATTTAGCCAAAGCAAATTACGAGCCTATCATTGGGCAAAAGCGAGAAATCAAGAATGGATTACGATCTCTGATTACAACCGCAAATATCTCGCCCAAGAATTTGATTTAGATCCTCAAGAGTTGCATTGTATTTATAACGGTATCAAGCAAGAATCTCCGCTCGTTCAATGCGATATTGATAAAAATAAATTACGCTCTAAAATTAGACAAGAGTTAGCTTTAGTCGAAACTAGTCAAGTACTATTAACCGTTGCCCGTCTTCATCCCCAAAAAGGTCATGACTATTTAATTCCGATTATCCCCGAAATTACTGCTAAATTTCCTCAAGTACAGTTTGTCTGGGTAGGCGATGGCGAACATCAAACATATTTAACTAATATGCTGCGGGAACATCAAGTTGAGGCACAAGTAACTTTTTTAGGATATCGTGATGATATACCTAATCTATTAACTGCTGCTGATATTTTTCTGTTTCCTAGCTATCAAGAAGGCTTACCCTTCGCTGTTTTAGAAGCGATGGTCTCTGGTTTACCCATCATCGCCTCCGATACTGGTGGAATTCCCGAGATGATCTCCCATAAGCAAAACGGCTTGCTTTTTCGTACCGGGAATAGCCAAGATATGTTACAAAAGCTTGACTGGGCTTTAACTCATCCTGCTGCTATGAAGCAAATGGCAGTAGCTGCTCAGGTACAGGTGCAAAAGTTTTCCCAAACTACAATGCTAAACAATACTTTAGAAGTATTGCACAATTTAGCTGAAAGTAAAAGAAGCCCCAGGTTCTGGTGAAGGCGAACGTCGGGATGAATTTTACCGCGAGGCACGAGCGTTGTTAAATTATTATTGGGGAAATTGTTGATTCTCAATGTAATCCTTTAATACAGATATAGTGACTCCTCCACACGATGCAATAAAATATGATTCATTCCAAAGTACTTTTTTCCAATAAACCTGGTTGATTTCTTCAGGAAATTCCTGTCTCAAGCGTCTACTGGTAATGGATTTAATGTTGCCAATAAACTTTGGTAGTTCCATTTGAGGATAATACTGGAACAGCAAATGTATGTGGTTATCTTCTCCATTAAACTCAATAACCTTGCAATCCCATTTTTGGCACAAATCGGCTATTACCTCTCTAAGCCTGTTAATCATTTCCCTAGTCAGGACTTTTCTGCGGTATTTGGTTGTTAATACTAAATGAGCTTTTAAGTCTGAAACAGACCTAGCACTAGAAACAAAATCATTTTTCATTATTTGTATGGTACAATCACTGTATTCAATTTTAACGACATTGATTGTGCTGTACAACTACCAGTATCGACTTAAGCCGACTACAGAGCAGAAGCTAGTTCTCAATGACTGGCTTCGTATTTGTCGGTATTGGTACAATCGCCAACTAGGAGAAAGATTTGACTGGTGGTCAAATAATCGTAGCTACACTGATAGATGTTTGTTGGTATGTCATCTGCCAGAATTGAAAGATAAACCTGAGTTTTACGGACAGAAAAAGCAACTGCCAGTCATCAAACAGGATTTGGTTTCTGTCGGATGGAGTGGGGAATTACTAGACTTTAATTCTGTGCCATCTCAAACACTTCAAGAGATGTGTAAACGAGTAAAGCTAGCGTTTACCAGGTTCATAGTTGGCGACAAAAATGGCAAACGAAGTGGCAAGCCAAGATATAAAAACACTGCGCGTTTCAGGTCAATGGTATTTGAGGGAGCGAAACTACACTCCTGCTCTGTTGGTGGTAAATGGTTATATGTATCATTGCCCAAGATAGGGCTAATCAATGTGCGTCACCACAGACCGTTACCTAATGGGGCAATACTCAAACAAGCACAGATAATCAAAAAGTCTGATGGATGGTATATAAACCTGAGACTACAAGATGATTCTATACCTGAGTTTCATTCTGACATTGTGCCTACTTGGGATAATTCGCTGGGTATGGATGCAGTTCTTCATGAAGATGATTACCTTGCCACTTCAGAAGGAATCAAGTTACCTAGCCTCAAGTCTTTCCGCAAATCACAAACTAAACTAGCGTCTAGATCACAGCGTAAATCTGCCAAGAACAAAGGCAGTAAATCTAGACGTAAACTAGCTAAACGAGAAGCTCGATTACATCAGCAAATTGCTAGAGCCAGAAAAGACCATGCTTATAATACTGCTCATGCCCTACTTAATACGGGCAAAAAAGTATTCTTTCATGAAAAGCTTAATCTTGCGGGATTAAGCCGAAGGAATAAAGCAAAAACTGATAACGATGGTAAGTTTTTGCCCAACGGTCAATCGGCAAAATCAGGACTCAACAAGTCCTGGTCTGATGCTGCTTTTGGTCACTTTTTCAACATACTAAAGTTCAAAGCTGAAAAAGCTGGTGCTTTGGTAATACCAGTTAATCCGCAATATACATCTCAACTACTGCCATACAGGGATGAGTTCATCTTTACCGATTGCAGCATTCGAGAATATTGGGATGAAAAATTAAAACTCTGGATAGACCGTGACATATCTGCGGGAATAAATATCAAGAGAGTGGGGCTGGGCTTGTTCCCCACTTTAAAACGCCGTAAAGGGAAAGTTGTTATATGTAACTCTGTAACTAATAGTACCTTGAAGGAAGTTCTGACTACTTTACGAGGTTTTCAGAAGCCCGCACTGTACCGTCAGGTCAGTGTCGGGTAAGTCACTGAATATAGCAGAGGAGGTCGTGTAAGAAATCTGTGGAAATAGTGTCTAATAAACTGCGTCCACTGTTTTGTAGGGACTACCCTAATTCATATCAGACGTTTTATAGATTTCCGTATATTTTCGATTAGACTAATTGCTATATTGAGAGTACATTAGACTCGACTCAGACAAAGCGGTACTAGTTTCTCAGGAGCGTTATATCAAAGTGGGTTTTCTTAATCGTTTTAATCTTTCACGGGATATGGGTATCGACTTAGGTACTGCCAACACTTTGGTATACGTATCAAGCAAAGGAATTGTACTGGAAGAACCTTCTGTAGTGGCGATTGAGCGCAAAACCGAAATCCCCAGAGCATTTGGGAAGGAAGCAAAATTATTGTTGGGACGCTCACCCGAGAATATCGAAGCCCTACGCCCTCTTAAAGACGGTGTAATTGCGGATTTTGATGCGACTGAAGCGATGATCCACGAATTTGTGAGGCGAGCCTTTGAGGGCAATCCCTTAGTTCATCCGCGAATGGTAATTGGCATCCCGAGTGGTGTTACCAAGCTAGAACGTCGTGCCGTCATTGAGGCAGCCTCTAATGCAGGAGCGAGAGAAGTTGACTTGATTGAGGAACCCCTCGCAGCAGCTATTGGCGCAGGTTTACCGATTACTGAACCCACGGGCAACATGATTGTGGATATTGGCGGTGGGACAACAGAAGTTGCAGTAATCAGTTCTCAAGGCAAAGTAATTAGTGAATCAATTCGGATTGCAGGAGATGAATTAACCGAAGCGATCTCCAATCAGGTTAAGAGAGAGCATAAGCTAGCTATTGGGGAGAATACTGCGGAAAATATTAAATTTCAGCTAGGTTCAGCATATCCAGTTGATGAGAATGATCGCACGATGGAAGTAAGAGGACTACATTTGCTTTCGGGATTACCCCGCACCATTGAAATAAGCGAATCGGAAGTTCGAGAATGTCTTCAAGAATCGGTCAAAAATATTATTGAGGCAATTAAACATACTCTAGAGCAAACTCCCCCAGATTTGGCTGCGGACATTATTGATCGTGGCATCACGTTAGCTGGAGGTGGGGCAATGTTACGGGGGTTGGATACCTTAGTTAGTCACGAAACAGGCATTGTGACTCATATTGCTGCCGAACCTCTAAAATGCGTGGTTTTGGGCACAGGAAGAGTACTAGAAGATAAAACCTTAGATCGGGTATTTAGCGATCGCTCTATACTTACGTAAAAAGCTATAGACTTTATGTGACAATACTTTTCACCTTTTATCCCTCATCCTTTTTTCCCATGTTTGGCAACCTTAGAAAATTAATTAGAACAACTTTAGTATGAGTCGCTGGTGGGATAGATATGGTTTTCGCACCATCCTGATTGTTATCGCTTTGATGATTGCTTTCTGGATAAAACAAACTCAGGCGGCATTTCTATCTGAGGTATATTATTTTGTCGTGAGTCCCTTTCAATCCCAACAACAGCTTGCTATAGAAGATCGACTTACCAACGCGAGAATTTTAGAATTAGAACAGAGCATCACCGAATTAAAACAGCAAAATGAACAGTTAAAGCAGTTGCTAAATTATGCTGAAGTTCAAGAGAGCAAAACTGTTGCTGCCCCTATCATTGGGCGTAATCGCGATCGCTGGTGGAATAGAGTTACCTTGGGTAGAGGCAGTAAAGATGGGGTTGAGCCTGGATATATTGTGATGGGTATTGGTGGTTTGGTTGGTCGAGTTACCCACGTTACCCCCCACACTAGTAAGGTATTACTAATTAGCGACACCACTAGTAGAGTCGGGACAATTTTAAGTCGCAACCGTCAGCTAGGATATATCAAGGGTAAAGGTTCATCCACAGTAGTAATGCACTTTTTTGATCAGGTAACAGATATTAAGTCTGGGGATGATATTTCTACCTCCAGCCTCAGTAAGTTATATCCCTCTGGTTTACCTATTGGGAAAGTTAAATCTACTGAGCAAAACAAAGATGCCGCTGTGGAAGTGGAAGTTGAGTTGACTGCACCGATTGATGTTTTGGAATGGGTAGTGGTTCAGTCTTTTTCACCAGAATTAAAGTAGAGACATAGGATGCTATGTCTCTATAGGAATCAGAATCAGAAGTAGTAAGTCTAAACTAGCAAAATCAGAAATGCCGAGAAAAAATCAGACATCTATTGATATTTTAAAAATCTTTAATATCTTGTTTATTTTTTTTTCTGTAGTTATATGTTCTATTTTGATGCTGGTAGATATTCCTGGGATAGAGTTGTTAGAAACTAATCCTAATTGGTTATTAATTTGGCTAGTTGCTTGGAGTATTAAACGAACTATTTGGCAAGGGGCGATCGCTGGTTTGGTTATAGGCTGGATTTATGATGGTATCGGAGTTTACTCTCCTTCTCATGTGCTTAGTTTTATTTTGGTGGGAATATTTACCTCTGGTTTACAAAAGCAGAAATATATTGGGGAAGACTTTATTTCGGTGGCTTTTGTCGTCTTTTTTATGACCATCTTTGCCGAAACTATTTTTGCGTGGCAATATGCAACAGAGCATCTTATTCGCATTTCTGAAGTTATGCAAAAGTATAAGCAGATAGTTATTATCTCAGCAATTATTACTAGTCTTTGGAGTCCTGCGTTTTATTATCCTTTTAATCTATGGTATCAAAGAGTAAGGTTATGGCAGAAAAAGTAAAAGACGTTTAAAGCTAATTCACATCAGACGTATTATTATTACAATTAATCTTGATGGAGGCTAAAATAGCGGAATCTTTGCGCTCTATTTTAATGCTTATGAAACCGCAACTATTAACTACATTAACTACATTAACTGTATTAATTACTATTGCTACATCTGTACCTTCCCAGGCTGAGAGCTTAAGCGATTTAAGCAAGCTTTTAAGTACTAAAAAATGTGATCAATGTGATCTTAGTAATGCTGGCTTAGTACAGGCAAATCTGACAGGAGCTAATTTTGTCGAGGCGAATTTAGCTGGTGCCAACCTAAGTCAAGCAAACTTAACGGGAGCAGATCTGACAGGCGCCAACTTAACGGGAGCATCTCTTCATGGAGCAAATTTAACAGGAGCAAATCTAACAGGAGCAAACCTAGTTGGTACAGATCTGAGCAATGCTTACGTAGGCAATGCTATTTTAGCCAAAGTAAATTTGGATTCTGCTCGTTTAGAAGGCATAAAAGGTCTTGCGGCAACGGCTGCTTCCGCAGAACAGTTTCATCGCTGGGGAGTAAAAGAAGCCCAACTGGGGAATTACCATCGTGCGATCGCTCATTATAATAAAGCAATTAAACTCGATCCTGAACTAGCTCCAGCTTACTTAGGTTTAGCGATTATTCAATACAACTTTGATCATCGATCAGAAGCCACGGCGAATACTAAAATGGCTGCCGAGCTTTTTAAACAGCAAGAACATGAATTGGGTCATCAAACAGCTACTAATTTTCAGCAACAAATGGCTTCAATTCAAGAAGCAGAAGAAAATGCTGCCAAAAAAGAAGGCGGGATGGGTAATGTAGGCAAGTTTATGGGTAGTGTGGGTTCATTATTATTGCAGTTCTTGCTTTAATCACCCATGCTGAAGAACTTATAAACTAATCAGCGATCGCACTTGGGGAGTAGACAAGACCTAATTACTGATAGATACAATAGTAAAGCAGTACAGCTTCTTTCGATGTGAATATAAATGAGTAAAAAATTATTTTCTTGGTTAGGTTTGGCGTTATTTACAGTTTTATTATCATTTACAGCACGGCTAACTGCGATCGCGGATACTCCTAAACACTATAGAGAATTAGAGTTTGAACCTCTGCCAGAGATTCAGTTACCTGAATATGACCGTTATGAATTAAATAATGGCATGATAGTATATCTGCTCGAAGATCGGGACTTACCATTAATTAGCGGTACGGCGATAATTCGTACTGGTTCACGCTTTGAACCAGCCAATAAAGTTGGTTTGGCTGAGTTAACTGGAACAGTAATGCGGAGCGGGGGAACAAAAAATCATCCCGCAGCCGAGTTGAACTTAATCTTGGAACAAAAAGCCGCTAGCGTTGAAACCAGCATTGATAGTACTTCTGGGACTGCCAGCTTTAATAGTCTGACGGAAGATTTGGATACAGTATTTCCTCTGTTTACCGAAGTGCTGCGTCAACCAGCTTTTGCTCCCGAACAATTGGCGATCGCTAAAAAACAACAACAGGGAGCAATTGCCCGTCGCAATGATGACCCCAAAGCAATTGCTGAACGTGAGTTCAATAAGGTGCTATATGGTGAGACTAGTCCCTATGCTCGTACTATTGAATACAATACTTTAGACAATATTTCTCTGCAAGACGTTACCAACTTTCATCAAACCTATGTTCGTCCTGAAAACATGATTTTGGGTATAGTTGGTGATTTTGAAGCTGATGCTATGCTCAAGCGAGTGCAAGCTGCTTTTGGTGACTGGCAGGTTAGAACTACCCTAGCTGCCCTCAAGCCCCCGAAAACTAACCAAAAATATGACCAGGGACTATTTATCATCGATCGTCCACAACAAACCCAGAGCAACATTCTATTGGGTCATATTGGTGGTCGGTTTGATAGTCCAGATTATCCAGCTCTGAGCGTTTTAAACGGTGTTCTGAACGGATTTGGGGGACGTTTATTTAATGAAGTGCGATCGCGTCAAGGTTTAGCCTATAGTGTATATGGCTCTTGGAGTCCCAGCTATGATTTTGATGGCATGTTCATCGCAGGTGGACAAACTCAAACCAGCAATACTGTTCCTTTTATTAAATCAGTTGTCAAGGAAATTAAGAAACTGCGTAATAACTTAGTTAGCGAACAGGAACTAGCTAATGCTAAGGAATCAATTTTAAATTCTTTTGTCTTCAACTTCCAGAACCCCAGTCAAACATTGTCTCGTTTGATGCGTTACGAATATTTTGACTACCCTAAAAACTTTATCTTTGAATATCAAAAACAGGTCGAAAACACTACTCAACAGGACATTTTAGAAGTTGCTCAAGAATATCTTCAGCCAGATCAATTAGTTACCGTGGTTGTTGGCAATGTTCAAGCAATGAATCCTCCCTTAAGCAACCTTAAGCAAGAAATCAATCTGGTTGATGTTTCTATTCCCCCAACGGCAAAAAGTTAATTTATTCTAAACCGCGTCTAGTTTGAAACCTGTAGTTTTCGTATTTGTTTGGGGGAAACGGTTAAAGGGAAAAGGGAAAAGGTTTTACGAGATCTGTCTTTTTATTTCAAAACTCCAGTTTTGAATGTGGATGCGGTTTATTTTGATTGTTCTGTTGTTGATTATCAACAGGAAAATAGTCGTTATATTTTTCTTGGTCATAATAGTAAAGAGTACGGATGGGATAAGGAATACTAATGCTTGCCTGATCTAAAGTCTGCTTAATGGCAATCATGGCTCTAGTCTGCACATTTCGTAGCTGTCGCTGCTGTGAATTGCTCCAGTAACGCACCACCAAGTCAATTGAGCTATCGCCAAAGTTAACTACGTCAATTTCTGGAGTGGGTTCATTCATTACTCCAGAAACACTGGCGATAGCTTGTGCCAAAAGCTTGCTTACTTGTAATAATGAAGTATTGTAATCAACGCCAACTGCTAAATCTGTTCGCCTATGATCATAAGCTGTAACTACCTTAACCGCATCGGTAAAGACAGTAGAGTTAGGTAACAGCACCTTTTCCCCTTTATAAGTGCGGATCATAGTCGTGCGAATGCTGATATGTTCAACTTTACCTTGATAATCACCAATCACCACTTCATCTCCAATTCGAAATGGTTCTTCGATTAATAAAATAATTCCCGCTAAAAAATTTTTAAATATATCCTGGAAGGCAAAACCAATTGCCACCGTACTAATACCGAGGGTTGAAATAATATCTCCTAGCTCAAGCCCAGGAAACGCCAAAACGCTAGCTAGGAGAATACCAATAGTCCAGACCCCAATTTGACAAACTTTGTTCAATAATAGCTGCAATGAGACGCTTTTAATAGTCAGTTTTCCTGTCTCACTAGCAATTTTCAAGGCTATTTGTGCCACATATCTAGTCAAAAACAGTACTATCAAAGCAGACATCAAGCTAGGAAGTGTTTTGATGGCTTGACCCAGCAATTCCAGCAGAACTTTAACAATAGTGTTAATAATTTCATTCATAGCTTACCTGCTCATCATGGGTTCAAAGTATCTGTTTTAACATCCTTAATCGCAAACATCACAGCTTACGAGTATTAAAAGTCAACATAATCTCGCAGTACATCATTAATTTTGTAGCCTGCTATATTTCCTTAAGTGAAACTAACTAGGAAATAATAATTAAAATCTGGTGTCCCAGACTGTAAAATCTGTAGAATGTAGGGTAAGGGGATTTTACAGCGAAGATACTCTCCTCCCAGCTCCTTGCGTGACAAAGGTTAGATGGATTCTATAAGTAAATTTACATATTATTTACAAAAATACCCCAAGAAATACGCAAACTTTATAGCTTGTCCTTATATTCACGGATATACTTAGTTTAAGTAATAAGGACTTGCGCAGTTATTCTGTCATATATGTAAACATATCAGTAAATTCATGGAAGATATCAACAACTACATCTCATCGATTCAACAAGAAATTGTTGCTGAAGAAAAAACAGTAAAGGTTGCCAGATTAATTATTCTGTTAATTAAAATTGAGAAAGAATTAGCCACGGTCAAAGAAACTCTGACTAAGTTACAAAAGCATCAGCAAAAATATAATAAAGATTCGCAGCTCTCAGGGCAGATAGAGGATAAGATTGCTACAGTTAATCGCCTTTCAGCCAAAATCAGCAAGGCGAGATTAAATTTAAACTTCTATTTTATTTAATCTTGAATCAGTTGTTTTGGGAAACTCCTATGGAAGCTTGGCTTACCTGACTACCAATGTTTTCTTGATCAGGAGTATAACTTTATTAAAAATTAATAATATTTTAGAGCAGGTAACTTAGCGTATTTATTCTAGGGTTGGTAAAGTACCAATCCTCTCTTATTGACTATTCCGAATTTTCTTACAGAGTCGAACAGCGCGATTTATAGTCATTCCAAATAGAAACCATTTGAATAATAAAAGTTATAACAATCGGAAATTAATTGGAATGACTATAGCTAATTCATTCTGCATCCTAATTGCATCATAGAATTTATAATTTCGGGCGAATCAGAAGCAGCTACGCGAGATTGGCGGTAGGTGTCACAAGCTTCATTATATTGACCTTTTTTAGCATAGATTAGACCTTTTACGCTCCAATGACTGGGGTTTCGGGGGTTGATTCCAATGGCGCGATTTACAGCAGATAAGGCTTTTTGATTTTGATCAGTTGCATCCCAAGCTATTGCTAATCCTTGCCAAGTTTGGGCATCATAAGCTGCAAGATTCCTGGCTTTGATCAGAGATTCTATTGCCTGAAGATATTTTCGTTGTTGATTTAATGCTAATCCCCGATCGCGCCACAAAGGAGCATAATCGGGATTAATTTCGATGCCTTGATCGTATTTAGCGATCGCCTGAGTCAAATTATTCTGATTTTGATACACTGAACCTTGAGCTTGTAGAACCATATAAGATTGAGGACGAATTTGCCAGGCTTTATCCAGAGAAGCTAGAGCCTGCTGGTTTTGTCCTAGTTGGGTCAAAGCCTTTCCTTTTGCTAACCAAGCTTCATATATATTTGGTGTTAATTTGAGCGCCTGATCATAGGCATCAACTGCCTGCTGATACATCTGGGCACTAGTGAAAAAGTCTCCTTGAGCGATCCATATGTGCTGGTTCTCAGGTTGCGCTTGAAGTAATTGAAGATAATTATTATTGACTTCTCGGAAAACTCTTTCTGCTTCTTGAGGGCGTTTAAAAGCCTTCAATACTAGAAACTTAGCTTGCCAAAGCTGCAAATTGTTCGGTTCAATTGCCTGGACTCGGATAAACGTGGTTAGGGCATCATCGTATCGTCCTAGTTGCAATAAATTTAGAGCGCGATCGCTCCAATACTGGGCATTAAGTCGATCGATTTCCAAGGCTGCCTCTTGCATGGTCAAAGCTGCCTCGTATTGCTGAAGTTGATACAGAGCTTGACCTCGAAGATTATAAATCTCTCCGTCCTCTGGATCTAATTCTAAAGCACGGTCATACACGGCGATCGCATCGGTAAACCTTTCTAAGCGAGACAAGATAGTTCCTTGTTTTTTCCAGTTGGCAACATTGTTTGGATTTAGCTCTATTGCCTCAGAATAAGCTTCTGAAGCTTGAGGGTAACGTTCCAAAATGGACAATGCATCCCCTCTCCCAGACCAGGCAAGAGCACTTTGAGGTTTTAAATCAATTGCCTTGGTAAAAGTATCAAGAGCAGTCTTAGGTTGTTCTAGCAACATTTTCTGACCCTGATACCAATAATAAGCTGGTCTAACGAGGGGAAAAGCATACTCGATGCTTCCGAACAAACAGCCTATCCCCAAAAAACCGATAAAAAAGGGCAATGCTGGCAGTTTTAGTCTGGCAGATGTCTTAGGGTTTTTTTGACCTAATTTTACAGATTGTTTAGGCTCTGGATAAGAAAAGTTCTTTATTTTTTGGAGATCTTGCAAAACTTTATCCGCAGATTGATAGCGCTGTCCCAGATCTGGCTGAACCATCTTATCAATGATCTTAATTAAACGACGATCTAAATCAATATTTTGCGACCATAGTAACTTACCTGTCTGTTGATTTCTGGCAAAGGTGGCAGGTTTTACCTTAGTCAAAGCTTCGATTGTTGTCATTCCCAGACCATAGAGATCGCTGCTGATTGTCGGTCTGCCAGCAATTTGTTCTGGAGACCAATAATTTTGTTTATCTTGGTCACTACTATGTTCCGAAGTACCATTGGGTAAAGATTTAATATCTGCCAAAATACCAAAGTCCGTCAGAATAACCTGGTTATTTTCCTCATCAATGATCAAATTAGAAGGCTTGATATTGCGATGAATAATGCGGTTTTGGTGAATAAACTTTAAAACAGCTAAAGCACTAACTAAAATTTGAATTATTTGGGTCTTCGATAAATCTTGCTGCGCTGTTTTTTGTGCTAAATTATCTCCCTGAAAATATTCCTGAACTAGATAAAATTCGTCGTTCTCTTCAAAGTGATCCCATAACTGAGGAATTTGCTCGTGATAACCCAGTCTTTCTAAAACTGATAATTCTTCAGCAAAACTTTGTTCGAGCCTAACTTTAGCATCACTATTAACGCTCGGTAGTTCAAGTTGTTTAACTACACAAGGAGACTGATATTGACGACGCAAATTGTCAGCTAAATAGGTCTCAATATTCCTTTTTCCTCCCAGATAGCGCGTAATTAAGTAACGTCCGCCAACTACTTGTCTAATTCTGAGTAATGGTCGCAAATTATTCAGCACTTCTAAAGCAGAGCCATATCGATGCTCTATCTCTGACGAGATCATTTTGCTTAAGATATCTTCTAATTTCGGGCTGATTTGACACTGGGTTTGCCAGTCAAGATCAGTTTGCTCCAGTTCCTGAGGCGATTTACCCGTCAAAGCATAGATCGCAGTTTTCCCTAAAGCGTAGATATCACTGCCGAAGTTCGATTCTCCTGCCTTTTGTTCTGGTGCGATGTATGAACAATTACCATCAGGAGGATCAAAAATAAGTTGCCCTTGGAGATTTATTTCTGTGGATTCTATCTCTCGAATTGCACCAAAATCAATTAGGACAAACATATTATCTTGCTTACGCCTAATTAGATTAACTGGTTGAACATCACGATGAATTACGTTAGTTTTGTGGATGAAATCGAGGATTCTTAAAGCATCTTGAATTAGGCAAATTGTATCTGCTTCATTAAATATTTTACGTTCAACTTCTTGCTGTAGATTATCTCCATCAATATATTCACGAACTAGGTAAAACTCTCTATTTTCTGTAAAGTGATCGTAATACTGAGGAATTTGAGGATGATCTCCTAGTCTTTCCAAGACTGCTATTTCATTAAGCAGATACTGCTTAATAATTCGCCAATTTGCCTCATTATTACAGTTAAGACTCAACTGTTCTACTACACACCTGCCATCAACTGTAGCTTGTAAATCTTTTGCTAGGTAGGTTTTTCCCGTTTCTAACCTACCTAACTTTTGAATAATCTGATAACGATTACCAATAATTGAGCCAGGAACGTGCATCATGTTTTCAGAATTAGTAGCTTGGGAGGCAGAATTAGCTAGATTCCGCTTAGAAGTAGGCATAGTGTATCTTGATTAAAAAAATAAGGCAGCAATTTTTCGCCAGATTTAATCTAATGACTAATTTTATTATGGGTTCTTAATAGTTTGATCTCGTACAAATTTTGCCTTAGCTCATAAAATCCGAGATATTGACTAAAATCTGTCACGCAACATCTGTCACAATAGATGCTCTATTGTATAATCATTTTTTATTTGCTGGTTAGAGTCTTTTCGGAGAGAGGAATTTGCTGGAGAGAAATTATTCTAGCTGTATTGCTTTCCCTGGCGACTCGAACTAGTAGTCCAGCTAATAATAGAGAAGCAATAATTGAATTAATTCCATAGCTAAAGAAGGGTAATGGTAAGCCAGTAGTGGGCAGTGAACCTGTGGCTACACCAATATTAATTAATGACTGCCCTACGATAAACACCATTGCTCCGACCGCGACTAATCTGGGAAGTTTGCGGCTACACTTAATTGCCACTCTCAGAGCTAAAGTACCGTAACCGATAATCAACAATAGTAATAGTAAGCATCCGATAAAGCCAAATTCTTCAGCATAGACTGCAAAAATAAAGTCTGTGGCGCGAATTGGTAAGTATGATAATTTTTGTTGAGAAAGACCAAATCCTACACCATCTAAACTACCAGAGGCGATCGCTAATAAGCTCTGTATCAACTGATATCCTTTACCGTGATAGTCTTGCCAAGGGTTAAGAAACGAAGTAATCCGATCTAGCTGATAAGGGTTAAAAGCAACACTAAGGCTTGCCACGCCCAAGCCACCACTAGCAACTGTAATTAGATGGCTCCAGGGTAATTCTGCTGCCAAGGCAATCAGCCATAAGCTCATGCCACATAATCCTGTAGTGCTTAAATTAGGCTGTTTTAAGATTCCTGCCAATACTAAAGTAAATATAGATAGCCATACTAAACGCACTTTACTCTGTAGTTCATTCCACCGAGAAAACAGATACGCTGCCTGTAACACCAAAAAAGGTTTAATTAGTTCTGATGGCTGCAAAGAAAATGGTCCAATTGCAATCCATCGGCTTGCTCCCATAGTTGTTTTACCTAAACCTGGAATTAAGGTGGCAAAAATCAACAGTAATAAAATCAGCACCATCCAGGGAGCTATTTTTAGGGTTTTGCTTAACTGCTGATTGGTTACCAAATTAAAGCCCACAATTCCTACGGCTATACCAATCAACTGACGTTTAAAAATGTATAATCCATCATTGTTGTTAACAATGCTTTCAGGATAAGAAGCCGATACGAGAGTGACTAAGCCAATCACTAACCAAACACAAGTTAACCAGTTCAACAAGCGAGCTTCCCATGTCCAAGACCTGATTTGAGGAGCGAAGAAGGGAATAAAATAACTAAAATATTGCTTTACAGCTTTAGCTTTCACCAATTCTAATATGTCGTTTTATGTTTTTGCTTTTTAAAGGTAACAGTTAAACCATAAAAAACAACCTATTATTTATCAATCAATACAGGAATTAAGCCGTTGAAATTCTTCAGTCAGAAAAGAGCTGTACTGCAAATAAAAAAGAGGTCGGTTATGTAGACCTCCTAGAACTCAAGTATTGTCGAATATGTTTTAAGATAAACCTGCATTCATGCCTTGTTTACCTGTAGCCAACTCAACCTTAATAATTTTACCGCCCATTTTCATAATGCGTTGTTGTTCACGAAACCAGTTATCGTAGGGTACGAGCTTAGTAAAAAAAGTGTTTTGCAATTCTCTTTGAGTGCGAATTCGGGTTTGACTGGGAACACAAGCAGTCACCTTAAACATACGCATGAGACAATTTCTCCTGATTAAATAAAAAAGTTAAATTTTCCTGTAGTAAATTTTGCTTTGCAAAAGTTGTGTCGCTCATTTATGCTATGTCAACCCAATTTTGGCTTAATAATAGCTACCAAAAATATCAAAATTCGGGAGTCAGGAGTCAATACTAGATCTCGTCTAAACTTACCTTTCTTTCGCGCTCGAAAAACTAAGCTTTGTTGGAACTAGCACTCACTCTAGACTTCCCGAATCTGTGCGATCACTGCGGGTCGCAATTAGCTTAAAACGCTAATCTAACTAGCTCAAGCCAGAGCAGATATAGTCGAAATAAACGCCCATTTCTTTCCCAGCATCAGCACCAACCAAGCTAGCAGTTACTTCTTTCATAGCTTGAATTGCTTGAACAGTAGAAGCAACAGGAACTCCTAAAGAGTTATAGGTCTCTTTCAATCCGTTAAGCACACGCTCATCTAAGATGGAAGGATCTCCAGCTAGCATAGCGTAAGTAGAATAACGAAGATAATAATCTAGGTCGCGGATGCAAGCTGCATAGCGACGAGTAGTGTACATGTTTCCACCAGGACGAGTAACATCAGAATATAGCAAAGATTTTGCTACTGCTTCTTTAACGATGCTGGCAGCGTTAGCGCTAATTACGCTGGCGGCACGAACTCTTAATTGACCAGTTTGAAAATAGTTTTTGAGCTTGTCCATAGCAGCACCATCGAGGTATCTGCCTTGAACATCAGCTGAATTAATTACAGAGGTAATTGCGTCTTGCATAGTTTTATTTCCTTATCTTACCGAGTCTTAAACTGTTTAACACCGATAAGTTAGTGTGTTGTTGAAAAAGTTTGTTACTAGTTGTGTTAGCAGTAGAGCATAAACTACTACTGCATAGCTCCGATTACGTAGTCGAAGTAGGAAGCAGCTTCAGTACTGTCTTCAGAGGACATCATGGAAGTAGCTACGCTTTTCATTTCACGGATGCCTTGAGCTACCGCACCTACATCAGTACCTAAAGACTTGTACATTTCTTTAGCACCAACTAAACCAATTTCTTCAATTGGAGTGACATCACCAGCTACCACCCCATAAGTTATTAGCCGTAGATAGTAGTCCATGTCACGTAAGCAAGTTGCAGTCATTTCTTCACCATAAGCATTGCCGCCAGGAGAAACAACATCAGGACGTTTTTGGAACAGCTGATCTCCAGCTTGCTTAACGATACGCTCCCGTGACTCAGTAAGAGTTTGAGAAATACGTAAACGGCTTTCACCCGTAGTTACAAAAGACTTAATTCTGTCTAATTCGCCAGGACTCAAGTAGCGAGCCTCAGCATCCGCATTCACGATTGATTTCGTGACTATACTCATCGATGGATTCCTCCCAATACAATGAAATAAAGTTAATAAACAAGCTATCTCCTAAGTCGATAGCGCTAGTTGATCAAGACCGCCAGATAAACACCAGCCTCAGTAGTTCCGTTGCCAAAGTGACCGCTTGAACTATCCGAAGCAAACCCTCTCAGCTTAACTAAGTTCTAATAATTAAAACTGAGCCTTCGTTGTTACTGGTCAAATCCCACCAAACTATAGATTACTCTGTTTTGCCACCTAGTTTCTAGACCTTAGCTACAAATTAGTATTGCAACTTATCCAGACTAAATGTGCCGTAACCAGTTGACTCCTTAATAAACCTTCACATAATGTAAAATCTACACAACAATATGTAATATGTTGCTTTAATTACTCTATGCAAACTACTCTAAAAGCTTTCAGAGCATAAAATATGGCTCATTACAGTTAACTAATTTTTATTAGGAGCGATCACCCAACTCAATTATAATCCGCCATTTTGTTGCAGTTAATTGCTCTTCCTTAACAGAATTTAATGTTTAGTCCTGGTCTACTCATAAAGATTTGAGCTGCAAAAAGTAGTAATCAGTACCCAAGACAAGGAAGTTCATCTTCTAACCAAGATGAGACTAAATTAGTCAGAGGAAGATTTCAGATACACTGATTACTACAGCACACAGTTAGGATATCTCTGGCTTAGACGTTTAACTTAGTTGGCTCAAAGCTAGGAATAACGATGTCATCATTTTGCTTGGTCAACTGATTATACAATTTCTCCGTGTTGGGGAAATTAGCTGCTGGCAGAGTGGGGAAACGACGGAAAGGAACAGTGTCTTCACCAAATATCTGGACGTACTCCATGCTGTTGACCATTGCCCCAATAAAGGCTTTTAGACCTTGAGCAGCTAAGATTTGGTTGTACTTCTGGATTTCCCTTTGATTCAACGGAGCTCTTCCTAAAAAGTGTTTAGTACCTAGCTCGATCGCTTTAGTATTGGGATAAGGAGTATAGAATTCCTTGAGATATAGTTCAGAGTTGCCTAAGCCTTCAATAAACTCTTTCATATTAATCTCGTTATTGCTCAAGCGACTTTCTAAGACAGCAAATTGAGTTTGCACTACATAGGGATCGATATCACGCTCAAATACCTGACGATATGCAGCTTTGACCGCATTCTTAACTCCCACCTTATCAATAGTACTAGTAAGTTTAAACACCTTGCTTTGCTGACGCTGAACAGTAACCCCCTGAGTCACTTTTTGTTTAACTTCAGGAGCAGTTCGTAAACTGCTAACCTGACCTAACTCTACAAAGCGAGGCGTTGCTGCCTGGACAATGTTTGCACCAATACCTTCTTCAATTGATCCTGGACGAGTCTTACGTAGCCGTAAACCACCAGCAGTGAGGTAACGTTCGTAAGGAACAGTATCCTCACCAAATGATTCAGAATATTCATCTGAATCAATCAGGGCATCAACCAAAGCGTAAAAGCCTTTTTTGGAACAAAGATCAAAGTACTTATTGATTTCTTGACGACCATAGGTAGGACGACCTAGCAGGCGACGGTGAATATATTCCACCGCCTTAACTACATACAAAGATGTCCAGTATAGATTACGGAAAGTATCAGATTTAGCTAATATTCTGACAAACTCACGAATAGGAATATCCCCATTTTCTAGCTTGATTTCTGCTACTTTTAGCTCTTGTCCCTGATAAACATCTCGACCAAAAACTTGGCGATAACAAGCACGAATTACAGCTTGAGTCGAGTTTTCCGAAAATTTAACGCCTCCTCCGTTACTAGCACCAGGTAGCTCATTATTCAAACGGAATACTTTCGCACCTAAAGAACCAGGATATTCGCCTCTTGCAGCGGGGTTACTATTTTGGTTATTAATACCTGCGCCACGATGAATTAAGAGACGCTTGGTGTCTTTATTAAATGGTGCAGGACTAGCACTAGGACTGCGAGTTTCTTTGGGGAAAATCGCCCCGAACTGGATCTCTAAAGGATCGTTCCCCGAACCGTATACATGTTGATCTGGTAAAGGACGATCATAACGAGCAAAGGTGGTGACAAACTGAGGTACTTTGCGGAAAGGGGCGCTGTAGTTCAGCAAGTCTTGCTGCATCCCCCAGTTACGACACTCTTGAGCCTCTTGACCTAAACCTCTGAGATAGGGAACAGTCTCTTCGCCAAAATAGTCAGCATACTCTTGTGAATCAACTAAGGCATCCACCAAGCCAGTCAAACCTTTTTCCGAAACAATGGCGAAATAATCTTGAACTTCTTCTCGTGAAGAAGGACCCCGACCTAGAATATGACGGAATGCCAATTCTAAAGCGCGACTGTTGATGAAAGGCTCAAAGAATTGCTTGCGATACAGCTCAGATTTACAGAGGCGACGCACAAACTCTTTCATGGATATATCGCCATTTTTCACCTGGGACTCCAGATAAGAGATGGACTGACCATAAGCACGAGTAATATCTCGTTCAAAAATCTGCCTATAGGCGGCTTTGATCACCGACTGTTTCTCTAAAGTAGATAAACCAGTCTTCATGACAAACTTTTGACGGGTTCCCGCGGCATTGAAATAGCTCTGGGGCAGCTTTAGTCCCTGGACATCTGAAGAAGGACGCTGGCGCAATTTATCTGAAGGAGTAGGTGCTTTAAACTCAGCGATCGCAACATCAAAATATTGAGTGATAATCTCCGTTGCCGGCTGATCCTTACTGAAATAATCTTTCGCTGCTGCACGCATTTCTTGCAACGCCACAATTGTTGCTGCACTACTGCAAGCTCTTTCAATGATTTCTCGTAAACCTCTGATATTTACTACCAGAATATTGGGATCCCCTGCGACAATTGCATAGCTGATATAGCGTAAAAACCAAGCCATGTCTCGCAAAGACTTCTGCATATTAGCAGGACCATACTGAGAAACACTGATGGGTCTAAATCCAGGAGGAACAGGACCAGAACCCCCAGCAAACAGAGATTTAAAGGCTTCTAGGATTCCGCTGCTACTTTGACCGTCGCTTTTTTGCTCTACTACTAGTTCACTGGGAACAGCCGTATTGCCTCCAGGAGTAGCTAGTGCCATCTCTTGCATCTGTGGCGGTTTTTCCAAATAAGACATGGGAGAACCACCTGTAAAAATGCGGTTTGCTGCCCGAGAGACAATAATATCCGCATTATTAGTTATGGTTTGAGCGATGTTGATACGTTGAAAACCAGATTTATAATATGCTGTTAATTCCTTGAGTTCGCCCTGTTCTAAGTAGCGATCTTGCTGCTCTGCCTGCAAGATTGTAGACACCCCTACTGTTTGATAAAGTTGAGGACGGGCTAATGAACTGCCACCACTTGCCGTTACACTCATGTTTATTTTTATTAGTTTTTACTTATAGTTCAGCTTTTAGATTAAATCTTTTCGGGCTTTCTGAGGGGATTTGTTAAGAACTATGTATTAATAAATCCCTTCTACTGGGAAAATCTGTAGTTTTTTAGCTAACTGGATAACTATTATTAGAGACTTAAAGCAATAGAAAATAGCTTATTTTTATCTTCCTGACAATCAAAAAAAGTGTCAAAAAAAAGACAGGTTTTAATAACCTGTCTGGATAGTATTTGATTAAAATTAAGACCAAAACTGAATTAATTAAAATTCCATTTCTGCTGCTTGAACCCTTTCTACCTGTTTCTTTTTCAGCACTAGCATGATTTGACAAATCATAATACCGCCAGCAAAAGCCATCAAGCCACCGATACGGGCAGGGCTTTGCAGCACTACTTCAGTATCTTTTTGCCCGAAACCACCAACGTTAGGGTTGTTAGTCAAAGCTTCACCAGCAGTGATTTGTTGACCTTCAGTAACAATTAATTCAGGACCCGCAGGGATAGTATCAGTTGCTGTGCTATCCCCCGTATTGATCGCTACTTCGTAGCCACCAGCCTCTTGCGGTGTAATGGCAGCAATTGTACCTGCAACAGAAGCTTTAATTAAATTATTGTTACTAACTTCCCCAGTAGGATATATCTGTCCGCGTCCTCGGTTTGCTCCTAAATGAACAGAGTACTTACCAAAGTTGATATTCTTATCTGTTTTGGGATTAGGAGACAGTACGGGAAAAGTAATTTCCTGATATTGCTCACCAGGCAAAGGTCCTACAATAACTACGTTGTCAGCACCTTCTTTATACTCTTGGAAATAGACTCCAGCTGTTTTTTCCTTCATTTCTTCGGGAATACGATCTTCGGGAGCAATTTTGAAGCCGTCAGGTAGCATTAGCACCGCACCAACGTTCAAACCACCTTTCGAACCGTCTCCCAGCACTTGTTGACTGGCTAAATCATAAGGGATTTTAACTACAGCCTCAAATACTGTGTCAGGTAGTACTGATTGAGGAATTTCCACTTCAGCTACTTTTTCAGCCAAGTGACAGTTGGCACAAACAAGTCTGCCTGTCGCTTCTCTAGGAGTCTCTGGAGCAGTTTGTTGCGCCCAGAAAGGATACGCAGCAGCCGACTGGGATATTACAAGATCGCTGGCCAAGAAAATAGCCACAGTAGCGATCGCCAAAACAGTAAATTTAGCAATTATTGACTTGGCAAGTTTGACTATTGCCAATGGTTTCAATGTTCTCATTTGTTCGATCAACAATCTCAAAAAGATTAATTCTATGAATAAGTATTTTAAAAGGATAAATTATCCTCACTTCGACAAAGGCTTTAGCCCCATGTACGTTTAGCCACATGTACGTGGTGAATTATGAGGGGGAAGGAGGCATTTCACTACGTTAGGATAGTTAGTTTTTTAATTCTTATCCTTCATCCCTTATCCCTTAAACTATGCCCAGTAAGGTTTTTCACCAGTACGAAAGTCAGTTTCTGTCCACTGACTAAAGAGGAGTTTATCGTCTTTCACTTCAGCGTTAGCCAGTGCCAAAGATAAAGGTGCTGGCCCTCTAACTACTTTGCCAGTCTCATCATACTGAGAACCATGACAAGGACACATAAATTTATTTTCGCTGGCATTCCAAGGAACTACACAACCGAGGTGAGTACAGACAGCATTAATACCGTAGTTACGTAGAGTGGAATCTCCTTCCACAACGACATAGGTAGGATCACCTTTGAGACCTTGAGCCAAAGTGCGATCGCCTGGTTGGTGTTCAGCTAAAAATTCGCTGACAATAATGTCGTTACCTAAAGCGTCTTTGGCAGTTACACCACCAGCACCACTACCACCAGTATTAGGGATAAAGTATTTTACTACTGGATATAAAGCTCCCAAGGCTACTCCTGTGATTGAGCCGAAGGTAAGCAAATTCATAAACTGCCTACGCCCCAGATCAGGGACATCATTGTCAACCGAGTTGGGGGCATTACCAGAAATTTGAGCCATGACTTAATAAATAAATTGTATTTTTTTGTAAACGTAAGATAATGACTGGGAGTTTCAACTCTTCGTACCCAAAACTGTTGGGGAGTTCTCCGCCTCTAAAAAGTTAACAGTTATGTGTTGCTTTTCAAAGTTTGCTTAATAGCCGCTACCAGAATAAGTCTGGTTTAGCTCATTTTTGCTTTACTTAAATTATTACAGAGATTGAGACTCCATTCCACTCAGAGTTTAGTGGCTTAAATAATAAAAATATGATGACAGGCGAACAATTACACCAACTTTTATTAGCCAAATGGGGCTGTTCATACGATATGCAGCTCAGAAAAGTTAAGGGCAAGATTTATGTCCAGGTCATGTGGAAATACTTGGAACAAGCGTCTTTTCCTCTATCTCCTCAAGAGTATACTGAGAATCTGAACGCGATCGCACTTTATCTCAACGCTTGGAACGGTGTAGACCAGTTACAGTCTTATATTGAGAAAACTCGTGAGCGTCCACGACTAGGAAAAGCCGTTAGTATTCAAATAAACCTTGGTGAACGCAGTTCGGAGTGGATTTTGGATGATAATTAAGGTCAGATTGGGAATGTGTTAAGAAATGTTAATTTTGGAGTCAGGAGTGGGAAGGCAGTAGGCAGGACTCGGAGAATTAACTCTGTCTTAAAAATATGAGACAAATATTAGCTTGTTAGCAGAGTAGTTCAGTAAGCTAGTTGAAAAATTGTCAGTTAATTCAGGGGGAACATGACAAGTAAGAGTGTTGGGGTAAAGAATGTTGGAGTAATTGGTGGCGGACAGTTGGCTTGGATGATGGGAGTAGAAGCACCTAATCTGAATATTAAGCTAATTGTACAAACTCCTAATCAAGATGATCCAGCCGTTAGCAGAGCCAAACAGGTTGTTATAGGTGATGTTGATGATGCTAAGGCGACAGCCAAGCTGGCAACTCTCTGTGATGTCATTACCTTTGAAAATGAATTTATTAATCTCAACGCCCTACAAAAATTGGCTTTACAAGGAGTATGTTTTAGACCCAGCTTAGAAGCTCTTGCGCCATTATTAGATAAATACGATCAGCGTAATTTCCTGAAAAGTATTGGGCTACCTGTGCCTAAATTTAGTCTCGGTTCATCTAACAGAGATCCTGTTTCTGATTATGGATTTCCTTTGGTCTTAAAAGCTCGTCGTCATGGCTACGATGGACAAGGGACTTTTATAGTTAAAGATGTTCACCCTTTAGAGCAACTTTCTCGACATATACCCGTTGCTGAATTATTAGTAGAAGAATTTATCCCATTTGAGAGAGAATTAGGCATTATTGTTGCTCGAAGCGCGTCTGGAGAGATAGCTGTTTATCCTGTTACCGAAACCTATCAGAAAAACCAGATATGTCACTGGACAATTACCCCTGCAAATGTTCCAGATGAAGTGGCGGAAAGAGTTCAGGAGATCGCTCGTAAGATTTTGGATAAACTAGGAGTAGTAGGTGTATTTGGCATCGAATTCTTTTTAACTGCCGATAATCAAGTCTTAGTTAACGAAATTGCTCCCCGTACCCACAATTCAGGACATTATACCCTTGATGGCTGTGAAACTTCTCAATTTGCCATGCAGTTACAAGCAGTTTCAGGCTTACCTTTAGGTTCAACGAATTTGAAATCTGCTGGTGCGGTGATGGTTAATTTACTGGGTTACGAAGAATCCCATTGTGACTATTTAGAAAAACGCGATCTTATCTCTGAAATTCCCCGCAGTTTCGTACATTGGTATGGCAAAACATCTCGCCTTGGCAGAAAACTAGGTCATGCCACAGTACTCCTCGATGGCAAACAACTAACTGAAGCCAAATCAATTATTAACAAGATTGAATCAATCTGGTATGAATAATTACTGATTACTGATAATTATTCATCAACCTGGGAAATGTAACGAATTGCAAAGTATAATAACTAAATCAAGTCGTAAAATATAGCGATTTTGAATACAAACCATTATTTGAGATTAGTATTTGTAAATGCGAGTTGCGATCGCCGGAGCAGGATTGGCAGGATTAGCCTGCGCGAAGTATTTAGTAGATGAAGGACATCAGCCTATTATCCTTGAACGTCGAGATGTTTTGGGTGGTTTGGTAGCTGCTTGGAAGGACGAAGATGGAGACTGGTATGAAACTGGTTTACACGTCTTCTTTGGGGCATATCCCAACATGATTCAGTTATTCAAGGAATTGGGAATTGAAGACAGACTTCAGTGGAAAGAACACACTCTGATCTTTAATCAGCCAGAGAAGCCAGGGACATACTCTCGTTTCGACGTTCCCGATCTTCCTGCTCCTTTTAACGTAATTATTTCTATTATCCGTAATAACGATATGTTGACTTGGACACAAAAGTTCAAGTTTGCTATTGGACTGCTACCCGCTATTATTCGGGGACAGCAATACGTGGAGAATATGGACAAGTACGATTTACTTGCTTGGTTAGAACAGCAGGGCATTGATGAGCGGGTCAATAGTGATATTTTTATTGCTGCTTCCAAGGCTCTTACCTTCATTAACCCTGAAGATGTTTCGGCGACTATTCCTCTGACTGCCATTAACCGTTTTCTGAAAGAGCGTTATGGTTCCAAAGTAGCGTTCCTGGATGGCTCCCCGACGGAAAGGTTATGTCAACCCATGGTAGACTACATCACCGCCAGAGGTGGTGAAGTGCGTCTGAATGCCCCGATTAAAGAAATTATGACGGTAGAAGACGGTACGGTCAAGGGTTACTTGATTCGCGGTTTGAACGGCGCAGCAGATGAAGTAATTACTGCCGATGCTTATGTCTCAGCGATGCCTGTAGATCCCTTAAAACCAATGTTGCCTAAAGCTTGGAAAGAGCAAACTTTCTTCCAGGAAATGTGTAAATTAGAGGGAGTTGAAGTAATTAACCTACACCTCTGGTTTGATCGCAAGATTACGGAAATTGATCAGTTACTGTTCTCGCGATCGCCTTTACTGAGCGTTTACGCCGACATGAGCAATACCTGTAAAGAATATGCCGATCCTGACAAGTCTATGTTAGAACTGGTGCTTGCTCCTGCAAAAGACTGGATTTCCAAGTCAGATGAAGAAATTATTGTGGCAACTATGGCAGAACTAAAAAAACTGTTCCCACAGCATTTTGAGGGGGAAAATCAGGCAGTTTTACTTAAATCCAAGGTAGTTAAGACTCCTAGATCTGTCTATCGCGCTCTAGCAGGCACACAGTCTGTTAAGCCTACCCAAAAAACTCCCATCGATAACTTTTATCTAGCTGGTAGCTTTACTAAGCAAGAATATCTGGGAAGTATGGAAGGGGCGGTACTTTCTGGTAAACTAGCAGCCAAAGCGATCGCACAAAATTATTCAACTTCTAAACAAGAAAATAGAGAAACCGCAGCCGTGGCGATTTAATTTTATTACTTTTAATATGTCCCTAGTAGCAATAGGATGAGACAATGCTAGATGGCTAGGGCGAATAATGTAACTTCCTCTAACTCCTGCTAAACAAAAGACAGTACTTCTGCTTGCTTCTGAATGTTGCAATTACCAAAACCCGAAACGAAAAAGAAACTAGTCTCGACAGACGAGGCGTACGAAATTTGCCGTCAAATTACGGCAGAATATGCCAAAACTTTTTATCTTGGCACTTTGTTGATGCCCAAGGAAAAAAGCAAGGCAATTTGGGCAATCTATGCCTGGTGTCGTCTCACCGATGAATTAGTAGACGGTGCTAAAGCCAGGTATACTACCAAAGAAACCTTAGCAGAATGGGAAAAACAGCTAGAATCCATTTTTGCTGGATACCCCGTAGATGATACTGACGTAGCGCTAGTTGACACGATTCAAAACTATCCGATGGGCATTCAACCTTTTCGGGATATGATTGCAGGGCAACGCATGGATTTGATCCGCAATCGTTACCAAACCTTTGAAGAGCTTAAATTATACTGCTATCGTGTTGCAGGTACAGTTGGCTTAATGTCCAATGCTGTGTTAGGTATTGGAGCAGATTTCAATGGTGTACCTTGGCAAAAAGATCAGCCAATCCATGTGCCAAGAGATGAAGCGATCGCCCTGGGGATGGCAATGCAGCTTACCAACATTTTGCGGGACGTAGGGGAAGATTTGCAGCGTGATCGTATTTATCTGCCCATGGAAGATTTACACGCCTTTGGCTATACCGAACAAGATTTGTTGGCTGGTGTGATGGATGATCGTTGGAAAGGGATAATGAAGTTTCAAATTAAGCGTGCTAGGGAATACTACAAGCAGGCAGAAATAGGTATCCGTTATTTAATTCGTGACTCTCGTTTACCAGTTTGGGCTTCTCTAATGCTTTATCAAGGCATCCTTAATGAGATTGAAGCCAACAACTATGATGTTTTTAATAAACGGGCTTTTGTTTCCAAGTCTAAAAAAACCTTATCTCTTCCTATAGCTTGGCTAAGAGCGCAGGTACTATAGCTTTTGACCCAGGGCAAACGCACCTTATTTTTACAATGCTTACGCCATAAAGGTTTTAGCTATTATTTAGTTTTGTTACTAAAATTTAAAACTCTTGCTACGTAAGGCTTACAGAATTTAGATGCGTTTGCCCTGGCTTTTGACCTTGTATTTGTATATCATGGGATGATGATAGCTATTATTCGTTATGTCTCTGCCTCAAGGTGCGATCGCCAGAGAAAGATACTCTGCTTGATGTGATTGTAGGGCGATCGCTGATAATAGTAACGAGTCTGTTGAAGATTCATCTGTGTCAATGCTTTTTGCATCCTTTGGACCCCAGGGCTATTTCATTCTCAACCGTGTCATTTTGTGCATTCACGAAAATAGGTGATTTTAACTGTAAGGTAGTTTAACTATCGCTATCTGAAAGCTAGTGAAATCATTAATGAAATTTAGAATGAAATGACCCTGTTTGGACCCTCACGTTGAGTAATATAATGAACTACCCCAACTTAGCTAACGCTTGAAGCTGGGGTTTGCAACTCCTCGTTACTAAGTCGAGATTTTTGACGCTTCATCTGCCCAAGTTGCTTCATCGAGCCAGTATGCTTACGCTTACCAGTCAAAGAAGTAGAGCTTAGGCATCCACTGTCTGAGAGGCTAGTCCCTAACCCCTGTTGCTTATTTGTAGGAACCTTCTCAAAAAAGCCTGGGGGGCTCGCCACAAAAAGTCAGGCTAATGACATCGAGACTGTCTCGGCGAGGTCGCCCAGGCTAACCTTGGCTTTCTGGGCAATGATTTTCCCTAAGGTCGGAATCAAGTTTTGACCGCCGACTCGATCGGTAAGGTACTCCCAGAAGGAAATCCCCAACTTGCGACAAGTCTTTTTGAGGCTGGCGAAAGTATCTCGACACCTTCGTCCCGACTCACTACGAGTGCTGCCACTGATTTTTCGTTTAGTCACGAATTCTCGAATGTCTTGCTCGCTGGCATTGTTGTGAAGCGGTAACTCTGGCCTGTCTAAAACTTTGAGGAGTTCAGCTTTTCGCCTCAATAGCCTTCGCAGCAATTGGTTGAGGGTTTCAAAGGAACTGTTCTGGGTAAAGATTTGGTCGAAACTCGCTTCGAGTATAGCTTTCTGTTGTTGCTGTTGTTCGGGGGTCAAATTCTTGTAGCTTTTCAAATCTTGATACAATGACCAGATTTGGTCTTGAACTGTTTCAATGGTCAGTCTTTGGGCTTCAGTGAACGGAATCAGTTTATTAATCAAACGTTCAGCATGAACCCAACATAAGCCATGAACGAACAACCGAAATTGTCCAGCCCCATCACTGATAATTCCTAAATCTGGAGATACGCCACTAGCGATAACAGCTCCCAACAAGGCTCCTTCGGTGGCGGTTTTGACGTGGGACTTTTTCTCGATACCCAACTCTTTGAGGTAGGATAGCCATTCTTCTTGGTCTTTGAATACTCGCTTAATTGAAAAGCTCAGAGGTAGCCATTTTGACTGGGGCAACTTGTGTTCAGCCATGTAGGTCAGGGCTTCACTACTCAGAACATAATCTGTTCTTTGACCTCTCAAGAGTTCGAGGAAATTAATCCGATTCTTACGAGAAGTGGTTTCAAACCACGCGAACCATTCATTGCCAATCTGGGTGCAATAGCTATTGACTCCTTGATGACGGGCACTGGTGTCATCAGTATTGATGTAGCTAGACACGGCCAAGCCAACCCTTAGAATGTCTTGCTTCTCCGCATGGTAAGCCTCTTTGTTTTCTACTAAGATGCAGTTCAATTGTCCCGATGAGATGTCAATGTTCCATTCCCTCATTTGTGACAAGAGCTTGGGTTGAGTCACATGGCAATGATGGTATTGATAGAGAAGGTAACTTCTGAGCATTACGCCAAAGTGTCCCAGTTCTCTGACTTTTTCTGGTAACTTTCCCTTCAGATATTCCCCTGTTGGCGTTTTCCAGATGGCCAACCGATAGCGCGTATTATGTACTTTAATAATTAGCTCTTGAACTGTGTAATCTTGGTACCCCCTAAATTCTGAGCCTGGGGGAATTTCTGCCGTCGGTTGAATAATTGTCGTTTCGTGGATAGGTAAAGAGGCGGTCTTGTGTCGCTTAGCTGAGCCTGGTCGTTTCTTCTTGGCTTGACCATCTACTGGCGCGTCCTCTTCTGTCTCCTCCTGCTGACCTTGAGCTCTCTTTTCTGGCTCTAGTCGGCTGGGCTTAATTTTTGGCTTTCCCTTTTCTCCTTTCAGACGGGCAATTTCATCCTTTAGTTCTTGGATGCACTCCTCTCTCTCCCGCAGTAACTGCCACAGGAGAGTCTCACGGCTGGAGAGGTCTTCACAGGATAGCTCAGGGAGCTTAGTCATTTTTATGCCCATAGTTGAGGATTTTACCAGTTAACGATGGAGATGGGAAGTCTGGGCCGACTCGCCCTCGCCCACTCATTTCTCTGTCCGTCCTCGTTTCTTTCGGCGAGCCCTCCCAGACTTATTGAGAAGGTTCTAACAATCCGCCTTTGGCTTCAATTTTGTAGGCAATCATGTTATTAAGAGTACCAAACCCAACAGAAAGCATTGATTTATTAAGTCCTGCTTTCTGTTTTTTTCGTTTACTTCCTTTCTTAGCTTTTCGTGTCATGCCTTTAGTATTGAGCATTTCAGTTACACCGATGTCATGACGACTTGCGATGTCTGATGTAACTTTATGCTCCCAATCTCGACGCTGATTTGCTACCTTTGTTTGTAACTTAGACACCAACTTTCGTGCTTTTTTCCAACGACTAGAGGCTTTGATACCTTTTTTTCTATTGGGCGCACGTTTTCTTCTCAGTTTTTTTGATTGCTGCTTAACCTTTTTTTCTGCGACTTGAGTGAATCGAGGATTTGATATCTCTTCAAATTCTTTGCCATCAAAACAGGTAATAGCAGTAGCAGTACCCAAATCAAAAGCAACTATCGACTCATATTTCAAATCCGACAAAGAACCAAACTTTGTCTCTTGAACAGAAACATTACAAGTAAAACTAGCAAACCATTGCCTTTTACTTGGCTTGTAAACCAAGGTCAAAGTAGTAGGAACTCCCCATGAGGGCGCCTTTCCTCTCATCTTTAGAGTTACCCCTAAGTCATTGAGAGTTACTGTTCCATGTTTGCCATTAGTATTTACTTTCCAGCCAGAGAGGGAACTATATGTCCAACCAGAATAATTTCTAATTGACTTGAATTTTGGCAAACCTCTCAATCCCTTGAAGAAGGAATTGTAGGCTAAGTCCGCCCTTTTTACTGTTGACTGCAATGCTTGGGAATGAAGATGAGCAAATTCTACCCATTCTTTTTTGAAAGCGGGTAAACAGTTTTGCTGTTGGAAATAATCAACAATTTTTTGGTTCTTTTTCCATTCAAAACGACGATGAGCAATACAAGCATTATAAAGATAACAGTGGAGACGACGAGCATCAAACAAAACCCGTTCTTGAGCTTTGTTTGGATAGAGTCGAAATGTATATCTTCTAATCGCCATGTATGCTTTAATGAGTTTATTGTTTCAGTCGATGAAATAAATCCTACATGTCAGTCGCTCTCATGTCAACTAAATTAAGAAAAGCTTCACACTCTGTTTTTTCTATTCACTTGCACGTCATTTTCGTAACTAAATATCGGCGCAAGGTTCTTACTCAACCCATGATTGAAGATGCAAAAATAGTATTTGAAAGAGTGCTGGAAGCTAACTTATCGATATTGTCTAGCTGCGAAGGAGAGAGCGACCATATACACTTGCTCGTAGACTTACATCCAAATAACAATATTTCTAACTTGGTGTCTTCTCTAAAGTCAGCAAGTAGTAGAATTATTAGAAAGAAATATAGTAGTGAGATAGCTAAATACTATTGGGGCAAGAAAGCTAAGTTATGGCACGACTCAAAATGTATAATTTCTTGTGGTGGCGCACCATTAGAAGTTATCAAAGAATATATTGATAATCAATCGGGCGGGAAAGAATAGCGGATGCTACGCAGTTTGTTTGTTGGTCGAAAATTCATCCCTAACCTATAGAGAATAGGGAATTCTTTTCGACATTTCGGTTAAAATTATTGAGCCTACACAAAAAAAGAACGGGTTGGTTTATGCCCGTTCTGGTAATACTATTTATTTTCCAGTTAATCTTCTACCAAGATTCACTTTTTAGTCAAGTTAGTTAATACCTGATTAGAACGCTCGACAAAAGCTTTCATCCCCTCAGCATCGAAGGCTTTTTGTGACATTAATGCCAAGTCATAAATATGATTACACATAAGATTGACCATGGAGTTAGAATTGTCACCACTTTGGATAATCGTACTTTTGTTAAGATCCAAGAGATTTTGAATCAAGGGGTGTGCGGTGTTGATCATTAAAACATGATCTTCGGGAAATGCCATCGCTTTTTCCTGCATTAAGGCTGCCATTTCTTGCATCCGACGCATGGCTTCAGGTAGTAATACCATGGCTGGAGGAGTACCCTGAGGATCATCGGATTTAATGGCTTGGGTTTTGATGTTGACTCTGGGTTTATTGAGTGCTTGTTCAAATAGCTCTTTGATCAGTTCACTGCGAGTTTTATTGGTAGTCGGATCGACAATCTCTTGTGCCTTGTCATCTTCTACTAAAGTTTCATCAAGTTCAGAATCAACACGGGCAAACTTAACTTCGGAGTATTCTCTTTCGAGGAAAGGAATAAAGTAGTTAGCATCGATAAAGGAATCGAGGAAGAGAACTTCTATGCCTTGATTCTTATACAGTTCAACATAGGTGTTTTGGGTACTAGGATTGCTACAGTAGTAGACTTGATTTTCCCGCTTTTCTTTATTCCGTTCTAAATACTCTTGCAGGGTAGTATAGGGTTCAGTGGATGCTGTATCTTTATTTTTATCTACACTAGACCAAGCGTCATCCCCCGCAGACTGTACCTCTACTTTCGGTGCTTCTTCGGTTTTAGCTGCATCAGGTTGATAGGTAGTACGGTAGATAATTAGCTCTTCTACCTGTTTTTTAAATTTCTCGTCTCTGATGGCACCATATTTAACGAAGGTGCCAACATCAGACCAACAGCTAATATATTTACTGCGGTCTTCATTATAAAGTGACTTCAGGCGACCACCAATTTTTTTGGTAATAAAGTCAGAAATACGGCGTACAGTGCGATCATTGGTTAAAGCACTTCGAGAAACGTTGAGGGGAATATCAGGACTATCAATGACACCCTGCAACGGCATTAAAAATTCAGGGATAATTGCCTCACATTGTTTGCTAACAAATACCTGATTACAAAAGAGTTGAATTTGTCCTTTAGAAAAGTCTACATCGGGCTTTAGTTTTGGGAAGTAGAGAATGCCATTAAGCAAGAAAGGATAGTCAGTATTGAGATGCACCCATAGCAAGGGATCTTCTTGGAAAGGATAGAGATAACGATAAAACTCTAGATAATCTTCGTCAGTTAAGTCTTGGGGTGATTTCTTCCAGAGTGCATCCTGCTTATTGATTTTCTCATTGTCAAGCACAATCTTGACAGGGATAAAGTCGCAGTAGGTTTTCACTAACTGCCTGACTCTTTGAGGCTCGGCATATTCTACTTCATCGTCTAGTAGGGTTAGAGTAATAGTAGTTCCGACAGTAGTGCGATCGCTTTCAGTGAGTTCAAATTCTGGTGAACCATCACAAGACCAATGTACCGCAGTTGCACCTTCTTTATAAGAAAGAGTATCAATTTCTACCTTAGCTGCCACCATAAAGCAAGAGTAGAAACCTAAGCCGAAATGACCAATCAGATCATTAGCGTCTTTCTCGTATTTTTTAATAAAGTCTTCGGCGCTAGAAAAAGCGACTTGATTAATATATTTTTTAATTTCATCTGCCGTCATACCAATACCATTGTCGGAAACGGAGAGAGTTTTTTTGGTTTTATCTACCGCGATTTTAACTTCGGGTTCACCAATTTCTCCCTGCATTTCACCGGCAAGGGATGCCATCTTTAATTTCGAGATTGCATCAACAGAGTTAGAGATTAATTCCCGCAAGAAAATTTCATGGTCTGTATAGAGAGACTTCTTAATAATGGGGAAGATATTCTCGGTATGGATCGAAATGTTGCCTTTTTCAAGTACAGCCATATTTGTAATTACAATATCAGTCATCAACTACTTTTGATATTGTCCGATCGCTCTGAATAAAATGTTCTAGGATACCCCACCTGCAATCATGCGGATTTCCCTACCTTCGGGAAAATGGCTTTGCTAATATACCTTTAACTACTCTAGTCACCTCAGCTATCTCTATGGTAATTATCACTAATTGAAGTGAGGTAAGAAAGTTCTACAATCACAAATAGACAAACATTAAAATTTTTTATATGCTACGCAAGATTGTAATTCTATTGATGTCATTGTCGTTCTGCTGGACTACCGTTGGTTGTTCTGGCGCATCAACGTCAATGCAAAAAACTCAACCATCTTTTAATAATAATGCTAGCGTTCCTGCTGCACCAACCTCGATTAGCGATGGTAAGTATCCTGTGCAACAAGCTACCTATGATGACGTTAGTGGTGAGTATAGCTTAATGTTATTAAACACTCCTACTGGGAGTCCTCCCTTACTGCAAACAGCACAACTTCAGATGGCGCGTATCAGCGAAGAGGATGCAACTAATGGTGAAAAAACTTATCTTCAGGTAGAGAATAATCAACCTGTGATGTATCTAACTGAAGATTTCAAGATTGAATATGTGCACAATGTGACCGAAACTACAAACGATCCTCAGACTGGTCAATCACAGACGGTAGTAGTTAGAAGAGAATCGAGCTTCTGGACTCCTTTTGCTGGTGCTTTGGCAGGACAAGCTATTGGTAGTATGCTGTTTCGACCCCAATACTATGTTCCCCCTGTATATAGCCCAGGAGGAATTATGACTGGTTATGGTGGCTATGGAGGTAGCTATTCTCAAGCTGTAAATCGTTATCAAAAACGTTATAATTCTCCTCCCGCAGCGGTTAAAAACCGAAGTACTCTGAGGACAACTGGCAGTATTCGCAATGCGTCTAACAACAAGGCTCGTAAAACCTTGAAAAACAATAGTCGTGCGACTGGATCTGGAGTCGGTTCAAGTAATCTGCGTTCTTCTGGTAAGAATAGAGCTAAACAACTTAAACGTCCCAGTAGCTTTGGTAGTAGTGGCGTAAGAAGACCTAGCAGGAGTTTTGGTGGTGGAAGACGACGTAGAAGATAGATAGATTATTAATTACTTATTAGCGATCGCTCTTACTAAAATGCGATCGCTTATTACTCTATTCACTTACAAAGACTTACGATCACTCCAAAAGCTAACAGCTTTCTAAAAGTTACTTACATAGCTTGAATTAGAGTTATACTTATAAACTGTGTATTTATATTAAAATAAAAGCAATAAATTTTATGGCAAAGAAAGCGATGGTGGAGCGTGAAAAGAAACGCGCTCACTTAATTGAAAAATATGCTGAAAAAAGAGCAGAATTGAAGGAGCAGTTGCGTACAGCCACTTCCGCAGCGACAAAGCTGGAAATCAGTCGTCAAATTCAAAGATTACCCAGAGATAGTTCTGCTACTCGCAGGCGCAACCGTTGTATGGTTACAGGTAGACCAAGAGGCTACTACCGTGATTTTGGCTTATCTCGTAACGTTTTGCGCGAATGGGCACACGAAGGTCTACTTCCTGGAGTAGTTAAATCTAGTTGGTAAGTTTGTTTTAACCTTTAGGCTGGGAAGTCCCGCGCCGTAGTTATTTTGTAGCGAAAGCGGAAAAACTAATTCAGCGTCGGGATGAAAAGCCTGTGAGTCGAAGCGATAGGGCAGACGAATCAATCTGAATTTTTACCATTAGCACTTTAGTATGGTAGAATAGGCAGATGATTCTAAATTACGCCTACAGGATATACCCAGATAAGCAGCAAATCGAACTACTGTCGGAGTGGTTAGAAACTTGTCGCCTATCTTATAACTATGCCCTGAGGGAGCTAAAAGATTGGATTGCATCTCGCAAATGTCCGATCTCCAGATGCAGTTTGGAATCAGAATACATTATGGCTGCGGACTATCCCTTTCCTAGCTACCACCAACAGCAAAATAACCTGCCTCCAGCCAAGAAAAAGTTCCCTCGGCTCAAAGCTGCCCCATCCCAAGTGCTTCAGACCAATGTTAGGCGATTGCACGATGCCTGGGACTTCTTTCAAGGCAGAGGATATGGCTTCCCTCGGTTCAAAAAATATGGACAGATGAAATCTTTGCTGTTCCCTCAGTTCAAGACTAATCCTCTAACGGATTGGACTATTGGGATACCCAAGTTAGGGTTCGTGCCAATCAATCTGCACCGACCGATACCAGAGGGGTTTGTGGTCAAACAAGTTCGAGTGGTGAAAAAAGCAGTAGGTTGGTTTGCGGTGTTAGCCATACAATCGGATATGGAACTTCCTCGTCCCGTACCTCATGGTCATGCAATAGGTGTCGATGTCGGTTTGTTGTCTTATGTGGCAACCAGCGATGGATATACCGAAGCAAGACCTAAATTTTTCCAGACAGCCCATCGTCGGCTGAAAGTGCTACAAAAGCGTCTGTCGAGAAAGATGAAGCGAGGGAACAACTACGAGAAAGCTCGGGTCAAAGTAGCAAAACAACATAACCACATCGGGTTCAAGCGCACAGATTATCAGTTCAAATTAGCTCATAAGCTATGGGATATGGCAGAGACAATCTACATTGAAGATTGTGACTTCCGCATCATGGCAAAAGGAATGTTAGGCAAGCATACAGTTGATGCTTCTTTTGGACAGCAAAGAACCATTCTAGAATATGTAGCTAGAAAGAGAGATGTATTTGTGGGACGAGTAGATCATCGTGGCACATCTCAGACTTGTCCTAACTGTAGAACCACAGTGAGAAAGGATCTCAGTGTTCGGCGGCATGAATGTGGAGAATGTGGTTATGTGGTAGATAGAGATATTGCCTCGGCACAGGAAATCTGTAACCGAGGAATAGAAACGTATCGGGGGACTCCCGAAAAGCAAGAAATTGGCTCTCAAGTCGTACTGTCGGGGAACTTGGTTCTGACTTTTCACGGTATCTTTTTTTCAATAAAGCGATCGCTAAACCACCGATTCCCCAAGGCTTATTTTTCCGTTATCGATTGTCATTAAGCCAAGATTATTGAAAATAAGCCTTGGGAAGAAATCCAGTTCTGGACGGGGTTTCAGAGATGCCGTGAAAAGTCAGGGGAATCGATGCGGGGATTTCAACCACAAAAAGTTTACTGCTGCCAATAAAAAGGATACTTTGTTAGGGCGCTTGTGCATCAACGGCAAACTGCTCTGTGAGCAAATATTTCGTGAACATAGGTTGGAGTGCCAGAATAATTATATTTTCCTCTGAAATTTCAGAATCTGAGGTTTCTCTCACATAAAATTGAGCTGCTTTAATTGATAGTGGGACTCTAGTTATCCATTTTAAATGCTCGATTACCAATAAGTTATCTGCGGTATAAAGCGCACTATCTGCCACAAATATACTGTCGAAATCTACTTGCTATCAAATTAATTAAAAATTGCTTTAAATCTGGTCGTTTATCCTTTGAATATCCATGAACTATTTTGATAGGTATAGGCTCTAAATTTTCTGGCATTACAGTTTGACAAATATCATAATCTCCTTGTAAAGAAATCGACGTAGAATCTAAATGGGAATATTTATTATCAATCCCGTATTTTTTAAAGGCTGTTAAAGCAATTGCTAAAAATATTTTATTCAAGCCAATTTTATCGTCATTAAAATATTCGGGAAGTATTCCCGATCCGAAGAGATGTTGTAACTTGAAGGATAAAATGGCACTAATGGAATCATAAGATGGCACTTTTCGGAAAATTTGTCAGTTTAAAATCAAGATTAATGGTAACTACCCAGGTGTAAGCGTTCACTCCCCCCCGAAGGAGCGATCGCTATCTTTAGCTCCCAGCTGGAACTGAAGGTGGAGTCATGCCCTTTCTCCCTAAAGTGATTACCTCAGCTATGTAAGTCCAGGGGTTAACTTGTCGCAGACGACAAGTTTCAATCACACTCAACAATGAACTGTAAGCCTGACTACCTTCAGATGTGCGTGTCCCATAGCCAATGCGACGGGCAATCACAGCATGACGTAATGCCCGTTCAGCTTCATTATTGGTTGGTGGTAATTCAGGGTGATAAACGAACGCCACTACCGCATCCCAATCATTGAAAATTTCTTTGGCTAAAGCCTGCAACTTAGTATGGTCGGCTTTTTTCCCTAAATGACAAGCTCTCCTAAGACGAGCAAGAAGTTTCCGAATCTGTACAGCATCCTCCCTGGTGTGAGCAATGGTGGCAATTAATTCTCTCAAATCATCTAAAATCCATTGCCCGATTTGTGCTGCTTTTTGATTAATCGCTCCCGTAATGGCGATCGCTTTGCGAATCAGATGTGCCAAACATCTCTGTCGCTTGGGATGAGAGCGATAGACCCCATAACCATCGCTCACGAGCCAACCGATGAAGGCATCAAGTACCAAATGGGATAATTCCTCTTTTCGCCGAGAGCCAATATGAAAAACTGCGGTTTTAGTCGTGACAGCGACCCATAACCAATGTAGTTTTCCTTGCTCATACCAATGAGTTTCATCCAGATGCAGGATATCCGCTTGTTGTAGTTGTTCGACCAATTCTTCAACCACTGGCACACAGGCAATTCCTGCTTCTCGGATACAACGGTCAATCGTTCCCGTGCTGAGTTCGGTTTGAGTCCAATCTGTTAGAAATTCCTGGATTTTAGAGCGACTCATCCGATACCTCACTCCCAGCGAGGCGATGAATGTAGCTAACATCGGCCCGACCAAAACATATTCTGTTAGCTTCAAATCTCTGCTCCGCCCTTCTACCACAGAAACATATCCTGTTCCTGGTTTCTCCTCGGTGCAGTGACCACAGCTACAAGTTGCCCGATAGTAATGATGCAATTGACAGATTATCCGAAACCCTGATTCTTCTTGTTCTAATTCCAGAACATAATGTCCCATGTAGAGCTGACAATCCGATTTGATTAGAGAATGATTACACGCAGCACATTGATCGGGATAGTGAGGTATGATTATTTCTGCTTTTAGGGGTTGGTTACGCCACTTCCCTGGAGCCCCTGGTTGTTTCCCTGCCTTTCTTTTGGGGTTTTGGTTACTTTCTCTTTGAATGATGTCAAAACCTTTGTTCTTTTTGGTTTTTTCTTGAGATAATTCTGACTCTGGGCTCTGACTTTTCTCTTCTGTTGTGGGGTTTGAAGAGTAAGGATTATCACTTGATGGAGGCTGGGAACTATTTTCGGAATTCTGTTGTTGCTTCTCCCACAGTTCCGTGGCTAATTGATGTAGATTCTTAGCTACTTCCACCAATCTCTCATTCTTGAGAGACTTGAAGTAGTCTTCGTTCATCTGTGCTAAGTCATCTTTATCTAATTGAGCCATGTTTCCAAAATACACTATTCTCCTCACTCGCGCTCATTTTTGACTGGGGGATGTGAACGGTTACACCAAGGGTAAACATCCCGCCGACACTAACTCTACGTTCTGAAATTTCTGTTGTAACTGGTTCACCGCGATCGAAGGTTTCCCCAATTGGTCCTAAATCTGGTCTAACTCGTCGATCTACTAGCACTTTATCTGGGAGTTTAATTTGTTCTAGCTGTCGGTTAACATCGGGCAAATTTAAAACGGGATGAGCAGGATCGAAAGCGAGGATAGCAACATTGGTGACTTTCTTATTCCAAGGATTGACCCATCCCGCATGGGAATAGTAAAAAGGATTAGCTGATGTAACTCCTTCTACAGCAGAAGCCTGATATAAATGACGACGAGAAAAAGTCTGACCATCATCTAAAAATTTAGCTCGCGAACTAACTAAATATAAATCTCCATTGAGATGTTCGTGAATGCGAGTAACACCGCCAAATAAGCTAGTGTAAAATCCAAGCTGCATAAAGATCAAAATATCGGCAAAGGCAATTCCTGACAAGGCAACTAACAAGCGGACTTTTTGATGGCTGAGTTGCGCCCAACCCAAAGGAGGTTCTTGGGTGAGTTTTTTTAGTAGAGTTTTTAGTGGCATGGGTAGTGGTTAGTTGTTAGTTGTTAGTTGTTAGTTGTTAGTTGTTAGTGGGTAATGAAAAGCTGAGTGACTACAACCAAACTAAAATACATCGGCTGGATCGGCAGATTGGAGTTTTCCCATGGAGATCGCTCCTGAGATGAAGCACATCAAAACAGTGATAATAAATACTTGCGAGGCGAGTCTGACTCCCATCGACACTGGAATCCCCGTCAAATGCGCGAGTAGGGCATAGATGCCAATTGAACCAGTAAATCCAGGAATAAACCCCAATACGGCGAGAATAATTGCTTCCTGAAATACAACAATGCTTAAGAGATTCCTATCTGAGTAGCCCATTGCTTTAAGGGTGGCATACTCTTTTAAGTGATCGTTGACATCGGCATACAATACTTGATAGACAATTACCACCCCAATAATAAATCCCATCACTACGCCAAAGTCAAACATTGTGCCACCAGGATTTTTAGCCCAGTAGTCTGATTCCGATTTGATCAGTTCTTGATGGGTCATCACTTCAACATCTTGGGGTAAATGTGTCTGGATATTACTCTTGACAAGTTCTATATCGACACCAGGTTCAAGGGTCAGGATGCCGACTTTAAGCTGATCGATACTGTCTGCACCAAAGAGACGCAGGTAATTCCAATCACTGGTAATAATGTGCCCATCGATAAAAATCGTCCTCCCTAGAGTAAAGATGCCACCAACAATAATTCTGCGTCCTGAGATCTCAGTGGTAATGGTTTTTCCCTGAGTAAAAGATTCGGGTACAGAACCGAAATTGGGGTGGGATAGACGATCAAATAGGACTCGATCAGCTAGTTTGATTTGCTCTATCCCTTGGTTAACTTCAGGCAAATCGATTACTGGACGGGCAGGATCAAAAGCAATTACAACTACATCAGTAATTTTCTGCTGCCAAGGATTTACCCAATATCCCCGTGAAAGGTACAAAGGACTAGCCGATACCACTCCTTTGATCGCGTCTGCTTGGTATAAATGACGGCGATTAAAAGTTCGACCGTCGGTGAGAAATTCGGCACGGTTACTGACTAAAAACAAATCTCCACGAAGTTGCTTGTGGAGCCTGGTAGCACCGCCAAAGAAGCTCATTTTGAACCCCAGCATGGTAAAAATCATAATATCAGCAAAAGCGATCGCTATGAGAGATACCAACAGGCGGACTTTTTTGTGATTGAGTTGCGCCCAACCTAAAGGGGGTTCTTTGTTAAATTTTTTCAGTATGGTTTTTAAGGTCATTGTTAATGGTTAATTGTTAGTTGTTAGTGGTTGGTAGTTTGATTGTTGTTTTGGGCTTAATAGTGGTTAGTGGGTAGAGACGTTAGCATGCTACCTCCCACTAACCACTAACGATTATCCAAATCAATCCGAATCCTGACCTGTAAATTAGTTAATCCTGCAACCTTGTCACTATCTTGTGGATCGAGACGAGACGAACTTTAACTTCCACCACGCGAGCATCTTTGTCGGCGGCAGGATCGGATTCCAGCACATCTTGTTTTTTAATTTGTAAGCCGATATGGTCTACTGTTCCCTGTAATTTTCCTGCAAAGCCTCCATGTTCGCTGATTACGGTTGCTTTCTGTCCGACTTTCACTCTGCCAATATCGGTTTCATAGACTTCAGCGATCGCATACATCTGATTAGTTCTTCCCAGTTCCACAATGCCTTCACTGGTATCGACTTGTTCTCCAACTAAGGTGTTGATCTTGAGAATTTGACCATCTATGGGTACGCGCACGTAATAGTCTTCTAGTTCTGATTTAATTCTGGTTACTTGAGCGATCGCATAATCGACTTCTGTTTGTGCCTCGGCTAAATCTACGGGGCGTACTTCCCTTAATTTATTGAGCATTGCCTGTTCCTGAGCAATCTGTTCTTGTAAGGTTGAGATCGTGTTATCAAGCCTTGCTTGTGTTTGATTTAATCTAGCTTGCGATCGCTCGTATAATTCTTGTCGGTCATCTTGTGCGGATTTACTAACTGCCCCATCTCGATAGAGAGTTTGATAGCGATTGTAGCTAATCTCGGCATTTTTCAACTCTGCTTGAGCGTCAGCTATTTCCGCTTCTCGTTCGATGCTTTCGTTACGTAATTGAGCTTTTAAACGGGCAATATTAGCTTTTTGTGCCGCTATTTCCGCACTTTTGGCTTCTCCTGCCCTGATTTGCTCCAGCTTTGCCCGATATACCGCTACATTTTGTCTGGCTTCGGCTAGTTCTGCTTGTTTTTGGTCTAATCCTTGCAGGGTAGCAATTAACTGTTTAGCTGTAACGCGATCTCCTTCTTCCACCAACAACTCATTAACACGACTATCTTGAGCATTAGCCACCGAAAGTTTAATTACTTCCCCTTCGGGTTCTAATCTACCTAAAGCTGTCACCGCTATCGGTGCATAGTTAGTAATTGGTTCTGGCTCGATAGTCTGTGTTTTGGTCTGAGCAATATACCAATAAGCCATACCACCACCCAAAGATGCGATCGCCAAAATACCAATTAACCAAGAATTAAGCTTTTTCTTAACTGGCTGCTGCGGTTTCTCTATTGAAGGTGGATTTTTTGACTTTTTGTATCGTAGAAGTTCCATAGTTGCTCACAGAGAATATATTGAAGGTAGATAGTTACCTTTCAGACATAATCGAATCACTGCCAAACACCACCGCTCTATATTTATACTTCTAGGAAAATAATTTGAGGAAGTTGTGAAACTCTAGTAGCCACCAGCTACTAACTACTAACTACGTTAGCGCCTAAAGTTGATATAATTTACCTTAATATCATTGACGGCGCAGAATAGGATTTCATTATGAAGATTTCTTATACATACTGGAAAGAATCAGATGGGATGTTCTTAGGCTATTTGAATGAATTCCCAGACCATTGGACACAAGGTGTTGATCTAGAAGAACTAATAGAAAACTTGGCTGATCTCTATAAAACATTTACTAGTGAGGAAATTACTGGGATAAAGAGAGTTGCAGAGTTTGAACTCGTATGAAAAGGCGTGATTTAATTGCACAATTAGAGCAAGCTGGCTGCTATTTGATTCGACATGGTGGGAAACACGATATTTACCATAATCCAGATACTGGAAAAACAGAACCAATTCCAAGACACCGAGAAATCAATGAGCGATTGGCTAAAAAGATTATCAAAAGTCTTACAAAAGAAAATTAAATTTGAGTATTAATACGATACATTTATAAATAGTGATCGCTATACCTTGCCGATACTAGTCTTTTGTTGCAGTGATGAAAAATTCTCTCAGAGTTTGACTTCGTTAGTCCTTTAGTACTTATTTATCACCTCCGCAGAAATATGGAAACATTTAGACAAGAGATTATCGAAACTCAAAAAGCCAGGTCAGATTTATTGAAATGGAAATTGATTATTAGTGCTAGTCTAGGCGCAGTAGGATTAGGTATCAATATTTCATTAGACTCAAATGGTTCTAATGCTGATTCTCCTATTGATTTAGCTTTTTGTTTAATTCCATTTGTCTGTGCCTATGTGGATTTATTATGCTATCACTTGAATTTACGCATGTTTGTCATTAATAAATTCTTTGCGCGTTTAGAAGTAAACAAGCCAAAGAAAAATAATGAGGAATGGCAAAGTTGGCGAGATATTTATCTTTTTCAAGAATATGAAAAAACCTGTGGTGAGGTTCGTGATGCTTTTCATTTAGAGTCATTAGCACTAAAGTGGTCAACTATTATTCTCTCGCTTATTGTGATTGGAGTTAGTTATTATGCACATGATCGAACTGATGCTTTTTGGTTAGTATTAACTGGTACTTTTGGTGTACTCACATCCTGCATCAGCCAAATAGTATATAACGACAAAGCTAAAAATTTACAAGAAAAAGTTTTACCATCAATATCTTTTATTAATGAATTATCTTTAAGCTCGCAAAAAAACTATCTCAATTATTTTTTGTTGTTATCAAAACAGAAAAAAAAGTTGAAAAAATCAAAACCTAATCTGTCATATTATTTACTTTGCTTATGCGGATTGATTATTCTTTTGATTAGTTTGGGACTTTTTATTTTATTTGTATTTGCTACTCAAGATTTTGAGCAAATAAGAAACAAGAATCAGGGGGCAATATTCATTTTTTTTGGAATGTTACTATTGTTTTTTATTATTCTAATTGAAAGTTTTTTTTACAGAAACAATAAATTAAGATATAGATCAGTAGAAAATTTCCCATGGGATTTATTGGTAGGCATAATAGGAATCATGCTTGTCGGTTTCTGTTTCTTAGGTATAGGGGTCTTTTTTAAAGAACAATTATTTTCTACATCTATCAAAGATTTTATAGTTAATCCAATGTTGATCACAGGAGTAATATTGATTGTAATATCTTTTGTGGTTTCATGTATTTTTCGAGATGCATTACTAAAAAATAAATTCAAATCAAAACAAAATAAAAAAGGTAAATATTGTGACACATTTATGTTAAATTCCAAGAATAAAAGCTTAATTATTAATAATTCAGTGCTACTAAATTTACTTGACTTCATCTACATAAAGGAAGAAATTAAAAATATCTATAACTTTTTGCATACACAAGAAACATTTAATGATAACTGTCTAAACAATGGCTTATTTCAAGCTGCTATCTGTGCAGAAGAAACAGATCCCACAGGGTATTCTAATGTATGGATAAGAGATAACATTTATGTAGCTTATTCTTACTGTCTTATAGGTCAAACTGATGTAGCTACAAAAAATGTTAGAACCTTAATGGCTTATTGCCAAAAACACAAACAACGCTTTGAAGCAATCATTGATGGTCAAGTCAATCCTGAAGAAATAATGAAACGCCCTCATATTCGTTTTGATGGGCATAATCTTGAAGAAATCGACCAAAATTGGAATCATGCTCAGAATGATGCTTTAGGTTACTTTCTTTGGTTTTACTGCAAATTAGTTAGAGAAGAATATATTAAACCCAATCTAGAAGACCTAGAAACTCTAGCACTTTTCCCAAACTACTTTCAGTCTATTAGTTATTGGCAAGATGAGGATAATGGACATTGGGAAGAAGATAGAAAAGTTGAGGCTTCTAGTATTGGCGTGGTGGTAGCTGGACTCAGAGAATTAAAGCAATTGCTACTAAAGATCCCTTACTTTACCTCTCACTGCAAATATAAAGGAGTTGAACCCATTACTATCGATTTCCTAGACAAACTAATTGATAGAGGAACAACATCACTAAAAGATATTCTCCCTTCAGAATGCATTCAATCAGTAACTCAACAAAGGCGATATGACGCAGCCTTACTTTTTTTAATCTATCCTTTGCAAATTATTGAAGGTGAGATGGCAGACCAAATCCTCAACGATGTCATCGAAAATCTACAAGGAGATTATGGCATCCGTAGATATCTAAGGGATTCATTTTGGTGTCGAGATTATAAAGATATTCCCCAAGAAATTAGGACGACTATCTCCAGTGAACGGGAACAGTGGTTCAAAGAGAATGACAGAGAATTAATTATAGGAGAAGAGGCTCAATGGTGCATTTTCGATCCCATTGTTTCAGCAATTTTTGGACTCAAGTTCCAACAGACACACCAAGAAGAGTATCTTGAACAACAAACTCACTATCTCAACCGTTCTTTAGGGCAATTGACGGGAAAAGATTCTCCGTTTGGAGAGTTCAAGTGTCCAGAACTTTACTACCTACAACATGGTCAATACGTCCCTGGTGATGCTACTCCTCTCTTGTGGACTCAGGCTAATTTAAGAATCGCTTTGAAAGAGATGGAGAATAGTTTGAGTTAGTCAAAGGGTGGTATCTTCTCAATACTACCTAGATTAGGTGATTTCTAGAAATAAATATACCAGTAAATCGACAGAGCAGCTAGTGATATGACAGCAATACTTGGTACTTTCTTTGATGGAAATCACCTTAGCTCTAATTAGAAGTGATCGCTAACTCAATTTATGGCTAGGAGATACTAAAAGGTAGAGAAATGACTGAAGCTCACATCAGATGGTTTTTTTTCAATATTATTTTAGCTCTACTGCCACTATTTTTCAATCTGATTTTGATTAAAATTGGGCAGATCAAAACTAATTGGATTGAACTCCTAAAAGGCGGAGAATTATTTTTCTTTTCCTCGACAATTTCAGCTTCTTCTATAGGTGGATTACTGTTTCAAAATCCCTCTAATATTGCCTTAGCTTTAGTAATCTCCTATTTATTGTTGGTCGTACTAGCAATTTCAACGGGTATGTTTTCACTATCCAGCTTTTTAAAATTGAAGCAAATGGATATGTTAGATAATAAGATATTTAGTAAAAGCTCAGTTTGGTGTGCTTTCCTAGCAGTTCTTCTTAGTTATCTTACTTTTCTTATAACTCAATAAAAGTGTAGAAAGTTGTTTATTTGGGCTGCTAAGTAGTTGTGCAAAATTAATTACACATTTTACTAAGCTAAAACTCTTGTCATACCGTAGATACAGAAGATCTAAGTAGGTAATTAATTTTGACTAGGTACTTATATGTCTACTACAGAACAGAAAGAGCAGCAGGCTCACGAAATTATTCATGCTACGGCAGTAGCCTCGGCTACTGCGGCGGCGGGGTTGGCTCAGATATCTCTCTTCCAAGCTGATAATGTTATGCTGAATATTCTCCATATCAAAATGATAACCAAGTTAGGAGAACTATTTGAGGGAGAGATTGAAATTGCAGCGCCAGTTACATTTGTATCGAAGCTGGCTCAAACTTGCTCTGGACTTTTCCTTGGAACAGCGACATCAAAAACTCTGCTGGGTTGGATACCATTTATTGGCAATGCTGCTAATGCTACAACGACATTTAGACTTACTGAGTTCATTGGTTGGGCAGCTTATTGGATGTTTGAGGAGGGAAAAAATCCTGATGATTTGACCCCAGAGGATTTGAGGAAGTATAAAAAACGTTGGGAACGACGTAAGGTCAAATAAGGCTTGAAACGCCAATGATTGTTTGCTTAAGAGAATTCTAAGTTATGCTTGTTCTTAGTAGCCGTACTTTCTAAACAGCTCATCCAACTCACTTTCTGTTCTCTTCGCTTCGGAGTTTGAAATATCTCTGTTCTGTAGGTTGTCCATTAATCGATTATATTTTTGTTTGTCAGTGTAAGACATTCTTTTTATTACCTCTTTGATTGTTTCCTGCTCTTGCTTCATCTCCTCTTTAAGACTTTTTGCCTTCTGCCAGATTGATTTTGCCTCTGACTTGCTGATGTTTTTCGGATCTTTACCTTCTTTTACTATTACATAGGTTGCCCAGCCCAAAATTTCAGTTACAACTATTGTGGTTATCGCATTTGCTGCATTGCCAATTCCAGGAATCCACTTGACGAGAAAAACAGCCCCTCTTGTTCCTGCATAAAAGCCTCCAAATACCCCAAGAATAGCTAGAGCCTCTCCAACACCCATAGGTCGATTATATACTCGGCTAATCCCAATTATCATTGTGACTGTCAAAAACATGAGAGCAGCTTCATCTCCTCCTATCGTCTGTGAGAGGGCTGCCGCAGTAACCGCGTGTGATATGGCAAAGCCATGAATCAGAACATTGACAATGACGAGCTTCCTGTCCATATCCCACTTCCAAAACTTTATTATGTTAATGAGATTGTGTTTTTTCTATGTTTAGGCTATTGAAAAATATTGAAGAAATTGTGAGTATTTCTAACTATAACTACGATCACTATCTAAAAGAACCCCATCCATAGATGCGATCGCAAGATAATATTACTGTTTTTAGCTCTGATGAAAATGCGATCGCCCAAACACCAATTAACCAAGAATTACGCTTTTTCTTAGCTGACTTTTCCAGTTTCTCTTTAACAAGATGGATTTGTTGACTTTTTGTATCGTAAAAGTTCCATAGTTGCTCATAGAGAATATATTGAAAGTAGATAGTTGCCCTTCAGACATATCCCAACACCGCCAATGACCACCGCTCTACATTCACAGTTCTAGAAAAATAATTTAAAGAAGTTGTGAAAGTCTCGTAGTCAATTACTACAAACCACTAACTACTAACTGCTAACAAAGAAAATGGATGTAGATACTTTATTCGCAAGATACGCCACTGGCGATCGCGATTTTAGCAATGCTGAGTTGAGTAGAGCTAACTTAGCAGGAGCAAAACTTAGTGGGATTAATTTAATTCGCGCTAATTTATCCCACGCCATACTCAGAAACGCTAATCTCAGCGGTGCATTTTTGGTCTTAGCCGATCTTAGTGAGGCAGATTTAAGGGGCGCTATTGCGATCGTGGTTAATTTCAGTGGCGCGAATATTCAAGATGCTAATTTATCCCATAGTCAACTCAGCGAAGCGATACTAACTGGTACTTGGTTACAACGAGCTAATTTATCCCATGCCAATTTAACTGGGGCGATCCTCGCAGGGGCAAATCTAATTGAGGCTAACTTGCAGGAAGCAGACTTACGGGGTGCAAATCTTTATGGTACGGATTTAAGAAAGGCGGATTTAACGGGTGCTAGTATGGCTCACGCAAATCTGCGAGGGGCAAATTTAGAGGGTGCAATGATGCCAGATCAGGTGATTACAGTGCCCTTTGGGCTGAAGTAATGAGTAACGAGTTAATAAGTGAAAGCCAGAAGATGAAGTTCAAATTATTAGTAGGAGAAGGACAATGGTAGATGTAACCAAGCTACTCGAAGAATATGCCGCAGGAGTCAGAGATTTTGCTGGTGTAAATCTCAATGGTGTCTGTCTATATCGCGCCAACCTTAAACAGATTAACTTACAAACTGCCAATCTTATTGGTGCTAACCTGAGTGGTGCAGATTTATCAGGAGCAGACTTAAGTAAAGCCAACCTAATCGGTGCTAATCTGAGTGCTACTAACCTAATTGGCGCAAATCTCCAGAATGCTGACTTAATTGGCGCAAATTTAGGCGGTGCCAAACTAGCTAATGCCAACCTTCAGGAAATCACCCTCAATGGCGGTA
>CALNYB010000011.1:0-65962 GCA_942490675.1 Cyanobacteriota bacterium | reverse complement strand
TTAAGTTTGAACCAACCAGTTTTGCCTATATCAATCCCTGCTTTAACAAGAGCTTTCCATGAACCAACCATCCACGTAAATGATCTGAATAAAAATTGGAGTGAAGTCTTGATAGTTGGATCCATCCACATGTTGCGCCAGTTAACCTCACCAAACCTATCTTCTATGAACTTCATTGTATGTCTAGCAACTTCTTCATGGGTCATACTACCAGCAGCAATCTCAGCTTCGTGCTTCTTGAGGTTCATGGTGTACTCTCTAGCCCACATTGCCATTTTGACTTTAGGTATAAACCCTTCCATCAACCAAGCAGAACCAGCTTCCATTGAAACAAAACGTGCCATGTTGAATTTACGCAACAATGGACTGTTTGGATGTCTAGTCTTCTCTTCTTCCATTGCCTCTTTAATAGAGTTCATGAAGACTTTTCTGCTTGCCTTGCCACCCTTATAAATTGGATCGCCATCTTCACCAATAGTAATCTCATCATCATCAGCGTATTTCATTTCAGCATGATCATGAATGTCACCACGAAGAGACTTGTCCTGCTTCATTAAGCCACCAGCATGAAAGAACATATCTACTAGATCTACTACGTCTAGATCGTCTGTCTTGAGGATTTGACCTAATCGTTTCTGAGCAGCAGCCTTTGCTTCTCCTTCTCGTTCAGTTCCTTCTGACTCAAGAGCATATTCAAATAGAGCAGTAATCTCTCTAGACTCATCCCATATTCGAGCTGGGTTCATATCCTTCATTCGCTCAAAGAATCCAACCTTATTCTCTTTAAGCTGTCTGTTCTTAAGCAGGCTCCAACTCATATAAGATGTGATCATCTCATGCCCGATAGTCAGGAAGTGGAAACCTGAGAGCATAAACTCTATAGAGGTCATGTTGTTCTTGAGGTTCATTATAGAGTTACCACTAACCCCAAGGAACTTGTTGTCTCTGATCTTGTCTTTGGCAAAGAGATTGTTGAGCATCTTAGCTAGATCAGGATGGAAGTAGTACCGAGCAACCTCAGAGGTCTTTGCTTGGACAACAACTCCTTTTGCTACATATTTTACGGCATCCTCAAAGTTTTCTTCTTTTGTTCCTTTTTGACCATACAAACTATCTAGTCTCTCAGCTTCTGCTCGAGCATCTTTTTCGTCGTTGAAGTAATCGACAAGCTCACCATTCCTATAGACTGCAAAGTAAGGAATAGCAGACTTCCCTTCTTGCTCAAACTCTTCAACTTTATAGCTTGCTTTATCGCTCTTAGACATTAATCCATGAAATGTCTCTGCTTCTTCTTTGGTATTGAAGACAAGATCCATGTCATTTTTCTTGAAGATTTCACCATCACCATTGACTAAAGAGAATCCAGTAACAGTTCTTAAATCTCGCATGATCTTAGTGGCATTGTCATTTACAGCTTCAAAACCATAGATAGCAGCCTGTTGTGCATTAGAGAAGACACGGACTTGACCAGAAGCCTTTCCTTCTTTGATTAAGCGATCCATGTTGATTAGACGTTCAGCATTCCTGATGTAGTCCATCAACATCTCATGTGGGTCTATTGTCTTGTACGTGAGTCCATACTCTTCAGCAATCTCAGCAGTCGACATCTTGAGGTTTTTGCCCATTCTCAAGTTTTCTTTACCTGCCATCTTGGATAGCTTCTCATTCAATTCTGGATTGAGAATCGCATCCATTGCTGTGTCTTGAATTTCTCCTTTTTTGTTGAACCACTGTAGAGATTGACCATAGTGGCTAGGAAGCATGTCTAGATCTGGGAAAACCTTTTTAAGCCTTGCAAACAATTCATCACTGATTGTTTTATAAGCCTTAAACATTTCAATAATTTCATCTGAATATCCAAGAGCTTTAGCCCGGGCAATATGATCATCTTTAGTTAAGTCAATTTGACCACGGACCAACTCATCATGCATTCTTTCCAAGATCTGCTTCTTGCTATGGAAGAACATAATGTCATTAGAATACTTCTGATGTTCTGCAAGTGAAGGATCTATAGTTATGATGGTTGCTCCTTTAGCAGGTTGCTTTCTCCTATGCTTGTAGAGCTTTACATCATTCCCTTCCTCATCTTTTGTTACTTCTATGTACCACTCTTTGTTCTCAAGTTCAGACTTAACAGATTCCTGTTTTGCTGCGACAAAGTTTTTAACAACCTTTTTATACTTCTTAGTTTTAAGATTGGCTTTAGATACTGTCCTCTCTGCCATATTAGAGACTAAGTGAGCAAGCCTTACAGATTCCATATCGGCTAACCAGTCAGACATCATGCCTACTGGTTTCATTTTGTTCATAACCTTGAGTGCTTTAACAAACAACTTTTCAAGATTAGTCATTACATCTTTGTAGCTCTTGGTCCCCTTAGGGAACACAGCATTCCAAGCACCCTTCAACCAGCGTTCAGGGTGAGCTAAGTATCCACGAATTTCTGATGTTGTTGCATTGAGGGTGTGGTATCTAGTTACGTCATGCTGTAATGATCTGTTTTGTCTGCTTGCATCGGCTAGATCATGAATAAGTTCATACATATCTCCTAGCTGGTTATAGCCAATCAATACCCTACCTGCGTATGTAAAGCTTCCAGCGTGGTCCTGTATAGCAACAAGATTATGCAACCGTCTTAAGATTCTAGACAGTATCTTCCTAGCAAGAGACTTACCGTTTACCTTTTTAGACATGTGCTGATAAAAAGATTGTTGTGTGAAAGCAAAAGCAAATGCTTCTGCAAGCATCTCCTCTTCAGCAATATCACCAGACTCTTGTAGGTTATTTATAATGTCTCGAGCTTCTTTGTTGGTTCCAATAAGATCAAACATTTCTTCTTTGAATGCTTCATATTCTGCCTTACTAGAACTATTTACTATGTGGTGGAACATTTCATGAGCAAAAATCTTAGCAAATGGAGTCTTATCATGGATGTTAACAATGACCACACCTTCGCCATTTTCAACAACATATCGTGAACTAAAGTCAGTTGAGGTAACAATAATGAGCTTTGCATTAAACGCAGCAGCAAATTGTCTATAAAAAGTTTGAGCCTTTTTGTTTCTAAGACTGACAATACGAACACCATTTAGTTCTTCAAGTCTCTTTTCATGTGCAGTTAGATCTGTTTTATCAACTACGACATCTTCTATATTTACCTCGACTGGCTCTTTAATTGCCTTTTCAACAGCTTTTGAAACTTTTCTATTTTGTTTATCAAATAACTTGCCGTTCTTTTCGTAAATTTCTTGACGCTTTACTGCTAACAAATTGTAATACTTTTGTTTGAATACGTTTAATTTTGTGCGTTCAAATAATCCAACATCAGAAAGGATACTTCTTTCATGCTTCGGCTTTTTATCAGCTTCAAGTAACTTGTTAAATGTGTCTTTTTCTTTAACAGACATAGATGAAGTAACATATCTAAGAATATCGCCTTCAGATACATGTTTTGCTCCAATATAAATCTCATCAGCAAGCTTGGATTGCTCTATTTCAAATAGTCTATTAAGTCTCTGCTTGAAGATTGCCTGATCACCATTAGCTTCAACGTATGCAGCTATTATCTGATCGAAGGTAATTTTAGATCCTTCTTTCTTTAATGCAGAATATAAGTCTTTAATAATACTATTGTTTCCTAAAGGTGACTTATTTATATAGTCAGCATAAACTTGATTAAGGAAAGAATGTGGCAGCTCTTCCTTTTCAGATTTCCAATTAGCAATTAATTCATGTTTAGATTTATATGGCTTACCAATCAATTGCACCTTTACTTTGTTGGCAACCAACCTTCTGAACTCAACTTCTGGGATTTCCTGTACATTACTCCAACGTGCATTTCTTTTATCAGTTGCTGTTTGCCAAAACTTTGCTTTAACAACCATGTTGTCTTCAGCATTTCTACTATGACCAGTAGCTTTGACATCGACGATTTTTATCTCTTCGCCTGTTATCATTTTGACGTTATCAGCAGCCAATTCTTTAATTCGATTTGTTCTGTCTATGCCTTCAAGTTTTCCAATACCTTTCAGTTTAAACAGTCTTTTTATTTCTTTGTTGTTGCGTAATGCTAGTGTCTTTTTTGTACCATCTGCATACGTAACCTCTATATCACTATAGTATTGACCACCAACATTTATGGCTTTGTATGAATCTGGACTCTCATTGATGATATCAATCATTGCAATTTCAACTGCTTGCCCTAATTGCGTCATCTCTGACTGGCTATCTATGATTTCTGCCAAGTACAGTTCTTTATCTGCAACAAATAGTTCGCCAGTCTCTTTATCTAGTTTTTTCTTTCCAGCTATAAATCTCTCGCCATTACGAATAGTGTTAGCAAGAACGATCATCAGTTTTACTGTGTCTTCTTGTTCCTTGTAAGACAGTTGCAGGAATTTACTATTAGCATTTTTTTCTTTAAGATTTTTAGCCATTACTACTGCAAGCTGTCTTGCATTAAGCTTGTTTGTTGATTTAAGCGCAGACATAGAAATGACAATATCTATAGCATTAAGCATGTCTCCAAAAACTTCTTTTGAAGCATCTAAATACTTTATAGTTTGTTTATAACTTTCAAATATTTTTCTTACTCTTTGCTGCTCCTTGAGAATGATAATATCTTTTGGAGTTTGCTTGTCTTCTAGTGCTGCAAGCTCAGACTCTTTCTTTTTCTTCTTTGCACGAATTGCTTGTGCTTTTTCTTCAATCTCTTTCTTTGCAGCAGCTTCTGCAATATCGCTTGCTCTCTTTTCTAGCAATTGATACTCAGCCACACTGATATTGTCATTGTTATTATTGCCATTCTTCATGGCTTCTATAGCACTGTCGATGCTATCAAATGCTTCAGGAAGTTCTTTTAGTTGCTGGAAAGAGTTGATCTTATGAATGCTCTTTACCTTTGCAATGATATCAGCAACATTCCATCCAGTATTATGATATTCAACAAGCTTATTCCCTATGATTTCACGAAGGCTTGTTTCATTCTCATTGTTATCACCAATAGTTAATAGTGGTTTTGCACCCTTCTTAACTATCTTCATTTCTGCATCAGCTTTGACAATTGCCTCTTTAGACTCTTTAGCACTATTAGGGCTTTCTTTAAGAGTGCGAAGACTTCTAAGAATATACATTTGCCTTTTTGTTACTTCAGCCTTTAAAGCAGATTCATGAGCTGTTTTTGCATCTATTGCTTTTGGTACACCCCTGTTTGGTCCTTTTTTCTTCGGTGCGTCAAGATCCTCTTCTTTCTCGTCAATCGCCCTATCAGTACTGCTCTCTCTATGCATATACTCAAAATATGCATCTTCATCTTCGTCTTCAGCAGCCTTCAAAGCCTTGTAAAGATCTTCTCGCTTTTTCCTTTGCTCATCTTCACTAATGTCTTTTCTTGCATATGACTCTAAAAGATCTTCTACTTCCTTACGTGTTTCAGGATCACCAAGATATTTTGTAATGGTCTTGTCTAAATTTTGCAGGACTTTTACAGGAAAATTGTCTTCTTCTGTAAAGTTGTCCTGTTTTTTAATCATACCTATAATCGTGCGTTTTGTTTCAGTAAGAGGCTTAAGACCCCTGTGTGGCTTTTTGCTTGGAGTAAGCTCTTCACTTTTCTTTCTTGAAATAATTACTTTACCAGAAGCTTTCTCCTGCCTCTTACTGGCTATTTTTTCGTCAACTGCTTTAGCTTTAGCAGCTTTTTCTTCAGCTGCTTTTTGTTTTTCTTGTGCTGCAACCTTAGATCTTTCAGCAGCAGCAGCTTGATCAACTTTTGGAAGATTTGCTATTGCTTCTTGGTATAAATCAAAGACATGCTGCACTGCTTGATACTTCGTCTTGGATAAGAACTTTCCATCAATAGCGTCTTGAACATATGAGAGTAGTTTTGTTTGACTTATATCTTGTGGTAGAGATGCAATGAATTTGTTTTTTAAGCCCTTTTCTTGACCAGAATGAATCTTTGCAAGAACATAATCATAGAACTTTGATCCCCCCTGTTCTTTGAACTTAGGATCTTTTGGATTGAAGTCAGCAACGCCTTCTTCTGCTCTTGCGTCAGTCTGTACTTCGTTTAGGAAGTTTAGGTCTTCTTCTGAAGGAGGAGCTTCTGGTAGCAGAGTTTCATCAGTAGATACAGCAGCAGGCTCTTCCACAGGCATGTCAGTGGTAGGGGGCAGCTCTTCTTGTACGTTCTGGATAGGCTCCTGCGCCTCTGCGACAGGTTCTTCTATAACACCCAATGCCTCTTTCAGTTGAGCAATCTCGCCTCGGATAGCTTTGACTACAAAGGAAGTCTCTTCTGCGCCTTTCATCAGATTGATCTTCAGACGCTTCTCTCTGATTGCCAGTTGCTCAGAAGCCCACTCTGCTCCTTTGTTCTTAATTTCAGAATCCAGAGTAGGGTTAAAACTAAAACTTCCTCTTTGACTCTTGACCATGTTCCAAAGCTTGAGAGCGTGTTTCTTAATCCCTTCACCAAATTTAGCGACAAGTTGCTTAGTAAATTCAGCAGCAGTCTTTACTGTGTCGCTGATCCTGCCAATAAAGTTGTTCAGTTCAACCTTGTCGACTCCAGTATCAGCAACAGTCTGCTTTACCGCTTCGTGGGTTTCATGCTCATCATCTGCTCGGTTGTGCAGTTCTTCTTCTATCGCAGCAGCAGAATGGTTGAGTTCGTCTTTAGCTTCTTCTGTAGCAGCCTCTGTAGCAATCTCTTCTTCTACTTTACCGTCTTCAAGAATAGAGGTAGGCTCATTTCCATCTGCTACTTGTGCTTCCTTCTCTGCTGCTACTTCAGCATCCAATTCAGCTTTAGCTTTTTGATTCAATCTACCAAGAGCTTTAGAGCTTGCACCAAGAGCAGTAGTGTAAGCACCAATTCCTCCACCCATCATTTCAAGGGCAATCTCTTTAGGATCTACTTCACCTTCTGCCAGTAGTTGACCAGCAGCTTCAGAAATACCTTCTCCAGCAAACTCTAGAGTACCTAATGCACCCTTCTTTAAGAGCTTCTTCGTAGTAGCTTTAGCGACTTGTGGACCAAGACCAGCAGTAACACCACCAAGGATTGCATCTACGCCAGCAGTACCTAAAGCCTTGCCTCTTGCACGATCTACTGCATCTCTAGCAAAGATAGGATCGTTTAACAGTTCTTTGATATTTGCTTCTGTGATCTGAAGACCACGATTAGCTAATTCTTCCCCAACGACTTCTTGTAGTTTTGCACCAGACTCTATAGACCAAGAGCTGCCGAATCTACCAGCAGCCCCGATCAAACCACCGACAACAGCCCCAACAGGCATACCAAATACAGTTGGAGCAGAAACAGCAGCTCCAGTCGCAGCACCGACTCCAGCACCAGCAATCGTTGCAGCCATCCCGGGCAACATGTTTCCTGCTTGTTCAGCTGTAAAGTAAGCTAGACCTTTAGGATTAGTTGCTACCTGCTTAACACCTTCACCAAGGAAGTCCATAGCAACACCAGCAGACTGAAAGAATCCTTTAGCTTTATTCCAGTCTTGAGCCTCATCATCAAAGGCATGGTGGATTTCTTCTAGTTGGGGTGGGACGTAGTTGTTCTGCTGCCTAATTAGATCTTTTGCAAGGTCTTTAGCAGTATGCTCATCAAACTGACCAGCAGCTATGTCATCAGCAAACCCAGCAGCACTTTTAGTTTGCGTAATCCCCTGTGTGCCGACCTTGTATATGCTCTCAAGAAAGCCACGATCTTTTTTAGGCTTACCGTTCCGTTCTTCTGCAAACTCAACAAAGCTTTTTTCAGCCATTATATAATCCTTATTGCTGCATGAACATTCTACTCATTTCAATTTCAACCTGTTTCAGTTCAGCAGCAGCCTGCTGATTGCCAGCTGATGCTTGTGCTTGCAATGCTCTTTGTTGCATCAATAGTGTTTGGTATGGCTCTGAGTTTATAATTTCTCTTGCTCTTGCTTCATTGAGATTATACTTACCTGCAATATCTTTTACGTAGGCATTTGCTCGAGCAGTTTTTACAGTTCGATCTACTTGAGCATTAGCAGCGACTTCGTTCGTTTGTGCGTTTGTTAAGCCTGTTTGTGCTTGTCTTAGACCAGCTTGCGCTAAGACGTTTTGTACATCTGCTTGCAGCCTAATGGGAACGGCATTCGCCTTTTCATCATTAAGCTTCATGAGTGCTTCATAGTTACCAGCTTTTGCAGCATTGAGATCACGTTCAATGGCATGGTCTGCTGCAACCTCTGCTGCTTCTGCACTAAGCTTATCAGCAAATGAGTTGTAGTAATTTCCTCTCCCAGTATCTCTAATTGCTTGAGCATTAACTTTGATTGGGTCTAGAGCAGTAAGCCCCTTAGTCCTATCAGTTTTAGATTGCTTTTCCAAAATTCCTGCCATAGCAATGTCGTCATACATATCTGTTCGCTTCTGACGATAAGCCATTTCAGATCTACCAAGATCTTCTGCTAGAGCTTGCTTTCTGTCAAACTTGTCAGAAGCAATTCTTTCTTTGTTCTTTCTTATTGCACTACTCTGTAGAGCTAAAGACTCAAAGAACCCACCCTTGGATGGTGCGCCTACACGAATATGTTTTGGTCCAGTTCCTTCTTCTTGTCCATTGTAGATAATTGGCGAGCTTAGTCTGACAGATGGAGCTATTGGATTCTTTGTAGCTGATGCTGCTTGGGATAGAGCAGGAGCATTCATCTTGTTCATGTTGCCTTTTTTGACCATACCAATGTTTTCAAGCATCTTTATCTTGGCTGGATCAATTGGTTGTCCACCAATATGTCTACTAGCACCAGTTCCATTATTTGTGACAAATCCACCTTCACGCCTATATAGTTCTTGTTGAAGTGGTGTTTGCATTAAGTCACTATTGAATTGGTTTGATAAACGACCAGCAGAAACATTAGTAAGTAATGTTTTTCCACCACGCTGTACCATTCGTGGACCTTCAATCTGATACCCACCATTTAAACCAGTGCCACCAAATATAAAGCGAGGATCATCTTCTAAGTCACCGACTCTTTTTTGTGGTTGAACTGGTGACTCAATAGCATAGTCTTTCTTTATTTTTTCCTGTTCTATTGCAGGAGACATTGCAGCAACTTCTCTGTTCGAGCGTTTAACTGCTTCAGTAACAATTGGATTTGCTTCATTGCCAGCTTTTACAACAGCAGGTTTCTTTTCAGTGTAGCCCTGTGCAAGTTTCATTTTCTTTATAGTTTCAGCCCTTGAATCAGCCATCTTAATCTCCTTCTTCATCTACTGATTGTTCTTCTATGGCTACACCTGTGAATAGACTTCCGTAAGTATCAAAAATTGCAGCATAAGCTTTAGCAATATTCTCTGATACTGATATTTTTTGTCCTACATATTCTGCTTCACCTGATATCCTAGCTCCATAAGTAGAGACATATGTGTTCAGATTGTTGATAGCATCTTTGAGTTTAAGTTCTTGTTCTGCTTTTGATGAAGTATTATCTATACGAGCAGCTTTTACTATTGAGGCAACATTTAAGATTGGAGCTTTTATTTCTGACTTTATCTTTTCAATCTCTGCAACATATGCCTTTGTTGCGTTCTCTATAGCTATAAACTGAAGCTTACTGTGTTCAGCTGCAAAATCCATGTGAAGCTTCTCAATAGCTACTCCATTTTCAAATGCCCACTGTGCATTGCTCTGAACGATCTTTGCCAATGAACCAAAAACGTCACTTGTGCGTTCTGTTCTATCTTGATTCATTTTATTTACAGCTTCAGATATTTCAAAAGACAGGGACCCCGGGGCTTGCTCATAACCATCAGCAGCCCACCTATATGCCATACTGTTAACCTCGGCTTTAAGTTCCTCTTTTTGAATGTCATAGCCAATAGAGTACATAGCTTCTTGGATAGCTTCAGTAATCGACCCATTGCTAAATGAATATCCAGAGTTTTGCTCTATCGAAGAGTAGACATTTCTTAGGGCAGCAGCTGTTTCTTTAAGCCTATCTTCATCAAAAACATGTCCATCTTCACGGATGATTTCTGATGTAAGTATTGCTGGTTTTTCTGGCATCTGGTAACTGATGACAGTTTCAAGAGAGTTTTGAAGAAGAGTGTTTATTGTATCAATACTATCTATTGAAATATTTATTGCATTTCTAAAAGTATCTCTTGGGTTTGGAACAATAATTCTTTCATAGTTGTTCAAAAAGCTTTCATCTTCTTCAACACTACGAAGAACTTCTTCTCTAAGATCTTCCATCTCGGAGTCAATTTGAGATCCTAAAATGCTTAAGTCTGCTGCCATTATTTATCCTAACTGTCTGCCAACACTGACTGCGCTGAACCGTTGAGCATAAGCTGTCAAAATACCTTTGTATGTTTCTGAGACTGAATTACCACCAGCCATTCTTGCATTAAGCATTTGCATGGATGCACTGATATTATCCTTATATCTTTTTGCATAAGCACTCAGTCTAGACCCAGCTTGACTGACTTTTAGTTCCCATTCAGCAGAAAGCTGATCAAATTCAATTCCTCTTACATCAAGCTGTGCATTAACTTTTTCAAGCTCTATTTCGAGTTCTGCAATGTTTGCCATAACTTCAGCTTTGTATGCTGTTATGTTTGCATCTACCATACTAAATGTAAGTTTATTGTACTGAGTTGTAAATGCTGAATGTAGTTCCTCTATAGAAACCATTTGCTTAGAAGCCCATTCAGCGTTGGCTTGAGCCATGTTAAATAGTTCTATATAGAATTGCTTATGCCTGTCTGCCAACTTCAAACTATAGAGATCTGACAACCAATTACTGTTAGCAGCTGTGTTCGCTGTCACATACATGCCTAGTATTTCAAGACCATTATTAAGCTCTTTAGAATCATTTGTATTTGCACCAGACACCAATGAAGAGATCATCGTGCTACTTATCGCAGCTGATCCAATCTGCTTGAAATCTTCTGTCCCAAAAGCACTAACATAACCAAGAATTTTATCTTCGATAGCATCAAGATCATTTGAAATAAATGTATGAGTGATTTGATTTTCAGTTGTTTCATCATATAAAGATCGTGTTTCAACTGGCTCAAACTCTATATTGCTGATGAGTGAAGTAGCAGAATCTAGTGCATCAAATGTTATTTCTCCGATGTCATCAACGTAGTAAGAGCTAGATAAACCATAAAGGCTTATATCTTTCGATGCAGCTCTTAGATCATCAAGCTTGTCCTCTACTTCTGATCGCATTGACTCTAATGCGCTTGCGGTAGCAGCTTGATAAGAGGAAAAATCTATTGGAGTATATGCCATATCTTAAACTCTTCTCTTTAGTTCATTTACAATAAGGTCAATCGACCTTACCTCTAAATGATCAGCATCTTCAGCCAGAATACCTATTTGCCAGTTTGTTCCCTTGATTCCCTTTGCTACAGGAATCTTTTTGTTTCTTAGATTGGCATGACCGCCTACAGCAAATTCAGCTTTGTATTTCCGTTCCTTTGTTTCATCGGTAGTCAGAATTACTTCAACAGTATCTGAAGCTCTTGAATGCATATGAACATGAGAAACGTTCTTCATCTTATTAGAGTTAAAAACAAGCTCTCCTGTTTCAGCTAAAGCATTGTTGTTCCCATCTCTGTAGGTAGTATGCGATTTTGTTTTTAGATTAAGTACAAGATATGTCTCACCAGAGAAGGTGACTGAATCTATTCCAGTAGAAGAAGAAGAACTATCTGGGGCAACAATAGTAACAGATCCACTAATATCACCATTTGATTCCATCCAAAGAGTATTAGCGTCGACATCTATTTTAGCTACCTGAGTAACAGTTCCAGAAGCAGAAATATTGAATATGGTTGCATCACAGTCAATTGCTTGACCACCAGCTTTAAAAGTAAATGGCTTAAAAGTAATATCAAAGCTGGCAGAACCACCACTAATAACATTGAAGTTAGCTTCAAAAGAAGGCATCAATGCAGCAAGATAGAAGTTCTTTTCACTAGCAGAAAAATCAATAGAGAACATTGGCATTTCAATATTAAATGCACTTTGTCCTAAATTGAAACTGGCTGTAAAAGTTGGGAATGTTGTACCAAGCCAAGCATCACCTGCACGATCATACCATCTTGGTTGTGGTAGATTGAATGCCCTTACGCCACTTTGATATATTCTTGGAGGCATTTATTCCTCACATATCATTTTTACACGACAATTAACCGCTGCATCTACATCAACAATAACAGCCATGAATTGACTCTTTTGAATGATTGGCTCTTCACCTTCAGGGTAGCGAATCTCATATCCTGCTTGTGGATGAACCTGAACAGCTTCTATAGCATCAGTTGTCCCAGGCTCTACAGTTGCAGAGTACTGGCAAGAAGATTGAATTGTTTCTGGATAAGCTTTGAGTTTAATAGGATTCAGTGAAGTCATTGTTCCTGCCGTAGTTTGTCTCGCTAGATAAACATTGGCAGGCTGTGCTGTGATTGAAGTTCCATCAAAAGAAATACCCCACCCAAGAACTTTTACTCGAGCATTTGCTGGAGCTTGGACCTGCACAAGAGTTTTTGGTACGCCACCATTGTAGCAAGCTATTTCTTCACTTGGCTGTGCAATGAATACATTATCTGCCATTACTTACTCCTCACAAATTAGTTTTGCTCTTACATTAACAATAGCTGGAGCAGTACATTCAATAGCAACAAACCCACCACCAGCAACTACTGGCATTGCATCTTTAGGAAAATAAACTTCATGTTTTCCTTGTGGATGAACAGTGGCTACATCAAAAACCGCAAGAACAGTTGGTTCTGAGGTTACAGTTGTTGCAGCTGTGCTGGATACATTATTCGCTGTGGCGTTTATCTCGGATTTACCACCATAGACTGTATAAGTTTCAGTCAAGGTATTTGTGAATGTACCAGCAGCAGTTCCAGTAATCACTCTTACTTCTACAGGGATACCAGCAGGGTCAATGCCATCAAAGTAAACAGCCCATCCAAGAACTTTTACCCTGATGTTGGCTGGAGCGACCACCCTAAGAACGGTCTGCGGTGTTGCAGCAGCTAAAGCTACCTTTGCAGTTTCTGCAATAAACTTTAAATCAGCCATTTACTTCTCCTATGATGCTGGCTCTGTAATGGATCCAGAGTTGATTGTATAAATTGAATCAAGCGTAAAAGACACTGTGCTGACAATCATATCTCCACCAGAGGTAGAAGCAGTTCCGTCAAATCTAATATCTTCGTTTAAGATCCCATCTACAGTAGATCCACCAGCAACAAACCTAAAGTATCCAGCAGTTCCGTTTGCTAAAGCTGTTCCTTGCCAGATTCCATTTTCTTTGGAAATAACGCCACCAGTAACAGCCTCGAGAAAGTTTAGCCCATTCTGAGCTGTAGTACCCCCAGCGAAAACTCCACTTGGAGTCGCTGTGAGTGCGCCAGTTACAGTTGTTGCAAATGTTAACCCATCAGCTAATGCGCCCCACCAGTATGGAGCTTGCAAATAAACATATTGGCTATTCGTTGTAGCCACAATGTTGAATGGATTTTCTTTTGCATTGATGTTAGCAGCAATAAGTACAGCTGTAGCAGCTGCGCTTGTCTCATAAGCTACTGGTTCTGACAGTAAGTTAAAATCACATCCACCGACCTTGATCGTATCAATAGTGCCACCAACAGTGCCGCCAATAGTAATTGATCCGATTGAACGAACAGGGTCGACATATGCAGCCCCATCTTTCGTAAATGTAGCTAAGTGTGTTCCAGTTGGAGCAACATCTGCGCTTGTTGGCTGAGTTCCGCTGTACATAAAGATACGTGCATCTTTAAGCAGTTCCCTTACGCCATACCCACCTGCTAATTTGTTTATAAGAGCTGTTGAACGTCTAATAGCCATAATGATCTCCCATTAAGTAGTCATATTTTTTTTGAGTTTAAGTCTGAAAGAATTGATAACTGACTGGATTTCATTGCCCAATGCAGTATTCACTAAGAAACTTGTTGAAGGAAGCATAATGCAATCAGCACCAGATGTTCCTACTGAAAAGTCTACTCTTACATATCCATCAAGACCAGACGTAGCATCAAATCCAGTATCTCCTGCATCTACACATATTCTTCCCCATCCAGCAGTATATGTTTGCCCATTTGTAATTCCAGCAAACAAAGCTGTTTTAGTGGCAGTAGCTGGTCCATAACCATTAAGTCCAGACCAAACATCACCACTTGGCTTCTCAATGTAAAAAACACTTTCAGCTGGAGAAAGACCTGCTCCATCTTGTGGATAAGTAAACTCCAAGCCATTCTCATGATCAACGCCATCAACAAAAGGACTTCCGTTGTTCGATGGAGAATCATTATAAGCTGTATTGATAGTTCCGCTTGTAGCTACTACGAGATTTAAACCATTAAGTTTTGTTCCTGTTGCTTTTGGAGCTTGAACAGTTAAAACTCCAAGTGAACTAAAAGCAGTAAAATTTAGGTTCAAAACATTTTCATTGATACTTTCAGCAGCAGAACTTGCAATATCAGTAATGTTGTCACCTGATACTTCTCCAGAAAGCAGTTCAATACCACCAACTGTAATTGAGGTAATAGTTGCGGTCCCAGAAACAGAACTGAATTCTGCTTGCCAGCTTGCTTTAACTTCAGGGGTATATACACCATCAGCTTTAGTAAAAGTAATAATTGGCTGAGAAGATCCAATTGTACTATTTGCGCTTGCAGGTTGAGATCCAGTGAAGAACGTAATATGAGAACCGTATATAGCTCTCCTTAACCCTATATCACCAGCCATCAACCCAACAGCTGCATCTGATAATCTAATCAATTTGCTTCTCCCTTCGCTACAAAGCGTCTACTTCTATAGCCACTTTTCTGCCTTGCTCGTTAAATGAATCCTCAAATGAATTGATCATCTTTACTTGATATTGGATCATTCCGTTCGCCTCTTTTATATAAGATATTCCACGCTGGAAAGGTTTATAGCTAAACTTCCCTTCGCTCATATTTACAAGCATTCCAGTTTGAGTTCCGTAACAAATGCCTCTGGTCGTGGTGAATAAAGCCACAAAGCCATCATTATCAAGACCAAGTTTGCTGGAATGTACCTTTTCACCTGTACCCATAATAGCAGGAAAGTTGTACTCAGCAGTCTGAGTAAATCCACCTACAATTGTTGGGTTTCTACCTGAATGGAATATAAGTTTTTCAGTTGTACTTACCCACATACCTACTTCGACTTCTTGGATAAGTACAATTGGATTAGTGTATTCGATTGCATTTCTTCGTGGATCTGAATCTGTGCTAAAAGCTTTTGAGAATGTGAGTCTATTCCCTAGTGCAGTATATGTGATACCAGCAAATGACTGTGTTAACTTGGCATCGTACTCCATATCAAAAATGACCTGATCATTATCTCTTTTAACAAGACCGTTATCATCATCAATATCAAAATTTATGCAGCGTCTGAGTTCTACATCACCATAGTTTCCTGTTTTGGTAACATTAGGTTGTTCAAGCGCAGATGGCTCCTTCATGTTATTGATCCCAAGAAAACCAGTGATCTTCCAGTCGCTCATCGAAACGCTCCCATTGAATAATTAGGGCGCAATCTTTCGTGAATCTTTGTTTCAAGCTGTTTAATTTGATCAATGTCTTTGAGAAAATTCATCTTATAGCTATCAGCCTTTTTCTCATTGATAGTATCTACATCCTCTTTAGAATACATTAAAGCAAGCATCCCATTAAAAAAGAACTGATGATATGCTTCTTTTATCTCTGGAACATCAGAATCAGAAGACAAATTAGCAAGTGGCATTCTAGAGACTTGCAGCCTCATGACATCAGAAGACTCTGACCTAAAATTTAAAGCAAGTTTTCCAGCTTCAAGGTCTAGAGCAAACTCAGTTGGCATCCCTATAACTTGTTCCCACCAAACATTATCCTGCCATTTAGATGAAGAAACATTTGTCAGCTTCCATTGCCTCTTGGTCCATTTAACTTCGTGGATTTTTATAATGCTTGGATGAAGAGTATAAAGATACGGACAGACATTCTTCTGGTACAGCCATGCTTCAGGATCATTTGCCCAGATATAGTCAAGTGTTCCAGCAACAAGATCCGTATATACAACAGGATCTGAAGCAATCTGGCAAACATCTACCGTAGTAGCATCAAGGATACAGAGTGTTTCTCTGGCAATTTCTTTATAAACCCTATTGGCATAAAGATCCATTTCAGCTGAAGGCCACAATTTATCTTCATCGTCCAAAGCGGTATCTCTTGCTATCGCCCAGCACTCTTCTTTGATTTCACCAAGGTTCATGAGTTATCCTATTCTTGATATGCCATGTCCAGCATTTCTTCACTTACCTTAAAGCCACATATAGCACCAACATTTTGAGTGGTATGTCTGCCATTAACTTTTAGATTTGGTGGTAGTATTTGCACAGCATTTTTAACTGAAGCAAGCTTTCCACGTTCATCCATTTGCAAATTGTTTCTTTCTCTTTGAACAGGCTCGACATCACCATTGAATGTTTCAATCTTATTGATTGATTTTCTTTCTGCGAATACAACTGCTTCGATCTTATCAAGCCTTGCGGAAATAGTAGAGAGTATTTCTTCTAGGTCTTTGATAGAGGTGCGCTTTTTTTCAAGGGCCATTGAAGGTGTCCTTTATTGAAGCGACTAAGGGGGCAGCATAGCTACCCCCATAATCTATGTTAATTAAACGTCAAATGTTGAGTACCCAGCTACAGGCAGAGCAACAAATACCAAGGTAACAGCCCCAGCACCAGAAGCGGTGACATTCAAGGTTTCATCATCGGCAACTGAAATACCGCCAACGTTAGCTGCGATATCAGCACCAGCATCAATGTTCAGGGCAGTAGCAAGTCCTTCAAAATAAGCACCAAGGACAAGAAAGTTCCCACCAGACAGCAAAACATCATTGTCAGCAGTTACTGAGAACTTAACTGTCTTAGGGAGTGGACCAGCAACGGATTGTGCGTAACGAGTAGTAGCCATTTTTTTATCTCCTTATTAACTATTAACTTAAGCGTTTTTGATGAAGTCAACGCCAAGTAGCGCAGGCTTAATGATTTGGCTACCATAAACCTGTAGACCTTGCATCATCTTACCAAAGCTGAATGGGTTGTCGATTACACGACTCTCGGTGATTTGAGTAGCAAACGTAGTCGCATAGTTACAACCAAACAAAACAGCCGTAGACTCAACAGCTTCAGTAGTGCCGGGAAGGTTATTTGAACCAAGAATCTCAAAACGATCAATCCCAGGAATCTTGCCAGACATCAATGGAGACTTGTCTTGACCAGTAGCATAAACCTGAGCGAACTGAGATCCAATGTCCTTCAAGGTTTGCATTACCCAGAAAGGAACAACAACAAAACGACCAGCTTCAGGAGCGTTGTTCTCGTCCAGTAAGCGACCATAATACAGGATCTGCTTTACAATATTAGCTGATGTTGCACAACTAACAGCAGCATCAGACAGACCCATTGTAGAACCAGCAGCAACACCAGCAGTCAGGGTAGTTCCTTTAGCAGTAGTACCACCAGCAACCAAAGCACCTTTAGCAATGGTAAACTCATCATAAGCAATACCGTCAGCGGAATAACCACTAACAGTTGTTGCAGCTTTACCACCAGCTACAGCACCAGCAGCAGCCATAGACACAAGAACATTCAGGTCAAGAACTTGCTTCATCTGTGCAGCAGCATCATCACCCCATTCATTCATGAGCTTGATGTCGCTTTGGAACTCATCTACACGATCAATAGCGAATGAGAAGCCTTCACCTTGATCAATTTTGAGAGTGACATATGCGCTCTCAGGATTTTGTACTGGCAAGACCATGCCCTTCTTGTACTTGAAGGTTTCGATCTTTGCACGAGTACGGATAAATACGGAATCACCCATATCAGAAATCTCTCCTTCATAATCAGTTTGACTGATCTTGGAGTTGATAGTCTGAGGGTAAAACTTCTTTACCAGCAGGGCAGCATATACTGATGGGATATACTTAGTTGCGCCTGTTGAGGAATAATCAGGGCTTCCGGGCTGAACTGGATAAATTGCCATTGTGTTTCTCCTTAATTAATTCTGTTTTCGGATGGTGCAGCAAGCAAGTCATCCCAGAGTTTTTGAGACTCCTCTGCGTTATACTTGCCTGAGCGATCATCACGTTCAAATTGTTTTATAGATTCGGGAGTCCACATAATTTTTCCATCGTCTTTTGGTGCTTGCGCCTGAGTTTTACGTGACGGAGCGACAATAGCGTCCTTATCTGGACTTGGCTTTCTTTCAGGTACAACTTCAGTCTTTTCGCCATAATAAGCATTAAAGACCTTTGCCATTCTTTTCTCATCCCAACTGTTATTGAACTTATCAAGAAGCTCACCATAGGTATTAAACCCACTCGGATCTTCTGTTTCTAAGAAAGCAATAAATTTAGGATCTTCTCCTGCCTCTCGCCAATTACCGTTTACATTCTCATCTAAGAAAGAAGCAAATTCGGTTTTGGCTGTTTCAATTTGGGAATCCTCTAGTGAAGCAACTTTTTGTTGAACAGGATCAATAGATTCTTTGGTTTGTGCTTCAATTGCTGGTTTCATTTTCGATTCAAAGTAAGAGTCGAGATAATTGATTAAATCTTCTCCATATTCCTCTTTAAATGCTTCCAGCTTGGCATCTGTGATAGGAGCCTCTTCTACTTCAGGTTTCTTGCTTAAATCACCAATACGCTCAAAAATCTTTTCCTTTAGTTCTTTAAGCTCATTGTGTAGTCGAGGTACTTCCTTATCGTACTTGCCTTGCAGCACACGGTATTTCTCTTCAAAGATATTCTTTTCTTCCTGCTCTTCTCCCTCAGTATTGGTTTCGTCATCGGCAGACTCTTCAGTTTCTTCTTCAATTTCTTCTTCAGTTTCTTCTGATTCGTCCGTATCGACTTCTTTACCAGCCTCGGAATTGTCCTCTTCAGCATTAAGTCCCTTAATGTACTCTTCTGCTAATTCGGCAGCTGCTTCTACTTGTTTTGGGATTGCCATGTTTTACTCCTTTGAAGGCCAATTAAGGTATCTTCAGTTAAATTAAAAGTCAGTTACCTCAACATGAGGTTTTTTTTCTACGACAGATAGCTCAAGTGAACGGATTAAGCTATCAATGGCTATAGCATAGCCTTTATGAATGCCATCCATGCTTGAATCATCCGTCTTATATGAATTGTAATTCTGCAATGACAACTCCTTCAGGTAATCTAAAAACTCAGAGCCTTCAGGAGATACCATAATATTTCTTAAAAGAATCTTTATTTGTTTCTCACTAGCCATTATTCACCCCAGCTTTTGAGCCATCTTGGTTAGTTCCTTGTGGTTTCTTTGGTGCGCCACCACCATTAGCAACTTGACCTTCTTCCTGCATAGGATCGATTCCTGCTTGAGCCATAAGCATCTTTTGAACTGTTTGTTCTACTGACTCATTTCCTTCGAGTCGACTCATATCTGGCAATTCGATGTCATTTGCTTTTGCTATTTGTGCTAATACAGAAGCAACATTCTTTGGACCAAGGATCTCCATGTAAGATGGATTTGCAACAACCTGTAAATACTCAACTTTTCGTTGTGCTTGTTGCTCTTTGCGAGATAACCCATTTACGCCTTTAGCAACAACCCTTGCATCACCTTTGATTGAATCATCATCAGTGAATTTCATATTGTAGTCGTAGCACATTTGAATGTATGGACTAATGATATCGTCATCAATATTTGATACAACAGCTTTTATTGATCTGGCAGCAGCAGCTAATAGTTGCGTGAACACAGTAGCAGTACCAGCTGTTACCCCAGATTGACTTGCTCCTTGTGCGTATGCAGGGACAGTCATCTCATCCAATACTTTAGACAAGAATTGCCATACCCCAATCAATTCCTGTGCATGCATTTGTGGCTGATAGTAATTGACAGCTGGTCCATCACCCTTCATCTGCATTGAAGTCGACTCAATCTGCCTCCAAGGATAAATTGGTATAGAAGTGTCGACACGATCTTTGTCAACTTCTGCCATTGGTCCAGAAGCAATAGCAACATTATTGATCAATGCCCTCATGACAGCATTCATTGCATCTTCAATTGGTCCAGCAAACTCAATCAGACCTTCACCAACGATCCATTCTGGGTTTTTAGCCCAAGAAGAAACGTGATATGGTTTTCTACCAAGAGAGTCTGGATTGATAACAGCCTTAATGACATGAGTACCAATCTTCCAACAATTCGCCTGATATTGAGTATGTGGGTCTAAATTAGCCTCCATGCCCCAATCTAACAGCAACTTACCTGACACAGATCCATAAAACTCCTGCGCCATGATGGTTGACCCACTTGTTGCATCAAAAGAGCTTTGTGTCAGTGGTTTTGACTCAAAGTGTTTTTTCTTCTCTTTAGTCGCTTCTTTGACGGCTGCATCATCATCAATCGTAAACCACTCTGCTTTTAGAGTACCATTGTCTAGCTCATCCAAAACCATCTTGATTTCTGAATCGCTATAACCCGGGACACCAATTAGATCTGTAATTGCCTGCCGTGTGAGTTCATGAATCTCAATAAGATCTCCATCATTGACAGTCTTAATGCCTCTAGCAGGATAGAAGTTGAACGGAGACACACAATATACATCGTTAACTAGTTCGTCAGTTGTAACGAGGTCATATCCAGTTTCTGTCTGCTGCCAACTCTGCTTTTTTGTCTTAGTAAGGATAGGTCCTTTAATAATTCCAAACTTCAGACGAACAAAATGCCAAATAAAGTTCTTGAATGCTTCCTGCCACTGTCCTTCTTGGTTCTGATCTTTAATAATAACTGAAGCACGTTCACAACGCTCTTTTGCGTCTTTAATCAACTCTGCTTTTGCTGCGTCTAAACGCTCTTCATAGTACTCTTGCAGTAGATCTGCGACCTTAACAGGATCAATTTCAAGACCAGCTTGAATCATTTGTTGCTCAAACAGCAACGCTTGTTGTTTTGTTTCTTCTTTGATCTCAATTTTAGTCTTATCTGGAAGCTCTGGCTCAGAAGTAGGCTCAATGCTCCAAGGCATATCTGCTTCAGCCCTGTACAGATCCTTAATCCAAGACTCAGCAGCCCTAGCTTTAGCTTCACCACTACGGATATAAACGTCTGACCCCTTAAAAGCTTTAATAAGGGCAGCTTTTTCTGGCGAATATTGCCCTTTTACTCTTCGTAAAGACTCAACCATCTCAGTTCTTACGTTCTTGTTGTCTTTCTGGTTCTGAGTCCAGACTTTTGCAAGATGTTGGGAGAGTTTTTTAACAACTTGGTTCTCCTTATTCTGCCCAAGCTGTTCTTTTAAGAACGCAGTCTCGTCAGCATTGCCAACAGTATCAGGTCTATTAATTGGAAGAGCCATCTTTTATCCTTACTTCAAGTGCTTCAGCTTATAAATAGTTTTCAAATATGCTGCATCTAAAACATCTAGCTCTGCTTTGATTGCTCCAACACCTTTTGCAATATTGTGACGATTCTCTTCTAACCAGTCATACTCTGCTTCTACATGAGCAAGAATATTTTTTGGCATCTTCGTCTTGGAGAACACAATAGGACCAATCTTGCCAAACTTGGCTTGATATAGTTCTACTAGGTTATCAAGAATATCTACAATATCCTCATAGAGATGTTGTAGAGCCTTATGGTCAGAGTAGTTGTTAGTAGTCAGGTGTGCAATGTGAACAAGATTCCTAGTAGTAAGAACCTTGTCTATAAACTCTCCACATACTTCTGGAAGATCTTCTTCTACAGAAGTCATCTTGCCCATATGCTTCAGAGTACTCATAGGATTTGGCATATCAAAGATCCTTCATGATTTTGTCAATCTCAGATTGTCTCTTCGTGGCTGAATTCTTAATATCCCTTACACCTTTATCAAGGTATCCAGTGCCGACTCCTGTTGGCTTAATTGCTGGTTCACCTTTTTTCTTTGCAGTATTCTTCCCAGCTTGGGCCATTGCTTTACGTGACATCATAATGTTTACTCCTAAACACAGGCATTCATATAGTTATTAATCTTTACGACCTTTTGATTGTTATCTACTTGTGGGTAAGACCACATAGCAGGTTCTGCATTGATTAAATACCGAAGACTGTCAAGAAGGTGATCATTTGTCTTAACAATCTTACCCTTTTCATCTCTATGGTATAACGATAATTCTCTTAAGACCATACCGCATGATTTAAAAATCTTTAGTCGACCAGTAGTAAAGCGTTCCCAAATGTCAAAAATGCCAGCTTCAACTGCATTATTAGCAGGATATATCTTTAATCCCTCTTTGCGATAGAGGTTATATAGAGTCTCACCATCTATTTGTGATCTTCCTCTAGCAGCAGGGTCAATCTGACCTTTAATCCAAGCCCCTCTTGATTTAACGGCTTTTGCATGGACCACTGGTTCGGCCTGCCCCATCTTATGCTCTGAGTAGATATAAACAATGTCGTTCTCTATATCCCAAGCACCCCAACAAACAGCCGTATTGTTCCAACCAACATCCATTCCATACAGCTTCTTGTAATACTTAGGTATTTGAAAGTCATCTACGACAATGTTCTTAGGGTCTACAGGGTATACAAGCCCCTCTCCAACAGTAGGAACGCCCTTAGATCGTGCATCTCGCAATTGCGGGGGCGTACTTGCTAGAGTTTTAGCCTTTTCTTCTGCTGTCAGGTGAGGGACATCATCCCAAGTACAGATCTCTACCCACCGTGGATATGCAACATCAGAATCTTGGCTATTGTCTAGAAAGGATAGAACTAGAGGAGTAACGCCCCTGAGAGGTGTAAAGGTTGTAATCATCAACCCCTGAGTAGTCATTAGTCGAATTAAGCCCTCAGAGTAAACGTCTTCAGGACATTCCTCATCAACCCAGATAAAGTCGACCTCAGTACCCTGCCAAGTAGCACGACCCTGCTCATAGGTCTTAAGAACTATAGTGGTAACACCACCAGTAACGTGCTGAACCCTGATAATTTCCATAGCTTCAGGTACATTACGTCTTGTCTTGCACTGATCAACTAAAATAAGGCTCTTAGGAATCATCCCAGAGCCTATATCGTTCATGTCACCTATCAGTTTTTTCTGGATAATATCACGAACAGTAGTAGCAGTATCCCCACCAACCCATATAAGAGTCGGTCTTGTGAATCTATGACCATCCCACCAATCAGGGTACAAGCCAGTAGCATGACAAACAGTCTCATAACACCCAGCCTCTGACTTCCCTACACGGTTTGCTGCAATGAAAGCTCTTTCTTTGAACTTTTTACCAGCATGAAAGAAACTTGTTTGCTTGGGATAAAGTTCCCTACGGTATTTCCCTTCATCAGGAAAATAATTCTTAAACTTATTGTATTTTTGGTCATCAGCCAATACCTCTAAGCAAGCCATCAACTCTTCTTGCTCTTGAGCAGAAAGCTTCTCAGTGTAAACTTGCACTAAACTCTTTGTCAGCTGATCAAGTCTTCCCATTAGTGCAGCAACTTTCCAAAGCGGTGCATATATTCCCAATAGCTAGTAGCCAACATCTCTGTCAATTGCTCCCTACGAATATCAACAAACTTCACTTCCAAGTCGAAGTCTTTAGCAATCTGTTGCCTCAAACCATTTGCAAAGTCTTCTGGTTCAAAAGTCTCCCAGTCAAACTCCACCTTGATATTCAAAGCTTCGTCATCGTGTTCAGCTATCCCAAGAAAAGTCGGATCGAAAGTCTTGTTGTAGACAACCCTCGCCTTTGTCAGTGTTGCTTCAACCATCGTTTATAACCTCTGCATCAATTGTGTCTCTGCCTATCTGCTTGACTACTTCACTGCTTTCCAACAACTCAAGAAGTCTAGGAGCCAACATCTCTATCCTCTTAGTCGCAGCAGCAACGTCCAATACGACATTCGTATTAGCATTCTCGTTCTTAGTCTCAAGCTTGTCAGCCCACGTATGAACATTCTTCATGTAAGCCAACTTGCCTGCTGCCATGCCTCTTGTGTTGTAAACGTCTTCTTCAGCCCAGTTCGCTATGATCATCTTTGCATGTTCAATGATCTCCATAGTCTCTGGATACTTCGCATACTTGTAAAAGACATCCCTGTACATCCCAAGGTGAATCATCAATCCCTTGATGCTCGGCATCTCGTCTTCTGTCTCACACCACTCAAAGTACTTGTTGATTCCATTCTTCAACTTGGTCGGAGTGTACTTCTTCTTTCTCCCGGGTCTGTTTGTCTTGAGAATGTCGTCTTTGATTCTTGGGATAGGTCTGGTGATCAACTGGTTTTCAGCGGTCAGCTCTCGCTTCCGCATCTTGTACTCACTTGGGGATTCTACTCTTCTTTCGCCCAGCTCCATATAAAGCCTCCTAAAGGACATATACAGTACATATATCATACTGTCAACCAACACTAATGTATACCCATTACAATCTCTATATAGCCAATATACCACATCTGTTGTCTCCCCACTGTGAGACATTGGCACTTAACCTATCATAGACCTATCATAGACCTATAACTTCATACCACATCGTTGTAAATTTCAGAAACTGTTTCAACTGTTTTCGGATTTTTCAGAAAGTTTTAAGGGGGTCAAACGCATTTTACTGCCTTTTGTGCATGTCAGAGGTTTATATAGGTAGCTACTGGGGTGGGTCATGGGTGGGTATGCCCCCGCATGTTACGTTGTTGTAACTGTTACACCGACAACCACACACCTACACCACACACCACAACCACAACCATACACCTAACACCTTGTAATCAAAAGGAATTCTCCTTTTATATTGGCTTTTCTCTTACGCATAGGAGCTACGTATGAACATGATATCCGTGATAGTGACAAACTGTTCCACACACGCACAACAGGTAGTAAGTGTACCTGTAGAAGTAGTTAATAACCCTGAGTCCATATGTGATTACGTGAGTTCAGTGGTTGATATAGCTACGTTTAGGGTTAATGACGTTGATGGATTATGGTTAGCGTCTTCGTTCTTATGATTCTTCTTATGGTCTGCTAGTGTTGTTTAATAACTACATTAGCAGGCTTTTATCTACCCATTTACTACGGAGGTAAATATGTTTGAGTTGCTGTTACTGATAGCAATAGTGTTAATCGTTATCCTGTATGCTCTTATACGTGCTGATGAACAGGTAAAGAAGCAGGATTTAGGTCGTAAGCAGCGTATCTACGACAAACTATCTTAGGAGGGAACGATGAACAGTGTTCACCTAACAAAGAGCAATCTGGAACTTGATAGAGCTATGGTTAAGGCGTACATGGCATGGAAGAACAGGCACAAGCAGGTTCCTAAACCAAACACCAAACCCTTAAAACCATAAACCTTTTAAACCCACAAGTCCTTGAATCAAAAGGGCTTTTCCTTTTTCATTTGCCTTTCTCTTAATTTCGAGAGTCTGGCTCTTTTCATTCCCCCAGCAACAAAGGAGATTCACATGAAAACTTACCACATGACCGTAAATTCCGTACTCCGCACTGTTAACATCATCGAGAAGACAACAGGCGATATCGTTGAAACTCTCAAGAACCAGTCAGAGAAGGCAATTCGTGCTTTGAAGGGTTCGTTAACGGAAGAGTATCCCAACTGCTACATGGAACTGGAAGAGATCACAGGTAATGAGCGTGTGCTTGCTCGTTGTCGTGACCTTGGTAACAACTCACCTTCTATGGCATGTAATTACAAGCAGTTCGGTACCGCAATAAAGCAGCACACGACATTCCTGCTTGATGCTGATGCCATTCTGGAAGCAGTCACAGACGGCAAGAACGGTGAGTATAAAGAAGCCGTTCCAGTTACCTACGTCGACAATGAGCCGAATCCTTGGGTTAACTGCAAGATCCACGCAGTCGAGGTTCCAGCTCCTGCCGAAAACACGTTCCGCTTGGGCAAGAAAACTCGACTTGCCAAGTTAGGTTAAGCGTGGATCAAATCAGCCCCCTGATCATGAGTATCTTGATCGGGGGATTAATCTACTACCTAATAACCAGATAAGAAGTGGCTCGTATCAGGCGTTGCAGTGAGTAGCAGCGTCTGGTGCGAGTCAAAAACTATGCAGGGCTGTGCCAAAAAGTAAGTGAATTGGAATAAAAAGCAGTTTTCACATTATTTCACGTACTAAAAAGAAGTGTTTGAACAACTTTCAACCATTTGTTTGAGAGGAATTTCTTTTTTCATTTGTTTTTCTCTTAAATTTGTACCTTTTTTCCTTTAACCCACCTATGGAGGCAACTATGAAATGGATGGAAACACCGAACGGTAAGATACTGCAACCAGCGGACGAAAGTACCTATTTGCCAGTCAAGTCTAATAGCGACGATGAGAGGATGGATCTCGTAGAGATATTTGAAGATAACGAACCAAGATATGAATACGAAGCTTAAAGGTTTGTCTCTGCTATCCAACTCTGGATGGCAGTATCAAGCAATCAAGCTTGGACAACACATGGAGGTTATATGAAGTGTGTAAAGAGTACAATTTCAGATGATGTGATCAGAGTAAGTAACGAGAGAGCTGTGATTCTGGTAGAGAACTCTGGAACTTGGAACTACATCAACAAGCAAGCATGGAAAGAGTCAGGGAGGAAGTATGGAAAAGGGTAGAAGTGAACAGCTTTGGAAATATTTACACCTGTATCAACTATTGGAAACAGGACAGCCGAATGTAAGTAGCAGCAACGAGGCATTAGACATATGCCTTGATCTTGCTCAACTATTTACTGAGGCAGCACAAGAATTCAGACCTGATGCTCTTACAGAACTGGAGGATAAATAAATGAATAAATTTAAAGTTTGGTTTATACCTACCAAAATAGGGATGTCAGATTTTGGATGGCAACCTATATTAATTGATGAGTTTGATAACCGTGATGATGCTCAACAATGTGCATATATTGAATCATCAGACGATACAGCTCCTGATAAAAAAGTATATGGTGATTACTTTGTTATAGAGGTGAAATCATAAATTTAATCTTTATCGTAAAGGAGTAACAAATGCAGCTGTATCTGATTAGAGACAAGATGATTGGAAGCATAAGAGGCATAGTTCAAATGGATATCGCAAAGGATTACTTTAAAGATCCTGCTTATGATGTTGTAGCTATGTCAGACAAGACCAGAAAAATCTTTGAAGCAGCTTTTGATAAAGCATATGGAGGTAAAAAATGAAACAAGGACTAGGACTACAGGAATTAGCAGCACAAATTGAACATGAAGATAAGAAAGATTATATCGTACCAGCTCCAGCTCTACAGTTTGATATCAGCAGGGATGGTATCTTTGCTGTAGGAGCAGGACCAATCAATGGTAGTAAATTGACAAACCATGCATTCAACCAAGTTGGCACTGATCTTGGTATTCCTTCTGTGTATCGTAGTCGACTCATAGAATCAGGGAACTATGGTCTGCTTGAGGACAATGTAAACACCCTGATTAAGCAGTCTAATAAAAATCGTATGGTAAGAACTCGCAATGGAGATTTCAGAGGCTATTTATCAGATAGCTTCAGCACAGAGTACGACAATTCAACGATCTTAAAAGCAGTCTTACCTGTACTGGGGGAGATGGGAGATGATATTCAGATCCAGTCTTCTGGCTTAACAGATACAAAGATGTACCTGAAGGTAACGAGCAAAAAGCTACAGGGTGAAGCTAAAGTTGGTGATCCTGTTATGGGAGGAATATCTATTGTGAACTCTGAGGTAGGTATGAGCTTCTATGCAGAGAGTGAGCTTGTTTATACATTGGCTTGCTTGAATGGAATGGTTAGATCAAACAGCATCAGCAACTTCAAGAAGATGCACAGAGGATCTAAACAGGGTGTAGGAATGATCTATGCTGATACAACGTATATGACTCAGCAGGCTATTGCATTGCAGATAAGAGATAGTATACGTGCAGCACTATCCCCTGAACGCTTCCAGAGGACACTACAGCAACTTAAAGAGACAACTGAACGTAAGGTATCAGGTGATGTTGTTATGGCTGTTACAGAGCTTGGTAAGACTGTTGGGTTCACCAAAGATGAAGGTAGCAGCATCTTAAACTATCTCATTCAAGGTGGAGATCTTAGCCAGTATGGATTGCATTCAGCAGTCACTCGCTATGCTCAAGATGTAGAGTCTTATGATCGTGCTTCTCAGCTTGAAGTAATAGGAGCAAAGGTCATTGAGTTGACTCCAAAGCAATGGAAAAACGTAGCGGAGGCAGCATGAGTTTACTAAAAAGGTACCATAAGGCTTTAAGAGGCAATAACTTGGATGTTCTTATTGATATTGAAGAAGACAATGATCTTTGTGGCCTTCCACCAGAGCTTGTCTGCGTAGGTCTTTCAGCCATTGACCAAGGTGATGATCCGTGGGAGGCGATAGATGCTCATACAGGAGCATAAAACTAGCATTAATAACTAATAAGCCCTGCTCATAACGAGTGGGGCTTCTTACTTTAAGGAGAACGCATGAAGCAAGTAATTATTGTAAAAACTGGTGAAGGCTATTCAGATGCTGAGTACACCTTTGAGAAAGAAGCTGATGCTATTGCCTTCTTTCAGGCTATTGGTAAAGCCAAACGTGTTACCAGAGATTATGTCACTAGTGGCATTGGCAGTCTTTATTCCGAGACCAATGAACCAAGCAAGGCTACTTTAACTTATGGTTCGTTCGTTACCAAGGATGAGCTTAAAACAATTAAAGACAGAGAAGCAGATCAACTCCTTAAGATTGAAAAGAAGAAAGCTGAAGAGGCTGCTAAAGCAGCTGCTTTAGAAAAAGTACCTTCTGATGAAGACTTCAAAGAAATTCTTCAAGAAGTTAAAAGTTGGTCTGGTTCTGAATAACACATTCAAGAGATATGGAGTCTTAATTGGCTCCATGTCTCACAGGAGAGAGTTATGAGAATAACAAGTGATATGCCAAAAGATGGTCAGTTCATTGCTGTTTGGACATATGAGAAGCAGCTATGGTCTGACACTCTTACTCGTTCTGGTGGTGGTTTGCCTATGTATTGGGATTGGGAAAGAGAAGTATTTGTAGAAGCATCTGATGATTATAGCGGTATGGAAAATCTAGTCTTTATTGTGGAGGAATAAAATGGAATTTGTAGAATTTAGCAACAAGGTTAAAGAGCAAGCAGCATTTATGGAAACTATAGGTAGATTTCTTTACACAAGTACTAGCCCAGAAGAGATCTGGGAAAAGTATCTTGCAAGCTTTCCTGCGGGTAGTAACCCAATGTACAGGGAAAGAACTGAGCATGATTGTTCTGCCTGTAAGTCATTTATCAGACAAGCTGGCAATATTGTTGTGACTGATGGAGAACGACTGTTTAGTATTTGGGATATAGATATTGAAGGTCCATATGGTGTTGTTGCAAAGGAGATGTCTAAGTACGTAAAAAGCAAAGCGATCCAAAATGTTTTCTACACCGATATGAGCAAAATGGGCAATGAAACTACTTTAGATATGAATCCTGATAGCAACGTCACAACATGGAATCACTTCAGCTTCAAGACTCCAAACAAATCAAAAGTAAAAGCATTAAAGATTGGTACTTATCAGTCCGAATTCAGGGCTACATTCGATGTTTTAAAGCGAGGCATGGAAGAGCTTACCCTTGATGCTATTAACACTGTAATTGATCTTATTTCACAAGGATCTCTATACAGAGGTGATGAAGCTGCTGAATCAGTAAAGAAATACAGAGCAATTAAAATCGGATATGAGCAGGCAAAGAAGAAAGAATTGTTTCTCTGGAAAATGGTATCTGATGAACATCCATCTTTATTAAGATACAGAAATACATCTATGGGTACTTTGCTAATCGATATCAGTGCAGAGATGGAACTGGATCAAGCTGTTTCAAAGTATGAAGCAATGGTTGCTCCACAGAACTACAAAAGAACTACTGCTTTAGTTACAAAAAGAATGATCGAAGACGCTCAAGCAAAACTTGAAGAGCTTGGTCTTACTGATTCTATTCATAGAAGACATGCACGAATTAGCGATATCACAATCAACAATGTCTTATTTGCAGATAGGTCAGCAAAGAAATCAATGAACGTATTTGATGAACTTGTTGCAGAAACAAAAGCTACACCAAAGAAAAGCAAGAACATTGAAGAGATTGGTATTGAAGATTTTATCTCAAAGGTATTGCCATCAATTAGCTCAATGAAGCTAATCCCTGAAAATAAACATTTAAACAATTTAGTGACACTTGTGGCTCCAAATGACAAGGATGCAAAACATCTCTTCAAATGGGACAACAACTTCTCTTGGGCTTATAACGGAGATGTTACTGACTCTCTCAAGGAAAGGGTAAAGAAAGCAGGAGGCAGAGTTGATGGCTTCTTACGATTCTCGCTTCAATGGAATGAAACAAATGAGGATAAGGATATTGATCTTGATGCACATGCTTATGCACCAAACAACAAGCATTATTACTTTAGCAATAAGGATGGTCATTTAGATGTTGATAACACTCACCCGGGAGACAATATTGCTGTTGAGAATATTACATGGTTAACAAGAGCAAAAACCCCAAAAGGTGAATATCGATTCAGAGTTCACAACTATTCTTCAAGACGTTGTACTGGTGGCTTTAGTGCTGAAGTTGAAATGGATGGTGTTATCCATAGCTTTTCATATCCAAAAGAAATAGCTGGAGGATCATCTGTTGATGTAGCAGCAATTAATTTTGATGGTGAATTTAAAATTGTTAAGTCACTTCCAAGCTCACAATCAGTTCGTGAAGAGTGGAACATCAAGACTCAATCTGAGAATGAAGTTGAGGTTGTAATGGCTTCACCGAACCATTGGGATGACAACACAGCAGGTAACAAGCATTACTTCTTTATGCTTCGTGGGTGTAAGAATCCAGAACCAGTACGAGGCTTCTTTAACGAATATCTGAAAGGAGAATTAACAAAGCACAGAAAGGTATTTGAGATCTTAGGGTCAAAGATGAAAGCTGAACCTACTGATGATCAACTCAGTGGACTTGGTTTTTCATCAACAATCAGGAACAGTATCGTTTGTAGGGTAGAAGGATCTTTTAACCGCACACTCAAAATCAACTTTTAAGGAGAGAGAATATGTCCGAACAAAATATCTTTGAAATCGCAAGCCGTAACAAACTTCGCTTTGAATCAACTAAAGGTCTGTTGTCTGTAGAAGATCTTTGGGACCTACCATTGCAGTCTGTCCGTGGTACTTCACTTGATAACCTTGCTGGTAAATATGATAAGCAGCGTGAAGAAGTCACCAAGTCTTACGTTGAACCAACTGTTGAGGTTGATGAGGAGTCAAAGCTTGCATTTGAAATCATCATGCACATCATCAAGATTCGTCTTGAAGAAAGCAGGATTCGATCTGAAGCTAAACTTCGCAAAGAGAAGAAGCAAAAGATCTTGGCTATTATCAACAACAAAGAAGAATCTGCGCTTGAAGGTCTTAGCATTGAAGATCTCCGCAAGCAGCTTGAAGACCTTTAAATAAATCAACAGAGATGTGGAGTCTGTATAGGCTCCATGTCTCATAGGAGGATTCAATGAAAAAACTGAATAAGTCAGAACTTGAAGCATTGGCAGACAAGATATTTACAAAAATGAAGAATGAAAATGCAGAGCTTATCAAAGCAGAAAAGGCTAAGAACTTACTATTAAACAAATCTCGCAGAGATAAGATTATGTATGATCTTAATAACATGTCTGTGCAAATGAAAGACTACATTACCAGCCAAATGAGTTATAGCAGTAGAGACTTCATGAAGGCTGGTAATGTTCTTGAGTATGTAGAAAACAAAATGCTCGAAGATATTAAGTTTCCATTTAAAAGTAATTGTGATTATGGAACAAAACAAGCAATCAAGAATGAATTAATACTGGCTCAAATCGAAGCAAATAGTCTTGTTGATCTAATTGTTAAAGTTGAAAAGTCTTTTAGGGAGGTATAAATGAAACTTGATCAAGAGCATATTGAGTTCTTAGATGAGCTTAGAGATTCAGGTGTAACAAACATGTTTGCTGCTGGACCATATCTTCAGCAAGAATTCTTTGTTGATAAATATGAGGCGAGAGACATTCTTGCTCAATGGATGGGATATAAAATGAGAGAGGAGGAATAAATGGCTGAATATTACACTTGTATTTGTAAAAACTGTTGTGAGGATTGTGATGGTGAATTCTGCTCTTATGAATGTCGTGAAGAATGGGAATCAGGCTATGGAGACTTCTTATACGAGCAGGAAAAAGATCGTAGAATGATGGAAGAGTCTGATCATGCACATGAACTGATTAACAGAGGAGGTTTGTAATGCCTAAATATGAAGTTGTTATAGACATAGGATCTTACAGATATCATGTAGAAGCACCAAATGAAAATAAAGCACAAGAAATAGCAATGGATATGTTTGAAACACACATAAATGATCAACGTGAGCTTCAAAACAATATGGAATATTGGGTAGGTGATGTAGTTGAATCCAACAACGAAAGAAGCGAAAGCTTACATGGAGGTGACTTATCGGTTTAGATCAATACTTAGGATTAAGAGAAAAAGTAGAAACAAAAGAAATTGGTGACTGGAGAAAGTTCAACGCTCTACAGAATTACATTGAGAAAAACTTTAGTGATGGTGGAGATATTAACTGTAAAGACATTGTGCTAAGTGAAGATGATGTCAAAGAGCTTTTGAGTATCTTACGTAAGGTCAGCAAGAATCATTCACTGGCTGAAGATTTGTTTCCTTGTACAACTGGGTTCTTCTATGGATCGCAAGAATATGATGAATGGTATTTTGAGGATATTGATCGATCAATTTCAATCTTTGAAGAAGCACTAAAGGAATCAGATAACAACGAGATTATTTATAGTTGTTGGTATTGATTGAAGGACTTGCAGCAGCCTCGGTTGCTGCTTGTCTTTGAGTTAGCACCAAACCAAAGGAGGTAAGCATGGAAGAGCATCGTTGCGTACATGGAAGGGTGGTTAGTACGTTTACAGCATCTTGTGCAGTTGGTCATGGAATGATGGGTTGGAAAACAAAAGGTAATCCAAACATCTGCCCTTACCAATGGTATCAAGAAGATTGTAGCAAATACGAATACAATAAAAGATTTCATCATAAGGAGGGAATATGAAAATAGAAGCAAGGTTAAGCCCTACGTCTTCTATACACAAACACTACGAGGATACAAGATTTGCTCTCAGTGGAATAAACGGGAAAATGGCTAACCTGAAATACTTAAAGTTTGGGGTATGGTCAAGCATAACTGTTCCAATAAAAGACATTAAGATAATTGGCAATACAGACATCTTTGATTAAGGAGGAAACATGTTCGGATTTATAGCAAGAAGCTTAGAGCGGGAAGGTAAGTGTAGTGCATGTGGCAGATCAATAGCCAAGCACAAAGAAATTGTAGTCAGGTTCAGAACTCAACATTCTAAAGGACAGCATGTAAATATTTGCAAATCATGCATTGATAAAATGTATCACTCAATGAAGGAGTAAATATGTCTTACGAAAGAGATAGGAAGTGGATAAAGGCTCTTGCTGATGAAATCAAAAGAGATGGTCTTCGTGTCTTCTTAGCAGAAAGTGGGACCTATGGGTTTTTCACAAACAAGGAAGGTTCAAGAGTAGTAAGCTTTCAAACTGAATACTTACACTTTTCATTTAGTGGAAACTACAAAGCAGTTGATGGAAAGAGGTCTGGTAGTGGTTGGCGAATAACAACTGATCATACTGGTAACTACTCTCAACTTCTAAATGCTTATCCTCCTAGCTGGTGTGGTGAAATTAAATCATTTACAACATTAGATGAATATCTTGCTACCTACCAAAAAAGCAGCAAATACAAAGAAATCCATACAGTGAAATATCCAGAAAATAGAAGGGCAGGAATATGAACAGATGTGATACGTGCAACAACCTACTTGAAACTAGAAGGGTTGAAACAAGCTACTGTAGGATATTAAACAGACCACTGTATGAGAAGCAGACTTACTGTCCTTACTGTGAATGGAAGGGTGATGCAGGAACAGGTAAGCAGCTTAAAGAACTAATCAAAGGAGAAAGAGGATGCCAATAATAACAGCACCAAACGGTAAAAGATATGACACTAAGCTTATCCATAAGAACTATGACCCTCTATTTTGTAGGACTTGTGGAGAAAGAATTGGTTGGTACAACATAGAGTATAACTATGATGTTCCAGTAGTGAATTGTGAGGATTGTATAGCAGAAATGCAGGAGGATTAAATGCCTAATCAAATTAAAGCATGTCCGTTTTGTGGTGCAACTCATACAATAAATAGCGTATTTGGGTCTGATGTTGAGTTGGTTGAAGAGCTTTGGGATTATTACTTTATTGTATGTGACGCATCAAAAGGTGGATGTGGATCTGTTGGAGGAGCTGGAGAAGACCTTAACAAAGCAATCAAGAAATGGAATAGGAGGAATGGATGATCTATGTAACAGGAGCAGACTTTAAAGCAGCAACTGTCTATTTTGAATCATGCGAAACACTAGAAAAAGCAGCAGATAGAATTGATGAATATGCAAGGCTTGGTTTAGAGACTGTTGAACAATGGGCTGTTAAACCAAGTTATGACAATTCTCACTTTGCTAACTACTATCCAGATACTGAAAAGATTATCTGTTGGGATAAGGAGAAATAGATATGGCATTTAAAGATTTAACACCCGGGGAGAAATTCATTTGGGAGTGGCAATATGAAAGACTTGGTAGCTTCTCAATGCTTTTAGCAGAAACAATATCAAAAGCTGATGAAACTAATCTTTCAAGGTTATCATTGGCATACCCTTTAGAAGTTTCTGCATATAAGTACTTCAGCAGAGTTGATGGTTGGTGGGAGAACGTATGCAAAAAGAAAAACGAATCATAGATGAAAAGTATCTTGGTTGGATAAGAACCCTTCCGTGTGTTGTATGCCTTGTACAAAATCCACACATGGACACTTCAAATTCAACCAGTGAGCCACACCATGTAAATAAGGTAGGACATGGAACGATGGGAGGAAAAACAGATGACAGCAGGGCTATACCTATTTGTCATGATCACCATAATGAGTATCACGACAAGGGGCGTATCTCCTTCTGCTCTCGTTATGATTTGGATCTTGAATACACAATCACTGAACTGAATAGGATCTATGATGAGATACCAAGTAAGAATGCGAAATGATTTATACCAAGAAATGACATTTGTAGTAGAAGCTGACAATGAGGAATCAGCTAAAGAAAAAGCCTATAAATCAGCATTAATTACTGGCTTTGCTAAACCCGATCAAGACTATGAGGATTGCTATGAGTGAGGATAATGAATATATCAAGTTTGATATAGGAAAAGTATTAGACCTCAAGGATGTTTATTGCGAGGTAATGCAATTTGTACAGCAGGATTTCCCAGAATGTAACTTAAATAGCTCGAATCAAATCAAAGGTTATTTTTGGGATCAATTCAATAGTGTAATACCTGATACTAAGATACAAACATTTAAAAGCCTCATGGAACTATATCCTGAAACACATCCACTCTATGAGGCAGCAGAACAATTGAGCGTATATCTGAAAGCAAAATATACTCTTAAAAACTATATAAATTGCATACTTAAACATGAAAACGATGGTATAATCACTCTGCGCAAAATTGGAGGGAATCTAGTTATGCCAAACAAGCAACCACTTTCTTATAACGATGAAATTTCGCAATGTGTATTGTCGATTTCTGAGAATGCACAGAAACATATCCCGAACTATATGCAATAGTTCAAAACAAAAGGAGAGCAACTATGCCAGTAGTAACAGACACCGGATCAAACAATGAGTATGAAAACCCAGATGCAGGTACGTATGCTGGTCGCTGCATTCGTGTAGTAGACGTTGGCACAAGAGACAATGAGTGGAAAGGAGAAGTAAAGAAGCAGCGTCAGGTTCGTATTACATGGGAAATCTCGGAAAAGATGTCAGATGGAAAGCCATTTGTAGTCGCTGACTCTTATACTCTAAACATTGGAGAGAAAGCTAATCTCGGAAAGCTATTGAATGGATGGAGAGGTAAACCGTTTACAGATGAAGAAAAAGCTGGATTTGATCTGGCAACAATTATTGGAGTACCCGGGCTAGTTTCAGTATCATACAAAGAATCTCATGGTAAGCAGTATCAGAATGTAAAATCTGTATTGCAACTACCTAAAGGGATGAGTGTTGAAGAACAATACAACGATAGCTTTGTTTTCGATATTGAAGATATTCATGATACTGAGAAGCTAAAGAAACTTTGGGGATTAGAGCGTTGGCAGATTGAGCGTTCTGATGAGTTTGTAGCAGCAGGACTCACAATGCCTGAGTATCCAAAGAAAGATGAAGCAGCGGATTCTGGTGAAGAAGATGAAGAAGACGAAGTTGCATTCTAAATAGAAAAAGCCCCGACAGGACTTACCAAACCTGAAGGGGCTTTCGCTATTCACTACAAGGAGAGAATGCTTAAGTAATTTAGCACAAGGAGGAGCTATGGCAAAGTATAAAATAGATCCGAAAGGATTATTTGATCACATTGCTAACTTAAATGAAAAGCAAAGAGCAAGTTTTGTATTGAAGCTTGCTGTAAGAATGGTTAATGGAGAAACATTTAGCTCTAAATGGATTGTCAAAGAAAAAGGAAGAAGTAAAAAGTCTTTAGGGAACTACACAGAAGAGTTTTTAACATTCTGGAAGTTCTATCCTAAGAAAGTTGGAAAAGGAGCAGCATTTGCTGTTTGGTCTGATCTAGCAGAAGATCTTGGAGGAGAATTACTACAAGCAGCAGTTGTTGCCTTGAATTGGCAAATAGACTCTGATCAATGGACTAAAGAAAATGGTCAATTCATACCTAATCCAGAAACCTATCTAAGACAAAGAAGATTTGAAGATGAGCCTATCTCTTCTACAACAACTAAAATTGAAAAGGCATACTAATGTTAGAGATTAAATCTCCCAGTAAAATGAAGAGCAGAAGACCTAAAGTCTACTGTAAGAGCTACCTTCCTTTATTGGGAGGTTCAGTCTCTATGCTTGTATCTAATGGAGGTACAGGCAAGTCATTCTGCGCTATACGGATGGCTATGGTCTATGTATCAGAAAATCCAGAAAAGAAAGCAGTCTTATGGCTAACGGAGGACAGTGAAGGTGAAAATTATAGCCGTTTTACTCGTCTTGTTGGTGAGTTTAAGCAAGATCCCAAATTCTTTCAGGATCATATTGCTTTTATTACTTCTTCTCCTTTGAGATTTACTAAGCTTGAAGATGGAAATGCTACATTAACCAATGAATTTATGCAGACCAAGCTTGAATTAACTGATTACAGTTTAATTGTACTGGATCCACTATTGCAATTTAATGGCTGTGATGAAAATAGCAATACTCATGCGGGTGTTATGATGGGTGCATTTAAGTCGTGGGCTGCAAAAGAAAGTAAAGAGATCTTATTATTGCATCATGTAACAATCTATCAAGATGGTGGAATCAAGGCTCGTGGAGCAGGTGAATGGCAAAACGGCTGTAGATGCGTCTATTCGGTTGCATATCCTGTTGAAATTGACAAAAATGGCAAAAAAGTACCGAATAAAGCTTCTCGTAAAAGAGTTTTTGAGCTTATTAAAGATAATGGGATAGGCTATCAATATTTTACTAACATAAATGGTAATAAAGAGAAAACATTGTACGTCTTCCCAGAAGAAGAAGAAAGGAGTGCGTTCTGAATTACTATAATACGTTCAAAGTAGCAGATGAAATGGGTGTAGATAGAGTTGAAGCAGCCAATAAAAGGATTATGTTTCTCAAAAACCAACTTAACATACTGAACAAATCATACAGAGAAGCAAAAACTATTATTGATGCTGTGTTTGTTAACAATCAAAGGGAACCAATTAGGGAAGAAATTGAGTTCTTAGAAAAGAACAAAGAGGTACAGAGCAGCACAGACGCAATAACAGATGAAGACATACAAAGGGCTAGAGATTATCCGATTGAGCAAATAATCGACTTCAGTAACGCAGGAAGGGCTATTGCTTGGTGTCATGAAGACAAGAATCCATCTTTATCCCATTGGAAGAAAGGGAATATGGCAAGGTGCTTCACCTGTAATCAGAATTTTGATTCAATTGCTGCTGCTATGCATTTGTGGAATCTCGATTTTGTAGAAGCTGTGAGGAGTTTAAGCCGATGAGAGTGCAAGCAAAACAAAAAGTAGGTAAAAAGTTTGAAAACATATCTATGGATAAGCTTAAAGGTACGTCTTTTATAGATTATTGCGCTGATGAGTTTGATCATGTTACTTTAGCTATGTTTGAAGACGATAATGATTCACCATCCCTAATTATTTCAAATCGAATTACAGATAAAGAGGTCTATGCCGAACGAAACTTAGTTTATTTTTATGCAGAAGAGTTTCAAAGGCTGCTATCAAACAAAGATTGTCCAAATATTGTCTTAAATGTTATTGAAGGCACGTCATTCATTGAAGTGAAATCGTTGGAGCCAGAAAAAGAAGAGTAAATGGAGCCGATTGAAACGTACAATGTAGACCTAAGTGTATATGGTGAAAAGGTAATAGCATCAGAAATACTTATCTTAGATGTTTATTGTCCATTTATTGTTTACATTGACGCAGATACGACTATAATGAATTTTTCAAGCAAGCAATGCCGACTTCGCATCCTACATAAGAATAAATGTTGGAAAAAATGCCCAGTTGGTCAACGAATTAAGAAAGAAATGGATGACATAGGATGATACAGGATGATATAGTACAACCCAGCTGAACGAAAAACACATATAAATAACGGTGCGGTTATTGCGGAGCCTCCTGTTAACATAGTTGCAACACCGAACCTCATTGAGATGCCGCAATCATTTCTTTGAGGTTCTTTTTTTGTTTAAAATTCTTGCTGGTCAGGGAAACGGATAGCGGTAAGAGTTGATTGGTCGTTACTATGCGGGAACAAAGCGACAACGTGGGTTAGCCTAGAGCGTGTTTGAATGCAGCTGATAACTGTAGATAGTCTAGGGCAAAGTTATTCCATTATCAGTAGTGAATAACCGTCTGTAGCCGATGAACTCAAGGAGCTATTGATGAAACACTGATCCTACGGTGGGGTCAGTGCGTCTAGAACCTCAGAATCTAAGGAGCTATTGAATGACTATACAAGAAAGGATAAGACTTGCTTGCACACAAAGAATTAAAGAGAACCTTTCTTATCCAGCATTTGCTATCTACATGGGTAGATCTACCTATAAGAAGTTCATGGAAGAAATAGAAGGTCAGAAAGAAATTGATCTCAGATCAGCAAGAGCTAAATATCATGGTTTATTTATCTATAAAGTTGATTGTGATGACCACTTAAGAGTTTTCTAGGAGGAACAAATGACAGCACCCTATAAGTTATATAGATCAGATGGACCAGAAACATCAAAAGCAGCAGCAGAATCTTTAAACATTACTAGGCTAGAGAAAATAGTTTACGACACAGTTAAAAGCTTTGGTTCTTCTGGCTGTATTCAGGACGATGTACTTAAAGTACATAGCGGAACTAACCTTGGAAGCAATTACGGATCGTTTACTGGAAGGTTTGGAAGCCTAAAAGAAAAGAAGAAACTATTTGAATCAGGTAGAAAGCGTAAAGGTGAATCTGGTAAGCAGCAAATAGTCCTTGTTGCTGATGAGTTTCTTACTCCAGTTGAACAAGAAATTCTCTATAATAAATTTATAGAAAGAAAAAATAAGCTGACTAAAAAAGAGAGAGACATCCTGCAAAAATGCATTAAGATAGTTGATGGATGTGTTGATCGTAAAGATGCTATAAACAAAATGAAATCATTAATAAATTAACAATTCTCTGTACTTACCTCAATAAAAATCATATAATTTAAAACTGCTGCTACCGTCTAAAAAGGTGGACTCCCTGAGAAATCAGCCCCACTAAGTACTATCTGGTATTGGTTCTATAGACTTCTTAACCCCCCTCCGAGAGCGTCTATAGAAACGAGTCAGATCAGCAGTCTAATAAGGAGGGAACATGGCACTACTTACCCACGAAGAACGTAGAGACATCACACTCATCTGTTTTGCAGAAACAATCCTCGCATCAGTAGCCAATCGAAATAAAGTAGGAACCAGAAGACACAATCAATTACTTGCTGCTATCGAAAGACTTCAAAGAGTAGACAAGACCTATCATGGTTATCTTCCTGAGTCCTACCAAGCAGAAGCAGAAGCCACACTAGAGAAGATAGAGAATGATCTGATCAAACTCTATGAAGGAGCAAACGATGAATAATCATTTGAAGTTTATATGTTTGTGTCTAATGTGGCACATCGTTGTCTACAGTGTTTGGTGGTGTACAGGTGAGCCAATCCAACGTGGTCCGACTCTTGCTACGATTGAAGGATCAACAATACTTATGTGCTTCTGGTCAGTACTACCAGCATATGACATTTAGGGGGAATAGATATGAAAAAAACAAATTACTATCGTTTGCTATTAGATGAACTCAAAATAAAGCGAGAATTATGCTTACGTGCTGTAAACGTGCAGCAAGAAAAAGCAACGCAGTATCTTGAGACTATAGACTCCCTTGAAAAAGCTATTGAGAAGATGGAGGAATAGATATGAATGAATGTGATAAACATAGCTGGTTTGATGAGGATGATGCCAAATGTCCATATTGTTACCCACCAAAGAAAAGAGGGGTTAGTAAAAATGAAAAACTTATCAAACAACTCCAAGATAAAAACAAGTTCCTTCGCTGCGCGTTGGAAGATTTAGTTGTTTATTCAAAAGTCATCGCTAAACGTGCTGGAGTAAGGATGAGTGACCCGAACACTGGAGCGTTAGATCATGCCGAAAGCATCTTAAAGGAGTTAATATGAACCTTGAAGAAGCAAAAGACTATGCAGGGTATAACAATAGTTATCTTGATGACTACACAGAATTAACAGATGAAGGTAAAAAAGTTATTAAGTGGCTTATTGCAGAAGTTGAGCTAATGCAAAAACAGCTCGACTTTATAGAAGAAGAGGGTGAGGTCACAGCAACAGCACAACGCTGTGCAGAGATAGCCGAGTCACACGAAACAATGACCTTGAGTCAAGTAGCTCGGCGCATAAAAGAAGATATCCGCAAGGAGTTTTTATGAACTTAGAACAGTCACCCGCTGGGATGAGAGCCTCAATAGGCTACGCTAAACTAATCTATGAAGCTGCTATAAGTGAGAAGAATCGGTTTGAGGTTATTCATGGAGATATCAATCTAATCTTACAAAAGATTGTTGCTGAAGCACACGCTCAAGGATTTGATGAATGTTTAAGTAAAGTATCCAGCGGAATAATGGATATTCGTTGTAATGCAAAAGACTTGAGTAATGTCCTATCAGAAAACGATCAGATGGAGGAATAAATGAAAGTTCTAGTTAATCATTCAGAGTCGATCTGCAATGAATGTGGTCAAGCTAAGACTGCTGTTCTGGACGAGTTCAAGACAGTACGTTGCTCTTTCTGTTCAAGCACAGATCTAAGAGACAACCACTGGCAACCATTCATACCCAAGTTCAAGGTTGATTCTAGGAACCCTGCTAGAAAGCTGTGGTCAAGACATATGAGGAGAGATAGCGATAGGAGCTATGCATGAAGCAGAGTGCTTGTTGGATGTTGTTTATTTTTTCCGCATTGGTGATTTTTCAACATTACTATTACAAGGAGCAGATGAACAAAGGTAGATCTATATCAAGGTTCATAGAAGAACATCATCAACTAACAGTACCACCAGCAGAAGCACGATGGTTCACTGTTGTTGTAACAACATATGATATTAAAATAGAAGACATGGATGTTCTTATGACTCTACAGAACTGCGGAAAGGAAACGAAATAATGGGTAAAAATATACTTCTTTCAATTGTTGGAATTCTAATTACTGTCAGCATAATTTATCTCGTATACTGGATCGGAAAGACTGTGAGCTATACAATATTCTATGAAGATATGGTTCAAGACACCATAAGAGAAATGGTTGATAAGCAATATTTGATTGGAGGTAAGTGATGAAGCAAGTTTATGACTTAGAATTTAGATGGTCAGAATATAATAACGATTATGAGCTTGTACAGTGGGGGAAAAAAGAAGATGAAGAAAAGCCTCATTGCTTTGTTATTGCAGTCTTTCGTAAAGGGCATGAAGGATGCAACATAGAATTTGTGGGAGACAGGCCATTTAGAGTCAAGAAAGATCAAACTGTTTGGGCAATGCTTAAATATGGACAAGAAATTGTAGACGCTGAATGCAGGCTAGATTGGAGTATAAACAATGGGTGATCTATCAATCAACTTCTCGCGGTCTGAATTTTTATGTAAATGTGGGGCTTGTGGATTCGACACTGTAGATACAGAGCTGCTTGAAACACTTGAATGGTTAAGAAGAGATCTGGACAAGCCAGTACATATTAACTCTGGATGTCGATGCAAAGAATACAACAGCAGAATAGGTGGATCAGCACTGTCTCAGCATACACTTGGAAGGGCAGCAGATATTAGGGTTAAAGGTGTTGCTCCTACTACGATTTACCAAATCTTAGATGAAGTCTTTGGAGACACTGTAAGCCTTGGACTTTATCAGGATAAGGGGTTTGTACATGTTGATACTCGCACTGATGGAGGAAAGAGATGGAAAAGTTAGGAGAAGCAAGAAAACTAGATGATGGAAAAACTGATTGGTCTATCTTAGATCTTAAGATGATTGAGCCAATAATTCCTGCTATGAAACATGGTGAAGGTAAATATGGATTTAATAACTGGAAAGGAGGCATAGACAATTGGGATAGAAGGTATTACTCAGCAATGATGAGACATGCAGAAGCATCTCAGAATGATCCTCTATCTTGGAACAATAAAGATGAATGCTATCACCTAGCTCAAGTTGCTGTGAATGCTTTGATGAGACTCTATCTAGCAATAAATCTACAAATACCATTACCAGAAGAACCACCTGAAAGAGATGCAACAATTCATTCTCCATACTATTATCACATAGAAAGGAATAAATAATGGGTGTATGTGTCAGCGTTGGATATTACGGAGCAAGCTGGGAAGAAGAAAAAGAACCAGATAGATATGATATGAGATGTCCTTTGCTTGGCAAGGGTACAGCAAATAACTTCTGGATTCGTAGATGCAAAGAAAAGCTGAACAACTCAGAAATAAAAACCTGCTATGGAGGATGCAAGACAGCTAAAGAGATTCCTGAATTGGTGGAATATATTAAAAAGCTAAAGCCAAAAGAAAACAAAGAATTTGAAGCTGATAGATATATCAGAGGAGCAGAATCTAACAGGGAAAAGAATCTGGTAGGTAGATCCTTCATCAGCCAAAGAGAGAGACAAATAATCATTGGAGACATGCTTGAAAAGGTTCTTGTAAAAAGCACTATGAAGAAGCTTGGTTGTGGAAGAACAGTTATCTCTTTATACAGAAGAATGTATAGAGAAGGAATGATGGATGAGCGAGGTAATATAAAAGAATGAAATACTATATTGGAATAGACAATGGAGTATCAGGCAGCATTTGTGTGCTTGATGAGGATGGAAAAGTAGAACTATATGAACCAACACCTGTTATCAAATGCCTCAATTACACAAAGGTAAAAGAATATATTAACCGTGTAGATGGAATCATGCTCTACAACATGCTTGAGCCGTATGAAGACAAGGAGGTTACTGTTTGCATTGAAAGACCAATGGTAAATCCTCAAAGATGGAAAGCCTCAGTCAGTGCAATCAGATGTGACGAAGCAACCTTGATCAACTTAGAAGCATTGGATCTACCTTATAGATATGTAGACTCTAAAGAGTGGCAGAAGGAAATGCTACCAACTCGACCTGAACCTAAACGTGCATTCAAGGGAGCAACAGATGCGGAGAAGAAGCTACTTAAGAAGCAGAGGACAGCGTACCAAGCAGAAACGAAGACTCTCTCTCTTGCCGTGGGGAAAAGGCTCTTTCCTAAATTGGATTTCGAGAAAGATGCTGATGCAGCGTTGATAGCTGAATGGGCAAGGAGAAACAATTTATGAAATTCGATAGAAGCACAGAAGGAATGTTGGCTCTTGGAAATGCTGGTGGTGCAGTCAGAATGGCACAGCATCTTATCTCTAGAACAAATAACCAGTTTTTAAAAGATAAAGGAAATTATCCATACGAAGATATGTTTGAGCTTTTATGGATGCTTGGGCAGGAACTTCAAAAACTTGAGAAGCATAGGATGCCTGAATAGTATCAACAGGCGAGCATTTGCCTATCTAGAATCCACTTCAAACAAATAAAGGACATATGGTATGGCTCAAGAAGCAATGCATGAAGGAATTGACATACAGATCCCAGTAGGAAAAGAAACATGGACAATAGGATCAGACAAGCACAACTTTGTATTAGGTAGAAAATCACTTAAAACAGGGAGAAAAGACAAGCCAGATGGACTTGATTGGGATAATACAACTACATCGTTTCATGGAAGTCTTGAGTCTGTTCTGAAACATGCTCAAAAACTTATGATTAAGAATACCCAGATCAGAACATTTGAAGAACTACAAGCAGCAATAAAGAAAACAGGAGAGCAGCTAATGGGAATGTATGAAGGTCTATCTAAGGAAGATTTTTGAAAGACTATACATATATAAATAGCTGTAATACGATTTAAGAGGTTATTCGCATAATCCGGTGAGAATAACTAACTGCGATTGCCTCTGCTATCACACCTCCTAGATAGCAGGGGCATTTTTTTTAGGAGTAAGACATGGAATTTACAAATATACACGACATCCCAAAGGGGATATATGATGCTATCTCTACTGATCACTACACAAGCGAAGACGACAAGCCCTCCGACTATTCTGCTACTAAGTTAATTTCACCAATACAGGAAACAATTCTGGTTAAAAGACATGCTGATGAAATACCACCAAGAGACATCATGGATAACTTCAATGCATGGAGAGGATCAATTATCCACAATGCTATTGAGGCTGCTGCCAAACTAGATATGAACTACATAGAAGAACAAAGATTCTATGCAACAGTTCTTGGAAAGGTAATAAGCGGCAAGGTTGACTGCTACGACATAGATAAGAAGCAGATCATTGACTGGAAAACATGTGGACTATGGAAGCTACAAAAGAATGATGTTCGTGCATGGGAAGAGCAGGCAAACATCTATGCATACCTCATGGGAGTAGAAGGATATGAGGTAAAGTCTCTACGGATTACAGCTATCCTCATGGACTGGAAGAAAACTGAGTCTAAGTATAAGCCGAACTATCCAGCCTGTCAGATCGTACCTGTCGACCTTAGACTATGGACAAAAGGAGAACAGGAAAAGTTCATCAAGCAACGTCTTATATTCTTAAAAGCTGGAGAAACTTTAAGCGCAGATGAGCTGTATGAAGAAATGCCATGCAGCAAGTATGATCAATGGTCTAACTATAAAGACACAGCTATCATCAAAGAAGGCGCAACAAAAGCTACAAGAAAGTTTGATAGCAAAGAAGAAGCAAGAGCGTTTGTAGAAGAGAACACGAAATACCTAAGTTCTGAATACAGCCTAATAGATCGCTATGATCTACCAACCAAGTGTATTGATTACTGTGAAGCTGCTCCATTCTGCAAGCAATATCGTGCTGAAACTATAGCTAGGACTGGTGCAGACCCCCACATAAAGACTTTATTCTAGGAGAGTGACTTGGATATACCTAAAGAAGTAACATTGGCTGGAATCCCAATTAAAACGATCTTTGATAATACTCTCATCAAGGAACATAATATTATAGGAAAGGCTGATTATGAGCATCAAGAAATAGTAATTGATACATCAGTAGCTCCAAGAGAAACTACTGAGCAAGCATACCTGCATGAGCTTGTACATTACATCCTGTATATTATGGGTAAGCACGACTTGAGAAATGACGAAGCGTTTGTAGATCTGTTCGCACATCTACTGTATCAGGCAAAGGAAACAGCTAAGTAAACTTGGAAGGGGGTGTAACAGCCCCCTACCATTTTCTTATTGGACAATCCATTGCTTTAAACTTTGATTTCAATTTCATAAAGCACCCACACTTCTTACATCTTTCAAACTTAGTAAGCCATTCACATTCTTTGCATATCGAAAACCGCTTTGTATGTTCTTCTACAGAACAAACCTTGATACCTGACTTAATAATTGATGCAATGTTGTGTGTTAGATCTGTAAACATTTCTCCATAAGTAAGATCGTTAGTTTGAACTCTCTTTGGTGGGGTTGGCTCATGATCTTTTACCTTGTCCTTAAAGACTGTATCCTTTGCTTGTCCTATTGGAGTTGTCTTTACCCATCTTTCAAACTCAATCTCAAAGCAGTCCAAGTTTGGATTTGTTGCTAGAAAGAGATCAAGAGTTTCCTTCCTGCTTTTATAAGATATTTCTGAAATCTCAAGTTCTTCAGCTGTCTTACCTTCATATATGAGTTTAGCAATCATGAGCATTCCCAAGTATAATGTTTGTCATATTGTGGATCATGGCTATACATTTTAAATCCAAAATAATGATAGTTATTTCCAGCATTTGTTAAGCAATAACTATCACTTACACCCTGACCACCATATGCTGCAATAAGACCTGGAATTGCATTTCTTCCTGTAGGAGCAGAAAGAATTGTACACCCATTTTGGTCAGAAAAAACTGTAGAAGAAGTCCCCCACCAATAGTCACCCTCACCATCACATGAGTATGGATTATAGCTATAACAAGATCCAGCAGGGCTTAAATAAATCATATCTGGAAAACAAATACATCCTTTAGGAGTATAAAGTTTACCAACTTTAGAACCTCCAGAAATTTCTTCAGCATAGATATAAGCTGTTGTCCAATAAGGACTACCACCATCTGATTGAAGAACCCAATGACCAGTTGCTCTTGCAGCAAATGAAGCAGTATCACCACAATGATCAGTAACTGTGACATTTATTGTCCCACAAGCACCACCTGTATCATCAACTGTAAACCCTGTAGAATCTTCATCAAGCTCTTCTACTGAAGTCCCGGGGAAACTAAAGACATATGGCTTTGCTCCACCACTCGCTCCATATGTAGATCCAGAAGTATAGTCTTCATCACCACTAATTGTGAGTGGCTCAACTTCTAGTGAATAAGTTGTCTTTGCTGTCATTCCACAGTCAGCGTTAGCTGTAATAATAACTTCTTCCCCACATCTTGCATTATGAGCGCAAGCTTCAGTAAGAACAGGAACAGGAGAACCAAAAACATCTTCTCCCATCTCAAGACAAGCACCTAATACAACTTCACCAAAATAATTCTCAAATACAAACCCACCATATTGAGATTTGAAAATTTGGAAAGTGCTTGGCATCGTAATGGTTGATAACGTATTACCAGTAGATAGCCCACTAAATCTTGCAGCAGTACCAAGACCAGTAAACTCTCCACGCACAAGTCCAAGTAGCCCACCACCAACATACCATTCTGATACAAGCTTGCTCCTATCATTCGTTTCTTGAGGATTGTCTATTACTACTGTGCTTTCAAAACATTCATCTACCCCAGCCTTATAAGTAGCAATACCATTTTCAATCTTACACTTCTTAATGCCAAGCGAAGAAAGTCCATCTTTAGCAAAACTTAGAATAGCCATTGATGGTAAAGCATCATTGATATAGTCACCGAGATCAGAAGTGTCTGGCATAGAAGTAGAAAGAATTTGAATACCTTCTTGGGCATGTTCAAGCTCTGATTTTTTTAAAGTTCTGAATGGAATAAACTCACCGAACATTGCCTCTACAATTGAAACCTTTTCACTTACCCTTACTTCTGTATAGCCACCACCTGTATATTCCCCAAGTTTTTTTGGATCCCTTTTCCCATGTAGATCAAACACCGAAATCTTTTCAATCAATCCTGTGCCTTCAAATATTGCTACAAGAGTACCGTCTTGGCTTCTGATATGAGAATGGTAAGCAGATGTTTCAAATACATCAGTAGTATAAGATCCAGATCTTTTCAGAATTGCATTGGTCCCAGATGAAACAACAATGCCAATGGCATCAGGAGCTTGAGCTGTAAATGAATCTGTATTGTACCAACGAGGAAAGTTCCACATATCTAATTCTGGGTAGCCATTTAAAGAAGAGAATTCTTCTGGGAGCTTTATTTTAGCAAGAGCTTTTTTGCCCTTCCCTTCCCACCCAATAGTCATAGATGCATGAGAACGACTTCCATAAACAGACTCATTATAGAAGTATGAATTTGGTTCAGTAGAAAGAGGAGAAGATTGAGCATAGATATACATATCTCTTGGATGATCGATAACATCCTCACCGCTTTCTCCACTATAAGAAACATCTGCAACAAATTCTGCATATCCATAGCTATACCAGCCATCAGGATAACGACAATCAATAAACCCCATAAGCTGAATTGTTGCACTACTTAATGGCATCTGGAACCAACCATATTCATTGGACACAAATCCATATTGAGATCCGGGATATTCTCCATAGTAGAAACCACCAAACATTCCATAAGGATCTGCTGGTGCTACAGAGAACAAACTTGGAGTCCAATAAAAGCTATCGATTCTCTTTTTATTTATTGGATTGAGTGCATAGACAACATCAGTAGAAAGCATGTTCCAAGGAGTTGAATTTATCCTGTACGTTGCATTAAACAGGCTACCATATCCTCCACAAAACTCAGGAACTAATGTTCCTTGTGGGGATGGAACGCCAAAGTTGTGGAAAGAATCTTCGTAACACGCTTGTATAGCATTTCCAGAGGCAAAAAAACTTAGTTCAAAATCATTCAAGCTGCCTAGAGGAGTCCCTGATGCAAAATCTTTCTGGCTCCATCCTTGTTTATACTGAGCGTACCTAGATCCAGATAGCCGTATCCTGCCATCAAACATTGAAAACAGTTCTTCAGTAACTGATTGAGCTACTGGCGTATCCATAAGAGCATCATGATCATAGTCATAAGCTTGCATAGGATTGTTACCAGCAAGTACGATCTGAGGGCTACCACCAAAGATAAGGATCTGCCCTCCACTATCAACTGATATTATGTGGATAAAAAGACCAGTAATAGGAATGGTTTTTTTAAGGATTGGTAGATTGGCGTTTCGTCTAATTGAATCAAGTTGCCTATATTGTTTTTGAGCATAACCAACAATGTGGTCTGAGGCTTGTGTCAGCATTATCAGTTTTGGCATTTACTCACCCAATACGTTATTCCAAAAGTTATTATCAATTGTATTGTCTGTGCAATGGTATATCAATCCAGAGTCTTTATCCAAGTAAGACATATTAGGATATGGTGGATTGATTGTTTTAAGTGGCAACCCTGAATCAACATAGTCAAACTTATGCGCCCATTGATCTTGTATCTGGAAGTTGAGCTTGTTACCTATCATATTTCGCCTATCATATATCATATATCATTATCTTTCTTCATAACATAAAGAGCTGGGTCTGTTGTTCTCTGACAGCAACACAGTCTTTTATCATTATTAATAAAAAGGCCAGATATAAATGTATTAGGAGCAGCAAAGCTATCAAGAATCGTATCTGAAAATCCATCATGAATGTAGATTAAATCAGTCCCAGAATCACAACTTATAAGATTAACACCATCCCAAACCATAGCGTCAAGATTTGTTCCCGGTGCTGTAAAACTATCAAGTATCGTAGAGCTTAACCCATCATGCTTATAAAACAGCTTACTGCTATATCCAGCAGAAAGAAGATTTGTACCGTCCCATGCAAGCGCACAAGGAAGCGTATCTGGATGTGAGAATGAATAGCTTACAGAAGACGTTAATCCTACATGGACATCAACATTATCTGTGTCCGATTCAACAATGATAAGATTCCCATTTGCTACAGCAAGACCTTTAGTGTTCTGATGATTCATAAAGAAGTAAGTTGAAATAGTGTTCGTAAGGCCAGAATGAAAATTAACTCTATGAAGATCATAATCAAGAACAATCATGTTTGATCCATCAAATGTTATATTGTCAAGATATGTGAAACTTGACATTGCTGTGCTACTATAAATTGAAGCTGTTGGGAAATGATAATCTCTTATAATTGTTCCAAATTGCCCCATCCACACATTAAAATCAGTAGTATTATCTGTACAAACAAATAACTCACCTGTGATTGAGTTCAACCAAGTAGCATAAGTTACAGAAGTGTTAACATCTATTGTTGGGTTAGATGCATAAACATAATCATACCGATCTGCTGTGGTATGAATGATATTCTGCTCTGGTATGTTACCTATATATTTCATATTGTTCCTGTCACAGGTCCAATCCACACATTTAGATTAGCCGTATTATCTGTACAAACAAATATCTCACCTGTAGTTGAGTTCAACCAAGTCATATTGATTATGGGTGGATTTACATCAATAGTAGGGTTAACTGTATTGATATAGTTATGTGGGAGATTGGTTTCCGCATTTACCATTGAATAATTTTGTCTGCCTAAATACATAAAATACTCACAATATTAGGTGTTTGTGTATTCCATCATTCTATCTCTTCCAGTACCAAGAATTAATATGTTGCTATTATCTACATGATTCATAGCAATACCACGGCATCCTGTCTCTAGCGCACCTATTGAGAAAGAAGCATCAGACGAGCCAAGAGTGCTAATCATGTAGTTAGTTCCAAGTGGGTATTGATATATTACTTCTGTGCCAGTATTTGAAACAAATAACTTATCGCCACGTGCTGACATACAAAATGCTTGTACACTAGGAAAAGAAGCAGAAGCAAGATAAGTAGCGGTCATTATATCCCATTCTGTAGACAACTCAAATTGGTACAGTTTTGCGCTACTATCGTTGATATAATAAAAATATCTTCCACAACAGGATAGCTGAATATCTCTTATATATGCGCCAGAAACTGATAGGTCAATGTAATCCCCTTGGTAGGACATTGTTGTGACATCAAAGTTGCTGCTCATTGGGAGCTTATAGATAGCAGCATATCCATTGTTATACCCACATGCGTAGGCTACAGACCCATCCCTAGACATACAACAACCCTGTACCTGTGTATCTACTCCGTTAAGGTTTGTACCTGCACCTTGATATACCATTGTAGAAACATCATATGGCGAGGAAAGAGTATAGCCATGCAGTATTCTTGTAGTGTAATCAACTAGAAGAATAAAAGTTCCATCATTATTTATAGAAAAACCAGTTGCATAATACCCTGCTATATCGTTCTGAATAATGTATTCTTGGTTAAAGATAGGAGTATTTATATTAACCAAAGGCAAACTTGCACAGTAATCAACAGACGTTCCTGATGTTCCGACCCAAGCATTCAAATCAATTGTATTATCCAAACAAGAGAACAGTTCTCCCGTCAATCCGTTCAACCACATATAGGGAACAGTTGGAGGGTTGTCCGTGATCAGTGGATCCCTCAGTTCTACTCTGTTATATATTCTGTTGGCTTGTTGTCTAAACACTCATTGTACCTAGCGGCTTTATGGTGACATTTGTTACTATCGCATCAGATCCTGGACCTGTCACATAAGATCCTTGAGTAATATGTGCGCCAAAACTTTTTTCTTGGAATGGAATCAACTCACTACCTATTAGGGTGTCATCTGAATATGCATATATAGAACCATCAATAACCTCAATTTTAAACTTAACAGATCCAAGGGTAGTAGTTGCAATCTCACCTACTAAAAACGCTACTCCATCTGTGACTCTAAAAAACCTAATTCCATTATCATCATTCTCATCTTGGGTCATAATTACATATCCATTTGTAGGATACATATGCCAGTAATCTGTAATTGATTCGTCTGGACCATCACCAAGAGAAATATCAAAATATTTGTTTTCAACACCCAAGCTAGAAAGATTAGCTTCAACTTCTAGATAAGTAAAATTACCATCTAAAAACATAGTAACTGCACTTGTTGTGTTGTTTGCTGGGTTTAATTCTATAGAAGAAAAATCATTAACAGTATAATCGCCTGTTCCAAAAACTTGAAATGTCCAAGGGATATTTGTGAAGTCAGGCACTACTGTGCTAAACATACCACTCCAAACATTAGTGTTGATAGAATTATTTATGCATATAAACAACTCGCCAGTAGTTAGATTTAACCACGTTGCATAAAGAGTTCGTGGATTCACATCTATTGTTGGATTACCCTTGTTCACATAGTCAAACTGTGGAGCATCTATAATTCCAAAGTCCATCAGGTCATCTCCATATAGCTCACAACAAAATCAACTGAAGCATCTACAGAACAGATCTCACTTAAAACATCATCACCATTCATTACGATCTTTCCATCAAGTATCGGAAGCATGGACCCAGAAGGGATAGGAACATCTTTAACAATGTAAGTTCCATTGATATCTACAGAAATTGTTACAAGACTTCCTGTAGTGTTGGCAGCAGTCAACCCTATGATCACCCACTTGGATGTTGTAGTAACCGTAGCAAGGACAGATCCTGCACTTGTTCCAGTTGCTAAAACCCTACTAAATACATTTGCCATGATTTACCCCAATGCAATTGTTGTTGCGATTACGTCATCTATTGTTACACCACCAGAAAAAGATCCTACTTCATTCCAAACACTTGATTCTTTTAAAAATATAGCCTTGCTTGTCATGTTGATATAGATATCATCATCTTGACCAATAACATAATCCACACGTTCTATAGAATCGACCCACATTGGGCTACCATATCCGCTTGATTGAATAAAAGGATCTGTAATATCTGTCTGTTGATTAGAAAAAAAAGTATATCCAGTATTAGCAGTATCAACATATGGTCTTACTAAAATATCATTGTAAATAGTTACAATTAGTCCAGTTATATGGACCTGTTCAGGGAAGTCAAAAGGATCTGTTTCTATTTGTACACCAGCAGTTGTTAACACTGAAGCTGCACCACCAGCAAATCTAATATCTGTAGCATATGACTTAGTTGGGTCAGTTACATGAGTTGCAGTAACAATATCATTGGGACAAGCACACCCAAGAGAACTAATGGTTACTCCAGTAGTGTTGCAATAGAATTTTAAAACCATGCTTCCAGACTGATCAGTTGCAAAAGATTCTGGAGGGAACCATATCCTAGTTTGATACCCACCAGAAACTCCATAATCAGATCCTCTAGTTGCCGTTAAAAGATTAATGTCAGAGACTGATTCTGGATCTATTGTTCCATGATAAACCACACCAGCTGAGATCGGGACTCCTGTACCACTAGCTTCAACAAGTTCAATCAGAGCAGCTTCAACATTTTCTGAAGCAAAGTTCCCTGCCACATCTGCAATAGTTATGTCAGCAGCTGTAGACTTATCTAGGGCAGAGTGGGTATGTGTTGTGATATCTCCAACAAGAACTTTTTCTATTGCTTCTCTTGTAACTTCAGCAGTCCCAGTTAAAGATGAATCTGGTGATAAACTTTCTCCAGATCCGATATTAATAACTGCTTTTACAGTTTCAGAGCCTGCACTAATCTTTTCGATAAGAGTAGCACCAGTTGCTACTGATACATCATAATCAGAATCAAGAGCCATATAGAATGAATCTGACTCGTCATAATCTATTGAGACCCCAGAAAGAGTTGGTGTAGCAATACCATCTGTCGACACAAGTCCAAACGCAAAGTCTAAAGATTGCTCGTCACTTACAACAAACAATGTGAATACAGCTTCTATCTCTGCTATCGTGTTACCTGATATGTTAATGAAGAAATCAATCTCATTTACTGGGAACCAAGTAGATCCTTGAAGTCTATTCCAAGTTTCTCCACCATCAAATGAAGTAAGCATCCAGATTTCTGTATTTGCTGGAGTTGTAGAGGTAACAGTTAAAGAGTTTATTGTTTTTACTTTTGATATTGGGAATGAAGTCACACCTGAAGTTGTAATTAAATGAGGGATATTTGGTCGAATCCCATTATTAAACATTGAATAGAGTTTACCATTGCCAGTACTGCCAGAAGAAAGAAAGTACTTGCCATTTGGTGTCCATGAAGCACCACTAGTCAATGGGAAGTTTCCACTTACAGTATCTTCCCAATCCCATCTAATATAATCATTTTCTCTAGCTGTGCTTAAATCAAATGGTGTATGCATTTTCCATCTAAAGATACCATCGTAAGGCTGATAGTCTGCATATGAGCCTGCAACATAAGCATAATGCCCTTCTGGATCAACACCTACTGCATAAACAGCATATGGAAGTTCCATTAGTGAATTGTCTTCATCTAATTGACAAACATAAGTAAGACTTGTTACGTCCCATGCCACATTGAATCTGTAATATCTCCATTCACTGTACTGAGAGTGCATATATAGGTGCATCCCATCAGCACTTATACAGACTTTTATCCCATAAGAGTTTCCCTCCCAAGTATGATCATAGGGGGAAGAAGCAACATAGGTAACTCCTGCTGTAATATCCCAAGCAACATTGAGATCATATTCATCAAAGTGTATAGCATCAGTTCTAATGCAATAACATTTTGTTCCATCTGGCTTAAACCAAATGCTATTAGAACCATGACTACTTGGGTTTGTAAATAATCCTGTACCATCATAAACAGCAGTAGACCAATCAAACGGAGTACTTAAAGTCCATTGTCCTATAGTGGTTATGTTGTGACATGCATAGACTTTGGTGCCAGCATCATTAATATATGTTCCATAAATTACGCCAGTATCAAAATCAGTAAATGATGGAGAAGAAACATATGTAAGCCCGGGTGGATACCAGCCATATGAATTGGTCTGGATTGTTACATCGCCCAAACTCTCAGACACGGCAAAGTAGCTTGGATAGAAATAACTTTTTTGCTCATAGTCGCCAAGAACTGAAAAGTCTATTGCAGTGCTGACCTGCGCTAAAGATCCAGTTCTTTGTTCGAGTATCTTTATATTTCTTTCAATATTTGGATCGTCTTTGTGGACTATCTGTAATATATCTCCTTGGTCTAATGATTTTGTTTTAGTGTACATCTGACCAATAGACTGTGGTTCAAAGCTACTACCATTGTAAACAAGCGTATCTCCTGCTTCAGCACTAGCACTGTCAAAGTTAATATGCTCTTTCCACTCAGTCCACATTGCAGCAGTTAAATGACCGTCTAGATCAGTATTCGTAAATTTAAAATATTTGTGTTTTGCTATTGATCTATGAATGTTTCTTGCATATTGATAAGTTCCTACAAATCCAAACCATATACGACAACCGTTATCTGCATATGTTTCAGCACCAGAACCTATAACAGTCCAAGCATCTTCTTCGTTTTGTTTCCATGCTCCATAAAGAGTTGTACCTACTCTATATGTCTTTACAAATCCTGAACGAATAGTAGACCAATTAGAAACACTCCCTCTTAATGTATTGTCTGTTGAAAATTCAAGAGTATCTGCTCCTATATCTATACGCCATACAGCACGATAATAAGCAGTACCAGACTCCTCAAAAAGAGACTCATCTCTACTAATACCAAGCACAAAATATGCTTCAAAATGATCATCTATAGTATCGTAATCTAGCTGAGATAAATCGAACTGTGTTTCTACAGACCATTCCTGACCAATGCCGGGAATATAATCAATTCCTAGCTCATTTCTATAAGAACTTGTTGAATAGCCAAAAGAAGGTTGCCTTGAAAGATAAAGCCAATCGTTTTCTATCCACGATTCAATGTCCCATAATGTATAAGATAGATTCCAAATATAAGGATCTAATTCAGTTTTGTTCTCAAAAGTTAAATCAGAATATTCAGACTCTGGAGCTTGCAACCAATACTCATGATTTCTTGTATATATCTTTCCATCACCAGAGCTTTGTAATAGTTGCGTTGCTCTTGTGTCGCTATGTTTTTGGGTTATTAAAGATCCTCTCCAAGCAGGAAATCCAAGAGCCTTATCATCAAAATTGACAATAGATAGACCAAGAGGATATGAAGTTGGGTCTGCTGTAGTTGTTATGTTTGCAACATCATAGTTGATAAGGGTATCAGCTGTACCACCCCATTCACTCCATGAAGTATCAGCAGAAAAAGTTGCTGTTCCTATATTATCTACAAAGTTACGGACATCAAACTCAGTCCTTGAAGTTGTACTATAGTAATAAGCACTAAACTTAAAATGAGTATTATATGAATTATTGCCATCTCCATACCATACGTTGTCAGTATTGATCATTCTTGTAGACCATGCCACACCATCACTTGAGGTTAAAAGTTCATAGGTGTAAGTCATTTCCGCGGTAACTGTTCTTTTAATCCTAAGAAATCTAAAAGTTTCATAATCTGGAAAGAAATCATAAATGTTTGTAGAATTAGAACCAGAAGCAGACGTATAAACTCTTGGTGTAAGGTTATCGTCATAATTATAAAAGTTTGCAACCATATCAGAATCATCAGATCGTGGAGTCGTAGCAAGATCTTCTGTATCCCAAGCAAGACCTACTGCGGTTCCACTATTATTAACATTATCAAGGCATCTCATCTCCCACTGGATATCTATGTTTGCATCAGGAGTCCAAAAGAAATTGCTGTAAAAAGCAGGATCATCTGTGTTAGTTGGAACCATATGTAGTCCATATGACATCTGACCACAGTTTGTCCAAGTTCCTATTTGTGTCCATAGTATTGGGTCTAAAGACTCGTAAGTATCTGCATCAGCAGTAAAGCTGTCTTCAATAATTTCTTCAGCACCAAGCCCTGAAACTCTTGATTTTATTATTGGCAAATTTCTATCAGGGTCTATTGTTACTTTTACTTGAGCAGATTTATTTGTTGTGTTGTTTGTAATTACAACACCATCTTCACCCCATGCATTTCCAGTACTTGCTTCTGAAAGCGTTTGATCTCTTCTTGCATATAGTCCAGCAGTATCACCAGCACTATCAGAAAGATTTGTCCTATGCTCATGTCTGTGGCTTGCTATATTATCACCAATAAGTTTTAGCTCTATTTCCTCTTTAGTAATATCGGCATTTGCTTGGGCTAAAGGATCAGCATGAAGGCTTGTAATATGCTCTTGAATAGCTGGATCTTTTGGTTCATAAACAAGATCGTGATTGTGAGTTGAGCTTGCTTTTAAATCTAAAGCACTCTGAGTAGCAGTAGAAATAGGCTTAGACAGGTCTGAGGTATTATCTACATTTGCAAGCCCTACGTGAGACTTTGTGGTGGCATGTGGGTTATCATCATTAGTCATATGAGTAGAAGCATCTGCAACAATTACTGCCTGATCATATGTAATACCTGTCTTATTAGAGTTTGCCTCTATAGCAGCTCTTTCTTCTACAGTCATGGCAACTAAAGTATCGCCATCCTTCATATTGTCCATATCAAATACATCACCAGCAATTGTATCTGGATCGTAGACAGCAGGATCTAACCCTCCACCACCACCTTCTCCGACATCTTCTATTGTTGCAAATGGATTTGCAGCACTCGGAGCATTGGCTCCCTCGACAGCTGCTTGCTGGTCCTCTGTAAGAGAAGTAACATTAACAAGCTGAGATCCATCTATAGCTGGAAGCTTTCCACCTGCCTCAAGCAATACGACATGCCCACCTTCTACACCTGTATCTTTTCCAGCAGCTGAACCAGCACCACTAATCATCGATAATGGATGAGTATCTGGATGCTCATAGAAGTTGGCGTTACTAGGGGCATGTGGCGTTGCAATGTGTGCTTGTATATTTACATTAGCTGGCTCGTAGTTATGTGGGTTTGCAAGATGCTCTTGAATAAGTGGATCAGCAGGCTCATAAACACCAGCATGGAAATGAGTAATTGGAGCTTTCCCAGCAACCAATTGAACGAGAGACAAGTCTTTGTCAAACAACTCAGTGAAGTTTTCATTGAGGATAGTTCTAATTTCTAGTCCAGACTGCCCATCAGTAATTGTTTTCTTAGCCATCTTTCCATACCTCTTCGTCTACCCAGATACCACCATCATTCCAATAGCCAGTTGCTAGAATCCAGAAAGAAAAAAAGCCAAGCTCACCAGAAAAGGAAAGATCGGCTTCATCCTCAACAAAACGTGGAGTCTCGTCAGTTTCCTTAAAGAAATCCATTTAGATGCCTTATGAGATCCCTTGTGCAAGAATCTTGAATTCTCTCTGCATTACTTCTTGATTATAGCCAATGGTCGCATTTGATAATTGAGCAACAAGATAATAGGTTGCGACAGGAAGAGGCGTTGTGTGAGCTTCTAATATCCTTAGTTCCATCTTCTTATAATCAGAGGATACAACAATTGTTCCTGATGCAAATGCATCTTCTACTGGAGGAATTGCATCGACTATTGCCCATTGTCCTGTCCAGTTATCATCTAATAGTTCTACTGCATCCGTAGAGAAATCATATGAGAAAGAATCTCCCTGAATACATTCTAGTGCCTTTGCCATGATATCTCCTTAGTCCAGTACTCTTTTAGCAGTCCACGTTATCTTAGCTTGCTTCGATACAATCTTAGTTTGTTTAAACTCTTTTGTGAAGTTGATTTGGTTTGGTTCAGTATTGAACTTTATTGTTGCTGGCGTGACATCAAACTTCAATGTGCTATCTATCATCTTAAACTTAAGGGTTTTATCTGATACATAACGATCAAGATAAATAACAATGTCTTCACCACCACCACCTTCTTGTGCAAGTAGATGCTCCCAAGCATCACTACTAACAGGCGCTGTACTATTTTCTATTAGATTAGTCCATGCGTCAGCCATTAAGCCCTCTCGTATTCCCAGACTCCATCAGCCACTGTATGCCGACAAACCAATTCATTAATTACTGTCAGTCCACCATATACACCAGATGGAAGATGTTCTCCAGTAGCCCCATCAACAGCCCATCCAAGACCCGCTAATTTAACAATCCCATTGGTGCATGTAGTCAAGTCGATTACAACAGTACCAGCTCCCATCTCAATAGAACTAAACTGCCCTTCTGTAATATTAATAAACCTAATACCACCGTGGAAATCTCTGCAAATTAGTGGAGTTGGGTTGTTGTTGAAGTCAATGATAACAGGAGAGTTGTTGCTACTAAACGCATAGCAATTCATAAAGATTGCAGGGCTTGAGCCGCCAAGAGTAATAGGGCTTGTGTTCATCAACCCACACTGGTGCATCATTCCGTTAAAGTATGTAATTCCATCAATAGAGCAATTTCTAGCCAGCGTATTTCCGTCCATGACACCAATAAGATGAGCATCTGTTATTTCTACACTGTTTGCAATAGCCAGATCTTCAAGGGTGAGCGTTGTTCGTATAGCGTTCTCTCCCTTCAAAGTCATACTACTAACATCGGCAGTAGCAATCGTTGCAGCACCGATAATATGCAAGTTTGATATTGCTTTGCTATCAGCAATAGTTCTTGCGTCTGTAAAGTTGTTCACTGGATATTGACTGTTCCCAAGAAGGTTTGGATCTCCTGTAAACTCTGCTATTGAGTAACCCCTTGAAACGTCAACGGTTATCTGATTGTTAAAAGACATGTAGGCAATAGCAGCAAGAGATTCCACATCACGAACAATCTCAGCAGCAGGGGGAGTAATATAAAGCTTGAGCGGGTTAACTCTGGTTGTAGTATCAAATGGATCTGGGTCAACATCCGCGTTGTCAGTGATTGCTTCACCTGTAACATTGATCAGAATGTTTTCATCGTAAGGGATAACTCGACAGCCATTAAGCAGTGTCACATAACGAGGAGTATACTTACCACCACCCTTTGACTCGTTACCCTTTGCATTCATTAGTGGATACCACTTACGCAGAGATTCATCAGTAGCGCGTAGGTTCACATACTCCCGATAAATATCATCAATCCAGTGAAACGCATCTACCCCACTCAGGAGGTAGATACGTCTAGCTTCACCGTCGATGTAGTCTATTACTGGAACAGCTACACTCATGGTTGTTCCTTATGCGTTGAGGTCAGCACTTGGAGCGCAAGTTACACTAATAGTTGTTTCACGCTTCATGGTGAAGTAAGTGATTGCTTGAGCAACACCACCGTTACCTTCAACTTCTACAACCATTGCCTTGTCAACACCAGAACTTAACCCTGCTTGTGTGTTGGTATCATACGCATATGCAAGAGAAATGTAACCACTACCATCAGCAGTAGAACAAAGACCCTTCATGTCTGCCAAGCTTGAGTCTTGTACAGTGACAGCATTAGCATTATCAAAGTCAGCATCAGAAGCACCATCGACATAGTAGATCTGATACCATGCTTCGGCATCTGCTTTAGCTGGAAGACCAACAAACAAACTGATCTCAGGGAAGAAGGGGTAAGTCTTAACTGCTTCCGAGTCATCTGTCAGCTTGACATTCTGCTTCTCAGCAACAGATAGACCATCGATGAATAAACCTTCACCGTCAATTGACTTAGTAACGATCAGACCAGCAGCATCACGAGCATACCAGACACGACCTTTAGTACCATCGTAAGTCCCTGTACCATCGTCAATGTCAGAAGCTTGAAGAGTCAAAGCATCAAGGAATGCAGCACACTGTTGAGCAGTACCACCTTCAGTATTGGTCAAGATCCAAGTGAAGTCACCGTCAGCTTCGTTAAACCCTGTCTTGGTAGTGGGAGTATCTTTTGTTAGACTCATTCCAGTCCAAGGAGAAACTTGCGCTCCACCAAAAACATCAGCTAAGTCATAAGTGTTAGCAGGGTTAAGTGATTCGCCAACACCGTAACCAGCGGAGAAACCGGAGAATTCTGCAATACCTGTCAGGGCAGCAGTTGTTTCACCCGGATTGTATCCCCATGACCGGACACGGACAACAAGGTTACGAGTGGTGTAGTCGAAATCACCAGCAGTAGCATCATAAGTAGAGTCACCGTAGACCTGAATAGCCTCGTTGACATCACCTAGCCGAACAAAATCAGTCCATGTTGCAGCTTGCAATGTTGCTTCGTCTGTTGCAGTAACCAAAGCCCAGTACGGTACGGTTGTGGCTTGAACGTCAACCAGAGAAAGAACACCGTGATAGATACGGTCAACATCAGTCTTACCATCACCTGTAGCAGCATACTCAATCCAACCAGAACCACGAACTTTATTACGGTCAACGGAAGAATCACCAAGAACCGTGTCATCTAATTTGACACCGTTGATAAAGTTAAACGCACCAGCGAATCGATACGTACCAGCCGTTCCACGCTTGTACTTACGCAGCGTTTCATCACTGGATCTCTCTTGGTTCTCGAAGTTGTACAGACCACGAATCGTGATACCATCGAAGTTTGTTAACTGGTTAGCATCAGAAGCTCCACCACCCATTGAGGTATGGTCGAAGGTAGCAAGCTCATCAGCCCCAATCAGCTCAATGATGTTATTCTCAACATCAAAATAAATGTTACCGTCTGGAGTACCAGACCTGCTTTGTGTACTCTGCTTCAAGTACGATCCATAGTTTGTGTGGTCAATCAATACACCCATGATGTTACTCCTTTAGTCGTTTAGATCGGGTTCAAGTGTTAGTTTAGTGGTTCCGTCTGAAGCTGGCATCGTAAACTCAGCACCATATTCAACATAATTATCAAGCAGGACTTGAATCCAGATTACATTGCCACCTGACCCACCATAAACAAAGTTACTGGATAGGTTGGATTCAATACCATCTAGCTCTGTGCCAAGGTTCCCACCAGTACTATTGTAGTCGTAGATACGAACCTCTGCACCAACGAGAGACACGTTAGCTTCAATTGTTAGGACAACAGCATTCTGGACAACAATCGTTCCACCAGCGGTAGAAGTCTTCGCCTGACTAACCGATGGAGAGTTAATGTAAAGCGTACCACTAGTACCTGCCCAGTAGACATCGGTTGTGTTGTTTGTAAAGACATCACCTGACAGCGTAATCGTTCCAGTAACCGTTGATGGAAGATAAAGAGCCGTTGCATTCCCCTTGAAGATACAGTTGGTCACGTTGTTTGGCACACTGGCATTCAGGGCATAGGTTGCTGTAGACGACTCAAAGACACACGCATCCATTTCAGCCCCGCCTTGAGTAACTTGGTTGCAGCCACGGAAGGTTCGACCTGTTAAGCTTGCATTGGATTGATAGATGAACGTATCCATATCGGTGAACACGCCACCATCATCGGTGAAGCTACAGTTATCAATCATTTCAAACTGTCCACGAGAGACAGTCCCTAAAGCTGAGATGCTTACGTTTGTCCAACTAATAATTGAAGCCGCATTATGCAGCTCAATCCGATTAAAACTTGGCTGAACGAATAGCGTATTATCAACAACAATATTCTGATCCGCACCAGCAAATTCTGTTGCTGCTCCGTAGCCAAAATAGAGCAAACCTTTCCAGCGATAGCCACCGGGAATCTGTTGGAACAATCCCCATCTAGCGGTATTGGCATCATTCACTAAAGCAATGTCAGCAAAGTTTGCCAAATCACCTGTCTCTCCACCAGCGATCCTAACCTCACCCCGACCATAGCGAATGACATCGATCCCTTGTGGTGAACCCTTAGAAACAGCCGAAATGGTTTTATTCCCCATTCCAACATAAGAATAAGAAGTTGTTGGTGAACCAACTGTTGTTGTAGGTAAAACTTGTGGATCTGCGACAAAGTTCTGCCAACCACCATACGGATAGGAACCAAAATCATTCCCACCAACATTATACTGGCGATAGGCTGAAGTGGCAGAACCGATCATCATGACCATGCCACCATTCGCTCTGGTATCAATGGCAGCAGGAGCAAGGAAGGTTCCCCACATAAAGAATGCCCAACCAGAAGTCCATGTTGGCGCAGTTATGGAAACAGCAATCGAACCTTGTGATACAGTTGCAAGGATTGCTGATACATGCTGAGTACCTTGAATCGGATAGTCACTATCCAAGGATTGAGTACGACCACCCGTCCAGCCTGTAAACTCAGCAGCAGAGTAGGTAGACTCAAAATCATTTGAAACCTGCAAGTCAGTTGTATAAGATGGTACTGCCATTACTTATCCTTCTTTGCTCGTTTGGCTTTCATCTTGTCAATGTGTTTCTGGTACTGAGCAAGACGCTTATTGAACTGAGCCTCAGCAAAAGCCTCAGCAGCAACTTGAGTCTCAAAGACAAATACAACATTGTTGAGAGTGGAGATATCTTCTACCTCTTCAACTTCTTGGCTGAATCTATTGACTGCATACATCATTTAATAAGCTCCACTGAAATATCTAAGTCCAGCTCTGGTAAAACCTCTTGTGGTACTTCAACCGCTGGACTTTTAACCACATTAGAACAAACGCTTTGATTCCCATCTCCGTCATAAGCTTTGACACAGAACCAATGCTCATCGGTATCTCCCAAACCAAGGATCTTGTGGGTCAGTACATGTCCTACGTCTAGGCTCAGAAGCAATGGGGAAAGTTCCTGATTCAAGCTCACCAACACTTGGTACCCCATCACCGTTGGAGTTGGACTTGGATCCCAACTCAGCGTTACATCTTTGGCAATAGCCTTCTGAGATGTAAGCAAAACAGCAACGAGGCTCGCAACCCCTAATATGGATCTTATCCATGCCCATAACCGACTCAGAAAGTTTCCACTGTTATCAGCAGGCTCAGAGTCGGTAACGTAAAATTTTCTCTGAAGAACTCTTGCTTGACAGATTCAACGCTTGGGATAACCTCTTTATAGTACGTAAGTGCCAGAGCATGTTCACCACTGTAATCATCAGCAACAAGATAGTCAAAATCAAGAGTACCAATATTATCAACAACCAATTGATCATTGTCATAAAGTCTAAACCTGATTCCATCTATGTTGTCTGCTGTTGCAATGCTTACTGAAAAACCTTTCATCAGTCTGTCCTTTCACATCTATCAGTTGGGGGGTCATAACTACGCTTCCCACCAAGCTGTCCATCAATGCGGATATCATTAACTCTATTGTGTAAAACCTTAAACTTGTCTGTCACAAGCTTTTCTCTTTCGTCACATTTGGTTGTCTGACCTTCACACCTTGTTTCAAGGTTGCTGATTCTTGTTTCATGATCTTTCTGGTTCCTAAAAAGCTCCTTTATTTCGTCAACTAACCTCTTAATTTCTTTCACTATTTGCGAGGTTTCCGTATCTTTAAGCTCTTTGTTAAACTTATCCCTCATTTCTGAGAATTCTTTATGTTGCTTTAGAAGTCGATTAAACAGCCACCCCAATGCTCCGAACATGAGAACAATAGTAAGAATAACAATAGGGATATTACCAAAAATCCATGTTTCCCATGCGCTGTACTGGCTCATACTTTTTTGCCCTTCATAAACTGGACTAGATGTGGTCCAAAGTAAAATACAATGATTGTGCAGAATACCCAACCAAGCTGAAATACAGCAGCTATCTTGAGCAAAGACCAAGTGAGAGATGTAAAGGTGTATTCATCAACTGTGACTACTTTGAGGCTTTCAAACCAACCAAAAGTAGCAGCAACCTCAGACCAGATACATAACCAAATCATACAAAGAAGATTGAAGACAATACCAACAGCAAGCATTCTACGAGTGATACTACGGTATGCTTCAGAGTCTCGCATAGCTTCTACTTGTTTAAGCCAAGAGTCTAGTGCTTTGGTAGTAGCAACCGCAGCGTCTATCGCTTGTTCTTCTTTTGTGTAGATCATCATGTCAACACCAGAGCTAATATCTTTAGCCAATTCTGATGCAGTTGGGTTTGTACTAATCAACCCAAAGAATTTACCTACTCCTGTTAACCAACCCATAAATACTCCTGTATAAAATATATCAGCAAAGCTTCTTTTTACATAGTCCCTAGAATACCTGCTTCTTTCATTGATTCATATATCTTCTTTTGATCCTTTGTAGACCGTGTATTTAACTTCCTGATATTATGGAATTTCTTTACCAAGGTATATCTTTGTGCCTTCTTTTCTCGTTCTGTCATTTCATTCCAAACCTTTATAGATCCTTCTATAGAAAGATTCTTTAAAGCAGCCGATAGTGGGTCAACATACTTTGGATTCTTCTTTCCGTCTATCTTTGGTAGTCTTGCTATTGCATTCTCAAACTGCTTCTTTGTAATGTCTTGCTTCATCCTCATCTGGATTAAAGGCTTTCTATCGCCATTAGCAAACTTGTATGCAGCTTTCTTAACATCATCTCTCAGTTCCATCTTGTCTGCGTCTATACTAGCTCCTCTATGCTCATTTCGTCTTAGAACGTAAGCAAGAGTTACAGCATTAGATCTTTTAGCAGCAGCAGGAGCAGAGGTCATCCCTAACAAACCATATGCTGCAAACTGAGGTCTGAATCCATGTGTTTGAGTATCAGCCATAATGGTTGATATAGATATTGGCATAATGCTGAATATGTGCGCCAATGTGTTGATCGAATCCATGATCAACCCATCATCTTCATTCCTTACATTAACGCCTCTCCAGTCCTGACCAGAGATTGCCTCTATAGTATTAGATAGCAGGCTATTTGTTCTGCCAGACACAAGCTTCCAAGGTTCTGCATGTACACCAATGGCTCCAGTGTGCTGCATGATCTTATAAAGCTCAGTAATATATGAAGGGACAGTATATCTACCAGAAGGATCAAGAGCATCCATTCTTGGGAACAGCATACGAGTCAGCAAAGGAATATCTTTATCTGCTTCATCGTCATCATCATCACCTTCACCAGTTAAAGAAGTGATGGCAGTAAAGGCTATATTGATAGCAGCAACTGTCAGCATATGAACTAGCAGAGCATTGATACCCCACCAGCCTTTTTCAGTTAACTCATA